>NZ_CP041730.1:1984679-2646239 GCF_007431345.1 Chitinimonas arctica | reverse complement strand
AACCGGCAGCAAGTCCGCGGCTACCATCCCGCCTGCCCACCCACTGCCGGTGTTGCATCCCGCCGCAATCGGCAAACCCGAGGTCAGCGCGGCGGAAGCGACCCGTCTGCTACAAGCCGTCCGCAAGCTGGAACCCGATTGCGCCACGAACGACGACGACGACGGGCAGCAAGGCGATGTGGCGGCGCTGAGTTTCCGCGAGGCGATTGTGCTACTACCCTGCGGCCAGGGCGCATACAACACGTCCTATGTGACCTATCGCGCCCAGCGCCATGGCAAGCCCAAGCCCGCCCGTCTTGTCCTGCCGGGCCTATCCAAAGTGTTTACCGCCAGCTATGAGATGACCAATGCCGGATACGACCCCGCCAGCCAGACGCTGAGCCAGTACACCAAGGGCAGAGGCGTGGGCGACTGCGGCGAAGCCAGCGGCTGGATTTTCGATGGGCGCAATTTCGTCCTGAGCAGTTACAGCCACCAAGGCCGTTGCGGCGGGCAGTCGCTGCTGGATTGGCCGGCTTTGTGGCAGACCACGGTGGAGGCGGTCAAGGCCCGGTGAGGTCATCCGCCAATACTTCGAGCAGCAACAGATGCCGCACTGAAGGGCGAGGTTTGCCACGCACCTGATCGCCGATGAGCCACCCCTGGGCGCTACCTCAACGCGGAATGGCGTAATTCGCCGGAACCCAGGCAAAGCCCGCAGCTTCCTTGCGCAGATGGCCGATGCCGGGGAAGGCGATATGCGGGGCCGCGACCCAGTATTGCTTCGCCGCCGCGTCGGCAAAGACGCGCTTGCGCTGTTTCGCCGCGGCCGAGCTGTCGATATCGAACTGGATGGTCACCGCCGGATCGGGGAACTGCACGTATTGGGCGTGGACGGTATCGCCCCAGAATTGCATTTGCTGCCCTTTGCTTTCCACCGCGTAAAAGGTATGACCCGGCGTATGGCCCGGCACGGCAATGCTGCGCACGCCAGAGAACAACTCGGCATCCTGGCTGAATGTCTTCAAGCGGCCGGCAGATGCATAGGGTAAGAGCGATGCGGCTGCTTCCTGGAAGCTATGTTGATGGCGCTGCGCCGCTTTGGCTTCGTTGCCGGAGTCGAGCCAAAATTCGGCTTCACGCTTGTCGGCGTAGATGGTCGCATTCGGGAAGACCATCTTGCCGTCCACCGTCAGGCCACCCGAATGGTCGCCATGAATATGGGTCAACAGCACGGCATCGATGTCTTCGGCGCGATAGCCCGCCGCTTGCAGGTTGGCCAATAGCCGGCCGCCTTTGTCACCGAACAGCCGCCCGGCACCACTGTCCACCAACAGTAATTGCGACCCCGTGTTGATCAGAAAGGCATTGATCGACGTCTCCACCTCGCTGCTCAGGCTGGCGCGCGCCTGGAGGCTGCGTATCCGGGCCGGTGTGGTATCGGTCAACAGCTTTTCCAATGGCAGCGTGACGGTGCCGTCGGATAGGGCGGTGATCTCAAAGTCGCCCAGCATCATGCGGTAGTAGCCGGGCGCCTGGGTTTTGACTTGCGGTGCGGCGGCATGGCTGATTTGCGGCGCGAGCAGCAGCCCGGCCACAGGCAAGGCCGACAAGGCGGCGATCAGGGCGGAGCGGAGCAAAGTGGCGTTCAGCGCGGGCATGGACTCATTCTCTTGATTCGATCGTTGTGCGGGCCGGCCGCATGGGGCACTTGCGTCGGCGAGTGCGGCAATGATCCAATCCACGCCTACATTATTCAAATCGATTGAAAAGATGACCACTATCAAGGAAATCGATTTCAGGCGGGTCGATCTCAATCTGCTGGTGACCTTGCTGGTGCTGTTGCGCGAACGTAGCGTATCGCGGGCCGCCGACAAGCTGTATCTGGGCCAACCCGCCGTGAGCGCCGCCTTGGCGCGTTTGCGCACCTTGTTCGACGATCCGCTGCTGGTACGCAGCGCCCAGGGCATGGTGCCGACGGTCAAGGCACGGGAACTCGAAGCCGCGCTGGAGCCGGTCCTCGCCAGCCTCCAGTCGGTGCTGTTCGAACCAACTGTCTTTGAACCGTCCGAAGCCGAACGGACATTCGTGCTCGGTATGCCCGACTGGGTGGAAATCTGGTTGATGCCGCTGCTTTTCACGCGCTTGCAGCAACTTGCGCCGGGACTGCGCATCGCCGTGAAGACCGCCGATCCATTCCAGTTTCAAGCCATGCTGGATCGCGACGAGATAGCGCTGGCAATCCAGCCTTCGCGGTCCACCTTCGATAGCGGCACGCCGCTACGCTATGCCCAGCCCCTGCGGAAAATGGGCTTCGCGTGCACCTACGACCCGCAACGGATCGCCCTGGCGCCACCGCTGACACTCGACCAATTCCTGGCCTTTCCACATCTGCTCGTGAGCTACCGTGCCGCCAACGAAGGCGTGGTTGACGGTGCCCTGGCGGAACAGGGCCTGGCGCGCCGTGTCGCCTACACCACGCCGCATTTCGGCGTTTTGCCCAACCTGCTGCGCCAATTGCCCGCCTTGGCCTGCGTGCCGGAAGTACTGGCAGCGCATTGGCGGCAGTATTTCGGCCTCGCGACCTCACCCATCCCCTTGACCCTGCCTAGTTTTACCGTCGGGCTGATCTGGCACGCCACCCGCGACCGTGATCCGGCTTTGTGCTGGCTGCGGGCGCAGATCGAAGCAATTGCGGCGCAAGCAATCTGAGAAATACCACCAGATCAGTGCCGTTCGAGCTGTGCCGCTCCGCCTGCCGGTCATGGGCTTATTTCAGCACCTCCGCCACATCGACGATTTCCACGCCCTGCAGTTGGCCAAGCCAATTGTCGAACCACGGTTTGTGCGAGGCACCGACAATGGAAAGGACGCGGGCGCCGGAGCGTTCGCGGAACGTTTCCCGGATATTGGCGACCATGCAGTCAAATTGTCGTCGGTGCGGCGCTCGGCCTCGGGCAAAGCAAGTCAGCATTCCGAACCAAATATGGTTCCGCTCTCCGGGCAAGTACAAGCCTTGCTGCGAGAGGTCGCCAAGGTGACCTTCGTGAACTAAGATGGCGACCCGTTTGCCCACGGTGAAACCTGAGGCCAACGTGTTGCTGACTCATTTACGGACTAACCAACGCATGTACACAGGGAATACAGGGAATACAGGGAATACAGGGAATATTTTGTGACCAAATTGAAGTCATGGTTCGTGGCATTTTCGTTTTCTTGCATCGCAATTGGCGGCAGCGCGGGAGAGCTTCTACACAAAGGTCCGTCGCCACAATCTTATCGGCAAGAAAAGCCGCCAACTGGCGTTCAGGAGGTGCATTACCCCGCTGCTCCAGGACAACTGATGGCCTGGTTTGCGATGCCAATCAAGCCGGAACGACGTCCCGTGCCGCTGCTTGTCTACGCGCACGGTGGATTCGCCTTTGGAGCGGATGACTTTGCCGCAACGGAACCGTTCCGGTCTGCAGGATTCGCCGTCTTGACGCCAACTTTCCGTGGGGAAAATGGCAATCCTGGGTATTTCGAGCTGATGGGCGGTGAAGTCGATGATCTGCTCGCCGCTATCGAATGGGGACGACAGCAAGCTGGTGTCGATTCCGAGCGTGTCTACGTGTTCGGCCATAGCGTGGGCGGAAACCTTAGCGGTCTTGTGGCCTTACAAGACTCGGCCAAACTGAGGTTGGCCGGCGCTGCTTCAGGGGCCTACCCGGAACAGATTTTCGAGGCGTGGCAGCGCATTGTGCCATTTGATGCGAAAAAGCCCTTGGAAAAGCAGAGGCGCTTATATCCCGGACAACTAAGCGCCCTGAGCGTGCCTTTTTTCCTATACCTTGGTACGGGCGAAGAAAGTACGCCACAGATTGAGCCTTGGATCAAATCCAGAGCCAAATCAGCCAAGCAACCCTTTCGAATTCAGCTGGTTCCGGGCGACCATGAGGGCATGCTGGCAAACGCTGCTCAGGCGTTTTCGGAGGTCATCAGACGGGATGCATTTAGCGCTAAATAAGGTCGATGGACCACAAGCATAGGTGGGTGCCCATGCCTTACCCTGAAGACTGGTTTGAAGCAGAGCAGTTGCATCGTGCCGCGCTAGATGGCGACATCGGCGAAATGGCCAAATTGGTCGCCGATGGGTTCGATGTAAACCTATTCGACGATATCAGCCGCGCACCCTTGCACTACGCCGTGGAGGGTGAGCAGTACAAGGCGGCGCAATGGCTGCTGGATCATGGCGCCGAGGTGAATGCCCATAAGAAAGACATGATCGGCGAAACACCCCTGAGTTTTGCCGTGCGGCGCGATTATGTGGAAATGGTGGAATTGCTGCTCTAGCGCCATGCGGTTCCCGATATCGTCGGAGGGATGCCAGTAGACGCTGATGATACAGGCGTAGCTACCCTTCATTGAACATCCCATATCACCAGCCTGACGAATCACCGAATTGCTATCTTGAATGATATGGAATAGATTACATGGGTTAATTACGTCCATATCATCATGTCAAAACGCAGCCTCACTGAATCCGAACTGCATCCCAAGGTGGTGCTTCGGTTACAAGCATGGGGGAAGGCCATCTCCAAACGCCGCCGGCAAATGAAGCTTTCCCAGGCTCAGCTGGGCTATCGGGTGGGCGTAACGAATCAGACCATCGGGCGAATCGAAGCCGGTGACCCGACGGTACGGGCAGCGAGCTATTTTGCCGCGTTATTGGTAGTGGATTTACTGGGTGACCTTGTTCCCATGCCGGCAGAAAATTTACTGGACCTCAGCTCCGAAGCGCAGCGGATCAGGCGCGCCAAGCAGGAAGACAATGATTATTTCTAAGCCTTCGCAGGGAACTGGAGAGCAGGTCTATGTATATCTGCAGCGACCGGACACCGCCCAATGGGTTACGGTCGGTCGCTACACCCTGTTTCGCCACGCTCTTGAATCTTCTTGAAACCGAATACCCGTCGAGTGGACGCCCCGGGGTGGAAACGGATTGGAGCTATAGCCTGTTGGCGATAGCCCTAAGAACATTGGGTGCGCCCGCCAAGGACTTGCGGGAATTGTGGCGGCGCATGGTATTCAACGCGCTGGTAGGGAATAACGATGATCACCCGCGTAACCACGCGGCGATTTACCGTCCTGAAGAAAAACGTTGGCGGCTATCCCCGGCCTTCGATATCGTTCCTGAGCAGGGGTATCTGCCAACCAACCTGAGCATGCAGATCACCACGGGTTCGAGTGCCATCAATATGGCAAATCTGCTAGCCAACCCAGTCATCTTCGGCTTCGAAGATAGAGAGCACAACAAACGGGAATTTCATGAATTCTGCGAGAAATTCATATTTGCCCTGAGCGCTTGTTTGTGTTCATTTCCTGAGGGTTCGCAGGCTGATCTGGCAGAAAGATTTAAGCAGCAGGTGATTTCAATGACCGAGTAAGAACCGGTTCGGATTTCTTGATGCCGCTCTGGCCTACACGCCAATGGGGCCTAGCTTAGCCAACCAGCTGCTTGAACATGACAAAAGCGTCCACATAGCCATGCCCTGTGTGACGAAAAGCACCCGGCAAGGTCCCGGCAATATGAAAACCCAGCTTCTGCCACAAGCGCACGGCACCTTCATTGGTGGACACGACAAAGTTGAACTGCATGGCGCGGAAGCCGAGCCTGATGGCTTCGGTTTGCGAATGCTCGCACATAGCCGAAGCGATGCCCTGACCCCGCGCCTGGTCTGATACCACATAGCCGCAGTTACAAACGTGCGAGCCAAGCCCCGGCTGGTTTGGCTTGAGTATGTACGTGCCGATTATCTCGCCGTCGGCGGAACACGCGACGTAGGTCGCCAAGGGTAGCTCCACCCAGGCGCCATGGATCTCCGCCTCCGTGCTCGCCGGAGAAAACGCATAGGTGTCTCCGGATGCGAAGGTCTGTTGAAGCATGGGCCAGACGCTGGCCCAGTCTTCGGGCTGAAAACGGCGAATTGTATGCATGGCGTAAGCTTGGTTGACCCGGAATGTAAGCCCCGCCCCACGCAGAACACGGTGGGGCGGGCGCTATGCCTGCGTTCGCCTTATTTACCCTGGAGCAATCTAGCCGCATCCAGAGCGCCGTAGGTAAAGATACCCTTCGCGCCGGCCCGCTTGAAGCCAAGCAAGGATTCGATCAGCAGGGCGTCGTAGGAGGCCCAGCCGGCGGCCTCGGCGGCGCGCATCATGGCGTATTCGCCGCTGACCTGATAGGCAAAGACCGGCAGCTTGCTGTTCTGGGCCAAGGTCAGAATCACGTCCAGGAAATAGCTGCCCGGCTTGACCATCAGGATATCGGCGCCTTCGGTCTCGTCGAGATGTGCCTCGCGCACGGCTTCGGCCCGATTGCGAATATCGAGGAAGTAGGTTTTCTTGCCATTGGCGCCGGGTCCGGTCGCCAGTCCGCTGCTGCTATTGACGGCGTCCCGGAAGGGGCCGTAAAGCGCCGAGGCGTATTTCGCCGAGTAGGACAGGATGCCGACGTGTTCGTGGCCGGCGGCGTCCAGCGTCCGGCGGATGGCTTCGATGCGGCCGTCCATCATATCGGAAGGCGCGACGATATCCGCGCCGGCTTCGGCATGCGCCAAGGCCATTTCCGCCAGAAGTTCGACCGACTCGTCATTGAGGATTCGCCCATCCCGGACAAGACCGTCCTGGCCGTGGGAAGTGTATCTATCCATGGCCACATCGGTAATGACGCCGATATTCACGCCGGCGGACTTGATGGCGCGAATCGCCTCGCAAGCCAGCACATCCGTGCGGCCATAGTCGCCATTGGGGGTACGCTTGGCGCCATCCAGCACAGGGAAGATCGCCAAGGCGGGAATGCCCAACCCAGCGGCTTCGCGCGCCAATGCCGGCAATTCCGCCACTTTATGGCGGCGTACGCCCGGCATCGAAGTCTGCTCGCTCACCGAATCATCTTCTCGGATAAAAACCGGCAGAATCAAATCTTTGGCGGACAGGCTGGTTTCCGCCACCATATCGCGCATCCAGGCGGAAACGCGACTCCGCCTGGGACGGATCAGCATATCCGCCAGCGCCGGTTGGAAAACTTCGGGTTTGAAATTGGACATTGCGAACCTCGATCAAAAGACCAATTGAAAAAATTCGGTATGAATGCGTCCAAGGGAAGCGCGGAAACCAGGCTCAAGCCGTACTCGGCTCTCAGCCTTCGACACGCCAGCGCGTGGCTTCCTCCAGCAGGGGCTTGGCGCCTAGCCTGAGCAATTCATCGGCCAGTTGCTTTCCCAGTTCCTCGGCCTGATCGGCCGGCCCCGTCAAGCTGCTGGCGACCTGCTCGGTTCCGTCAACGCGCGTGACCACCGCCGACAGTAATAGCTTGCCATCCACAACGCTGCTGCAAACGCCAACCGGCAAACTGCAGCCGGCCTCCAGTTGGTGCATCAGCGCCCGTTCCGCATCGGTACACTGCCGCGTATCGGCATCTTCGAGCCGTGCCAGCAATTCAAGCAAGCCGGTATCACCCTGGCGGGCTTCGATACCCAAGGCGCCCTGCCCGACCGCATAGGGAAAGATATCGGTAGGCAGGATAGCAAACTGCGGTTCCATCAAACCCAAGCGCTCCAGACCCGCCAAGGCCAGGATGGTGCCGTCGATGCCTTCCTGGTTGACGGCTTTGCGCAGGCGCGGCGGGACATTACCGCGAATCGGCTGTATATCGATGCCGGGATAGAGATGGAGCAGCTGCGCCCGGCGCCGGATGGAACCCGTACCAATGCGCGTGCCGGGGCCAACCGCTTCGAGGGGCAATCCACACAGCACGTCCCTGGGATCGTGCCGCAGGGGAACCGCGGCCAAAGTCAGTCCTTCCATCAATACGGTGGGCAGATCCTTGAGCGAGTGAACGATCAGATCAGCCTCGTTATTGCATAGCGTCAGTTCACTCTCCTTGGTGAACACACCCACGCTATTGAGGCCGCCCAAGGTGCTACGGCGATCGCGATCACCTGCGGAACTGACGAACGTGAAGGTGATCTTCGCGTCTGGCGCAAGCTTCTGCAGCGCTTCGCCGACTTGTTTAGCCTGGAACCTTGCGAGATCGCTGCGACGTGTGCCAATCCTGATATTCATGGAAGTCCCCAAAATCATCTGATGGCGCGAACGATCGCCGAGCGCCGGATCAGCCAAAAAAGTGAGGCAGGATATATGCTTTTTCGCCTGAACGCATTCAGCACCTCCCTGACTTTGCGGTTACGCTGCGCCCCGCGCACCCAGCCCTTACCGTGGCTGCCGTTGCAAACCATACGAAACATCATGCGGGATAAAACCGACGCTTTTATAGAGCCTTTGCGTGCTGTCCTCGTCCGTCACGATGACCAATGTTTGCAAGGTCATTGCCGACATGGCGCGCCAACCTGCTTCGAAAATCAGCTGCGCGGCAATCCCCTGCCGGCGATGGTCCGGATGGGTGCACACATTGTTATATCGTCCGGCCGTGCCAAATGGGTAGATGCCCAGATCGGCGACCAGCTTACCCTCGACAAAGGCACCGTAGCGGCGGCCCAGCGCCTTTTCTTCCAGCCGTCGATAAAAGGCGAATTGCGCCTGCTTGAATGGTCGATAGGCGTCTTCCGCCATGCCGGCATCACGGCATTGCACCTGCAACTCGACCGCTGCCTGCCAGTCCGCCTCCGATTGGTAACTGCGCACTTCGATTAGGCCATTGCCCCTTGCCGGGGGGAGCGGCCGTTGGGAGGCCAGCGCGGTGCAGACGCAGAGCGTGTATCCCTGCGCGATAAAATCCGCCGTCTCGCCCTCCTCGCCTATCCAGCCGAAAACGCGATGACCACCCGGGTCGGCATCGATATGCGTCTCGAACAGACGCTCCCAGGATATCCGCTCGCCGGCGCCGGGAGGCTGGCCGAACAGCAGGAAATTTCCCCACCAAAAACCGGGATTATCCGGCGTACGGATACTGAGAAAACCGTCATGCTCGCCGACTTCGCCGGCATGGCGATGAAACATCAGGTCGCTGGCGTAGCTCAGGGATCGTGTGAGATCGACGGCGGGCGTGCTTGCCGGATGGTGAATCGCTTCGGATGTCATACAGGGCCTAGTCCTAGGGTTTTCAGCAACGATTCAATTCGGTATTGTTCGCAATAGCTGAGCCAAGGGTTGTCAAGCTGGCGATTTTGGTGGGTCCCAGTCTGGCAGTGCCATCGCTTTACAAATAATTATTGGATGAAAGTACAAATAAATATGGCGCGACGCCTACCACCGTTGGATTTATTGATTGGGTTTGAAGCGGCTGCACGGCAGCTGAGTTTCTCGAAGGCGGGGGAAGAGGTTTTTCTTACGCAATCCGCTGTCAGCCGGCAGGTCAAAAAACTGGAAGAGCATTTGAATATTGTACTGTTCGAGCGGCGACATCGTGCGCTGGAGCTGACAGACCAGGGCCGGGTATTGTACGAAGCTGTTTGCGAAACGCTGGATCGCCTCTCCACCACGGTGGACGCCCTCCGCCGCGACGAGAGCCGCCGGGGTCTCAAAGTATCCTCGACCACCTCGTTCGCTTCACTCTGGCTGGTGCCGCGTCTGGAACGGTTTCGTGCCAGATATCCTGAAATCAACTTGCATATCGAGGCGGACAATCGCTTGGTCGACCTGTCGCAAGGCGTGATCGATCTGGCGATTCGTTATACATCCAAGGAACTTGCCCCAACCGAATCGACTATCCATCTGTGCGATGAGCGTTTATTCCCGGTATGCAGTCCCGCCTTATTACGCCGCAATGGCCGCGAGATGAACAGCGTCGCCGATCTGGCCAACCATACTTTACTGCATCTGAGCGACCCGCAAAACCTGTGGCCCTGGTTGCAATGGTCCACCTGGCTGGAAGGTGCCGGCGCAGCGCACGTGGCGGGACAAGTGGATCTGCGCTTCAGCCATTACGACCAAATGATACAGGGAGCCATATTTGGCCACGGCGTGGCGCTGGGCAGTTCGCCCCTGGTGGACCCCTTGCTGGAAGAAGGGGTCCTGGTCGCGCCCTTGCGAGAACAGCTGAGTAGCCCGCGTGCCTTTTTTCTGTGCCTGGGCAATCGTCGCGATCCAGCTGTCGATGCTTTTGTCAGCTGGATCAGTGACGCCATTATTGCGAACGACGCCACGCGACAAGCGGACTGACGCAGCACCTCGCCATTACCTCGCGGTAGCGCCGCGGTTTGGTTCCCGATAGCTCAGGCTAGCGCCGGCGCTGTGGCCATCTCCGCCTCGGTTTGGGTAAGCCTGGCAAATGGCTGGAGAATCGCAACGGCGTGGGAATGCATGGAGGCTTCGGTATGGCTGGGCGTCGCCTTGGCTGCACAGGCATCTTCCACAAGGGCGAAGCGATAGCCACGGTGGTAGCCGTCAACAATCGTGCTCAGGCAGCACATGGTGGTGCCGTAGCCGATCACGACCAGTTCACAGTCTTTGTGCTCATTTGCAAAGCGCTCGAACTCCGGAGAGGAAAACGAGGAGTAATTGCCTTTTACCGCCAGGGTCTCCGAGTTTTTCGGGACGAAGCCATCGATAAAGTCCGCGCCGGCCGAGTCACGACCAAACAGGTCGCCATCCTGGATGTGCTGAACGTGGACGATAGGCCAACCGCTGCTACGGGCGAATTGCAACATGCTGAAGGCGTTTTCCAGCGAGGGGCCAATGCCATGGATATGGAAGCTGCGGCCTGGGGTGACGTATTCACGTTGGATATCGATAACGACGAGTGCTTTTTTCATTTTGTTAACCTTTCTGTTGCGTCATCCAGAGACGGCCACTTCCAAGCGGGAGAGTGGATTTGTTTAGTTTGTTTTCGTGTTGCTTTGTCGACGGAGTGATTCTGGCCAAGGCGGGATGTTTCTTCAAACGACTAATTCGACGGCAAGGCATGCGTGAGACGCATGCATGCTCTTTGAGAATGCAAGGCAGTCCGCGACGGCATACCTGCGCGCAATACGTTGACCTACTTACGCATCGGCACTATGTTGGCTACGGGGGAATTCCATCGAAAGGCCGATAAAATGAACACGCTGACCGAAAGCGCGGAATCCGCATCCGAGCTGATAGACGCAAGAATCGAAGCGCTGGGCGATTGGCGGGGCGATATGCTCGCCAGGCTGCGCGCCCTGATCAAGGAAGCCGAACCCGAAGCCATCGAGGAATGGAAGTGGCGGGGGACGCCGGTCTGGTCGCGGAACGGGATAATCTGCACCGGCGAGACCTACAAGCAGGTCGTGAAGATGACGTTCGCCAAGGGCGCTTCCCTGCCGGACCCGTCCAAGCTCTTCAATTCCAGCCTCGACGGCAACACCCGGCGCGCCATCGACATCCGTGAGGGTGAAAATCTGGACGAGGAAGCGTTGAAGGCGCTCATCCGCGCTGCCGTCGCCTTGAACAAGACCACGGCTCGCCGCTAGTCCTCCGGCAGGGCTTGGTGGCCTCATTAAAGCCCTGCCAAATACCTGTCCTCGGTATCCTTGAGCACGCCGTCCCGCTTCAGCTGGCGCAGTGCTTCGGAAAATTGCTCCGCCAACGCTTCGCCCCTTTTGCCCAGTGTCTTGGCGAAGCCGATGTATTGTGGGTTGTCCTGCAATACCAAGACGGTTTCCAGTCGCAATTCACCCGTTTGCCTGGCCAGGTAGCGCGCCACGCCTTCATCCGACACGACAAGCCGATAGCGGCCGATCGCCAGCTTTTTCAACATCAACTCATTGGTCGTGCTCACGTCCTTGCGCAGGTGTGGCTGGCCGTCGAATGTCCTGCCGTAGCTATAGCTCAACACCGTGCCGATCAGCTCGCCGTATAGATCTTCAAGGGTCGTGGCGCGAATATCGCCGCCCTGGCGCTGCATGACCGAGATACGTTCCCTGCCCGAGGTTTCGGCCGTGAAGTATAGAAATTCGGCACGTTCCTTGGTGTAGACCGGCATGAAGATGCCGTCCACCTGGCCGCCTTTGACCAAGCCCAGTGCCCGGTTCCAGGGCACCACCCTGATGTCGGGCTCATGCCCCAGGCGGCGGCACAGCTCGCGCACGATATCCACCTGCAGTCCGCTCAGCTCATTGCCCTGCTTGATGATGTAAGGGGGAAACTCGGTGGTGACAAAGGAAAGTTTGTCTGCCCGCAGGCTGAGCGGGAGCCCGGCAAGTATCGCAAGGGCAAGTGCCAACAGCGTCCTCATGATCGCTCCAATCTGGGCGCAACACCGGTCGGAATAGCGCCTGACTCCAGTCTAGCCAATCTCGCGGCATCGGTTCGTGGGTGCGACCGGCGGCCACGGGGCGTTCACCGCATCATTGCATAAATTGCCAGGTATTTAGCCACACGATCCGGCGGAATCGTTCAACTATACTGGGCCGCTTCGGATTATCCGGTCATGTCAGTCCCATGGAGCAGGCTATGCGTCTAAGCGAACTCGTCGTCCAACTGAAGAGCCTGGGTCCTGAACGCGAGACGGAATTCCGCCAACGCCTTGGCGGTCAAGCCAGCGAGTATCTGGAGGAGTACCGGTTTTTCGTTCACGAGGGCGATTTGCGGATCGCATCGGACGTGTTCAACGACGAAGTGAATCTGCTGGTCACCGGCAATCTGATTGTCGATGGCGTCTACCAGGATGGATCGGGTGGCGGAATCTTGATCGTTGCCGGTTCGATGTGGGCCAAGCATGTACTTTCCTGGTCAGCCATGTGCATAGGCGGCGACCTGTGGGTGCAAGGCGTGATCCTGCAGTACTACAACGACTGGTGCTTCGATTGCGAAGGCATCGTCAGCACCCGCCTGTTCATGAATATGGATAAGTCATGCCGGCTTGATTCGTCCAAAGCCATGATCGAATCCTGCGACCTCGACTATTGCGGCGACTCATGGGGAGAGAGCCCGGAAGATGCGCTCGGCATCGACGACGGCGACGCCGAAACGATCATTGACCATGTTTATGCGGCGGAAAACGCGGGCCGCTCGCCGTTCTGCCAGCCGGAAGTGTTACCTGCCAGGGATGGTGCGCAGCAACGTCGCCGGGTGATGCATCCGGATGTCACCGCCGAGGAACTGGCACGATGGGCGGCCGATTTCCCGCTCGACGTCGCGGCTCGCGGGACGCTACCGTCCGGGCTTGAAAGCAAGCTGCTTGCCCACCCCGACTCCCGGGTGCGCCAGGCGGTGGCGGCAGCGCCCTGGCTGAGTGAACACGGCATCCAGACGCTGGCAAACGACCAGGACGAGTGGGTACGTACCGCACTGGCCGGGCGCGGTGAACTGCCGGATCAACTGTTGGCCTCCCTGGCGGGCGATGGGTCGGCCAAGGTCCGGGCTGCCGTCGTCTATGCGCATCGCGATGCGGGTGCGGAATGGCTGCCGGCCCTCGCAAGCGATGGCGACGTCTCGGTCCGCCAGGCGGTCGCGACGGTGCCGGCGTTATCGCCCGAACTGGTTGCTGCACTTTTACAGGACCCGGATACCCTGGTTCGTCGCCGTATCCTGAAGCGTCAGCACGTCGGCGAGGCGGTTTGGAGGCCGTTGCTCGATAGCCCCGATACCGCAATACGCAACTACCTGGCCAATGCGGCGGCCAGTGGCGAGGCGCCATTCGGCGATGCAATCCTCGTGCGCCAACAAGCGCTTATGCAATTGATCCGCGATCCCGAACCCTCGGTGCGGCGCAATGCAGCGGTAGGTTGGCTGGCGCCGGGTTTCTACGATACCCATGCGGATGCCTTCGCGGTCGATAGCGAGAGCCTGGTGCGCACGATGTTTGCCTGCCGTAGCCGCCGCAGCGATTTGCTGGCAAAACTGGCCGACGATTCCGATGACAGCGTGCGTACCACGGTTGCCGAACACCCCCTGACACCCGGCGCCACCTTGCTGCGCATGGCCAAGGATGCCGATTCCGACTTGGTATCGACACTTCTGGACAACCCGGCACTGCCTGCCGACGCGCTTGACGTACTGTACCGCCGGTTTCCGGGCTACTGCGGGGAAACGCATCCGAATACCCGCTTCGTTCTGCTACTGAACAAACTGCCCTGCAAGTTACTCGATGAGGATGAGCAACGGCCGACCTTGGCGGCATACCGACAGCGCTGGGCGGCAGAGCCGTCAGCGGCCGAGATCGAACATTGCGTGCGCGAACTCCTGGCCAAGCCGAGCTTTCAACTCCAGCGCGCGCTTTTGCCTAGCCGCCATTACCCGCCAGACTTGCTGGACGCCTATCTGGTCCGCTACCTGCGCAAGCGGAACAAGGACTACCGCTACGAAATGTGCGAGGTGGCAGCCAACCCCAGCCTGTGGGAGGTCACGATCCGCAAGATCGGCGCCTATCTGCAGCAACACGCCGATTACGAGCTGTTGAAGGGGCTATGTCGAAACGCCGCCGTTCCCGCTGCGGTCTTTGCCGCGCTGGCCCTGGGGCTGCAGGACGAGCATGACCGAAACAAAGCCGCCGCCGCTGCCTGGCGCTGGCACGGGATTGCCGATGACGAGCTGGCCCCTGCCGCGGCCGGTGCTTTCGATGGCATCGACTGGCTGACCATGGCGGTACCCGCACTCGATATCGTTGAAACCGACGATGTCGAATCCTTGATCGCACAAGGCAACGAACAGCAAGTGCAAGGCGATTTCGAAGCGGCGCTCGCTTGCTTCGAAGAAGCACTGCTCGAACTGGAAGGGCATGCCGATCAGGCATACCGGCAATTGTTCAGCCGTTACATGGTCATGCATCTGTGTAAGGAACTGGTTTATCACCAGGACGACATCGAAGAGGAGCGCAAAGCGCAGCTGCGCGAGAAAGGCATCGCCATGGCGAATACCTGTCTGGACGGCATCGCGCGCTACGCCATCATGCAGTTCACGCCCTTGGGCAAAATGGAAATGGAAGCGATACGCTATGCACAAAATTTCCTCGCCCTCGATACCTTGCGCCACAACGGTGACGACGCCGATGCGCTCCGCGCCGCGCAGGAACGAATAGCCGACGCGCTCGGCTATCCGCTGGATCCCGATGAGCCCGGCGTTCATCCGGCGGATTTGCTGATCACCCTGGCGCGCCTGCAGGTGAAGCTGAATGAGGAAGACAAGGTCGATCCGGCCATCGTTTACCAGGCCTTGTCGGCTTACCCGTTCGATTGCGAGTTCGGCTCGCTGACAGGCGAAGCGCTGGCTCGCCTGGTCGAGGCGCAGCCGGACAAGGTCGATTACCGGGTGGCGCTGGGCTTGCTCTATCGGCGAACGGAATCGCCTGAAGCAGGTATTGCCGCATTCAGCCTGGCATTGGCACTGATGGCCGAGAGAGGCCAGGACGAGGACAAATGGACCTACACGCGTGAGGAAATCCTGAACTGGCGTGGCGATCTGTATCTCGACGCAGGGAACCACGAAGCCGGCTTGGCGGATCTTACCGAAGCCATCTCGCTGGATGAAGACTGGCCGGTGGCGGTGGCGGCACGTGGCTGGGCGTTTTACTTCAACGACCAAGCCGAGGCCGGCATCGCCGATTTTCAAGCCGCGCTCGTGCTTGAACCCGACAACGCAGCCTATCTGGATGGCCTGAGCTATTGCCTGATGGAGCTGGCACGCTATGAAGAAGCGATTTCCTGCCAGGAAAAACTGCTGGCGCATGAACGATCAGCGGAAACCTTGAACAGTATGGCTTGGGCACTTTTCCAGCTCGGCCGACTTGAGCAGGCGCTTACCCTGGTTGAGGAGGCCTTGGGCGTGGACGATACCAGCGCGGAAGCGTGGGACACCAAAGCCGAGGTGCTGCAGCAGTTGGGACAACTTTCGGCGGCACGCGAATGCGCCCAGCGTGCGGCCATGCTTGCCGAAGCGAGCCGGAAAAGCGAATAGCCCCGATGGAATTCATCGAGGCAGAAGCGCCGACCGGGCTCTCCCGGTCCTCCCGGCACACAATCAGGCCGCTACCCGGATACGCTTTGGTGTGCCACCGTGCGCCAGACTACGCTCGCGTCGGCAGGTAAAGCAGCGGACAGCGGTGGAATACACTGCCCCCTTGGCCATCTCATACCACCATTGTTGCTGCTCCGCTTTCCAGACGTGGCGGGCACCGCAATCGCGGCAAGTGAATGCCAGATCCATGTAATAGCCGTACTGAACGAAGGTCGGCACGTCATAGCCATTGTTCGGTACGAGCGCCGATTTATTGATGCTCACGCTTCCGACCGGCCGAGGTACCGCGCTGGCCGGCAGCAGTGCATCGATTTTCGCCTTGCTGCGTTTTTCCCTGCGGCGCGCCATGATGGCTGCGCGCTTTTGCTTTCCACTTTCCATCGCTTGCTCCTTGTCGCGGAGGGGGTAGCCCCATCCGCTGTTCAAGTCTTGATTTCGCCAGGCCATTGCTTAACCGTTACCCGTTGGCATGTATCGACGCTGAGGTCGGGATAGCTATTGCGAAATGCGTGCCAGCCTAGCAATAGCCGCGCAATCAAATGAGTAAGCTTTTGTTTTTAGTGCAGAAATATAGGATCGCGAGGCAAGCAGAAAGCAAATAAGATCGTACATTTTTGATCTTTTCAGATAGTTATTTATCTAGCAAGCGAGTTTATGCTCGTCGAGCGTTCGATTTCCACGCTCAGCAAGACCGGCGAGCCTTCGACTCGACCGGCCGGCTTCCCTTCAGCCTTTGAGCGCAATGCCCTGCTGTTTGGCGATCGCGCCCAGTACCTGGCGAATACCCTCCACGTACGGCGTCTTCCGAATCGGTCCGATCAGCTTTTGCAACGCCGAGTCATCCATGATCACAGGGTCGGTCAGCAGGTAGTTCATCTCCACCATCTCGCGCATGAATGGCTTGAACAAGCCCAGCAAGCGCAGCATGGTCTTGCCCGCCACCCGCAGCTTCAGCTTCGCACCGGTCTGGCGCGCCATCTCCGCCACCAGTTCGCGCTGGGTCGGGGCGCCGGCACCGGCGAGGTTCCAGATCTTGCCGTATGCGGCGGATGCGTCGACCAGCCTGGCGACCACCGGGCCCACGTCCGGCACAAAGACGAATTCGTGCGGACGGTCGACCGGCCCCACCATGTCGGCCACACCGCCCTGCACGGCCGCCACCGCCGCACGATGCAGCAGGCTGGCTTCCACTCCGGGACCGTAGAAGTCCGGCAGACGCAACACGGTTGCATTGATGCGGCCATCGGCATGGGCTTGCATAAGCAAATCCTCTTGCGCCTTGCGCATGCGGCCCTTGAAGGTATGCGGCTCACGCGGGTGGTCCTCGCGGACTAGCGAGGTCCGAGCCTTGCCGTAGGGGTACACGGTACCGATCAGAACGATATTGCGGACCCCGGCGGCGACCGCGCCCTCCATCGTCTTGCGCATCAGCTCAGGGTGCAGCTCGAATTGCCAGTAGTTCACACCGACCATATAGATAAGGGTGTCGATGCCCTCTGCTGCTGCCCGTACCGAACTGGGCGAATCCGGGTCCCAGCTGGTGATCTCGGCCAGCGGATCGGCACCGAAGGCCTTGCGCAGGCTAGCCTCGCTGCGGCCGACCACGCGGTAGGACTGCCCCTTGCTGCTGAGCGCAGCAGCAATACTTTGACCGATGACACCTGCGGCGCCGAACAAGGCTACTTTGGACATGGCGATACCCCTTTGGCATTGCGTTTCAGAGAGGCCCCAGTGTGCAAGATCGACGGACATATGAAAATTGCCTAGAATCGCCTACCAACTATACAAATATGCATACCATGACAGTGAGCGAGCCAAATTGGGAGTGGTACCGGACTTTCCTGCAGGTACTGGAGACCGGCTCGCTATCGGCCGCCGCCCGCGCGATGGGCCTGACCCAGCCGACCGTGGGCCGCCATATCGATAGCCTGGAGCAAGCCTTGGGCTTGAAGCTCTTTACCCGCTCGTTCGACGGCTTCGCACCCAGCGATGCCGCGCTTGAGTTAAAGCCCTATGCGGTCGATGTCGCGGCTAGCGCAGCGGCACTGCGGCGGGTAGCCAGCAGCCATGGGGCGGGGGTGCGCGGTGCGGTGCGGGTGACGGCGAGCGAGGTAACGGGAGTGGAAGTACTCCCCCCGATACTCGCAGCCTTGCGCCAGGAACATCCGGAACTGATCATCGAGCTGGTGCTATCGAACCAGGCAGAGGACCTGCTGCACCGGGAAGCGGATATCGCGGTACGGATGTTCCGGCCGGCGCAGGACGCATTGGTGGCCAGGCGCGTCGGCAACATCGAATTGGGATTGCATGCCCACGAGCGGTATCTGGCGAGCCATGGCATTCCGGAGACCATGGAGGACTTGTCTCGCCACACCTTGATCGGCTTCGACCACGAGACCGCCTATATACGCGGCCTGCAGCACCGGTACCCAGCCCTCTCGCGGGCCAATTTTGCCTTTCGGGCCGACAGCGACCTGGCCCAATTGGGCGCTATCCGCGCCGGCTTCGGTATCGGCATATGCCAGTCGGCATTGGCGGCGAGGGACAAGCAACTGGTCAGGGTTCTCCCGGCCGGGTTTTCCTTGATGATGGATACCTGGGTCGCCATGCATGAAGACTTGCGAGCGAGCCCGCGTTGCGCGGCCTGCTTCAAGGCCATCGCAGCGGGGCTGAGTGCCTATACACAGGGCGTGTAGATGCGCTCCCGGCCCCAGCCGCATCGCAGTCTTAAAAGCACTCATCCGATGAGCGTAACGGCTTGCTCCGCGCAGACATCAAGAATGCAGGCGCGCAACCAGCGATGCGCGGCATCCGCATCCATACGCGGATGCCAAAGCATGGAGACGGTAATCGCCGGCGTGGAAAAAGGGAGCGGAAAACCGAACATGCCGGTGCGCAGATTGCCGGTATGCCGCTCGGGCACCGTCGCAATCAGATCGGATGCACGCGCCAGGGCCAGCGCGGTCGAAAAGCCACCGACCATGGTGGCTATCTCGCGCTCCAGCATCAACGGCTTCAGGGCTTCATCAATCACCCCCCGGTCGCGCCCTCGCCGCGACACCAGGATATGCCTGCCAGCCGCATAGCGGGATGGCGTGATCTCCTCCCGTTCCAGCGCGTGCCCCGCGCGTACGACGCCGATAAAGCGGTCCTGGAACAGCGCCCGCGTGCGTAGCTCCGGGCTGGCGGTATCGCCGACCACGCCGACTTCCAGATCGACGACTCCCTCGCGCAGCGGTGCGTTGTCCTTGCTCAGCTTGGGCACGAAGCGCAGCCGGACACCTGGCGCCTCCTCGTTGGTGCGAGCGATCAGCGCAGGTCCGAAGTTGCCGACAAAGCCATCGCGGGTCCTCAAGGTGAAGGTTCGGGCGAGTTGCCTGAGGTTTACCTTCTCCGCCGGCCGCAGTACGGCCTCCGCATCTTGTACCAGCCGGGCAACCCGCTCGCGCATCTCGATTGCCCGGGGAGTGGCGACAAGTCCGCGTCCGGCCCTGACCAATAGCGGATCGCCCGTCGCCTCCCGCAATCGCGCCAAGGCGCGGCTCATTGCCGAAGGGCTCAAGCCCAGGCGTTGCGCGGCACGTGCCACGCTGCCTTCGGCAAGCAGTACATCCAGGGTCAGCAACAGATTGAAATCGGGTGTGGACATAGCCGAAAGCTAGCATGGCCTACGCATGACATGGCGTCAAACGCACGAATAATGTGCAAATGGTGCGCGTTCCGCCCTGCCAGATCAAGGATTACGCTTCGGACATCCATAAGCCCATCATCGTAGGGACATTCTCATGACCACCTCTCAAGCAAGCGCACATTCAGCCACGCCACAGGTAGCCGATCCAGGCCAAGCGAATACGAACAACGCGCCTTCGGCACGCTGGGCACTCGCCAGCCTTTCGCTATCCATGCTGATGCCCTCGCTGGATACCAGCATCGCCAATGCCGGCCTGGCTACCTTGGCCCATGCGTTCAACGCCTCCTTCCAAGCGGTCCAGTGGGTAGTGCTGGCCTATCTGCTGGCCATCACCACCTTGATCGTCAGCGCCGGACGGCTAGGCGATATGGTGGGCCGCAAGCGCTTGCTGCTGGCCGGCATCGCCATTTTTACCGTGGCCTCGCTGCTATGCGGAATCGCACCGTCTCTCTGGTGGCTGATCGCTGCCCGTGCCGCGCAGGGTTTGGGCGCAGCCATCATGCTGGCGCTCACGGTCGCGCTGGTCGGCGAGATCGTGCCGAAGTCCAAGACCGGTAGCGCAATGGGTTTGCTGGGAACGATGTCCGCGTTTGGTACCGCGCTTGGTCCATCGCTGGGCGGGGTCCTGATCGCGGGCATTGGCTGGCGTGAAATCTTTCTGATCAATATTCCGCTGGGCATCGTGAACTGGCTGCTCGCCTATCGTTGCTTGCCTGCCGACTCGCTGGACAGACAGGCGGAACGCCCGGGTTTCGACTTTATCGGCACGCTGCTGCTGGTGCTGGCGCTGGCCGCCTATGCGCTGGCCATGACGACGGGTCATGGCCACTTCGGTACGCACAATATTGCACTGCTGCTGATGGCGGCTGGTGGGATCGGCGCTTTCGCATTCGTCGAGACGCGAGTCGCAGCGCCCTTGGTCCAACTCAAGTTGTTCCGCGATCCGGTATTGAGCGCAGGCCTCGCCATGAGCGCACTGGTTTCGACCGTGATGATGGCGACCCTGGTAGTGGGGCCTTTCTATCTTTCCCGGACGCTGGGGCTTGAAGCGTTGATCGTCGGACTGGTGCTATCCGGTGGTCCGTTGGTCGCCGCCTTGACCGGCATCCCGGCCGGCCGCATCGTGGACCGCCTCGGTGCGCGCCGGATGACAGTGCTGGGACTGTTTGGCATCGCAGGCGGCGCCTTGGTACTGGCCATGCTGCCCACGACTTTCGGCATCGCCGGCTATCTCGTCCCCATCGCCACGATGACCGCCAGCTACGCCATGTTCCAGGCCGCCAACAATACGGTGGTCATGAAGGATGTACGCCCTGAACGGCGCGGGCTGGTTTCCGGCATGCTCAGCCTATCGCGCAATCTTGGCCTGATAACCGGGGCGTCGGCCATGGGCGCCGTGTTCGCGTTCGCATCGAGGACCAGCGATATCACCATGGCACCGCCCCTGGCCGTCGCCGCCGGCATGAGAGCCAGCTTCGCCGTCGCCACGATACTGATTGTCGTGGCGCTTGCCATCGCCGTAACCGGTCATGCGCTTTCACGGCGCCATGATTCTGCGTAGTTCCTCGGGTATGGGCATGGGCTTGAAAGCACTGATATTTGCCCTGCCGGTATTGCCCACCGGCAGACGGTTCACCAGATGACCAAAGGGCGTGAGAAAGAGGCGCCAGAGCTGCCCAAGCCCTTCCGTCCTGTTCGATTGGGCAAGGGCGACCCGCAGCATGGCGAGATGCACGCGCCAATGCAGCAGCAAGGCTTGCTGGCCCAGGATGTGGGCGCGCTCAAGCTGCGCAAAGGCGGCTTCATATTGGCCTGCCAGGCAAAACGCTTGCGCATCCGCCATGGCTTGTTGGTAGGCCGATTCGGCCAAGGGGCTGAGTTGCATCAGTGTCTCCTTGCTACCTGTACCGCGATAAGAAGAATAGATTACAAACCATAAAGCTACTATAAGGTAAAGCGTTTTGGGGGATAGGCCACGCGACAGCGGCTTTATCTTTACGGATAAATGCCTAGCTTTCTGTATCTGAATACTGTCACCCCCACTGAAGCCGGCCTGGTAACAAAATACCATTCACTCAATTAAAACAAAGACCTGCAATTTACTCCCCTGCACACTTCGCGCTGGCACGTTTCTCGCAACATCCGTGTCTACCGAGATATTGCCCTGACCAAGTAGAAATATGAAAAAACTCCAACAAGACCGTATCGCACTGGATGGCTCGCAAGGTGAAGGCGGTGGTCAGGTGCTGCGCACCGCCCTGACCCTGTCGATGATTACCGGCACGCCATTCGAAATCGAGCACATCCGCGCCAAACGCAACAAGCCGGGACTGCTGCGCCAGCATCTGACCGCCGTACAAGCCGCGGCGGCCATTTCGGGCGCCAGCGTCGAAGGCGCCGAAATGGGATCGCAGACGCTGCGCTTCACGCCCGGTCCTATTCGTGGCGGTGACTATCGCTTCGCCATCGGCACGGCGGGTAGCTGCACCCTGGTACTGCAGACGGTGCTGCCGGCGCTATGGTTTGCCGACGCACCCAGTACGGTGATGGTAACCGGCGGCACCCACAATAAGGCGGCGCCACCGGCCGATCATCTGATACGCGCCTGGCTACCGCTGATGCGGCGCATGGGCGCAAGACAGTCCATTGTTTTGCAGCGACATGGATTTTACCCGGCCGGCGGCGGTGAGATCGTCGCCACCACCGAACCGTGCCCTGCTTTGCTGCCTTTGCAGCTGCTGACACGCGGCACCCGCCTGGACTTGCGTGCCGAGGCCGTGGTCGCAGCGGTGCCTGGCGGTATCGCGCAGCGTGAACTGGACCGTGTCGGCGCCCAGCTGGCCGACGTGGCGGGCAGGGTGCGCCAACTACCCGCCAAGGAAGGGCCGGGCAATATCTTGCTGATCGAGGCGGCTCACAGCGAGGTAACCGAGTTGTTCACCGGCTTTGGCGAACGCGGCGTCTCCGCCGAAGCGGTGGCGGACCAGGCAGTCGGCCAGGCACGCTTGTATCTCGACAGCGAGGCGGCGGTGGGCGAGTACCTGGCCGACCAGCTGTTGCTGCCGCTGGCGCTGGCCGGAAGCGGTGCGTTTACCACCGTGGCGGCGTCATCGCACTTGCATACCCAGGCCGAGGTGATCGAAAAATTCCTGCCGGTCGAAGTCGCCATCCAGCAACTGGAGGACGCTTGGCTGGTAGAGATTGGCTAGCCAGGCGGAGGACTTGCTGCATCGGGGGATCACGTTTGAGGCAGACAAGGTTTCCCGATATATGCCGCAATAACAACAAAGCAGCAGCAACCTTCTTGAGGAACCCTTTTTGTCGGACAACTTGATAAAGAGAACATGATGCAGGCAATTGAAGCGCGCAATGCGCAGCATGCGATGGACTTGCTGCGTGGCCACGCGGGGCAGATCGTTGAGCAGGGAGAGGGCCTGCTTATCGTGGGCACGCGTAGATTCGACATCACGGTAAGCCATAGCGATGGCCAGAATGACTTCACCGTGTGCGAGCAGCATTCAACGAATCTCCTGTGCCATTACCTACGCATATTCCGCGAAGCCATTTTCGGGCGCGCACCATGTGGTACACCGGCCGACGCCGAACGATTTCAGCGACATCTTCTTGAAGTAAGCCAGCCGAGAACGCAACCGACAAACAATGCGGAATACCTCGCAGAGTGGCGGGACTGGGCTAGACAACCAACACCGACCCATGAAGATCGTAGGTTTGCGCTTCATGTTTTGGAAGATTGGCTAAAATCCAATGACCCGGAACAACCCTTGTGGCTGCTGGGCCTTGGGCTGACCAGCCTGCCGTATCATCTGCCGCATTTGCTAAAAAAACTGAGTATCGAGGGTAATGCGCTGACTTGTCTGCCGGATAATTTGCCAGCTGGACTTAAAAAACTCGACGCCAGCGGCAACAAACTGACCGCGCTTCCAAGCCAGCTGCCCATATCGCTAGAGACGCTGAATGTTAACGATAATCTATTGACTGGTCTGCCGGAAAACTTGCCGAACACATTAAGAACAATCAAGGCAGACCGGAACCGGCTGGCCACAGCGCCGGAAAAACTACCGGACGACCTTGCAAATCTCTCGCTTTGCGATAACCGGCTAACCGTCTTACCGGAAAGTATCAGAGCGCTGCAACCCTACGGAGTCGTGGCACTCAATGGCAATCCGGCCGTAAGCGGGCAAGGAGCAGATGAGGGGTCGGATGACAATTCCGGCTCCCCGGCTGCCCGTCCCTTGTGCGACGCCGTGTCCGACTGGTATCCATTCAGTGAGCGGGACAAAATTCAAGCAACCTGGCAAGCTTGGGGGAACGAGGCCGGTGCGAATGCTTTCTCCCTGTATCTGGATGACCTGAAAAACAAAGACAAAATCAAGTCATTCAGAACCACTGTCCAGACTGATATGCAGGAATGGTTGTCCCTGCTGGCAAAGTACCCCGAATTAAGGGAGCACTCCTTTGCAATCAGCAATGACGCTACAGAAACCTGCGGTGACCGCCTATTACTAACTTTCAATGGCATGCAGACAGCGCGCATTTGCCATGACGTAGCGAATAAAGAATATGACGCGGACGCGCAGTTGCCGACGTTGCTAACCAAGGCACGTGGCATGTTTCGTCTGGATCAGCTGGAGAAGATTGCGCGCGAAAAAGCGAGAAGGGGCGTCAAGGTCGATTACATCGAAGTTTATCTTGCCTACCAGGTGGCATTGCGGGATCGTTTAGAGCTCCCCGTTTCTGTTACGAATATGAAGTTTTTAAAAATTTCCGGGGTAACGAAAGAAGATCTGGATGACGCAGTGCAGCGCGTGGAAAAAGCGGAGGCGGAAGACTTCGAATATTTTTTACTGGTGCAATGGTCCCCTTGGGAAAAGATGCTGGAGCGCCGCTTTCCGAACGAATATGCACGCATGAAAGAACGCCTTATAGATTCCCTTTCTGGCGATGATTATAATCTAGGTATGGCAGCAGCCGCGAATCTAAATAATGTATCTCTCGACAATAATGACATATCTCGCGCGATAGGTATTGAGGTGAAGAAGAAGATAACGCTTGAGTTTTTGGGTAAATTCACCAGGGCGTTCTTGCAGGAACAAAAAATAGCGCATCTGCTTCCCGAAACAGCGCGTATTAGCCCGGCATCGTAAAACATTGCGCAGCGGGAAGGGATTTGGCCGGTAGGGATCAGCTAGCCGGCCCGTATCTTTACAGTAACCGGAAGGCCAGCATCGCGACCAAGGTGGGCGGCAGGGCCGCTGCCAGCAGGCCCAATGGATGCACTTCGCCGTCGGTGAATTTATCGCGCAGGATGGCGATGCCGGCCGGATTGGGAGCATTGGCGATGATGGTCAAACCGCCCCCCGTGACGGCCCCGGCAACGAGGGCATATTTGAACTCTTCGCTCAAACCCTCCACCAGCGAACCAAGATAGGTCAGCGCGGCATTGTCGGTAACGGCCGTCAGTGCCGTCGCGCCGTAATAAACCGCATCGGCGCTCATGGCCAGCAAGGCGGGCTGCAACCACCATTGCTGCTGACCGCCCAGCACCACCAGGCCGGCCAGGAAAAAAGCCACCAATAAACCTTCGCGCAGGATCAACCTGTCCTGGTATTGCTCATAGGCATGGGCCACGCCGAGAAAGAACAGGAAAAGACCCATGAACATGGTGGGGTGGTGGGCGAAGATCACCACCCCGACCATGAACAGCAAATGGGCGGCCAGCAAACCCGCCGGCACCGTGATGGCGGCGGTGGCCGAGGTCGGCACCGGCAGCCCGGCCAGTTCCCTGCGCAGCAGCAGCGTGGCTCCCACCGCGTTGACGAGCACGGCCGATGCGACCTTCCAACCGAAGACGGTCAGCATATAGGCGACATCCCAATTCCACTTGGCGGCCACCATCAGGACCGGCGGCGCGGCAAACGGCGTCAAGGTGCCGCCGATGGAGATATTGACGAACAGCACGCCCAAGGTGGCGTATTTGAATCGGTTCGACACCTGCTGCCCCATATAGCGGTCGCGCAGCACCAGCGCCGCCAAGGTCATGGCGGCCGGTTCGGTGATCAGCGATCCCAGCAGCGGGACAAGCGCCAGCACGACCAGGTAGTAGGCGATATTGGCGGGCAGCGGAAGCAGCCTGGCCACGACCTTGACGCATAAGCTGGCGAATTCGAGCACGGGCCGCGTACCGGCGATCACCATGATGGCGAAGACGAACAGGGGCTCCGTGAAATTGCGCGAATCGAGGTAGGCGACGGCGGCGGCCTGACCGTCCAGCAGGAAGATGGCCAGCACCAGCAACATGGCATAGAAGCCGAACACCACCTCCACTTCGCCCAATAGATGCCAGATGCCGGCATGTCGCGGCCAGCGATGGGCCAGGCGTTCAAAGTACTTGGTGGAAAACGTATGGATAAGCGCAATGGCGAACAGCGTCGCGCCGACCAGTTGTAGCGTGGTGGGATGCATGGCGTTGAAGCTCTATGAAGATGACCAGGGACCGACACGGGATTCTAATTGCACGAACGCGCTGTTTGATAAAATCCGCTAAATGTTTATTCGATTGGATACGAGCCATGCGCAAAAAGGTCGTGCTGGGTTTTGTCGGCACCGTGCTCGACTACGTCGGCAAGGGCAAGGAGCGTTGGGAGAAGTGGCGCCCCACGGTCAGCCTATGCCAACAAGACGACTTGCTTGTCGATCGCCTGGAGCTATTGCACGACCAGCGTAGCCGAGGTTTGTTCGAGCGCTTGAAACAGGACATCGGCGCGATTTCGCCGGAGACCGAAGTGGTCGGCGTCGAGATCAATCTGCGCGACCCTTGGGATTTCGAGGAGGTCTATGGGGCGCTGCATGACTTTGCCCACGGATATGCTTTCGATACCGAGGCCGAGGATTACCTGATCCATATCACCACCGGCACCCATGTGGCGCAGATCTGCTGGTTTCTGTTGGCCGAGGCACGCTATCTGCCGGCCCAGTTGATACAAACTTCGCCGCCACGCAAGAAGGAACTGGGGGAAACGAAAGGCAGTTATGCCCTGATCGACCTCGACCTATCGCGCTACGACAAGATCGCTACCCGCTTCGCGCGCGAACATGCCGATACGGTATCGTTCTTAAAGTCCGGCATCGCCACCCGCAATGCCCGTTTCAACCGGATGATAGAGCAGATCGAAAAGGTCGCGGCACGCTCCAAGGCACCCATGCTGCTCTGCGGCCCTACCGGCGCCGGCAAGTCCTTCCTGGCGCGCAGGATCTACCAGATGAAGAAGGCGCGGCACCAACTGGCTGGCCGCTTTGTCGAGGTGAATTGCGCGACGCTACGGGGCGAAAGCGCCATGTCCGCCCTGTTCGGCCATGTGAAGGGCGCTTTTACCGGCGCCCAGACCGAAAGAGCCGGCCTGCTGCGCAGCGCGGATGGCGGCTTGCTGTTCCTCGATGAAATCGGCGAGCTGGGCTTGGACGAACAAGCCATGTTGCTCAAGGCCATCGAAGAGAAACGCTTCTTTCCATTCGGTAGCGACCGCGAGGTAGAGAGCGATTTCCAACTGATCGCGGGCACCGTGCGCGATCTCAAGCAATGGGTGGCGGACGGCCGCTTCCGCGAGGATCTATATGCCCGGATCAATCTTTGGATCTATGAGCTCCCGGGCCTGGCCGACCGGGCCGAGGATATCGAGCCCAACCTGGATTTCGAACTGGATCGCTTTGCCCGCGAACAAGGCGAACAGGTCCGCTTCAACGCGGAAGCACGCCGCGCTTATCTGAAGTTCGCTGGTTCCGGCGAAGCACGCTGGCCGGGCAATTTCCGTGAACTGTCCGCTTCGGTTACCCGCATGGCTACCCTGGCCGAAGCCGGCCGCATCGACGAAGCCTGCGTGGCGGAAGAGGTCGATCGCTTGCGCCAAGCCTGGCGCCATGAGACACCGGGCCCGCTGGACGAGCTGCTGGGCGAAGCGGCCGACGCGCTCGATCTGTTCGATAGGCTGCAATTGGAAAACGTCATCGCCGTCTGCCGGCAATCGAACTCGCTATCGGATGCGGGCAGGCGGCTGTTCGGCATTTCGCGGCAAGACAAAGCCAAGGTCAACGACGCGGATCGATTGCGCAAATACCTGGCACGGTTTGAACTGGACTGGCAACGGGTACGCTCCAGCTCCCAATAACGGCCCCACCTGTTTAAAGGCGACGGCAGCATCTGCCGCCGCCAACTACTCCTGCGAGCGTCCGACCATGCTTCACCATCTTTCCTTTGGCGTCCGCGACCTGACCCGCGCCGGCGCATTCTATGACGCAGCGCTTGGCGCATTGGGCTTTCGGCGCGTATTCGAAGACGACACGGCCATAGGCTACGGCCTCATGGACGAGCAAGACTTGCTTTGCCTGAAGTTGCGGGACGACGCCCATCCGCCGGGCGATGGCTTTCACCTGGCCTTTGCCGCGCCGTCCCGTGCGGCGGTGGACGCCTTTCATGCCGCTGCCCTCCGCACGGGCGGACGCGACAACGGCGCGCCCGGCCTGCGCGACGACTATGGACCGCACTACTATGCCGCCTTCTTGCTCGACCCGGACGGCTATCGCGTCGAGGCGGTTTTCAATGCACCTGTCGCCGCCCCATCCAACAACGCGATTTGAACCACACTATATGATCAACCCACCGGTCCAAATCCTCACCCGGCTAGCGCTGTCCGCCTTCGCTTCGCTGTTGCTCGCTGTTCCGGCGCGAGCCAATACCCCGGCCCAGCCTTATGCGCTGGAAGGTACCGAGGTCCGAAACATTTCGTCTGCCGCGCTGAAGCGCGACTACGAAATCTACGTCAGCCTGCCGCCCTCTTATCTCAAGAGCCAGCGGAAATACCCGGTGGTTTTCGTCACCGATGCGCCCTATGCCTTTCCGCTCCTGCGCAGCATCGGCCGGCGCGTCAATGGCCATGGCGGCAATATGTCGGAGTTCATCCTGGTGGGACTCGCCTATGCCAAGGGTGACGATCCCGTCCGCAGCCGTAATCGCGACTACACGCCCAGCGATATCATCGCCAAGAAAACCGCCCATGAAGAGCGGAACGATGGTCCTTATGGCCAGGCCGAGGTGTATCGCAACTTCGTCGCGACCGAGGTGATGCCCTTCGTTGCCCGCAATTACCGCGCCGATATGGGCAAGAAGGTCTATATCGGCCATTCCTACGGTTCCCTGTTCGGCCTGCACACCTTGCTGACGGCACCCACCATGTTTGACTACTACGTGCTGGGCAGCCCATCGCTATGGTTCGACAAGCGCTATATGTTCGATGCGGAAAAGGCGTATGCCGCCAGTGGGAAGGACATGCCGGCCAAGGTAATGATGGTGACCGGAGCCTTCGAAGCGCTGCGGCCCGGCGCCAAGGACCCGCGCTTCAACAACCGCAACGATATGGTCAAGGACGCCCAGGACTTCGCCAAGCAGTTGAAGTCGCACCGCTATCCGGGTTTGACGCTGCGTTCGGAAATCCTGGCCGACGAGGACCATCTGACCATCTTCCCCGTGCTGGCGACCCGTGGCCTGATGTGGGCCTTGCCGACAAATTAATCGGTAGCCCGGCCCTCAGTAGCCCAACCGGGTGGTTTCCGCCGAAAAGTCCCAGGTGCGGACGATTTCAACCTGGTCGTAGCGACCGCGCATGCCGGCGGGGAAAGCGGAGAATGGCGCGCTCGCCTCGACGATGCGTTTCGCCGCCTCGTCTATGCTGGGGTCGCCGCTACTGTGTTTGATCGCGATAGAGGCAAGCGAACCATCGGCATTGATCAGGATCGATAGCTGTACCGGCCGGTAAAAGCGGTCCTTGGACAGGCGGGGCTTGTTGAAGGCGCCGATACGTTCGAGTTTGATATGCCAGCTCTCGGCATAGAAGCGGAATTCCGGTTCGGCGGCGGCGGCCGATTGGGAGAAGGTGGTGGTCCGGCCACGGTTGGGTTTATCGAACACGCTAGCGCCATCGCGCGCCTGCTGCCGGGCCCGTTCGGCCAGCGAAAGACCAGGAGGCGGCGAAATCGGTAGCGCGATGCCGGCGCCCGCAGGCAGGCCGCCACCCTCTCCCGTGCTAGCCGAGGAACGTCCATCCGCACCACCGCCTGCTGTCGTCCCCGTGCCTTTACCGCTGCCTTCCGCCAACTGTCTGGCGCGGGCCTCGGCAGCCAGGCGGGCACGCTCTGCGCTGGCTTGTGCCTTGGCCTGCCGCTCTTCCTTCGCCGCCTGCTGCTCGGCCGCCTGACGCGCTTGCTCGGCTTGGGCCTGGGCTTGCTTTTCGGCTTGCTGCCTTTCCATCGCCGCCTGTTGCTCGGCCACCCTACGTTGCTGTTCCGCCTTGGCCTGCTCTGCCTTCAGCTGTACTTGTTCCCTTGCCGCCGTTTCCGCCAGCTGGCGTGCCTGCTCTACCTTGGCCTGGGTTTCGGCCTGCTGCTTTTCCCGGGCTGCTTGTTGCTCGGCCCGAGCCACCTGCGCTTGCGCTCGTTCTGCTCGTTCTGCTCGTTCTGCCCGCTCTGCCCGCTCTGCCCGCTCTGCCCGCTCTGCTCGTTCCGCCAGCTCTGCTTGCACCTGACGCGCTTGTTCGGCCCTGGCTTGCGCTTCCGCCTTCTGTTGCGCCACGGCTTCGGCCTGGCGGGCTTGCTCGGCCTTGGCTTGCTCGGCTGCCTGCGCCGCCAATACTTCCATTTCGGCGGCCTGCTTCGCTTGCAAGGCCGCCGCCTCGTCCTCTGCCTTGCTTTCCCGCACGCCTGCCTTGACCGGTACGGGCGCATCGTCCGGCACGGCCTCGCTATCGGTGGCCGGCGCATCGGGCATGGGCGGAATATCGGCAGGCGCGTCGACGTTATCGGAGCCGATCGCCGCATCCGCCAGCTGCTCCGGCGGCTTTGCCCGCGAGGCCGCATCCACCGCCGTCTGCCAGGCGCCTTGTTGCACGGTCATCAAGGGGATACCGGTACGTTTGCGGGAGGCCAGCCGGGGCGGGCCGGGCGGTGGTGTTTGGACCACGGGCGGGGCAGCGGGCAGATAGCGCAGGGTAACGGTCATTTCCCCGCTCTCCGCGAACGACGGTGCGGCCGGGGGCGCGGCATCCGGGACCAGGCTGGGTTCAGCCGGGCGATCGGGTTCGCTCGGCACGATATCCAGCGGCTCGGTCGCCATCGACTCGCCCGCGTCACCGGGAACGCCGAATTGGATCGCCAGGATCAAGCCATGGATCAGCAGGCTGGCCAACACCGCCCAATCGAGGGGTTCGGCGAATTTCCGGCGGGAACGAGGGGGCGTCGACACGTCAGTCGAGTGAATAAAAAGCCACGCCGGCGTGATCGCCCTGCGTCGATGTCATTGCGATACCCGCTTTCAAATCCGTTTCCCCGTGGCTTTCCAAAGTTATGCCGCCCTCACTATGCGGGTTAGCATTCGCTTTAGGCAAGACAACGACAATTGATCGGGATGGATTGCGCGCTTTGCCTGGCACTGTCTCTCCCTCCTTCAATCCCTGTACAAGGCGGTTTTCAGCATGCGCATTCTTCTGATCGGCAGCAGTGGCTTTATCGGTACGGCCTTGCGCCAGGCCCTGCAAGCCGCCGGCCATCTCGTCGTCGGCAGCTGTCGCGATCCATTGCGCGCGTCCGCCACCGATATTGCGGCCGATTTCGCCCAGGACCAGCGCCCGCAGAGCTGGTTGCCACGCGTGGCCGGCTTCGATGCGGTCATCAATGGTGTAGGGATATTGCGCGAACAGGGCGACGCCAGCTTCGAGGCCATCCACGTACGGGGCCCTTGCGCCTTGTTCGCTGCCTGTGCCGAGGCGGGCGTGGGCCGGGTGATCCAGATCTCGGCCTTGGGCGCCGATGCGCAAGCCGCCAGCCCTTACCATCTGAGCAAGCGGCAAGCCGATGACTATCTGCTGTCCCTACCGATATCGGCTTGCGTGTTGCAACCTTCCCTGGTCTACGGGCCGGGCGGAACCAGTACACAGATGTTCAAGGCCTGGGCCGCCCTGCCGCTCATCCCCTTGCCCGGCCAGGGGGAGCAATTGCTGCAGCCGGTGCATATAGACGACCTGTGCGCGGCGGTGGTGGCCCTACTGGCTCAGCCCACCATGCCACCTCGCCTGGCGGTGGTGGGCCCGCTCACCCTGACCTTGCGCGCATATCTGCAAACCCTGCGCCAGGCCATGGGCTTGGGAGCCGGCTGCTTCCTGCCGGTGCCGATGGCCCTGATGCGCCCTGTTGCGTGGTTGAGCGAACAACTTCCCGCCGCGCTGCTGGACCGCGACACCTTGGCCATGCTTGAACGGGGCAACCATGCCGACGGCCAAGCCATGCAGGATCTGTTGCAACGGCCATTGCAAGCGCCGGCGGCCTTTATTCCAAGCGGAGAGGCGCAGTCGCAAGGCCGGCAGGCCCGCCTGGCGCTCGCTATCCCACTCTTGCGGCTGAGTATTGCCTTCGTCTGGCTCTACACCGCCTGGGTATCGATCTTTGCCTACCCGATTGCCGACAGCCTGGCGCTACTGGCCGCGGTCGGCCTGACCGGCACACTGGGCACCATCAGCCTGTATGGCTCGGCCTTGCTGGACTTGAGCTTTGGCCTGGGCACCCTGCTGCTGCGCCGACGCAAGTCGCTTTACCTGGCCCAACTGGCCCTGATCGCGTTCTATACCATCGTAATCACCGTATGCCTGCCCCATTTCTGGTGGCACCCCTACGGTCCCTTGCTGAAGAACCTGCCCATGCTGGCGGCGCTGTGGCTGCTGTACGTAGTGGAAGACTAAGCCTCTACCTTAGGCTGACCGACTGCCCCTTCCAGGCGGGATCTTGCCAACGGTAGAAGGTGCTGAGGCTGCCCGGCTGATCGGCTTGCTTCTCCACCGCCAGCGTATTGATATTCCGCAGTTCGAAGCTGCGCTGGTGACGCCCGTCGACGCGAATTTCGCGTGCCGTCAGCAACTGATTACCGCCCGGTACCCAGCCGGCGAATTCGACATAGCCGGCGCCGGGATGATCCAAGCCAGGCGGCAGGACCTGGACGTCCCAACCGGCCGGGCCCCGCCGGAACAGCCACAGCTCCCGCCAGCCATCGAGCGGTTGGACCGCCAGCGCCAACGCGTCTCCCTGGCGATTCACCGTCGCCGAAGCGGGCCAGACCACGCCATAGGTGCAACGGCTGAACAGCGGCTTGCGCGAGTCTTGCTTGGCGTCGACCAATTGCACACAGGTTTCGCCCGGCTGGCCGGCGCTCAGCGCAATGGACAAGCCGTTCGGCTTGGCCGCTACCGGCACGGCCGCCCAACGGGACGCGCCCGCTGGTGCGCCAGGCTCGCCCATAGGCCCGCCTTGCGCATATGCAGGCGATTTTTTAATACCGGCGGCAGATTACGCAGCTCGACCCGGTCCAACAGCTCGGCCCGCCAGTTGTCGAGATTGAAGCGATCGACCGGCCCCAGCAAGGGCGGGACGCAGTCATGCCGGGTCAGCGCAAGCGCCGCCAGGGCTTTGCCCTTGTCGTTGCCGGGCAAGGCCAGGACGCGCCGATAGGCTTCACCGTCGTAGCACAGCTGCATTTGCCCCTCCCGCTCGATACTCACCATCTTGACACCGTAGGCAGCGGCTACCTCCAGATGCGCGGCGACCGTATCGCCCATGGTGGTGGCCTTGCCGACCGAGGCGCGCCGCGCCAGGCGTTCCGCCATGCTGCCGAGGGCTTCGAATGCCTCGCCATCCATGGCTTGGGCCGGCGCGGCGCGCAGGTAGCCGGCGACATAGCCTATGCCGAGGGCTTCCGAGCCGGGCGTGTCGCGCAGAAAACGTACCACCGTCAGCGTGGCCGGGGCGGATTCCGGTGCCAGGTCCAGCGGCCGTACCTGGTTGGCGCGGATATAGCCGGCCCGCTCGCGACGATGATCGTAGACCTGCAGATAGTCGCCTTTCTCACCCCGGATCTCCAGGCTGTCACCCTGCCAGAGCACGGCCTGGCGCGTGGCGGATTCGCGCGGTGCGGCGCGGAGGGCGGATTGGTCCTGGGCGACGATGGCGAGGGCGGCAAGGGCAGCGACGTACATGATTATTCCGCCTCTTGCGCGTCGGCTTCGGCGCCTTGTTCTTCCTGGCCTGCGGCAGGAACCGCTTGTTTACCGCCGCCCAGCAGGGTCGCGCCGATAAAGCCGCCATCTGCGGGCGGCGGGGCGATGATCACCGAGATCTTGTCGGACAATTTGTCGGCGAGGGTCTTCTGGATCAGCAGCGGATGCTTGGAGATCAGGGCGCCGTCACGGGCCATTTGCTCGCTGGCGACCTTGCCGATACGTTCCTGCCGATAGGCTTCGGCATCGGCCAGCTTCTGGCGCGAATCGGCCTCGCCGGCGGCTTCGATCCGGCGGGATTGCGCGGTCGCTTCGGCATTTTTGATACGGAAGATCTTTTCCGCCTCGGCCTCCAGGCCGCGTTGCTGGATCTGCTTCTCCTTGAAGGGCAGCACATGCTTCATTGCTTCGGCCTGGGCCTTGGCGGCGATGATCTGTTCCTCGCCGGCCGCTTCGGCGGCGGTTTCGCGCTTGACCTTGTCGGCCTTGGCTTCCAGCTCGGTCTGCTTGACCAGCTTGTCCTTCAACTCCAGGGTAAAGCGCATCTGTTCGCTGGCCAGCTCTTCCGCCAGGAGCTTTTCCATACCGACCTTGTAGTCGGCCGGCAGATCGACCTTGCCCATGGTGACCGATTGCAGCTTGATGCCGTCGGCGGCCAGGCGCGGTTTCAATTCGGCTTCGATCAGTTGCTGGATTTCCTGCCGCTTGGTGGAGAAGATCTCTCGCACGGTGTAGCGGGACAAGGTCTTGTAGACCACACCCTGTATCATCGGCTCGACGACCTCGCCGCCGACGTCATCCGGCAGGTCGCGGGCCACGGCGGCAATCTTGCCGGCGTCCAGGGCATAACGCACCCAAATGTCCACACCCAGCGACAGGCCCTCGACCGACTGGAATGCTGCCTCGCCATCGGCGCTGCTATCCAGCGTGCGAAAGATCTGATCGCGCAGCGAGAAACGCCGCAGTTCATGCAAACCAGGAATCACCAGGGCCGCACCATTCCGTAGTTCGGTGGAGGTGCCCGTCAGCTGATTCAGCCGAATACCGATCTCGCCGCGCCCCACGGTCTGCATCGGAGGATGGGTATAGAGCGCGTAGCCGCCGATGGCGGCCAGGCCAAGCGCAATCAGGGTACGTCGATTTCCCTGCAGGCCACCCGCCATGCGACGCGAGGCGATCGCGGTGCCCAGCGCCAGTTTGCCGAGGGAAATTTGCAAGGCTTCGACGATACGTTTGGCCCGGTCCGACATGATGTTTTTCTCCGCTGGATAGTGATCTTCGGCTGTGAAAAGGGGTTGCGTGAAGATCCATCCGCCCCCCCTGTCTTGCATGGAGGACATCGTGCCGGAGGGGAGGACGAGCATGCCATGGCGTCGCCGGGGCTCATTGATCTGTCGCCGGCTGCGTACGCTCCCTGCCGTTCCCGCCTGGTAACCGGCGTGAGCAAACACTCACGGCCTTTTCTGGCATCCGGGGCGGAAAAAGCCGGATACTTGCGCCATCACCCGCCGGGCACGCCTCCATGTTTAAAGTCGCCATCGTTGAAGATGATCTTCCCACCAGCCAACAGCTCAAGGACTGGATACTGTCGGCCCGGCCCGGCATCCAGGTGGAACAATGGTTTACCCGCGATGACGCGGAAGCGGCCATCGCCCGCGAAGCCTACGATCTGGTGGTGCTGGATATCGAACTGGGGCGGGAGCGCCATGCCGGCGTGGCCATCATCAATGCCATCAACAAGGGGCGCCGGGGTACGCCGGTGCTGGTGGTGTCGGCCATGCCGGCCACCATCTACCGCAGCATCATGAAGGCATTGGATGCCTGGGATTACCTGCAGAAGACCACCTTCGAAGAGTCGGACTTCATCGATACCTTCCTGGAAATCCTGCGCGCGACCCGCAGCCAGGACGAGGCCGAGACCGCCCCGCCGCGCGGCGATGAACTGTCCATCGACCCGCTGCGCCAGAGCACCCCGCTATGGCAGGGTCAGCGGGTGAATTTGCCGCTTACCGCCCAGCGTATCCTGGCCACCCTCTACCAGCAGCGCGGCCAGGTGGTGTCCTATGAGGACCTCTTCCTGGTGGTGAAGAGCGGCCGCAATCGCGACAATATCCGCAAGCACATCAGCACCATCCGCGAAGCCTTTCGCGAACTGGACGAGGATTTCGACCGCATCGAGAACATTCCCATGCGTGGCTTTCGCTGGTCCGACCCGCTGGCGGGCGGGCGCAAGTGAAGGCTGCCATGGCCTGGCTGGCCTCCTTCCGCCTCAGGCTATTGTTCCGTAGTGCCTTTTTGCTGTTGGCCTTGGCCACCCTCGCCATGGCCGTCTATGTGCTGCAGGAAGAAAAACAGCGTAGCTACGACAACTACCAGTCCGGTTTCGGCAAGACCAAGGAGCAGATCGCCGCCAAACTGCGCCATCCCACCGGACAACTGGCCCTGCTCAATCCGCCCGGCCCGGGCGGTCCGGTCACGCCGCTGCACCCGGTGCTGCTACCCTACTCCGCCATCGATTTCGACGATCAGACCAAGGTCCGCAACGCGGTGGAAATGGCCGGCTGCCTGGTCCAATACAAGCATTACGGCAGCCTCTGCGTCGCCATCGGCAACAATCCCTGGGCCGGTGGCTTTATCTATGCCGCCGGCACCTTCGCCAGCACCACCTTGCTGGCGCACCGCATCGGCGATGAATGGCTGGACAGCGCCCACCGGCTGCGGGTCGAAGTGGCGTTGCGCGGTCAGACCTATCGCTGGATCGCCCCTTTCGAGCCATTGACCGTGCAGGGCAACCCCAGGCGGGAAGGCATCCGGGGCCGGCTGACCGGCTATGTGGATATCGGCGGCCGCGACTACACCGGTGAGCGGCCGGTGAAGGAGTTTCGCGGCTGGGTCTGGCAGAGTGGCCAATGCCTGGACAAGGACGAGCCGGAAAACGCGGACTGCGAGCGACGATCGTTCTTCTCGCTGCGTTTGCCGGTCGAGGTGCTGCGTGATGCCCTGTTCCAAAAGGCAAAGCCGGTATGGCCGCCGGCCGACCTCGACCAGATCAAGGTACGCGTCGAAGTCTTGCCCGCCGGCGACGGCGCGGCCCTGTTCGATAGCAATGCCGCTGGCGCGATCGCGCCGTTTTCACTGGCCGATCTACGCCCTCTGCTGCTGCCCGGTGAAACCTTGCTGATCGGCAAGGCGGCCGGAACAGGCAGCGCCGAGATATTGCGGCTATCCGGCAGCGATAGCGCGGCGGGTGAGATCAGCTCGCCGCTGCTCACCCGGCTGATCCGCTATTTACCGGTGGAGCGCTATGAGGCTCCCATTGCACTGAGTGACGAGATCGCCACGCCGATGGGCAATTACACTGTCCGGTTGCAAGGCGATGCCCGTAGCGTCAACAAGCGGCTGAGCGCGGTCGCAACGCGGCTTTCCTGGTTCGTCGGCGCCATGTTGCTGGCCATCGGCCTGGCCTGGCTGATCATCGAGATCGGCATCATCCGCCCTATCGCCAGGCTGACGAAACGCGCCAAGCAGCTGTCGAAAACGGTCAAGACCACCCACGGCCTGGCCGAATTCGACCTGGCCGACCTGCGCGGCAGCGACGAGCTGGGCATCCTGGCGAACTGCCTCAACGACCTGTTGCGGCGGGTCAAGGAGGATGCCGAGCGCGAAGGTATCCGGGCCGAGCAGGAGAAAGACATGTGGCACGCCGTCGGCCACGAGATCATGTCGCCGCTGCAGTCCTTGCTGGTGCTGCACGGCAGCGAGGACGACCCCAGCCGCCGCTATATCGACCGCATGCAGCAGGCCATCCGCATCCTGTACGGCAGCGCCAGCCCCAGCGAAGCCTTCCAATCGACCACCCTGGCGGTACAGGCACTGGATCTGGATGAATTCCTCCGCAATATTGCCGGCAACGCAGCCTGCGTGGGCATCGCGGGCGTATCGTATGAGCGGGCGCCCAGCCCTGTGCTGGTCAGGGCGGACGAGTACCCATTGGAGGACGTGGTCACCCATGTGCTGCGCAATGCCGACCGCTACCGTCCGCCCGATACGCTGATCACCATTACGCTGACCGCCAGCGAAACCACGGTCAGCGTGGCCATCCACAATGTCGGCCAGGCCATTCCAGACGACCTGATCGACAAGATCTTCGAGTACGGCGTATCCGACCAGGCCGAGGCCGGCGCCAACGGCAGCCGTGGCCAGGGCTTGTTCGTGGCCAAGACCTATATGGCCAAGATGGGTGGCACCATCACCGCCCACAACGATGAGGACGGGGTGCGTTTCGTGCTTGGCCTGCAGCGGGCCATGGCGGGGTAGCCGGCTGGAATATCGGCTATACCTACAGCGGGCGGCAGCCCGGGAACGCCGCCGCAGAAAGGTCCGCCATGCGCACGCCACGACTTTTGACCGCCACCCTGCTGGCCTGCTTCCATGTCGCGGCCTTGGCGGATGACAAGACGTTCACGGTAGGCGTGGAGGACTACCCCAATTTCCTTCCCTATTCCGCCTACCAGGACAATATCTACAGCGGCTTGGGCAAGGATATCCTGGATGCCTTTGCGAAACAGCATGGCTATACCTTCAAGTACGAGGTCTATCCGCTGAAGCGGCGCGACCGGCTTTTTACCCAGGGCAAGCTGGATTTCGCCTTTCCGGACAATCCCAATTGGGTGGCGGACCTGAAGAAGAACCTGAAGATCAGCTATGCGCCCATGCTGGAGTTCACCGATGGGGTACTGGTCCGGCCGGAGAACAAGGGCAAAGGCCTCGCGCGCTTGAAGATCCTGGGCGTGCCCTTGGGATTCACGCCCTATCCGTACCAGCAATTGATGAGCACCGGCTCGATGCGCCTGGAAGAAACGCTGCAATACGATTCGCTCTATCAAAAGCTGGTGGCGGACCGCGTGGATGGCGCCTACATGAATACGCGGATCGCCCGCTACTATTGGTCGCAGATCAAGAAATACGAGCAAGCGCCGGTCGTCTATGACCCGGACCTGCCGCATGCCTCGGGGTTTTGGTGCTTCTCGTCGAGCAAGCATCCGGCCATCATCGAGAAATTCAAACAATTCCTGCTGAACAATAAAGGCAAGATCGACGAGCTTAAAAGTAGCTATCAATTCAAATCTTCGGACGACAATAATTAAACCGCCCGAGGCGCTGCGCTTAATGCCAGGGCCTGCTTCATCTGCACCGCTTCGGCCCCGGGACTGCGACCGAACAGGCGCTTGAACTCGCGGCTGAACTGCGAGGTGCTTTCGTAGCCCACTTTTGCCGAGGCCGCCGCTGCGGTCATCCCGCTCCGTATCATCAATAGCCTGGCCTGGTGCAGGCGGGTCGCCTTCAGGTACTGGATAGGCGTGCTGCTGGTCACCTGGCGGAAATGGGCATGGAAAGCCGACACGCTCATGCCGGCATCACGGGCCAGGCTGCCGACATCCAGGCGACCGTGGTAGTCGGCATGGATGCGCCGCAGGGCCTTGGCGATCCGCCCGAAATGGCCGCCCTGCGCCAGGGCGGCGCGCAAGACGCCGCCCTGTTGGCCGGTCAGGACATGGAAGTAGATCTCGCGCAGGATGGCCGGCCCGAGGATCTTCGCCTCCAGGGGCGAAGCAAGGGCTTCCAATAGCCTCAGCAAGGTCTGGCCCATCCGCTCGTCCAGCGGTGTCGACAGCATCGGCTTCGGTAGCGCGTCGCCCACATAGGCCTGCTCATCCAATACCAGGGCCAGTTCGGCCACCTGGGCCGGATCGATGGAAAGGGCGATGCCCAGCAGTGGCGCTTCCGGGCTGGCATCCGCCTCGCTGGCGAAGGGCATGGGCACCGACAGCACCAGGTAGTGGTGCGCATCGTAGCGGTAGACCTCACCCGCGAGAAAGCCGCGCTTGCTCCCCTGGCAGATAAAACAGATACCCGGCTCATACAGCACCGGCATACGCGCCAGTGACCGGTTCATCCGCAGCAGGCGCACGCCGTCCAAGGCGGTCAAGGTATACCCCTCGGTGGGAGCCAGCCGCGCGATCAAGCCCCTCATACATTGCTGGATATCGACCGGCGTGGTGGGTGGGGAGGCCATGTACTTTTCGGGCTTGGACGATCAGGCAGCCATTTAGGCACGGGCCGACCGAACTGGCAATGTCTCCAATAGGAATAGGCAATACCTGGCCTAGTTCCAGGCATTCGCAGCGATGCCCCTGCTCTCTACCATGGCCGCATCCTGTAACCGGCTTCATTCCCACGAGAGGAAATCATCATGAGCAAGACCTGGTTCATTACCGGTGCCGGACGCGGCATCGGCGCCGAAATCGCCCGGGCCGTCCTGGCCAATGGCGACCAACTGGTCGCTACCGGTCGCAATCGCGCCCAACTCGACAAGGTTTTCGCCGAATTCGGCGGGCAGACCCTGGCATTGGAACTGGACGTTACCCAGGCGGACCAGGCACACGCCGCCGTGGCGGCTGCCCTTGATCGCTTCGGGCGCATCGATGTGCTGGTGAACAATGCCGGCTACGGCCAACTGGGCTTGTTCGAGGAAGTCGATGCCGACGCGATCGAGCGGCAGTTCGCCACCAATGTTTTCGGCACGATGCATGTCTGCCGCGCGGTATTGCCGGTCATGCGGCGGCAACGTAGCGGCCGGGTGTTCAACTTCTCCTCGATGGGCGGCGTGCTGGGCTTTGCGGGCGCCTCGATCTACTGCGCCAGCAAGTTCGCCGTGGAGGGCTATAGCGAATCGCTGGCAGCCGAATTGGCGCCCTTCGGTATCCACCTCACCTTGGTCGAACCGGGCTTTGTCCGTACCGATTTTCTGGATGCCAGTTCGGTGCGTTACGGCAGCCACGCGATCGCGGACTATGCCCAGGCATCCGCCAATATTCGCACTACCTTCGACCGCTACAACCACCACCAACCCGGCGATCCTGCCAAATTGGCGGCAGCCCTGCTGAAATTGGCGGAGGAAGCCGAACCGCCGCTGCGCTTCGTGGCTGGGGCGGATGCGGTCGAAGCCATCTTGGGGAGTTTGGCGCAGCAGCGGGAGGAAGTGGAGCGGTGGCTAGCCTTTGCGGCAATATGAAAACGCCGTCCGCTCCACCTCTGGACCAAGCGTATAACTCCCGCCATGCAACGCGTCGCTCAACAGCTTCAAATGGTATGAAACCACCTTGCGTCGCGCAGCGGGCGATGAGCCGCAAGGTGAAATTCAACAGCAACTGTAAAAAAGCGAAAGCCGGCGTCCAGCAGATTCATTCCCATATCCTGTGATGTCGCTGATCTAGTGTGGCGTCTCAAAAGTAGAATTAATTAAATATTTGGTATAATTGTCGTAGTTCAATAGCTCATGGAGACTATGACGATGACCAGAACGGGCCGCCCGATCAAGAAGCTGGAACTATCCGAAGAGCAGCGCAGAGAGCTGAATGCACGTTTGGCGCTGCGCAAGGCGCCGGCCGATGAGAAGCTACGAATTCAGATTGTGCTCAGTTGTGCTGACGGCGAAGGAGGCAAAGAGATCGCGAAGCGGCTGGATACCACTGCGCAGACCGTCTCAAGGTGGCGTCGTCGGTACGAGTCGTATGGTCTGGCAGGGCTGACCGATGCACCGAGGTCGGGGCGGCCTCGCACGGTGCTAGACGAACACGTTCAGGCGGTGATTGATCGTGTCCGGAACAGTAAGCCTACTGACGCGACGCACTGGAGCGTGCGCACGATGAGCAAGGCAACAGGCGTGTCGGCGTCCACAGTGCAGCGCATTTGGCACGCGTTCGGGCTCAAGCCCCATCGGCTGGAGACGTTCAAGTTTTCCACCGATCCGAATTTTGTCGATAAGGTCCGCGATGTGGTGGGCTTGTACCTCGCCCCGCCGGATCGTGCCTTGGTGCTCTGCGTGGATGAGAAGAGCCAGATTCAGGCACTGGATAGAACGCAGCCTTCACTTCCGCTTACGTTCGGCAAAGCAGAAACCCGGACACACGATTACAAGCGGCACGGGACGACTTCGCTGTTCGCAGCTCTGGATGTGGCCACTGGCAAGGTCATTGGCCAACTCAAACGTCGCCACCGGAGCGTCGAATTTCTGCAGTTCCTCAATACCATCGACGCAAGCGTACCGGCAGACCTGGATATCCACCTGATCATGGACAATTACGGGACGCACAAGACGGAGAAGGTGCGTGCCTGGTTCGCCAGCAGGCCACGCTACCATCTGCACTTCACGCCAACTTCGGCCTCCTGGCTCAACCTTGTGGAGCGTTTTTTCTCACAAATCAGTGAGAAGTGGATCAAGCGTAGTGCCCACAGCAGCGTCGCCGATCTAGAGCAGTCAATCCGCCACTACTTGGACATCCACAACACCAACCCGAAGCCCTTTGTATGGCGCAAAAGCGCAGATTCAATCCTTGAGGCCATTGCTCGTGCAGGCAAAGTTATTAATTAATGCTATTTCAGGTACACCACACTAGTCGACGCGATCAATATTCTAAGGGCGGGACACGCCCGGTTAGCTTGTGCAGATACTTCGCCTGAAGTCGAGACGTCGGGCCAAGAACCCACCGAAGCAACTATACAATTGGAAAGCATGACTGCAAAAGCAGGTAAACCTACTGCTAAACCTGTCTCGGTGCAGGCTGGAAAACCTGTCAGGAAGCCTGGTGCCCTGAAAGGAAAAATCCGAATTGCCGAAGATTTCGACACGCCTTTGTCCGACAACCTTTTGGCTATATTCGAGGGGTGGCCGAAATCATTTAATTCCTAGCGCAGATTAAAAAACCCGGACCAACTTTTGGTCCGGGCTCATTTGCTTCGTTGCTGTCTTACATCAAGCGATTCGCTGTCATCAGCGGCACATGCATTTCATGCCCCGGCACGGTCTGCTGCCATTGGGCCGCATCCATCGGCGAGAAACCCGCCATGGCGCTGACCAGGCTGGCCAGCTGCTGGTCCACCGACACCGTCTCCACCATCGGCGGCCGTGGCAGCGCGGCGGCTTGCAAGCCCGCCACCGTGACCGCCTTGGCCTGGATCTGGGTGTTGGTCCAGACCACGCTGTCGCTGAAGGTGAACCGTTCCACCCGGTAGGCGACCGCATTGGTGGCGTCGAAGTAGTTCTCCACCGTCAGCTGGTCGGTCGCGCCGTACTTCAGCACCAGGTTGACGCCGGCCTTTTGCACCGCCGTCACTTCGGTCGACTTCACGTCCTTGAACTGCACCGTGTCGCTGTTGTTGGCGGTGGCGTCGAAGTCCTTGATGACGTCGGCGCCGGCACCCTTGGCCAGCATATAGAAGTCATTGCCGGCTTCGCCTTCCAGCCGGTCTTTGCCATCTTCGCCGTTGAGGGTGTCGCTGCCGGCGCCGCCGACCAGGATATCGTCGCCGGTGTTGGCGACATTGCCGTAACCACCCGATAGGTAGTCATTGCCGTCGCCGCCTTCCAGCCGGTCGTTGCCCAGCCCGCCGAACAGGGTGTCGTCGCCGCCCAGGCCGCGCAGCAGGTCGCGGCTTGCCGCGCCGGTCAGCTTGTTGCCGTTGGCGTCGCCGTCCTGCAGGGTCTCGTAGCCGCCCGGGATGGTTTGCGCGGCCACCATCTGCGCGATGGTCGCGGCGGTGAACATATTGCCGCCGCTGGGCTGCACATAGGCAATGGCCATCTCGCCGCCCTTGAAGTGCTTGAGCACGCGGAGGGACGTCGTGAGCTGCTTGTCCACCACCACCAGCAGGTCGTCGCCGTCGCGCTGGAAGCTGAGGCGGGCGGCGCCGATGCCGTCGGCCAGGAAGAGGCCGTCGCTGCCGCCGCCGCTGTTGTCGATGACGTCTTGCGAGGCGCCGTCGAACACATAGCTGTCGTTGCCCGCGCCCCCTTCCAGCCGGTCGTTGCCGTCTTCGCCGTTCAACTGGTCGTCGCCGGCCCCACCGATCAGCAGGTCGTCGCCGCTATTGCCGCTGCCGTAGCCGCCGGACAGGTAGTCGTTGCCATCGCCGCCTTCCAGACGGTCATTGCCGGCACCGCCGAACAGCTGGTCGTCACCACCCAGGCCGCGCAGCAGGTCCTTGCCGCTCGCGCCGCTCAGTTGGTCGGCATTGGCGGTGCCGTCCTTGACCTGGTTGAAGTCGGCCGGGTTGGCCGGGCCGCTGCCGCCGGTACCGGGCGTAGGCGGATTCGGATCGACCGGCAGGAGTCGGGCGATATCGGCCGCCGACAGGGCGTTGCCGCTCTTCGGTTGCAGATAGGCGATGGCCGCTGCGCCACCACTGAAGTGGTTCAGCACCCGTACCGTGCGGTTGGCATCGCCCACCACGCCGATGACGAGGTCCTGGCCTTCCTGCTTGAAGCTCAGCTGGGCTTTTTCCAGTTCGGAGAAGAACAGCCAGTCGCTGCCGCCGCCGGTATTGTCGATGACGTCCTTGCCCCAGTTGCCGGTGAAGACGTACTTGTCGTCTTCGCTGCCGCCCAGCAGTCGGTCGTCGCCTTCGCCGCCGGTCAATTGGTCCTTGCCGGTACCGCCTTCCAGGCTGTCGTTACCGGCGCCGCCGTCGAGGTAGTCGTCGCCGACTTCACCGCGCACCGTGTCGTTGCCGGCCTGGCCGAACAGGGTGTCGTTGCCGTTGCCGCCGGCCATCAGGTCGGCTTGGGCGGTGCCCGACAGATTGTCGTTGCCGGCCGTACCGGTGATGGTGCCACCGCCGCTACCGCCGCCTAGCAAGGTGGCGATATCGGCTGCCGACAGGGCGTTGCCGCTCTTCGGTTGCACATAGGCAATGGCCGCTGCGCCACCGCTGAAGTGGTTCAGTACCCGTACCGTGCGGTTGGCATCGCCCACCACGCCGATGAGCAGGTCCTGGCCTTCCTGCTTGAAGCTCAGCTGGGCCTTTTCCAGTTCGGAGAAGAACAGCCAGTCGCTGCCGCCGCCGGCATTGTCGATCACGTCCTTGCCCCAGTTGCCGGTGAAGACGTACTTGTCGTTGCCGGCACCGGCCTGCAGTTGGTCGTCGCCTTCGCCGCCGCTCAGCTGGTCGTCGTTGGCGCCGCCTTCCAGGCTGTCGTTGCCGGCCCCGCCGTCGAGGTAGTCATCGCCGTCGCCGGCTTGCAGCATATCGTTGCCTTCCATGCCGAACAGCTTGTCCTTGCCGGCGAAGCCGCGGATCAGGTCCTTGCCGCTGGTGCCGTTCAGCTGGTCGGCCGTGGCGGCGCCGTCGATCACCGTGTCGTAGCGGCCGCCGAACTCGGCGGCGGCGACGATCTGGTTGATGCGGACGGTGTCCAGCATAAAGCCGCTGGATGGTTGCACGTAATCGATGGCGTAGTCGCCACCGAGGAAGTGCTTGATCACCCGCACCGACTGGCTAGGATCCTTGTCCACCGACACCAGCAGGTCGTCGCCGTCGCGGCTGAAACCGATCCGCTCGGGGCTGACGCCGAAGAACAGGCCGTCATTGCCGCCACCGCTGTTGTCGATCACGTCCTGGCCCTGGCCCGGCTGGTAGGTGTACTTGTCGTCGCCCGCTTCGCCGAACAGGCTGTCGTTGCCGGCTGCGCCCGTCAGTTGGTCTTGGTCGGCACCGCCGCGTAGCAGGTCGTCGCCCAGCCCGCCGTCGAGGTAGTCGTTGCCGGCCTCGCCCATCAGGACGTCGTTGCCGTCTTCGCCGAACAGGTTATCGCGGCCGGCACCGCCGTACAGGCTATCGTCGCCGGTCTGGCCGGCGATGCCATTGCCGCCCATCACGGTGTCGTCGCCGTCTTCGCCATACAGCTTGTCGTCGCCGCTGAAGCCGAACACCTTGTCGTTGCCGGCGCCGGCGCGGATATCGTCGGCATTGCCACGGTAGCCCATCAGGGTTTCGGCTTCGGCGCTACCCAAGGTGATCACGCGGGCTTCGAGCGCGTCGATATCCAGCGTGGTGCCGCCATCGAAGACCACGCTGTCGAGCTTGAAATGGTCGGTGGCGATATTGCCGAACCAGTTCTGCACGGTGATTTCGTCCGCGCCATTGCTATGGCGGATGATCAGATCGCTGCCGATGCGGAAGAAGCCCATATCGGCCAGGACGATGCCGGCGCCGAATACCAGGGTGTCCTGCGAGGCATCGATATTGTTGAAAGCCTGGTCATGGCGCGTTTCGATCAACAGATCCTTGCCGTCGCCCAGGTTGAACACATAGGTGTCGTCGCCGTAGGAGCCGTACAGGGTGTCGTTGCCGGCACCACCTTCCAAGGTGTTGCCATCGCGCTGCCAGACGTCGTCGGAGGCGGTCAGCTCGTCGTCGCCGGCGCCACCCAGCAGGGTGTCGGCGCCGCTGTTGCCAAACAGGGTGTCGTTGCCTTCACCACCGTCGAGCCGGTCGTCTTCGCTGTCGCCTTGCAGCAGGTCGTTGCCGGTATCGCCGGACAAGGTGTCGCTACCGTCGCCACCGGATAGCGTGTCCTCATCGCCCCCCCCCGCCAGCTGGTCATTGCCCCAGTCGCCAGCCAAGCTGTCATTGCCTTCGTCGCCGCTGAGCTGGTCGTCGTCACCATCGCCGAGCAACGTATCGGCGCCTGTCCCGCCCTGAAGGGTGTCGTTGCCACTGCCGCCGTCGAGCAGGTCGGTATCCTCCCCGCCATACATCAGATCGTTGTCGTCCCGGCCATACAATGTATCCGCACCGGCGCCGCCATGCAGGTGGTCATTACCCCTGCCGCCATCGAGCAGATCGCCGCCCAGGCCGCCGCTCAACTCGTCGTTACCGTCTTGACCGTAGAGCTGGTCGTCGCCGGCCTGTCCGTCTATCTGTTCATCTTCGGCATGGGCAAAGACGACGTCCGCGCCATCGCCAGTCTTGATCGCTTGCAGCTTGATCGCGTCATAGTCCCAGACGGTACCCTCGCCGAACTGCAGGCTTTCCACTCCGTTGGTGCTCGGCATATTGGCGATGGTCGAGAACTGTGCCTCGATACGGAGCTGGTCGCCGGTCAGCAGATTCGTGATCAGCAGATCCTGGCCATCGCGGCGCAACAGCAGATCTTGCGGATTGACGCCGCTGAGCACGATCTTATCGGCGCCGCCGGTGTCGCGCAGCAGATCGGTTCCGGCGCCGGCGGCGAACGTGTACTGGTCGTCGCCATCGCCGCCTTCCACTGTGTCGTTGCCCTGGCCGGCATCGATCAGATCGTCGCCCGCGCCTGCCTGCAGCAGGTCATGCCCCTCGCCGGCCAGCAGGGTGTCGTTGCCGCCGCCACTGGTGACCTTGTTGTCGCCCGCGCCACCATCGAGCTGGTTGTTGCCATTGCCCGCATCGATGGTGTCGTTGCCCGTGCCGCCGATAATCGTGTCGGCGCCATCGTAGGCCGAGATCCGGTCGTCGCCTGCACCACCATCGAGTCGGTTTACGCCGGCACCGGCGGTCACGGTGTCATTGCCTTCACCGCTGTTGATCGTATCGTCGCCGTCGCCGGCCGAGACAAGGTCGTCGCCGGCGCCGCTATCGAGCCGGTTTGCACCGTAGCCGCCGTTCAGCGTATCGCGCCCCTCGCCGCCATCGAGCTGGTCATCGCCGGCGCCCCCATCCAGCAGGTCGTCGCCTACACCGCCGTTCAGCAGATCGGCGCCGTCGTAGCCGTAGAGGCTGTCATTGCCTAGGCCGCCATGCAGGCTGTCGTCACCGGCCTCTGCATACAGCGCATCGTCGCCATCGCCACCGTCGAGCAGATCGTTACCCTCGCCGGCGTGGATACGGTCATTGCCGGCTCCACCCTCGACGGTGTCGTTGCCGGCACCCGCATTGACGAGGTCATCGCCGCCCCGTACCAGGATCTTGTCGTCGGACGAGAAGGCATGGATGGTGTCGTTGCCTTCCGTTCCATCCAGCGTCCGCAGCAGCAACTGTGCGGGGTCCAACAGCTGCTCGTCTCCGTTTTGATGGCTGATGCGGATACCGGACCGCGGTGTTTCACCCGAGAAGAAACCGCTTAGCGCCAGCAGATCGGTGGGGCTGCCGTTGAAGCCCACGGTCAGATTGTTGCCGTCACGGCGGAAAATCAATTCGTCTAGCGGCAGATCGGCCAAGTAAATGGTGATCTGGCCTTCATAGCCATCGACGATGGTATCCACGCCATCGCCCTTGGCAAACAGATAGCTGTTGGCGCCGCGTCCACCGTCGAGCTTGTCGGTGCCTTTGCCGCCGGCAAGGAAATCGTCGCCGACGTCGCCAAACAGCAGGTCATCGCCATCGCCGGCTACCAGCGTGTCACGGCCCGACTCGCCATGCAGCATGTCATCGCCGATGCCGCCGATCAGGCTGTCGTCGCCGAGCCCGGCGGTCATCAGGTCGCCGCCATCTCCGCCATCCAGCGTGTCATTACCATCGTCGCCGACCAGCTTATCGCCATCCGCGCCGCCAAACAGCACATCGTTGCCTTCACCGCCACGGACACTATCGGCGCCCTCGGCGCCCGACAGGATATCGTCGCCGTCATTACCGAGGAGCGTGTCGGCGCCACCAAAGCCATTCAGTTGATCATTGCTGTCATAGCCGACGATCGAGTCGTTGCCGGCACCGCCCTGCGTCACCAGACGCTTGATATCGGCAATCTCCCACACGGTGCCATCGGCGAACACGATCTGTTCAAGAGCAGCCGAGCCAAGATCGCTGGCGCTGAAGAAGTCTGCAACCTTGATGCTGTCGCTGGCACTGGTCTTGATTATTAGATCAGCGCCGGTGCGGCTGACTTGCAGCGTGTCCTTGGAAACGCTTGCATCGAAGCGGACAATGTCCAGCGAGCTGCCGCCGATCGCTGAATTCTTGATTTCGTCGTTGCCGTGGCCTGCCGAGAACAGGTAGGTGTCGTTGCCACGCCCGCCGATCAAGGTGTCGTTGCCGGCACCGCCATCGAGCAGATCATCGCCATCATCGCCACCGAGCAGATCGTTGCCTTCATTGCCGGACAACTGGTCGTCGCCGCGCAAACCCTGCAGCGAGTCGTTGCCGGCCAGGCCCGCCAGGCTATCGTTGGTGGGACTGCCGAATATCATGTCATCGCCGGCCGATGCGGCGGATGCATTCAGAATGGCCAGGATTTGTGGCAGTTCCAGGCTGCTATGGTCGGCAAACACGAATTTTTCGATAGCGCCGCTGCTTACCACACCGTCGAAGTCAAAGAAATTGTCCAACTGTACCGAGGCCGCAATAACGCCATCTGCGTTCTTGATCTTGATCCAGACCGTGGAGATATTGCGGGACAGGACCAGGTCCGTTTGGGCGATGCCGCTGCCGAATACGATTTGGTCGATGCCGCCCGCGTCGAGCACGGTATCCGCACCGTGGCCCTTGCCGAGATGGTAGGTATCGCTGCTCCGCTGACCATACAGGCGATCGTTGCCTTCCTGGGCATAGAAGCGGCTACCTTCGTTTACACCGAACAAAGTATCGTCGGCGGTCGAGCCCACGATGTTCGTGACGTCGAAGTAGGGTGCCAGATCGGCGTTGGTCAAGGCGATCTGCTTGAACTGCGCCAGTTTTTCCAGTTCATAGGTACCGGAATATGTGCCCAGGTCATTCAATATGGTGATGAGGGACAATATCCGTTCCGAGCGACCGGCCTGGTACAGCGACTCGCAGGTCGCCTCCAGCTTGTCCCAATTGCAGATGATGCCGTCGGAGTAGGAACCGAAGTAAGGGAGCAGCTCCTTGAACTCCGGGGCGAACTCGGTCTGCACCAGCAATTGCGCATTGGTGTAGCGCTTGAACTTGAGGTATTCGGCGATCAGCAACGGTGCGGCTGCACCATGCGGATTGGGATCGCGCTCGCCCCAGCACCAGGTGCCCAGGTAGGAAGAAGCGGTCAGATGCTCCAGCGCGACCAACTGACGGGCGTCCATGACGTGACCATAGTAGGCCCGCGGGTCGCGGCTCCTCGGATCGACATTGGCCGAACCGGTCCAGCGATAGATCAGCAGGTCAAGCAAACCGCTGCGCTTGGTACTGTCGGACTCGGCCAGGTATTGCTCCAGCAGGCCCTTCAGACCGCTGTCTAGCACCATGGCTTGCCGCAGATCATGCACGTCGCCGAAGCCACGGGCATTCGCCATCTCCAGCACCTCGTCGGACAACTCGACCAGGCCGTTGTCTATGCGTTCGCTGCCGTCGACCTGGAACCACACGTCGGCCGCTGTCGAGGCCTGGCCATTGCTGAGTTCGATACCGGCAGTCTGCTTGTGGGCATTGCCGTTCGCATCGATCTTGTCGGAGTTGGCATAGGCCGTACTGATGGATTTGACGCCGGCTTCGGCCAGGGTCTTCAGTTCGTCGGCTTCGCTCAGGCCATTGCCGTTGAGGTCCTGCCAGACGCGCAGGGTGCCGTAGGCCGCATCCGTGGCATCGATGACGCCATCACCGTTGTCGTCCTGCTCGGCCAGGGCCTGGAAGCCGTTGGCGGCAAGCTGGCCGTTTTTCAGCAAGGTGTTGTTGCCGAACAGCTCCCTGCCGGTGCTGATCAGGCCGTCGCCATTGATATCGTTGACCAGCAAGCCATCGTCCGGGCTGGCCCAACTGGTTTTTTCGCTGAAGCCATCACCATCGAAGTCGAAATAGGCCCCGCCCAGCGCGGTCGTTTCCACGCCATCGCCGTCGAGGTCGAGCACGATCGGGGATGTGATCTTTTCCGGCGGGCGGATATCCGGCTTGGGGGGCTTGGGCGGCTTATCTTCCTCGGTGCGCAGATTGATGCCCAAGCGGCCGTTGGCGAAGTTCTCGATGGTCAAGCCATTGACCTTCAGCGTCGAGCCCGCCAGGGTGTAGGTGAAGCGCCCATCGCTACTCTTGTAGATGTTCTCGGGATCGGATTTCTTGCGGCTACCGCCCGTCAAGACACTTTGATCCAGGCGTACCGATCCGCTGCCATCCTCGTCGCTGATGGTGTCGTCCTTGTCGGCTACATAAACGTCGTTGCCGGCGCCACCTTCCATCCGGTCCTTGCCGGCACCGCCTTCGAGCCAGTCGTTGCCAACCTCCCCGTACAGCTTGTCGTCGTTCTCCCCCCCTTCGAGCGCATCCCTGCCATCGCCGCCGTACAACGTGTCGGCACCTTTGTCGCCCTTGAGGATATCGCGCTCCAGGCCACCTTTCAGTTCATCGTCGTCGGCGCCGCCCTCCAAGGTATCCATGCCGGCACCCCCATCGAGCGTGTCGTTGCCTTCGTCGCCATATAGCGTGTCGTTGCCTTGCTCGCCGTAAAGCTCATCCTTGTCCTTACCGCCACGTAGCTCATCCTTGTCATTTCCGCCGAACAAGGTGTCCACGCCGTCGTCGCCAAACAAGGTATCGTTGCCGATATCGCCGGTCAGCTTGTCCTTGTCCTTGCCGCCATGGATTTCGTCGTCGCCGGCTTCGCCGAACAGGGAATCATCACCGGCATCGCCATGGAGGGTGTCCTTGTCCTTGCCGCCATATAGTTCGTCATTGCCTTCGTCGCCGTGAAGGGTATCCTCACCGTCGTCGCCATACAGCTTGTCCTTCTCTTTGCCGCCGAACAGCTCGTCGCCCTCTTGGTCGCCGTGAAGTTCGTCTTCGCCGGCGTCGCCATACAGCATGTCCTTTTTCAGGCCGCCATAGAGCGTGTCCTTCTCGGCGCCGCCATGCATCTCGTCGGCGCCGTCGCCGCCGTATAGCTTGTCTTCGCCCTTGCCGCCCTGCATGTTGTCCGTATCGGCGCCTCCGACCAAGGTATCGTTGTCATCGCCGCCATCAAGCTGATTGGTGCCGGCTCCGCCGATCAGATAATCCTTACCCTTGCCGCCAAAGAGATTATCGGCACCGGCACCACCCACCAGCAGGTTGTTATTGAGGCTTTGTCCGCTGCGCGCATCGTCGACACGCGCATCGAGCGTTTTGCCCTCGGTATCGCTACCCTGGAAAAAGATGGCGGCGGCGTTGCTGATAATGCCGCGATCAATCCCGGGTGCCACCGAGCCCCTGAGGCCGTCGGCCCACCCCATAAAAGCCGAGTACGCAGGGCTAAGCGAATCCACCAGGGTCCGAGGCGTGGCGATTGCCGTCAGCGTGCCATCCGTGCCCGCTTCCGCAATCATGTTTCGCGCGGCACGGGTACCATCGGCGGGTGCCCCGTAAAGCGCTTCATAGGCCACGATCGCCGCGCGATGCTTGGTCAGCATCGAGTAGATCTGCTGGGCTTCGGCGGTAGACGGCGCACCTGCTCCAGCGTCGGACAAGCCAAACACCTCGGCTTCGACAAAACGCCGTTTGGCAACGCCATTTCTGAATGTTGCCGCCGTGGCGCCGAGCGCGTTATAGCGAAGTTGAAACCAGGCTTCGGCCCGGTTTGCCGCGGTAATCGCGCTGGCAAAGTCGGGCATGGCGCGATTTTGCCCGCGGTTGTACATCACCGAGACAAATGCAGCCTTCTCGTACGACATGGGCATGCCCAGCGCGTCGGCGGGTGCTTCGAAAATTGGCAGGGCAGCGGCGAGCAAAAGGTCACCTTCCGCCGCGGTCAAAGTCCTGTTGAACGTCAGCGCAACCGTGGTCTTCTGCCCGTTCGAGGCAGCATCGATATTTCTGAGGACCTGCCATTGCGCAGCCGTCAGCTGGATGCCGGAAGTGGTCCAAATCGCTACGTTATTATTTCGATTGAACGTGTACCCGTATCCGATGGTGGCCTTGCTGTCGCCGATATTGACGGCCGTTTGATGCAAGCTTTCGGTAAGCTTGATAAAGCGGGACACCAGACTCGTATAGTCGGCCTGGGCAAGATTTCGATAAGTCAGCAAGTCAGTTTTCCCTGTTGGTTTTATTTACAGACTACGCGCAGCCTTTTTGGCGATACGCCGTGCACGGTATAGTTTCCCCACTCCACCTTACCATTGCCATAAATCGATATGCCATTCACGATATATACCCGGTTATTTATTTCCAATAGCCGGATGCCTACCGGCAATGAAAATTGAATGCCTTGCTTGCCATTCATGGTCAGGTTCATATCGCATTGCGCATCCGACGAATGTCCGCAAGTGGCTTCGAGATATTCTTTTATGCCATTCTTGTCCAGGTCGAACTCATACCTGACATGATCGAGACCTATTTGTTCAAAGGGAATAGCGTATTGCGGGTACTTGCCGGATTGAAAGATTTTCTTGATATTCCCGCATATATCCGCCTGAGCAGCGGCATTGGCATGCGCCCCGGTCAATATTAAAGCGCACAACAATCCGCAAATAGGCCCGCGCGCGCGCGGAGGATAAGAAATAGATCTGTCCGGCATCATGTCGACTCGCTGGCTAGCATTGAACAAATAACACATTGGCATAAAGAAGCGTGTTTTTATAACCGCAACTCACTTTTGCGGCGCGATCATAGCAGAAAACCATAGGGGAAAATTTGCCCATCCAGCCTGGAAGCCGCGCCCCTGCTTGATTCCTGGCAAGGCAGCGGTAAGTGGTTGATGTATTTACCACCTAATACGCGAACGCGCTGATCGATATCGAAAGACTGTTGCGATCCCACCAAAACTGGCAGGCCGAACAGTCGTGGATTTATCGATCAAGCCGCTCCGGGCCAAGGATTAGCTTCAACCATGCCTCACTGCCCTGCCCAATGGTGTAACCCTGCCTGACCGTATCGGTGGCCGACTGCCGCAACGCGGCTTGCGCTTCGGGATGGTCGAGCACCTGCCCCAGCAGGCCGGCCAACGCGGCCGTATCGAAAAAATCGACCAGGTAGCCATTCTGGCCCGGCTGTATCACTTCCCGCACCGGCGCCGTATCCGAACCGATCACGCAGCAGCCCACCGCCATGGCTTCCAATAGCGACCAGCTCAGTACAAAGGGGTAGGTGAGGTAGACATGCGCCCCACTGATCTGCAGCACTTTCAGATAGTCGAGATAAGGCAGCTTGCCGAGAAAGTGGGTACGCGCCGGGTCGATCGTGACCTCGGCCAGCAATTTTTCGCGCCAATTGGCGGCATCCTTGGGTTTGCTGCCGTAACTGACCCCATCGCCACCCACCAGCAGTACTTCCACGTCCGGACGCATTGCCTGCAGCTGGGCGATGGCACGCATGAATTGCGGAAACCCCCGGTAAGGCTCCAGGTTGCGCGCGACAAAGGTCACCAGCTTGTCCCGCCCGGTCAGCACACGGCCGTCAGGCAGGGTGAAACTGGCGGCGGCATCGGGGCGGGCCAGTCCGGTATCCACCCCTTCATGGATAAGGTGGATCTTGTCCTGGTAGATGGCGGGGTGCAGCGATTTCTGCCAGCCGGTCGGCGCCACGGCGACATCGCACTGTTCCAGATTCAATAGATGCAAGGCATTGCGGGTGCGGATACGGGCGCGGTCGTCCAGGCTGAGCGGAAAAGCCGGGTCGAAGCCGGCATCGGCGCCCTCGGCATGGTAGTAATACTCGCAAAAGTGGATCAGCCGTGCCGCGGGGAAGACATCCTTGACATAGAGCGACTCGCCCCAGCCCGGGTGCGCGATGATCACATCGGGGCTAAAGCCCTGCCGTTTGAGCTTGAGCAGTGCCTCGACCACCGCCTGGCCGGCCAGCACGGCGCTTTCCATGCCTTGCAGATAGCGGTGGGTGGTCTTGGCCGGTTGGCGCTTGGGCTGGTAGCGGATCATCTCGACGCCGGCCAGCCCGGGCGCCTGTTTCTGACCCAGCGCTATCAGCCGATTGGATGGATCGGCAGCCAGCAAGCGCGCCATATGGCGAAACTGGCCAGGGAAATTCTGGTGTAGAAACAACAGTTGCACGCCGCTCCCCTTCATTTGAAGCTGATCTTCGTCCAGGGACGTACTGAATCATTGCGCGTTAAATCAGCGTATGGACACGTCCGGACCCGGCCGCCAGCATAGGCCCAGCCGGCCCGCCGCGGCAAAAAGGGGCGCGAATATATCCGTAAACGCTGGTGCCGCCAAGCGTACCGGCGGACATGCCCTTCGCATTTTATACATTCGTCATATTATACCTTTGTATAGTTTTCGACTTATGCCAAAGCGCATAAGCTGAATCTCAATGCACGGCAGTACAGTTTGGCCAGCGCAACAATGGCATGAACATGCCGGCAATTACCCCTCTTTTCCCACGTCCCGTATGGACGTTGCGCCGATTACCCGTCGGCCATGGGTTTTCAATGGCAAGGCCGGCCGTAGTGATCAGCCCCCGCCCCGCCAACAGAAAATAAACGGCAAACCAATGCCGCAGCGAATAGACAGATATCCGATCTGATCGGCGCACTCAGCCGAGTTTCAAACGCGCTATCGCATTTACTTCATCCTATTTTTTCGGCGCGGTCGATTGCGCCCCCCAAGCAGGCCCGCAATCCCTGGCTTCACGTTCTGCCATTCCGGCTCTGGAAGGCAGCCGGAGGGTTATTTCCAGCGCCGGTGTAGCCCTGGTGCAAAAGTAGGCAATTAAAAGGAGCAGTTCGAGATGAAAAGCAGTAATAAGTGGGTTGCAACATTGTCGCAAAGCGCGCTTGCCGTCTCGCTGGCACTGGCGGCCGCACCAGGCTGGGCCGCGGTGGCCAAGGGCCAAGCCCTGCAAAGCACCGATCGCATTATTCTCAAGTACCGCAATAGCGGGATCAGCGCCGTCCAGGCTGCCGGCGCGAGTGGCGCCAAAGCCATGGCCAATGTGCAGATGCAGCGCCAATCCAGGCTCCAATCGGTCGCTGCCCGCTTCGGCGGCACCGTGCAATTGCTGCGCCACGGCGCTTCCGGTTATCAGGTATATAAGCTGGAACGCACCCGCACCCTGGAGGAAGTCCGGGCCATGGCGGCGCAGATGGCCAAGGCCGATGCCAATATCGATTATGCCGAACCCGACCGTATCCTGCGTCCGATGGCTGCCGAACCCAACGACACCCGCTGGGCCGATCAGTGGGATCTGAAGAACAGCCTCGTCGGCATCAACGCACCGGCCGCCTGGGATCTCTCGACCGGCGCCGGCGTTACGGTCGCCGTGCTCGATACCGGCTACACCGCGCATGCCGATCTGATGGCCAATATCGTCAGCGGGGGCGGCTACGACATGATCAGCGACCCCGAGGTCAGCCGCAAGACCGCCGGCCGCAAAGCCAACGCGCTGGATGCCGGTGACTGGACGGTGCGATTCAATGAATGCGGCGACAGACAGCCCGCCATGGGTTCGAGCTGGCACGGTACGCATGTGGCCGGCACGATCGCGGCGCTGACCAACAACGGCAGCGGTGTGGCCGGTATCGCCTACAACGCCAGGATCTTGCCGGTGCGCGTGCTGGGCCACTGCGGCGGCTATACCTCGGATATCGCCGACGGGATGATCTGGGCATCGGGCGGCACGGTCGCCGATGTACCGCGCAACACCACTCCGGCACGTGTCATCAACTTGTCGTTGGGTGGACCGGGGGCATGCGACCGGACCCAGCAGGATGCCATCAACTTGGCGCGGGCCAACAACTCCGTGGTGGTGGTAGCGGCCGGCAATGATGGCGTGGATGCGGGCGACTCCAATCCGGCCAATTGCGCCGGCGTGGTCACCGTCGCGGCCCTGCGGAAAAATGGTGGACTGGCTTCGTATTCGAACTTCGGTACCGTGGTCGATATTTCCGCCCCGGGCGGCGAGGACGAAACCCGCGCCGAAGGCATTACGTCGACCATGAACGCCGGTACCACGGTTCGCGGCGCGGATACCTACAAACCTTACGCCGGCACCTCCATGGCCACGCCGCATGTGGCTGCCGTGGCGGCATTGATGATCGCGGCCAAGCCTTCGCTGACGCCCGACCAGGTGGAAGCGCTGTTGAAGTCCTCGTCCCGCCCCTTCGTCACGACCTGCCAGTCCGCTGACGGCAGCCGGGTCGCCTGCGGTACCGGCATGCTGGATGCCTACGCCGCTGTGCGGGCCGCCATCGGCGATACCCTTCCCGGCAATAGCGAAACCGAACCGAACAATAGCTTGGCTACCGCCAACGCCGTTGCCGCACCGGCCACGCTGAACGCCACCATCAGCACCACGGCGGATGAGGACTGGTTCAAGGTCAGCTTGCCGGCCGGCAAGACGCTGACAGCGACCATGACACCGGCCAATGCGACGTCGGACTTCGATCTGTTTATTTACGACGAGCGCAGCAACCAACTGGCAGCCAGCGAGCTGTCGGCAGGCAAGGTGGACAAGGCTTCGTGGAAAAACAATGGCACCACCACCGTGGTCCGCTACGTCAAGATCCTGCGTTTCGCGAGCACCGGCAAGTACACGCTCAAGCTGGAGTGGTAAGTAGCCACGCTTTAGCGTGATACCGAAGTAGAAAGGGCCGCTGCCAATCAGGCAGCGGCCCTTTTGAACGACCGTTTTGGACGCTTATCGCTTCAACACGCCGTTGCCATACACGGCACGGTTCCCACCGCTGGTGCCGAAGCCGAACGACGTCATGATGCCCTCGGCGAGATTGCCGACAAATGCGCCATGCGCGGTACCGCCGACCGGTACCGTACCGCTCTGGGTGCAGCCAGTGCAAGTGCCGGCCAAACCGACGGAGAAGGTAGGCGTAATCGGTACCGGTGCGGTGTTGCTGGCGTTATAGCTTTGGTGGGCAAAATGCACCGCCAGCTGATATTGCTCGATCTGCTGGCTACCGAAGTTCACCAACACGGATAGATTGTGCAATGTTCCCATCTCGCCATTGGACTGCGAGGTCGGCGCCGGTCCCCCGACCAGCTGGTAGGTGGCCCGCACGCCACTATGGACCGCGGAGCTAAGCTTGTCGGCAGGCGTCAGTCTGTCGCTATACATAAAGTAGAAGGCATTGACGTCCGGCTTGGCTTGGCCGCCGCTGGTCACCTGGAAAACATGGCTAGGCGGCGCGGACTCCCAGCGTCCCCAGTTGACCTTGATCCCGCCCCCGCCATCGGGCAGCACGATGCTGCCGGTATCTTCCACGAAAGCCGTATTGCTGCGGAAGGTGTAGCCTCCTGCGCCATCGATGGCCTTCACATTGTCCGCCGAATCCAGGGTGATACCGCCAACATGCACGCCACTACCCGGTGCGAATGCCCCCGTGGACGGTTCGGCGAGATCGGCCGTCACCACGACCTTGGTGGAAGGCGGCACGGGGGAACCGGTGGTTCCGGCGGTTCCGGTGGTTCCGGTTCGGGGGGAATCGGCGTGGTAGGCAGGGGCGGCAGCTCCGGCGGCGTGGTATAGGTTTCCGCCATTCCCAGCAGGGCGGTGCCGACGGCCCGTTCGACGCTGCCCAGGCTGTTGAGTCCATAGCTGGTCAGCACCCCATTGGCGGTCGGGCCGACAAAACCACCGGCAGCCTTGCCGATGAGATCCTCGTTAGTGCCGCAGCCGGTGCATTTACCGATAAGTCCGAACTCGAAACGGGGGGTCAGGCGGACCTTCTCGGCATTGATCGCCCGAAAGACCCGCTCGCCGAAACTGAGCTTCAGCGCATACCCATCGATACGCTGCGCCGAGAAATTCACCACCATCTGCATATCTTCCAGCCGACCGGCTTCGCCCGCCCGCTGCGAGGTGGGGTGGGTACCGCCGACCAGGCTGTAACGTCCCGCCGCCGCGCCAAAACTGGTGGCATCGAGCTTGCCGGCCGGTGTCAGCGACGGCCCGTAGATATAGTGGAGGGATCCCAGGTGGTCGTTGTCCAGGCCGCTACGGGTACTGTCGAAGACGTGGTCCGGCGGTGTTTGGTCCCAACGACCCCATTCGACCGGGATGGCGACGCCACCCACATTCAATAGATTGCCGCCACGGTCCGCCAGCAGCGCGGAGCCCCTGGTCAATTGCCGGTCGATGCCGTCGGAAATGGCGACCAGTCCGCCGTCAGCCCCCAGCCGCACGCGCGCGCCGTCGGCGCTACCCGCCCCTGCGCCCTGGCGATTATCCGATTGCTTGTCGATCAAGGCGCCGGCTAGCACCCCACCGGCCAGCGGCTGGCCATTCAGATCGATCGGGTTGCCCGCGTTATCGGTGGCCCTTTGGCTGGTGAGGTCGATGCGCACCCCGTCCAGACCTTCCACAGTTGCCACCGTGGGCCGCTGCGTAGCGGTTTGGCTGGCGGCCTGTTGCTCTGCCGGCGCCTCGACGGCGGCGACCTCGCCCTGCTGCTGGCCGGATGCTTTCGATTTGGATTGGCTCGTTTGGCTGGTAGCCCGGAAAAATGCCGGCACCGAGGGCAGCAAGGCAGGGCGGCTACCCACCCCGGCGGCGAAGCCTACCTGGTTGGGATTGATATCCACCATGCCGGCCGCGGTCTGGATCCTGGCTTGGCCGACATTGACCTTGTCGTAGGTGCCGGCCGGCGCGCTGCCGAATTCGGTGCTGCCTTCGGGGATAAAGAAGGGCTCGTGGTCGGTGCCGCGAATACCGATGGTGGCGGTCGGCGTCTGCACGCTGTACTTGTCCTTGTTCAGCCGCCCGACCGCGCCGGTGATGGCGCGAAAACCGCCTTTCAGCAGCGAGAAGACGCTGTTTTCGGAACCGTCCTGCTTGCCCTGGTATTGGAAGATATCGATGCGCAAGCGGGTATTGGGCCGGACCGCCACGATCCCGTCGTCGTTCATGCGGATCTGCATATTGCCGTCGGGACCGGTATTGATGAACTCGCCTTCGCTGATCACGTCGCCTTTCTTCGGCGTGCGCGTGACCCCGCCGGCCCCCACGCCGACGACACTGACAGCGCCATTGACGAACTGGACCCGCCCCGCCGGTCCGGCTTCCACCGGCAGGGACAGGGTCGCCAGCAACCCGGCCGCCACGACAAGGCCATACCAGGCTTTCGATTGCTTGCTGTGCATAGCGATATCCTCAAAAGCTAGTTTTTGATGCCGCCTGTGGCGCCGCCGTAAGCCGCCTTACTTAACGGAAATCCCTTTGCACCGTTAAGGAATAGTCGGTACGGCTGTAGTCATTGATGGCGATATTGGCCCGGTTGCGGATATGGCTGATCGAAGGCCGTAGCGACCATCCCGCGCCGAATCGTTTGATCAGGCCGATGCCGACGTCGAATTGCTTGTCGTCGCGGCGGGTGGCAAACAGGAAATTATCCTGTTGGTAGCGCGCCTGCTGGACCCCCAGCGTGGCCCAGGCCTCGGTGTTCGCCCAAGGGCTGAACTGGCCGGAAATCCGCATGCCCAACATGTTCTTGTCGCCGTCCGCCCTATCCTGCAAGGCATTCTCCTGCCCGCCGAACAGCGACGCGAACAGGACACCTTGCCGTGGGCCGCCGAGTGAATGCACATAGCTGGCGCCAAGCAGGGTCTGGTCGCCGTCGTTGATCCGATAATCCTCGCGTTGGTAGCGCAGCCGGCTGTGTTGGCCCCAAGTGCTCCATTGCCGACCGGGACCGGGCTGATAGCGCCATTCCACCGTTGCGCTGCCGGTATGCCGATTGGCGTCGCCGCCCTGCCGCAGATAGTCGGTCTGCCCCCCAGCCGCAGCTGGTTGGCGGCCGTCCCGAAGGCCATCCCGAAGCGCAAGGCCAAGGTGTCGTAGCGGAATGCTTTCTCATGGGTGTAGCGGCGGGTTTGCCAGTCGGCGCCGGCAAAGAGGCCCAAGCGTTCGTTCACCGCATGGGTGAGGTCCGCGCCGGCGCCCGCCAGCAGCAGATTGTCGCGCTTGCCAAGGCTATCGCTGGTCAAGGTCAGGTCACCGTTGAACACCGGCACGAATATCCTGGCCTGGTCGGTAGCAAAATTAAGATTGTTGTCGCGCCCCACGCCGGCCATCAGGTAACCGCCCAATTGGGTGGACTTGGCCTGGCTGCGCTGGGCGATGGCTTGCAGATGCGTGCGGATCGCCTGCTTGGCCGGCGCGGGCGGATCGAGCAGCAACAAGGTCTCGAACTCGGTCTTGGCACGGCTATCGTCGCCCAGTGCGTAATACGCCCGGCCCAGTTCCAGGCGGGCGCCGGCGTGATCGGGATCGCGCTGCAGAATGCGCTCCAGGGCCAGCGTGGCTTCGGCCGCCCTGCCGCTATCCAGCGCCGCGCTGCCCAACAGGTAATCGTAGCGCGCCTCTCCCGCTCGCTGGAATTCCAGGGGGGCCAACATGCGGTAGGCCGAAGCCGCCTGGCCGCTCGCCAACAAGGCTTCCGCCTCGCTCAACTCGTCCGCCCATGCGCTAGACATCGCCGCCGCCAGCGCCACTACCAGTAGGATCCGGTATGGATAACCCGCCATGTTGACTTACCTCGGTCGTCGCGACACTGCGATGCAGCGGGCCTGATACCCGCTGCCGGCTCGTGCCTGGTAAACCAGCTTAGACACAGATTTTCCCGCTAACAACTACCGAAATTAATGTCGACCGCTTGTCAATAGATGTGGCAAATATATTGAATTGGTACTAGTTAATGCTCGCCTTCTCCCTAGACTTTTCGGAACGTCAGGTTGTAGCGAAACCGCCCCGTCAAAAGGTGATCACCCAGTGGCAGCGGCTCAATACCATGAAAAGCCAGCCGCGACGGACCGCCCCAGACCACCACATCGCCATGTTGTAAACGATGCTTGCGCGGCCGGTCGGTGCGCCGGTCGGTGCCGAACAGGAAGACCGCCGGCAGGCCCAGCGAGACGGAAACGATGGGCTGGCCCAGTGCCCGTTCATCCTTGTCTTGATGCAGCGACAGCTTGGCACCGACGGCATAGCGATTGATCAGGCACGCATCCGGATCGAAATCGGCATAGCCTGCCCGCGCCGCCGCTTCCCGGGCGAGCTGGGCGAACAAAGCCGGCATGGCCGGCCAAGGCAGGCCGGACAGCGGATCACAGGCGCTGTAGCGGTAACCATGGCGGTCGGACACCCAGCCTTGCCGACCGCAATTGCTCATCGCCACCGACATGGTAAAGCCGCCGGGCGTGACCAGATGGCGCCAGGGCGCCTGTTCGGTCACCGCCCGCATCTCGGCCAACAATTGCGGCGCCGACGCCAGGGTGTGGCCCCGCAACAACACAGCCCCATCGGCCAGTACTTCCTCGGTCGGCGGGTCCAGCCCATCGAATAGTTCGAAACTCATAGGCCATCCTTTTGCATACAGCGAATCGCGCCCGATCGGCTTGCGCCATGGACAGTGCGGGCGGGACGGAAACCAGATAGCGACGATCTTCTTTTGGGAAGAAGCATACCGACGGTCGGAGCAGGCTGGGTCGTTCCATCAATTCGCACATGTCGATTTCAGGAGTTTTCCATGCACAACGTGAATTCCGCCACACCCATCACTACCATGCCGCAAGCACTCCCCATCGCGCCGGCTATTCAGCCGACCGGTCTGGCGGATTATCCGCTTGAGATCGCGCGCGATACGGCAGCATCAGGCTCCGGCTTCCTGGCCAATTTGCGCAACTATTTCAGGGAAATGACTGACGCCGACGCAGCGGTGCAAGTGTTTACCTTGATGGATTTCCTCGAAGTGCGCGCAGTGGGTAACTTGAACGACACTGTCCGCCCCTTGGTAAGCATATTGGAAGATGCCTTGCCCCAGCTCACCCCTCGCGCGATCAATGCGCGGGAATCGGCACTGAACGCTGCCGATGGGCCGCTTATGGGTGGTTTGCGCCTGATATGGGGCTGGTTGCCGCTATCGCCGGAGCGGGAGCCGGGAGAACGGTTCAACGCCCATGTCACCTGCTTGACCGAGCGTGCGGCAAAGGCGGCAATCCAGCGCAGCGGGCTGGCCGCCACGATTTGCATGAAGCCGCAGGAACGCGACGATCTGGTCAAAACGGTGGCTTCATCCGAGGTTTTCCGGCAATGCATTCTTGATATCGCGCATAGCTTTATCAACATCTGGACGCTGAACACCCTCTGTAAATGTGTTTTCGCGAAAAACAGCATACAGCTTGGGCTGCGCAATGCGCTCGATATGCAATTCGGCATGGCATGGCCAGGGCCGCGAGCGACCGCGCTGGATTTGCCACCGCAATTATGCGGCATCTTTGCCGGCCCCATCACCGACACGCAATTGGACGGCGCGTTTCGTGCACTCGCCCGCGAACTGGAACAGCACGAGCAGACGCACTTTGGCCAGCCCTCTCGAGATGCACTCATCAGTAGATTTATTCAGCTTGTATGCAACGGCTACACCGCCGACCTGGGAGACCAGCCCCCTCCCGCGATCAACGCCGATGTGCTCGATGCCTTTATCGCCAGCATCGCGCCCTTTTTACCCGACCGTATCGATGCCGCACTTACGCGACAAGCCCTGTTGGTCAATGTAATGGCGGCGCTGCCCGAACACCGGGATGCCATTCGGCATGGGCTGGAGTTAGGCATGGTCCCCGCCAATCGCTGGCGCGGCCCGCCCTTTCCTGCCCAGGAAGCCGACTGCAGCCTGCAATAAAGCCGCTTCTTAAGCGCGCTCGGCCGGCTTGCGGAAGTCGTCCGCTACCCAGGCGGCCGCGCTGGCCCGGTTCAGGACAAAGTTGGGCGCTACCCGCAGTTGCGCCAGTTCTTCGCCGAATGCGTCGTGCGCACTGAGCAATGCATAGGGATCGTCTTCATCCGGTACGATCTCGAGCGCAACGCTGATCTCGGCCGTCGCGGTCGATACCGTGAACCGCTTGTGCAAGGCGGCATGGCGTTGCTGCTCATGCCGCCGCAGCACCTCCGAGGCCGTCTTGATCAAGACGGTAAAGGCTGCCGTATCCAGGGGCTTGGGATTTTTCTTGTCCCGTCCCATGGTCCAGGGTCCGACCAAGGCGGGCTCGGCCTCGCCGGACTTGTACATTTCCACCGCCCAGCCTTCGTCGTCCTCGTTCTTGACGACACGTGCCGTCCAGGTGTCGTCGCGCCAAAGCCGGTCCGACCGGATGGCTTCCTGGCTGTCCTTGGCATCGCTTGCTTGGTCGGAGGGGGTATCGGTCATGACAAACTCGGCTGGAGAGACAAAAGCGCTCGGATTCTACCGGCTCGCACGTCGAGCCGCAGGTTCGAAAGTGCTTTTGGACACTAACTCTTCGCTTAAGCAAGGGGGGCTACGCCGTCCGCGCTTTCCTTCCCCGCCCCGAAGGAAGAGGTTTGCCACGCAACTGATCAAGCTTGGAAAATGCTCCCCATCGTATCGAGCTCGCCTGCGGACAGACCAACTTGCTTCGCCTCCTCTCGCCATTTGCCGACAACGTGAGCCACTTCTATAACGATTGCCGCTGCCTTCCGAGCATCTAGCCGGTAGAACTCGGCGGTTGACATGACGAGGTCAAGTTCGGAGTCGGTACTAACATCATCCAGAGCAATCGCATGCGAGTCCTTCGCCCGGTTTGGATTCATGTCAAATGCCTTGGATAATCGCCAGCCATTCGCCGCACGTACAAACCCATGATTGCGTAGATGGTCATCCGTATTGCGAACCATCACATTGAACACCACCCGCCTAAACAACTGCGCCAAGTCTGCAGCAATGGTGCCGGTAGCGCCTTGCTCATGGATGAACTGTGCCATTTCAAGGTAACTGGCAGCCTCGCCATCCTGTTTTTCCAGCAATGTCATTGCAGATGCGTACATACGGCGTGAATCGCCTTCGCGGTCGAATCTTTTGACGCAAAAAGTTCGGTAATTCGATGCGAACTGCGCGATATACGATGGTGGCACCCAGATGCCAGCCTTATGGGCCAAGCGATGCGTTACGAACTCCCAAGCACCAACGTCGTAGCGATCATTCTTGGCTGGGAACTTGGCAATCCAGAGCGACAAATCCCGCTCCCTGAAGTTTGCCTTAGGCCGGGCGCCGCCTAGGGACGAACCCGGCGCCACCAGTTGCGCCAACAATTTCTCAAATTCGGGAAGTTGTTCAACGCCTTCGCTTTCGATCTTTGCACAAGTCGCCTGGAGTTCGGCCAGTTGTGTGACCAATGGTATCGAACACTCGCCAGTATCCAAGTATTGCCCATTCACTCGCCTGAAGCGCAAGGCACCTTGCCGAGTCTCATCGTTGACACGCAGCAGGAAGTCCATTTCTTGCAGGTTGGAAATTGCACGTCCTTCTTTCCTTGCCCGACTGGCCTCGAGCCGCTCCATCAGTACGCGGCCCCAACGGTCAGGCGCTGAGTCCAGGAAGATACCGAATGAAGTATTGTTGGCTGGCGGATGCTGCTCGCTTTTCCACAAGGCAAGTCGAGGATCAAGGGTGAAATCTTGGGCCTCGATCCAATCACTGTCGTATTGGAAGGAGATTGGCGAGTCGGTGCGATGCAGATCACGGTAAATCGTGCCTACCCTGCGTATACGCCCAAGGCTGTCGTCATCGATGTAGACCTCGATCTCATCCCGGTTCGGTTTAGCTTTCGCCATTGCCGGTTCCCGCCTTCTTTTGCAGAAGATTGGCAAGGAAAGCCCTGTTCTTCTGCGAGCTAGTCACAGGCTTGTTCCCGTCATCCCGCACGCTCTCCGGGTGGGTAGCAGCAAACCCACTCCTTGTGGGTTCGCCATGCTTGGATGCCTTTTGCGAATGTCGAATGGGGGCTGTGCTGAACTCCCCAGTCGCTGCATTGCGCCTTGTTCCACTCGCCGCTTTCTTGCGCGGAGGGAGCGCCAAATCTTGCAGCTTGCGACCTAAGACGTCGTCGCTGGCAATCTGGTCAATATCCCGGTCAAGCCCGAGAATTCGCAATGCCTTTGCATAAGTACCGATGGCAATACTGGGATCACCATTTTCCAGGCGACTGAGGGTATCCCGCGAAACGTCCAACCGCTCCGCGAATGACACCGCCGTCAGGTTTCGGCGCAGACGAGCCAGCCTCAGGCGCTCACCGAGTTCGGTAAGTTGCCTGGCTATCGCAGGAAAAATGACTTGATGGACTCTAGGCATGACCGATACTTCCGACACTTATGCATATCACGCCTAAAATATCGGACATATTTCTACATGTCCAGTCGCCTATTCTGTTGCTGAGGCAGAATTCGTCCGATAAAAATGACATTTCCAGCGAAAATGCCGAAAGTATCGGACATAACTTCACGGGGCGAAAAATGGCGCCATTCATCCCTTGGATCTCTCCACGCTCGAGGACGCCAAATGCCTTAGCCTGCAGTTCCTGCGTGACAGGCACCTCAGCCAAAGCTGACCTTCTTGTGGTGGATGACCGCATTCACGGCATCTTCGGTCGAGAAGAGGTATTGGCTTTCCTGCGTTTGCAAACCCAAGCCCATCTTCATGCGAGAAGCGGCTTGGGAGCGGCTCTTCTCCGTAGACAGCGCTGTATGCACCACGCCTTCGCGTGATGTTGTAGTGCGCTTCGCCGCTTGAAAGCGGACGGTAAGATGGGCCTTGGACATCGGCGGATTATCGGCAGCGCCGATGTGACTCGTCAACGTACGTGGACTACCTCGACGCCGCCCACCAAGAGCAGGCCTCACCCGCCAGCAATGCCGATCGAGCGCGGAAATAGCAAAAGGCCTTCCGAAGAAGGCCTTTTGTATCACTGCAAATTCTGGTGGGGCGTCACAGATTCGAACTGTGGACCTACGGATTAAGAGTCCGCTGCTCTACCAACTGAGCTAACGCCCCGAATATTACTTCGGTTTCCCTGGTGGGTCGTGCGGGACTCGAACCTGCGACCAACGGATTAAAAGTCCGCTGCTCTACCAACTGAGCTAACGACCCTAGGGAGCCGCGCATTATAGAGACTTGGATCCGGGTGTCAAGAAATTCTTTGCTTCCCGGTGAAAATAACTTTGTGCGATCCACTGCGCAAAGCCGTTTTCAAGTCTGTCGGCGATTCGAGATGCGCATTCTGCCCATGATGACCTCGCTAGGCAAGTCCTATCGTTACCTGGGTGGTAGTTGCTCGCCGAGTAGGGGCCTTGGCGATATCCTTGTGCGGCCTACCGCTACGGCGGCCCATCCCACTCAACCTTTGGACAGAACCATGAAATATCTCCACACCATGGTGCGCGTCACCGACCTCGACGTATCGCTGCGCTTCTACCGCGATGCCTTGGGGCTGCAGATCGTTTCCCGCAAGGATGTGGAAGCGGGGCGTTTCACCCTGGTCTACCTGGCCGCGCCGGGCGATGAAGACGCCCAGCTGGAACTCACCTTCAATTGGGACCCGGAAACCTATACCGGCGGCCGCAACTTCGGCCATGTCGCCTATCGGGTCGATGATATCTACGCTACCTGCCAGCGCCTGGCGGACCACGGGGTGACCATCAGCCGTCCACCGCGCGATGGCTATATGGCGTTTGTCCGTTCGCCGGACAATATCTCCATCGAACTGCTGCAGGCCGGCGGGCCCTTGCCGCCGGCCGAACCGTGGGTATCCATGCCCAATGTCGGCAGCTGGTAAGTCCGCCCTCAGCGCCGCAACAGTTCGCGTGCCGCGTCGAGCGCGCGCAGTTCCTGCCTGACGTGCCGTTCAACGTCCTGGCGGGCCAAGCGCCTCCCGGCGCACGGTACTTCATCGGGCGACAAGCCGAGGGCGGCGCAAAGTGCCAAAGCATCCCCGTCCCACTCCTGCGGGGCCTGGCCGCCGCCCAAGCGGCAGGCGGGGATGCGCAGATTGTCATCGGCATCCTCGGCGGCAATCAGCGCCATGCCGAATTCCGGTTCTTCCGCTTCGATCATTGCCAGCAAATCGCTGGCGCCGAGCGGCTCGCCCAGCGCCACGCAATGTTCGGTCAAGATGCCGGCGATCGGTGTCAACACGAGGTGCGGCTCGCCGGCAACGGCCAGGCGTACCAGGGGCGTATCGGCAGCGACCTCCCTTCCGGGCGGCACTAGCCATTCCATGACCATGGCAGGCGGGAGCAGGTCGTCGGGGGCACAGACGAGATGAGTGGTAACCGGCATGCAAGCGCTTTCGAGTCCCGGCCTGGACCGGCTGACGGTGGAAATGAAACCGATGATACGGAAAAATACACCAGCATGCCGCGTTCCCTACCCCACCACGTAGTGCCAACTTGCAGATAAAGCAGGGATAATCCGCCGTCGCCGCAGTGCTTCTGCCACACCCATTTATCGTCAACCGCGTCGTCCAAGGCCTACATGACCGTTTCCACACCCGCCGCCCTCGATACCGTCACAGCAGAAGTCGCGGCCATTGGCGCACATCTGCAAGCCCACCACGCCACGCTCGTCACCGTGGACGGCCACTACGCCGTGTCGGTGCAAGGCGAGGTGATCGTGGCCGGCCAGGCCGTCGGCTACCACCTGGTGCCGGACGAAGGTTTTCTGGGTAAAAGCGGCAAATGGCGCCGACTGAGCGATAGCGGCCGCTTGTCATTACTGACCGAGCGCCTGAACGACGCGGCGCGCGAGAAGCTGGAAGCGCAATTGCGCCAGTGCGCCCTGTCGGTGATGAAGATGGCCGACCAATACGAGCTGGATCCTGCCGGCCCCTTGCATGCGCTGCAGGCCAAGTACGAGTTGGCGCGCGATCGCTGCCAGGTGGCCATGGACCGCATCGAAGCGCTCCGCGACCGGCATGGCGCCGCGCGCCAGGCGGAACGTACCCGCGATGCGGTCAACCTATCGCTGTATCCCGAGTCGTTCACCACCGCCCAATCGATGAAGCGGCATTTTATCGCCGTGCTGGGACCGACCAATTCGGGCAAGACCCATGCCGCCATGGAACATCTGGTCAAGGCCAAGTCGGGCGTGTATCTGGCTCCCCTGCGGCTATTGGCGTTGGAGAACTACAACCGACTGCAGGCGGCGGGAGTGCCCGTCAGCCTGGTGACCGGCGAGCAACGCAAATTGCATCCGGACGCTACCCACGTCGCCAGTACGGTGGAAATGCTCAATCCGCACCGCGTCGTGGAAGTAGCCGTCATCGACGAGATCCAGTTGCTGGACGACCCGGATCGCGGCGCTGCCTGGACCGCGGCGGTATGCGGGGTGCCGGCGGGCACCGTCTACCTGTTGGGCGCAATGGAAGCCCGCGAGGCGATCGAATCGCTGGTAAAGCGGGTGGGTGGGACACTGGAAGTGCGGATATTGGCGCGCAAATCGCCACTGGAGATGGAAAAACAGGCACTGGGCTCGCTGGCGAATCTGCGCAATGGCGACGTGCTGATCGCCTTCTCGCGCCGGGAAGTGCTCAATTGGCGCGACCAGGTGGTGGAGCGCGGATTTCCGGTGTCGGCCATCTACGGCAATCTATCACCCGAGGTAAGGCAGGCGCAGGCTGAGCGTTTTGTAAACGGCGAGACCAAGGTGGTGGTGGCGACCGACGCCATCGGCATGGGTTTGAACACACCGGCACGGCGCATCATCTTCACCACGCCCTACAAATACGATGGCTACGCCGAAGGGGTGATTGCCGCCGCCCTGGCCAAGCAGATCGCCGGCCGGGCCGGTCGCTTCGGCGAGCACGAAGCCGGCTTCGTGGCCGGGCTGGATGCGCATACCCACAAGATCATCAGCGTACTGCTGAAGCAAAAGCCCGACCCGCTGCCCAGCACCGGCTTCTTTGTCGCGCCCAATCTGGACTATCTACAGCAGATCGCGGCAGCGACGGGCCAATCCGGCCTGCATCCGCTATTGGAGCTGTTCGCCAAGCATATCAACGTACACGATGAATTCTTTTTGCCGGCCAACCTGACCGAGCAGATGGAAAAGGCAAAATGGCTGGATGGCCTGGACCTGCCGCTGGCCGATCGCTTTGCCCTCAGCCTGTGCCCGGTATCCACCAAGATCCCCCTGCTGGAACGCGCCCTGCAGGATTGGGCCCGGACCCGCGCCGACAAGGGCGTGGCCCCCTTGCTGCAGGCGGAAAACATGGGGCGTCACGACCTGCAATTCTTTGAAGATAGCTGCAAGCTGTACGCCGCCTATGCCTGGCTGAGCTACCGCATGCCCGACACCTTCCCCGACGGCGACAAGGCGCAGACCTTGATGCAATCGACTTCGGCCACCATCGATCGCCTGTTGCAGGTACAGAACAGCCTGCAACGGCACAGCCGCCGGCCACAAGCGCCCAAGCGCGGCGACGGCCGCTTCAACAACCGCCGTCCACGCTGAGGGTGTTTTAAACGCTGCTGCCCTTCCGGCGCGCGGAAACCGCGCCGGCCAGGGTCTTCAGCAGCTGCACGCTGTCGTCCCAGCCCAGGCAGGCGTCGGTCACGCTGCAACCGTATTTCAAGGGCTGGCCTTCGATCAGGTCCTGGCGGCCTTCGTGGATATGGCTTTCGATCATCACGCCGAAGATGGCGTGATTGCCGCCGGCGATCTGGCCGGCCACATCGTCGCCCACGGTGATCTGCCGGCGGAAATCCTTGCTGCTGTTGGCATGGCTGAAATCGACCATGACCTTTTCCGGCAAACCGGCGGCCGTCAGGCTGGACACCGCTGCGCCCACATGTTCAGCCGAATAGTTGGGGGTCTTGCCGCCGCGCAGAATCACATGGCAGTCGGGATTGCCGCCGGTCGAAACGATGGCCGAGTGACCGAACTTGGTCACCGACAGAAAGTGGTGCGGTACGCTGGCGGAGCGGATTGCGTCGATGGCGATCTTGAGGTTGCCGTCGGTGCCGTTCTTGAAACCGACCGGGCAGCTCAGCCCGGAGGCCAGCTCGCGGTGCACCTGCGATTCGGTGGTACGGGCGCCGATGGCGCCCCAGCTGATCAGGTCGGCAAAATATTGCGGCGTGATCATGTCCAGGAACTCGGTCGAGGCCGGGACACCCATATCGTTCAGGTCGAGCAGGAGCTTGCGCGCCAGGCGCAGCCCATTGTTGATATCGAAACTGCCGTCCAGGTGCGGATCGTTGATCAGGCCCTTCCAGCCCACCGTGGTGCGCGGCTTCTCGAAATAGACCCGCATCACGATCAGCAGATCGCGCGCCAATTCCTCGCCGACCGCCAGCAGGCGGCGGCCGTAGTCGAGGGCGGCATCCGGGTCGTGGATCGAGCAGGGGCCGATCACCACCAGTAGCCGGTCGTCCTCGCCGGTCAGTATCCGGTGGATGGACTGGCGTGTCTGGAAGGTCGTCGTGGTGGCCACCTCGGTCACCGGATATTTTTCCAGCGCCGCGATGGGGGGCAGCAGTTCTTTGATTTCCTTGATACGGACGTCGTCGGTCTTGAACAGCATGGCGGGCAACTTGGCAGAGGATCGGGAGCCGCCTAGATTAGCGGCAGCCCCGAACCCGTGCAAATAACTTGTTGTGCCGCGCAAAAAGCAAAACCGCCGACACGAAGGCCGGCGGTTCTGGGTAAGGCAAAGCGACTCAATCGGCGTATTGCTTCTTGAGACGCTCGCGCCTCTCCTGCGCCTCCACGGTCAGCGAAGCGGTCGGCCGCGCCAGAAGGCGCGGCAAGCCGATCGGCTCGCCTGTATCGTCGCAATAGCCATACTCGCCATCATCGATCTTCTTGATGGTGGAATCGATCTTCAACAACAGCTTGCGCTCGCGATCCCGAGTACGCAGTTCCAAGGCGTACTCTTCTTCAAGCGTGGCGCGGTCGGCAGGATCCGGCGTGGCTTCCTGTTCCTGCAAGTGCTGGCTGGTAGCCGTGGCGTTGGCCAGCAGTTCAGCCTTCATGTCCAGGAGACGTTGGCGGAAGAACGCGAGATGATCCTCGTTCATGTAGTCGTCGCCGTTCCATTTGAGGACATCTTCCTCGGTGAGTTTCTTGACCATGGTGGGCTTCTCCACACTGAATTGACGGAATGACCGCCTGGCTGGGCGAGCGATTCCTGAAAGTTGCGGGGCGCGAGCTTAACGGGCTACCCCTCTACTTGCAACCGTCATTGTCGGATGGGCGATAGATGGATTTATCGCACAAACCGCCATGCCGCGCGCGAAGGGTTTATTTCTGGCTCAGAACCCATTGCATGATCACCTTCAGATCGGCATCGCTTATCTGTTGGGCCGGCATGGGAATCTGGCCCCATACGCCTACCCCTCCCTTCTTGACCTTCTCGATCAAACGGCTTTCCGCCTTCTTGTCGCCACGATATTTGACCGCCACATCCCGGAAAGCCGGCCCGACAACCTTCTTGTCGACCTGATGGCAGGCCAGGCAGTTGTACTTGGCCGCCATGGCACGGCCGTCGGGGGCGGCCTGGGCCGTCAGCACGGTAGCTGCCGACAGGGCAGCGAACAGCAATTTCATCAAATCTCTCCAGGTCTGGGGGAAGCGCCGCCACGAACCACTCTCCCATGCCGTGCAAATTGCATGCCGCCGGTTCGTGTGCAACTGGTCAATGATCTTAGCCCTGCCGGCTAAGCGATGGAAGGGCAGAATTGCATGCTCCGACATCGGAACGGCGGCTGTGTTCAAATGAGTGCGCCCGGCCGCTTTGAACGCTGTGCTACACTGCCGCGCGGCTGGCTTGGCCCGTTTCCCTTTCGCCTGTTCCCTATTCCATGTCCGTCGATACTCTCGAACCGGCCCAGCCGGACAACAAGATCTTCATGACCACCGTCGGTTTGTCGGTGCTCGCCCACTTTCTGCTGATCGGCGCCGTGCGTTTCTCGCCGCCCGATCCGCGTACGCTATTCAATCGCGCGTCGCTGGAAATCGTCCTGGTAAATGCCCAGTCGAAAACCGCACCCGCCAAGGCGGATGTGCTGGCACAGGCGAACCTGGACGGCGGCGGCAATACCGACGAGGCCGACCGGCGCATCAAGACGCCGCTGCCGGCCGAGCAGGTTGAAAACCCCAGCCCCGAATTGGAGCAGGCCAGCAAACGCCAGGTCGAACAGGAAACCCAGCTCCGCAAGCTGCTCGGCAATCTGCAGCAGGCGCCGAAGCTGTCGGCCGATGCGGTCAAGCAGTCGCCCTCGCCGTCCGACGCGGTACTGGACCTCGATACCCTGCGCCACCAGGCCAGCGAGATCGATCGCAAGGAAGGCGAGATCGCCCGCGAATTGCAGGCCTACCAATCGCGCCCACGCAAGGCCTTTGTCGGCGCGCGCGCCAAGGGCGTGGTGGAAGCCCGCTACGTGGACGCCTGGCGGATCAAGATCGAGCGGATCGGCAACCTCAACTATCCGACCAACGGGCAAGGCAAGCGCCTGTATGGCAAGTTGCTGATCACGGTGGAGATCCGGTCCGATGGCTCCTTGCACAACGTGACCATCGACCGTTCGTCCGGCGACAAGGAGCTCGATGAAGCCGCCCGCCGGATCCTGCGCATGTCGGCGCCCTTCTCGACCCTGCCGAAGGGCATTCTGGACGGCACCGGCAAACCGGCCGACATCCTGTCGATTACCCGCGCCTGGAGCTTTACCCGTAGCGATAACGAACTGAATTGATACGGACGACCGTGGGGAAGACACATTCGAGCGTTAGCGAGGCCCCCTCGCGGCGGGTGCGTGGTTGTAGGCGCCGAAGGCACCGTACAACCACGGCCTACTCCTTGCGGGTACGAGGGCGGGGGGAGTCGGAATAAAACAGCGAAGGGCCGTCGATATATCACGACCGGTGAACACCCGGGTCCCCCGGGTGCTGAACAGAACGCTCAGTCTTCACTCCACCCAGCTACTTCTTCAGCGGGAGATCGCGCTGTGCGCCGGCCTTAAGGTATTCGGTGGTGGCATCCACCAGGCGCCTGGCCTGCTCGATGGCGCGCTTCAGGTGGGGTAGCGCCCGTTCCACATCGGCCGGATTGCGTTCCAGGATCTGGGCGATCTGGCGTAGCTGGTCCAAGGGCGGCAACAAGCCGGCACTGACGTTCTCCAGCAGCTTATCCTTGAGCAGCTTGTCGTTTTCCAGCTCTTCCTTGTCGCGCTTATAGCGCTGTTCCTTCAGCTTCCAGACGGCGATGTCCTGGGCGACCAGGCTATAGCCCTTGATCGCGCCGCTGCGTTTGTGCGCCAGCAAGGTCAGCATGACCGGCTGATTGCCGCCGTCGCGCCGGACCAGGCCCATTTCACCCCGCCAGATCCCATCCTTGGTGGCCAGCGGCAGGCAGGTATGGAGGAAATGCGGCTGCGCCCAGACCGGCAGGAGATCGGTGATAAACAGATCGCATACCGCATCCTGGTGCACACCCAGCAGTTCGCAACCGGCCGCATTCAGCCGCAGCAACTGGCCGGCCGGGTTGGCCCAGGCAATGGGATCGCGGCCTCTATCCACCAGTTCGACCGCCAGGGCCTGCTGTTCCAATTCGCGATGGCGTCTATCGGTATCGCGCAGGATCGTCAGCAGGCAGTCGCGGCCGGCGTGCCGCAAGCTGCTGGTAACGGCCTCGACCCAGCGCGCGTCACCCTCGCGCGGCGCCACCAGCCAGTCGTAGCGCTGTGGCCGGCCATGCCGGGCGGCATCGATATGGCTTGCCTCGGCCCGCGTATCGAAACCTTCCGTCGTGGCGGAAAAATCCGTCAAGCGCTGCCGCAACAACTCGCCGCGGCTGCACGCCAGCAAGGCCAAGGTGGCGGTATTGGCATCGAGAATATCCAGGCTGGCCGCATCGCGAACCAGCATGGCATCGCCCGCCGCGGCAAAGACGGCATTGCCGATTTCGTGCCGCGCCGCCGCCGGGGCCGGCGCTTGGCAGGGGGTGATCAGGCAATCGATGCGCAGCGGCACCCCTGTTTCATTGGTGATCACCTTGCAACGATGCAGGACCCAGGTGCTGTCGCCGGCCCCGCTCATCAGGCGGTAGACGAACTCCGCCTCGCCGGCGCCGTTCTGGCGCAACTTGTCCATGCCCAGCCAAACGGCCGGCTTGTCGGCGGGATCGATGGCTTCCAGCCAGAAATTCGGGTGGTCATACAGCACACTGACCGGCTCCCCGTACAATTCCGAGGCCGAAAGCGATAGATAGAGCAAGCGGTCGCGGCTAAGCGGCATGGCGAAGGCGACTGCCCGCAGGCCGGACATGACGGCGCTACCTTGCTTGAAACCGTCCAGCATGGCTTCGTTGCTAAGGTTGGGGTTGCTGGGAAAGTATTTCCTGACAATCACGATGGCTGGACCGGTACGAGGTGGCGGGACGATATAATCGGCAGCATAGCACCGCAACCTGAAGGAATATCCCATCCGTATTCTTGGCATAGATCCCGGCCTGCGCACCACCGGCTTCGGCGTGATCGATATCGCCGGACAAAGCCGCATCTACGTGGCCAGCGGCTGCATCCGCAGCGGCGAGGGCAGCCTGCCGACCCGGCTCAAAGTCTTGCTGGAAGGCATCGGCGAAGTGTGTCGCCTTTACCAACCGGAGCAGTCCGCGGTGGAACAGGTTTTCGTCAACGTCAACCCGCAATCGACCCTGCTGCTAGGCCAGGCGCGTGGCGCCGCCATCTCGGCCCTGGTCCTCGCCGGCTTGCCGGTGGCCGAATACACCGCCTTGCAGGTCAAGCAGGCGGTGGTCGGCAATGGCCATGCCGCCAAGGAGCAGGTCAGCCATATGGTGCAGCGGCTGCTGCATCTGGCCGGCGAGCCGCAAGCCGATGCCGCCGACGCGCTCGCCTGCGCCCTCACCCATGCCAACCATGCCAGCGGCGGATTGGCCAATCTGGGCATGAAATCGCGGCGCGGCCGCTGGGTCAGCCTTTAACTTTTCGGAAAAAACACATGATAGGCAAACTCACCGGCAAGCTGCTGGAAAAACACCCACCGCATATCCTGCTCGATGTGCACGGGGTGGGATACGAACTCGATGTGCCCATGTCCACCCTGTACGTGCTGCCGCACGCGGGCGAGACGGCATCGCTCTACACCCACTTCGTGGTGCGCGAGGATGCGCAGCTACTGTACGGCTTCGCCACCCGCGGCGAACGGGAAACCTTTCGCCAGCTGGTGAAAGTAAGCGGCATCGGCCCCAAGATCGCGCTGGCGGTACTGTCCGGCCTGACCGCCGACGAGTTGGCCATGGCGGTGGAACGGGACGATGCGCCCCGCCTCGCCAAGGTACCCGGCATCGGCAAGAAAACCGCCGAACGGCTGATCCTGGAGCTGCGCGGCAAATTGGCCGGCACCACCGCCTTGCATGCCCATGCCGCCGGCCTGTTCGTCGCGCCGGCCAGCGCGCGCGACGATGTAGTCAATGCCTTGCTGGGCCTGGGTTATAACGAGCGCGAAGCGAATGCGGCGATCAAGGGTATGCCGGACGATGTCAGCGTCAACGACGGTATCCGCATGGCCTTGAAATCGCTGGCGAAAGTGTGAGGATGGACAAGGTGGTGTACGATCGTACTCCGATGCGTATCCCTATCTCGCCCGCACATCCGGCGACGTCCCAATTATCCTGGTCCCACTTAAATGATCCAATCCGACAACCTTAGCAGTGCGCCCGCCCGCATGGTCACGCCCAGCCGCCAATCGAGCCAGGAAGAGGCGCTGGAACGGGCGCTGCGGCCGAAGCTGCTCGACGAGTATGTGGGCCAGGAGAAAGCCCGCGGCCAGTTGGAGATCTTTATCGAGGCGGCCAAGAAGCGCGGCGAAGCGCTCGATCATGTCTTGTTGTTCGGCCCGCCGGGTCTGGGCAAGACCACCCTGGCCAATATCATTGCGCGCGAACTGGGCGTGAATATGCGCCAGACTTCCGGCCCGGTGCTGGAACGGGCCGGCGACCTGGCCGCCATGCTGACCAATCTGGAACCGCACGATGTGCTGTTTATCGACGAAATCCACCGGCTCAGCCCGGTTGTCGAGGAAATCCTCTACCCGGCCCTGGAAGATTTTCAGCTGGACCTGATGATAGGCGAGGGGCCGGCGGCCCGGTCGGTCAAGCTGGACCTGCCGCCTTTCACCCTGATCGGCGCCACCACCCGTGCCGGCATGTTGACCAATCCCTTGCGCGACCGCTTCGGCATCGTCGCCAGGCTGGAGTTCTATACCCCGGCGGAGCTGAGCCGCATCGTCAGCCGTTCGGCCGAACTGCTCAACGTCGAAGTCGACCAGGAAGGCGCCTTCGAGATCGCCCGCCGTTCGCGCGGCACGCCCCGCATCGCCAACCGCTTGCTGCGGCGCGTGCGCGACTTTGCCGAGGTGCGCCACGACGGGCGGGTCAGTCGCGACATCGCCGATGCGGCCTTGTTGATGCTGGATGTCGACCATGCCGGCCTGGACGTGATGGATCGCAAATTGCTGAGTGCGGTGATAGAGAAATTTGGCGGCGGCCCGGTTGGGCTGGACAATGTCGCCGCCGCCATCGGCGAATCCGCCGATACCATCGAGGATGTGCTGGAACCGTATCTTATCCAGCAGGGTCTGCTGCAAAGAACACCGCGCGGACGGGTGGCAACACTGCTGGCCTACAGCCATTTCGGCCTGCCTGCGGGCGGTCCGAATGCTTCGTTCAGCGACTGATCAGCTAATTTTTACGCATAATGCGCGTTCGACTGGATTTCGCGGTCGGCGCCGCATGCAAAATATCGAGAAGGAACCCCGCTCTTGGAAGCCTCACTGACCACCAACGACCTGTCCATCTTCAGCCTTATCAGCAACGCCAGCATCGTGGTACAGATCGTTCTGGCCATCCTGATGATGCTGTCCCTGCTGTCCTGGTGGCATATTTTTGTGAAATGGTTCGGCCTGCGCCATGCCGGCGGCAAGACCGACAGCTTCGAAACCGCTTTCTGGGGCGGCTCCGATCTGAACAGCCTCTACCAGCAGGTCAGCCGCGACGGCGCCAGCGTGGGCATGGAAAAGATCTTCGAAGCGGGTTTCGCGGAATTCCTCAAATTGCGAAGGCAGGCCGGCCATGATCTGGGTGCCCTGATGGAGGGGACCCGCCGCGCCATGAAAGCCGCCTGCCAACGCGAAGTCGATCGGCTGGACGCGCATACCAATTTTCTGGCCACGGTCGGCTCCATCTCGCCCTATATCGGTCTGCTGGGTACGGTGTGGGGCATCATGAATGCCTTTCGCGGCCTCAGCAACGTGGGCCAGGCCACCTTGTCGCAGGTCGCGCCCGGCATCGCGGAGGCGCTGGTCGCCACCGCCATCGGCCTGTTCGCCGCCATTCCCGCGGTGGTGGCCTACAACCGCTTTTCGCACGACGTCGATAGGCTGGCCAATCGCTTCGACAGCTTTATCGAGGAATTCAGCAATATTCTGCAACGGCAGGCAGGCAAATGACCATGAACCGACCCGCGGCCCGGCTGCGCATCCTTCTGCTGCTGTGCTTGGCCTGTGGCGCCCTGGCGGCGCAAGCCAAGCTGTTTCTCTGGGAGGCTGAACGGGAAGGCCAGCGCGTCTGGCTGCTGGGTTCCATCCACCTGGGCCGCAGCGATTTCTATCCGCTGGCCGCGCCCATCGAAGCGGCCTATCGCGAAGCCGACACCTTGGCGGTGGAAGCCGATGTCAGCGATCCGACCGCCGTTGCGCCGCTGTTCGCCATGGCCATGCTGCCACCCGACCAATCGCTGGCCAATATGCTCACGCCGGCGCAGAACAAGCAGCTCAATGTCGCCCTGGCCCGTGCCAACCTGCCCCGCGTGGCGGCCGATCGGATGAAGCCATGGCTGCTGGGCCTGACCCTGTCGGTGCTGGAAATGCAGAAGCTGGGCTTTCAGCCGCAGAGCGGTATCGATATGCATTTCCTGCAGCGTGCCCGTACCGACCGCAAGAAGGTCGTGGAACTGGAATCGATCCGGGCGCAGTTCGAGTTGTTCGACAGCCTGCCGCAGGAAGAAAGCGTGGGCGTGCTGCTTGCTACGCTGGAGCCGCTGGGCAAACAGCTGGTCAAGCCCATGCTGGAAAGCATGATCAGCGCTTGGCAGCGGGGCGATGCACCCGCCATGCGCCGCATCATCGACGACTACACCCAGGACAACGCGATCAGTAAGCGCCTGAACGATAAGCTGCTGGGGCAACGCAATCGCACCATGGCCGACAAGATCGCCAATATGGCCGGCCAGCCGGCGCCGCTGGTGGTGATAGGCGCCGGTCATCTGGCCGGCCCCGACAGCGTGGTGGACCTACTCAAAGCACGCGGCTTCCGCGTCAAGCAATACTAAGGAAGATGATATGGCTCGCCGAGCTCGCCGCGCCAAGGCAGATATCAATGTGGTGCCCTACATCGACGTGATGCTGGTGCTGTTGGTCATTTTCATGGTCGCCGCACCCATGTTGCAGCCTGGCGTGGTCAACCTGCCCACCGTGGCAAAGGCCGACCGCGCGCTGGATGTGAAGCCCTTGCGGGTGCTGATCAATCGCGATGAAGCCATGACCCTGGCGGATGGGACCGACAAGGACCGCATGGCGGATACCACGGCCCTGATCGCCGCCATCCGGGCACGCAGCCTCAGCCAGACCCGCCCGGTCTTGATCAGTGGGGACAAGGAGGTCCGCTACGATGCCATTATCAAGGTGATGAACGCGCTCAAGAAAAGCGGCGTCGAGCGCGTCGGCCTGGAAGTCATGCCGGAACGATGAATAGCATGGTCCCGCGCGAAGAGCATCGTGCCCTTTCCCTCGGCCTGGCCATTGCGGTACACGGGCTGATCGGTGTGCTGCTGTACGTCGGCGTGCAGTGGCAGACCAGTCCGGCCGCGCCGGTCCAGGTGGAACTATGGGCCGGGACACTGGAAGCCGGACCGGCCATCCAGCCGCCCGTCAAGACGCGGCCCGTGCCCAAGCCGGAGGAGCCGGAACCGGAGCCCGAGCCGGCACCGGTCAAACCGCAGATCCAGCTGGAAAAGCCCCGCCCGCTTAAGCCGCTGCCCAGGCCCGAACCGCTGAAAAAACCCGAGCCGCCTAAAAAAGTGGAACCGCCGCTACGCAAACCGCCGGAAAAGGTGGAAGTGGGCAAGGGAAAACTGCTTAGCGAACTGGCCGGCAAATTGGCGAGACCGCCACTGGACCCCAGCGTTTCGCTGGCGGCCATCAATGCCCGCCAGCAGGCGGCGGAAGCGGCCAACCGGGCGGGCGTGGCGGATGCCTATTACGCACGGGTGCGCAATCTTGTCCGCAGCAAGATGAATTATCCGGACGACGATCCGGGGAACCCGGTGGTGGAGTTCCGGGTCACCTTATTGCCCGATATGGCGGTATTGAACGTGGAAATGAAGAAATCGAGCGGCAACGCCGCCTTCGACGAAGCCGTCAAACGCGCGCTGATGCGCATCGAACAGTATCCGCCCCTGCCGGCAGGCATGGAATTCAGCGGCAGCATTCGCAATCACATCCTGAAGTACCGCCTGCATGAACAATAGATCGCCCCTCCCAACCTTCGCCGGCCTGGGGCTGGTCCTGTTACTGGCGGCCTGTGCCAAGCCCCCCGGGCCGGCGACTGCCCCGCAGCCGGCCAGCGCGGCCCCGGCCGCAGCGGTCGGTGCACCGCTTGCCATCGCCCCGGTCGTCTCCAGCGAGACCCTGCTGGCCGAATACGTGGACAAGGTCAGACGGCGCATCCGCAGCCAGATGCGCTATGCGAGCAAGCAGGCCGGTAATCCCGAAGCCCTTTTCGAAGTAGCACTACGGCCGGATATGCGTATCCAGTCGGTTCGCGTCGTCAGTTCCAGTGGCAATCGCGCCTTTGATCGCGCGGTAAAGAAGGCCATCGAAAAAACCGGTAGTTACCCAACCCTGCCGACGGGACTAGACTTTTCCCTGTTCACGACCCACAAGATCAAATACCGACTCCATGATTAATCAAAAGCTCACTCGTTGGATCGCCCCCTTCTTGCTGGCTTCGCTTACCCTGGCCTCGCACGCCGATGTCACGATCGAAGTGACGGGTACCGGCGCCCGCCAGCTGCCTGTCACCATCGCTGGCTTCACGGGTGAAGCCGCCCTGAAGGAATCGGTCACGGCCGTGATACGCGCCGATCTGGCCGGCAGCGGCCGCTTCAAGCTGATCGAGTCGGGCGCCGCGCCACTGCCTGAGCAAGTCGCGCAAGCCGAATTGAGCGGCTGGAAAGGCCGCGGCGCCGATGCGCTGGCCACCGGTAGCGCCCGCGTCGAAGCGGACGGCTCCACCGTGCTGCATCTGCGCCTGTACGACACCGTCACGCAGAAGCAGCTGGCCGGCTTCGAGCTACGCGCCAAGGCGGGCGAAACCCGCCGGGCCGCCCATCAGCTGGCCGACCAGATCTACGAAGCGCTCAGCGGTGAACGCGGCGTGTTTTCCACCCGCATCGCCTACGTATTGAAGCAGGGCAAGCGCTACGAGCTGCAAGTCGCCGATGCCGACGGCCATAACGCCCAGACGGTGATGGGCTCGAATGAGCCCATCATGTCGCCGGCCTGGTCGGCCGATGGCCGCCAACTGGCCTATGTCAGTTTCGAGCGCAAGAAAGCCATCGTCTTTGTACAGGATCTCTACACCGGCAGCCGCCGCGCCGTCGCCGCCTTCAAAGGCAGCAATAGCGCGCCCGCCTTCTCGCCGGATGGCGGCAGCCTGGCGGTGACCCTGACCTTGGATGGCATTTCGCAGCTCTACCTGGTGGACACCCATGGCGGCGCTCCCCGCCGCCTGAGCAAGAGCAGCGCCATCGATACCGAGCCCACTTTTTCGCCGGATGGCCGCAGCATCGCCTTTACCTCGGACCGTGGCGGTAGCCCGCAGATCTACCTGCTGCCCAGCAGCGGCGGCGAAGCGCAAAGGCTGACCTTCGACGGCAGCTACAATGTGTCGCCGCAGTTCTCGCCGGACGGCAAATCGCTGACCTATGTGCGGCGGGACAATGGCCGCTTCGTGGTGGCCGTCATGGACCTGGCCAGCCGCCAAAGCCAGTCGCTGACCAATGGCAGCTACGATGAATCGCCCAGTTTCGCCCCGAATGGCAAGCTGATCCTTTACGCCGGCGAGGCCGGCAACCGCGGCGTCCTGGCGACCGTTTCCAGCGACGGCCAGACCCAGCAACGCCTCACCGCCAATGGCGATGCACGTGAACCGGCCTGGGGCCCCTACGCGGGGCAAATCGCCATGAGTCGGCTATCCTCCAACCCATAATCATAATCCGTGACAACAACGTCCCAGCTAGGAGCCATGCAATGAACAAGACCCTTGTCAGCCTTACTCTCGTCGGCCTGCTTGCCGCCTGTGCCAGCACCCCGCCCGCGCCGGTCGAATCCGGCAAACCCGCCGACAATGCGTCCAAACCGGTAAGCGACAACGGTGCCCAGACCCAGCCCATCCGGCCTAATGATGGCGGCAAGCTCGATCCGCTCAATGATCCGGCCAACGCCTTGTCCAAGCGCAGCATCTACTTCGACTACGACAAGTACGATGTGCGTGGCGATCAGCAAAACCTGGTCGATGCCCACGGCCGCTACCTGGCTTCCAATCCCGGCCGTTCGGTCCGTATCGAGGGCAATGCCGACGAGCGCGGTAGCCGTGAATACAATCTGGCGCTGGGCCAAAAGCGGGCCGAAGCGGTACGCAAGGCGCTGAGCGTACTGGGCGCGCAGGAAAAGCAGCTGGAAGCCACCAGCAATGGTGAGGAAAAGCCGCGCGCTACCGGCCACGACGAAGACAGTTACACCGAGAACCGTCGCGCCGACGTGGTATACGGCGGCGAGTAAATCCAGTGGCCCGCCCCTGCGGGCACTGGCCGCGTCACCCCACCCCGTGCCCGTCACGGGGTGTTGCATAAATGGACATCGAAGGATTTCACGATGCTGAACCGGCTTCTTCCTCTCGTATTGCTGACGGCCTTGGCCTTCCCGGCCCAGGCCGGACTGTTCGATGACGACGAGGCACGTAAACAGATTGCCGAAGTGCGCGCCCAGCAGGACGCCAAAATTGCCGCCGTCGCCGACAAACTCGACCAGCTGGACAGCCGCAGCAGCCAGAAGCTGATCGACCTGACCGGCCAGCTGAGCGAACTGGGTCAACAGATCGCGCAATTGCGCGGGCAACTGGAAGTCCTCACCTTCAACCTGCAGGGGCTGCAGAAGCGGCAGCAGGATCTCTATGTCGATCTGGACGGCAGACTGCGCAATATCGAGGAAGGCAAGGCCAAGCCGGCCAGCGCCGGCGACGAAGCGCACAATGCCCAACTGGAAGCGGACGCAGCCACGGCCTACGAGTCCGCCTACAATCTGTATCGCGACGGCAAGCTCAAATCGGCCATCGATGCGCTGGGTATCGTGACCAGCCGCTACGCCGCCACCCAGGCCGCTCCCAGCGCACTGTTCTGGCTAGGCATGGCCCAGGCCCAGACCGGCAGCGTCGGTGCCGCCCAGATCAGTTGGCGCAAGCTGGTGGATGCCTACCCGGAACATGCCAAATCGCCCGATGCCTTGCGGGCCATTGCCACCGTACAGCTGGAAAAATCCGACAGGAAGGGTGCCACCAAGACCTTGAAGGAATTGATTGCCGCTTATCCCGGCAGCGATGCCGCCAAGGAAGCGGAAAGACAGCTGAAGAAGTTCTGAGCGTTTGGATAGAACAAAGCGGCCTGGCGACAAGCCGAAGGTCAATAGACAAGGGAGGCGCAAGCCTCCCTTGTCTATCGTGTCACTTTTCGCGTAGTAGCCGAGGGATCAATATTTTACGCCGCCGGCACTGGATTGCCCGCCTGCAGTAGATCGATCTCGCTCCGAACGGCAGCGGCTCCCGTCTTCATGTCAATCCTGTTCCTTTCAATCGCCTCTGGGTTCTTGGCTGCCCTGTCCGGCTCGGCGTGTTGCTGAGATGCTGGATTGCTGGATTGCTGGGTTGCCGACATGCCTTCCAACGATGCCAATAGTTGCTTCTTCTTTTCCAACGCCAATTGTTCAGGCGTCATCCGACCGTAATCAGGCACTGTAATATCGCCAGGGGACTGATTGCGCCCGTCCGCATGCACGCCAACTGTATCGACCGGCGAAGCCGCGCCCCCTGCTGGAAGAGGAGGGTCTTCGTAAAACGGCGGTGCGGCATAGTCCGAAATATCCAATACGTAAGGACCCGGGGGAAATACGGTTTCGTAGGCCGGCGGCGCTCCGGCAGGACTCGACGCTGCCGGTACGGACGATGCGGAAGTTGCCTCTGCGTATGTCGGCGGCGAATCGCTCATGGTGGCTTGATCATTGCCCGCTGCACTCGCCCCGGTGATATCGACGGGTATCGCCGCCGCCCTGTTCGGCTGGGAAATCGCGGCAGGATAAGTCGGCGTGAAATGACCGAAGCTCGATTGGTTGCCATAGTTCGGCGCCATCGCGAACGGATTCTGCATCGTCGCCATCGTGGCCGGGCCCAACAAGCCCAGCGGGTTCCCTGGTGGCTCATACCGGGGATCGGACCTCCCCAGTGGTACGTTGTGAGGGGATGACATGCCGCTCGATCGCGGTACCGAGGGCGTCGTGGCCGGCCTGGCCGAGGCGGGCTGTTTCGCTTCAACCGGCGCATTGTCGGCAGCCTCGCGCGCGGCGGGAGAAGGTGCCGAAGCCGTATTTCGCTGTGGAGCAGCATTCTTGCTACCCGCTGGCGCCCCGACAAACAATATAAGCACTGCTTGCTGGAAACTAGATACACCCACGACATGAATCAACATCACCTGGAGTGGAGGGGGTTGATTGGATTTCGTCACCATTGCGGTCTGAGCGCCATGCACGCTGCCGCCCTCCGAATCGCGGGGTGCTGCAAATAGCGTGATCAAGACCGGGCTGAACTCATTAACCTCCGCTAGCGTATCGTCCACTTCCAATTGAAAACAATTTATTCGAAGGGTCGCCACTGACGTATTAAGATCGGCATCTTCACTTTTTCCAGCGGAATAATTGCTCGACATGGCATTGCGATTGCTAATATTTTCCATTCCAATCTCTCCAAAACAAAAATGAATACAATATTCAGATACGATTAAACACCAGCGCTATGCATTGCGTTGTTGTAAACGGAATTTGTTTTATCGAAATGGTACAGCGACTCGCCCGGCGCGCCAGCTGGCGGCGGCCGGCACCCCGCCGCTGGCATATATAAGTGATCTTTTGCGGAATTTGCCCGGCTAACTTGCGAGCAATACGACGGATTAAATGGACGCGTCGCCAGCCGTCACATCTTGAAACGCCATCGCCCGCGCGGCAATATCGGGCGCGTCGAACAAGCCATTGCACACCGCCACGCCATGCACGCCGGCAGCGAGCAGGGGCGCGCAGTTGGACACGGTAATCCCGCCTATGGCCACGACCGGGCGGGACAGGCTGGCGGCTGCCTGCCGGTAGAGCGCCAGGGGTGCATGCGGTGCATGGGGTTTGGTGGTGGACGGATAAGCCGCACCAAATGCCACATAGCTGGCACCCGCAGCAATGGCGGATGCAGCCAATTCGATGCGATCGTAACAAGAAGCGCCCAGCAGCCGTGCCGGCCCCAATGCCGCTCGTGCGGCAGCCAGATCGCCGTCTTCGCTGCCCAGATGCAGACCGTCGGCATCGATGGCCAGCGCCAGCGCCAGGTCGTCGTTGACGACCAGCGGTACGCCGGCCGGCCGGCAGAGCGCCAGCAGGGCTTCGGCTTGTTGTCTCCGCAGCATGGCATCGGCCTGCTTGTTGCGGTATTGCAGTACGCCTATCCCTCCGGCGAGGGCAGACCGGACGGCGTTCAGCAAGCTGTCGGTATCGGCGCGGTCCGGGGTAATGGCGTATAGCCCACGCGGCAGGGGCAGCATCATGCGCCCTTCTCTTCCTCGCCCTTGCCGCGCGCCCAGAACAGCCGGTCCGGAATAAACTGGCCCATACCCGGCCGATAAGCGTTCTTCAGGGTGTGCCAGGTGTAGTCCTGGGCTTCGCGCACCGCCTGCGACATTTCCATGCCATTGGCGAGAAAGGCCGCCACGGCGGAGGCCAGGGTGCAACCGGAGCCATGGTAGCTGGCCGGCAAGCGTTCCCAGCTATCCACCCTGACCCGACCGGTCGGGCCAAACAGCGCATTGCTGACGGCCGGCGTATTTTCGTGCGTGCCGGTGATCAACACGAACTCCGAACCGAACTGGCGGATACGCAAGGCGGCTTCGTCCACGCTCATGCCATCCTGCTCGTCCGGATCGTCGCTGGCCAGGCGCCGCGCTTCCAGGCTATTGGGCGTCAGGATGGTGGTGTGCGGCAACAACAACTCGCGCATGGCGCTGATCATTTCGTCGTCGGCGAACTCATCGCCGCTGCCCGTGGCGAACACCGGATCCAGGATAAGCGGGATATCCGGATAGTCGGCGGCGATCTCGGCCAGCACGGTCAGGTTTTCCATACTGCCCAGCACACCGACCTTGATGGCGGCGATCTGCATATCCTCCAACAGAAAGCGGGCCTGGTCGGAGACCCAGTCGGCCTCCATCACCAGGAAGTCTTCCATACCGGTGGTGTCCTGCACGGTAACGGCCGTTACCACCGGCAAGGGATGGCAGCCCAGCGAGGAAATGGTCAGGACATCGGCAGCCAGCCCGGCGCCGGCGGAGGGGTCGTTGCCGGCAAATACAAGAATAATCGGTGGGGCTTGGGTCATGGAGAGAATTCGGGGAGGATGGGGAAGAGGGAGATACGGTAGAATTTTAGCCCATTCGTCTAACCCCACTTTACCCGCCATGAAAAAATACATGTGCCTCATTTGCGCCTTTATCTACGATGAGGCCGCCGGGCTGCCGGAAGATGGCATTGCGCCAGGTACCCGCTGGGAGGATATCCCCATGAACTGGACCTGCCCGGACTGCGGTGCACGCAAGGAAGACTTCGAAATGGTCGAGATCTAAAAGGACCCGCGCCATGTCCCGCTCAGGAAAAACCCTTTACGCCTTGTTCGGCGTCACCCCAACGGCCGACCAGGCGCTGCTCGATGCGCAGTACCTGGCCCTGCAGAAGCAATTGGGCGAGATCATCGATCCGGTCCAGCGCCGACGCCGGCTGGAGCAGTTGGATGAAGCCTATCAGCAGCTGTCGAATCCGATACGCCGCAAGATCTACGATGCCAGCTTGCAGGCCGGCGAGGCACAAACGGTACAACTGCATCAGCCCCGGCCCGCAGCAGGTTCCGGCAAGCGCTTCGACGGCGGCAGCCGCTCCTTGCTGACGATAGGTCTCGTTCTGCTGGGCGTCTTCATCCTCGGCTATCTTTACTTTGCCTGGCGCCAGCAAAGCACGGTGGACTCCTACCGCCAAACCATCGAAACCGCGCAGCAGCGCGCCTTCTCGATGCAGGAAAAGTTCCAGCAGCAACAGCAGGACCAGGAAGCCCGGATGATGGCCGCCGAGCGCGAGGCATCGGGCGGTACCAGTCCAGCCTGGAACGAGGCCGAATACAAAGCCAAGCAGGAACAGGAACGCCGCACCCGCGAAAACGACGACTGGGCGCGCAGGATGAGCGCCGAACAGCAGCGAGCCGTCCACGAAGCCGAGTACAAGGAAAAACAGCGCCGGCAGGAACGCGAACGCGAAAACCGCCAGGAAGAGGCCCAGCAGCAACGCGACCACGACGAAGCCGCCAACCGCATCGAGAACGAACGTTCGCAGCAATTCAGCAAACTCATGGCGGAAAAGCGTTTCGACGAAGCCCGTCGCCTCGCCAAGACCAGCTATGAATTCGAACGGGTCAAAAACGCCGAAGCACGCGGGTATTAGCCGCAGCGGTCCAGCCGGCGAACCTGGCTGGACCTGCCCGGCTCGACCGCTCCCTTACCCATTTACCTCCCTCCCCCGTGCCTCATCGGAGAACGCAGTCATGAAAAAATCCTTATCCCGCTTCATCCCGCTTTTGCTGGCCACCGCGCTGCTACCGGCCTGCCAGCAGGTTAAAACCACCGAAGCCGGCGCCGTCGGCGTCGAGCGCAAACAAGCCATGTTCACCTTGCTGTCGAACGAGCAGGTCAACCAGATGTCGGCGCAGTCCTATGCCAATTCGCTGTCCCAGGCCAGCAAGCAAGGCAAGCTGAACAACGATGCCAAAGCGACCAAGCGGGTACGCGCCATCGCCAACAAGTTGATCCCGCAGGTAGGCGTGTTCCGCAAGGATGCGCTGGCATGGCAATGGGAAGTCAACGTGGAAGACAGTCCGGAACTGAACGCCTACTGCGCACCGGGCGGCAAGATCATGTTTTTTACCGGCATCATCGACAAGCTCAAACTCACTGACGACGAGATCGCCGCCATCATGGGCCATGAAATGGCCCATGCCCTGCGCGAACACGGCCGCGAGCGCATGAGCCAAGCCTATGCCAAGCAGATGGGCAGCCAGCTGGTATCGGCCCTGACCAAGGGCAAGTACGACCAGTACATGGGTCTGGCCAACCAGGTCACCGAAGTCGCCTATAGCCTGCCGCACAGCCGAGGCCACGAATCCGAGGCCGATGCCATGGGCCTGGAGCTGTCCGCCCGCGCCGGGTACGACCCGCGCGCCGCCGTCAGGCTGTGGGAAAAAATGAACGCCGCCAGCCAGGGGCAGCCGCCACAGTTCCTGTCCACCCACCCCTCCAACCAGACTCGCATCAACGACCTGCAAGGCTTGATGCCCAAGGTGATGCCGATCTACGAAGGCACCCGTAAAAAGGGTTGATCAACCGGCCGGCCCCGCCGGCCCATGCGTACTCAATCGGGAAGCAATATGCTCTGGGTCAAAGCGTTCCATATCGTTTTCGTCATCAGCTGGATGGCCGGCCTGCTTTATCTGCCGCGCTTGTTCGTCAACCATGCCATGGCGACGGACGAAGCGGCCCGGCTGCAACTGGCCTTGATGGAGCGCAAGCTGCTCCGTTTCACCAAGGGGCTCAGCCATATGGCGATCGCCCTGGGGCTTTGGCTGTGGCTGGGCTGGGGGGTATATGGCCATTGGCTGCATGCCAAGCTGGGCCTGGTAGTGATGCTGCTGGCCTACCAAGGCGTATGCGGCAAGCTCGTGCGTGATTTTGCCGCCGGCAACAATCAGCGCAGCCATACCTGGTTCCGCTTCTTCAATGAAGTGCCCGCACTGCTGATGCTGGGGATCGTGATCCTGGTGGTGGTAAAACCATTCTGACCGGTGCCCGTCCCACCGCGACAATTCGAAGGTAGCAAAAGCATGGCAAAAGAAATTGAACGGCGTTTTCATCTGAAAAACGAGCAGTGGCGCGACTTGGTGCAGGGAGAATGGCTCAAGCAAGGCTATCTGTCGGTGGAGCCGGCGCGCACGGTCAGGGTGCGGGTCAAGGGGGACCAGGCCTGGCTGACCTTGAAGTCGCATATCAGCGCGGTATCGCGGCACGAATTCGAATACCCGATCCCGCTGGCCGATGCCGAGACCATCCTGGCCGCCATGTGCCCCATGCTGGTGGAAAAGAAACGCTATCGCATCCAATTGGGCCCGCATCTTTGGGAAATCGACGAGTTCTTCGGCCAGAACGAGGGGCTGCTATTGGCCGAGGTCGAGTTGAGCGACGAGGCCGAGGCCTACACGGCGCCCGCATGGCTGGGCGAGGAAGTGACCCACGACCCGCGCTATACCAATTCCTATCTGAGCCAGCACCCTTGGCCCAACTGGGGTCGCGACGATGTCCGATAGCCCGCTGATCGCCCGCATACCCGCCCATGAACGCACGGCGGCCGGGACCCATCGCGGGCCTGCCGGCCGGCCTTCCGCCAAATCGACTGGAATCACCATGACCAAGAACGAACAACTTTTCCAACGCGCCCAGCGCCATATCCCCGGTGGCGTGAACTCGCCCGTGCGGGCGTTCGGCGCAGTAGGCGGCACGCCACGCTTCTTCGCCCGGGGCGCCGGCGCCTATGTCTGGGATGCGGACGACAAACGCTATATCGACTATGTCGGATCGTGGGGCCCGTTGATCCTGGGCCACAGCCACCCCGAGGTGGTCGCGGCGGTACAGGAGGCGGCCGCCAAGGGAATGAGCTTCGGCGCCCCGACCGAAGCCGAGATCGACCTGGCCGACCTGCTCTGCCATATGCTGCCGTCCATGCAGCAGGTGCGGCTGGTCTCCAGCGGCACCGAGGCCACCATGAGCGCGATCCGCTTGGCGCGGGGCTTTACCGGCCGTGACAAGCTGATCAAGTTCGAAGGCTGCTACCACGGCCATTCCGACAGCCTGCTGGTCAAGGCCGGCTCCGGCCTGTTGACCTTCGGCAACCCTTCCAGCGCCGGTGTTCCGGCCGCAGTGGCGGAACACACGGTTGTACTCAGCTACAACGATGTCGCCCAGCTGGAAGCGGTGTTCGCCGCCCAAGGGGACCAGATCGCCGCCATCATCGTCGAGCCGTTCTGCGGCAATATGAACCTGGTGCGGCCATCGGCCGAATTCGTGGCCGCCATGCGCCGCCTGACCGAGCAGCATGGCGCCTTGCTGATCTATGACGAGGTGATGACCGGCTTCCGCGTGGGCCTGGGCTGCGCCCAAGGCTTGCACGGCATCACGCCGGACCTGACCACCCTGGGCAAGGTGATCGGCGGCGGCATGCCGCTGGCGGCCTTCGGCGGCCGCGCCGATGTGATGGCCAAGATCGCTCCGCTGGGACCGGTCTACCAAGCCGGCACCTTGTCCGGCAATCCGGTCGCGGTCGCCGCCGGCCTGGCCACCCTCAAGCTGATCTCCGCGCCGGGCTTTTTCGACTCGCTGAGCGCCAAGACCCTGAGACTGGCCGAAGGTTTGCAGGCCGCCGGCCGGGCCGCCGGGCAGACCTTTTCCGCCGATGCGGTCGGCGGCATGTTCGGCGCCTACTTCACCGCCCAGGCCCCCCAAAGCTATGCCGAGGTGATGGCCAGCGACAAGCCGCGCTTCAATGCCTTCTTCCACGGCCTGCTGGAAGAAGGGGTCTATCTGGCGCCCGCCCTGTATGAAGCCGGCTTTGTTTCGGCCGCCCACAGCGATGCCGATATCGCGGACACCCTGGCCGCCGCCGCACGGGTCTTCTCGCGGCTTTGAAGCCAACCGCCGAGAGGGCACGCACGCCCGAGCAGACCTGGTCCTGGCTACAGACCCGGCCCGGTCTGACGGCTTTGTGCCAAGCCTACCCGGCGGAATGGCTGGCGGTGCGCGATGAACTGGCCAGCGTGTTCGCACGCCGCCAGGCCAGCGAACTGAAGGCATTGGCCGAGCGGGCGGGCCGCCGCCTGCGTCCGGGCGATGCCTTTCTCAGCGGGGAGCGGCAAGGCCGGGCCTTCGAAGCCTTTGTCCAGCAACAGGTCCGGCAGACGATGACCGAACTGGCGGTGCGCCAATTCGCCTTTTCCGCCGCCACCGGCGTGCGCAAGGGCAAGGTCCGTTTCAATCTGTTCAATGGTTTGATCGCGCAGAAACTGCTGTTCGAGCGGGACCTGCAACGCAAGCCCGTCTCGCTGTTCTGGTTCCGACTTTTGTGGCCCTTGGTCTGGCAGAAGCGCCGACTGATTCCCTTGGTGGAAAAGCGCGGCATCTATTGCTTCTACTCGGCGCGGCTGATCGACGAGCTGGTCAGATTGATAGCGGGCCGGCCCTGCATCGAGATTGCGGCCGGCGACGGCACCTTGAGCCGCTTTCTGAGCGAACGCGGGGTGGCCATCCAGGCCAGCGACGACGGCAGTTGGGGAGAGGCTGCCGGCTCGCAGGCCGTCAGCCGCATGGATGCCCGCGACGCGCTCAAGCTAGGCGCACCCGCCGTGGTGCTCTGCTCCTGGCCCCCCGCCAACAATCCCTTCGAGCGGCAGGTGTTCAGGACACGTAGCGTGCAGACCTATATCGTGATCGGGAGCAGGTCGCAGTTCATTACCGGCAACTGGGCGGATTATCTTGCGCAGACCGGTTTCAGCTTGAGCGAATCCACCGAGTTGAGCCGCCTGGTCCTACCCCCTGAGCTGGGTGCGGCGGTGTATGTCTTCAATCGCGCGTGACCAGGAAAAGCGTAGCGCTTACGCAGATTTTTTCTTGAGCGACCCAGCCATCACGCCTGCTGCTACATAAGGGGCATCGATAGACAACGATTCCAAGAAGCGACCATTTGTCTGCTCCATATATTCCTTAACCCGTACATGGGTACTCGAGGATTTTTCGATCCCCTGCTTATGGCCACCGCTGTAAGGACCACAGAATTTTCCAGTGATTTTTTTCATACTTAACTCCATGATTTTTAAACATAACATATCAGACACTACCGATCAAGCAGCTTGGTCAGACGTATCACTCTACGTCCCCGAACGACACGATTTGTAAAGCCGAGATTCTCGTAATATTCGATCAATTCAGGTACCGGGTGCTCGATCGAGATATACGTGCAACCCAACTCTAATGCATAGATTTCCAAAAAACGGGTAGCTAACGCACCGACCTTGCCGGAAATGGGGTTATCGGCGAGAGGGTTGCCTTGAAGAAAATGAATAGTCGCAACGACACGACGATCGCTAATACGGCCAAGAGCTATTCCACAAAGTAGCGCCTCACCATACCAAATAGCGACTTCTACGCGGCGCGGTCGCCGACGGAATTTCCGTAACTCGACCTCCCTGTTCCAGCCGGGCAGATAGACAGCCTTCGTAGAAGAGCAAGTACTGCTCCAACTGGCAGCTTGGCGAAGTGCCTCGGCCGAAATGAGTGTCAGACGAATATCCGCACCGAGGGCCGCTTGAAACTCACGCTGTGCGTCATGGTAAGCAGCATGTCGAGCTTCCGCATAGCGCGCACTAGGACCGCGATGACCTTGACCCACTTTTGTCTCCGCTTGCTTGGACATCTTCAAAAGACCTGTCTTTGCAAGAGAGATTCCCACCAACTGGCAAAAAACCGTCACCAATGGCAGTGGCAAATCCGAGCAGGGTCCGTTTGCGCCGCCCACGCAAGTCCCAAGCAACGTCCCACGGCTTTTCCGGTTAAACCACCTCTTCCACCCACAGTAAAGCTTCGATCTGAGCGCGATTGGCATCGCTCTTATTGACGCCGGCCGCAGTGAACAGCGCGGGATCTTCGGGAAGATCGCCGTCCTCGCAGCCCAGCGCCAGATTCAAGAGTGGGCCGTAACGCCCGCCCTGGGTCAGCAGCGCCTGGTTGATTTCATCCGGCAAGTTGAGCTTTTCCAGAATCTTTTCCATGGGCTGCCGCAGCAGTGCATCCAACATGGAAAACATCCCGGTGGTGAACAGCTGGTCCTGTTCCTCGCGCTTGAATTGCCGCGCGCCCAGCGTTTCCATGATACGGCCGCGGATCAGGGCGGTTTCCAGCATCAGGTTGTGGTCGCCCTCCTGCCGTTCATGACTGAATAGCAGCAGCGTAAGCCAGCGGTACAACTGCTTATGGCCCAGCACGATCAGCGCCCGGTCCAGGGTCTCCACCTTGGCGAGCATCCCGGCACCGGGTGAGTTCACATAGCGCAGCAGCTTGAAGCTGAGCATGGGGTCGTATTTGATGGCATTGGCGATCACTGGCGGCTCGGCTTCGGTACGCACCAGATTGAGCACTTCCAGCAGCCGCAGATAGCTGGCGTCCACCGCATCCGCCTCCGACAGCTCCTTGCGGCGCAGATAGCTGCCTTGCAGGTAATGCACCTGCAGCTGGCGGCACACCTGCAATTCTTCGAAGAAATGGATATCGCCCACCAGGATTTCCGCATCGGGCGCCGCATTCGCGGTGGCGGACACTACCTTGGACAGTTCGGTGACATCCTTATCGGTCACCGACAGCTTGTGATAATCGGCCAGCGGGAACAGCGGGATCAGCTCCGCTTCGAGGGGGAAATTGTCGAAGCCGAGCTGAAAGCCATGGTCCTTCAGGCCTTGCAGCAAATCGATATGGACCAGGGCATCGCGGAAAAACTCGGCGTCGTAGCGCAGCATCAGCACGAAGCGGCCGCGCGGCAGCTTTTCCAGCAGGATGCTTTCCAGCGCCCAGACCGAGACATCGAGAAAGATACGCTTCTGGCCAAAGGCCTTGGTGGATTCCTCGGCCAGGAAATTGCGCAGCAGGACTTCGTCGTAGAGGCGCCACACCGAATGCGCCATCTTGTCCTTGCGTTTGAGCACGCTATCGCGTAGGCGAAAGTCATAGCCCACCACTTTCAAGTCGCGGTCGAGCACGATCTCGCGCTGCAACATGGTATCGACCGGCGCGCCGGCCACAAAGCCCGCCTGCCCCGGCGCGGGCGCCAGGGTATTCGGCAAGGGTTGTACCGTCGTGCTATGGGCCGGTGCCGGGGGGGGCGGCTCGCTATCGCCGCCGAACAGCCGTTTGAATAGCCCGAAGACCATATATGCCTGCCGTTTCGATTTCTGACCTGTCGCAGGAAAGAATAGACCTTGAAACGGCCGGCACCCAAGGGGCTTCAATGAGTAGTTGCGGGAGCCCTTAGCCGGTCAGGCGTTCCAGCGCTTCGCGGTATTTGGCGGCGGTCTTCTCACCCACTTCAGCCGGCAGTGCCGGTGCCGGCGGCTGCTTGTTCCAGCCGGTGCTTTCCAGCCAATCACGGACGAATTGCTTGTCGTAGCTGGGTGGATTGCTGCCGGTGACATATTGGTCGGCTGGCCAGAAACGGCTGGAATCGGGCGTCAAGGCCTCGTCCATCAGTGTCAGCGTGCCATTTTCGTCCAGGCCGAACTCGAACTTGGTATCGGCGATGATGATGCCGCGGGTGGCGGCGTATTCGCTGGCGGCCAGGTAGAGCTTGATCGAAGTATCGCGCACCTGGCCGGCCAGGTCGGCGCCGATCTGCTCGACCAGCTGGTCGAAATTGACGTTCTCGTCATGGTCGCCCAGGGCGGCCTTGGTCGATGGCGTAAAGATGGGCGCCGGCAGCTTGGCGGCCTCCACCAACCCGGCGGGCAAAGGCATGCCGCAGATAGTGCCGGTGGCCTGATAGTCCTTCCAGCCCGAACCGGCCAGATAGCCGCGCACGATGGCTTCCACCGGTACCGGCTTGAGCCGCTTCACCACGACCGCGCGGCCTTCCACCTGGGGCAGATCGGCGGCGGACACGACATCCTCGGGCTGGTCGCCGGTGAAATGGCTGGGCACCAGGTCACGCAATTTGTCGAACCAGAAATTGGAGATGGCGGTCAGGATCTTGCCCTTGGCCGGAATCGGCTCGGCCAGGATGACATCGAAGGCCGACAGGCGATCGGTGGCGATCATCAGCATGCGCCGGTCGTCGATCTCGTACAGGTCGCGCACCTTGCCGCTGTAGATTTTCTTCAGGCTGCTCAGGTTGGTACTGGTAAGGCCGTTCATGATGGAGTTCCTGTGGGTCGGACAGCCGTACCGGCGGGCGGTACGGCGCTTACAGCGTGTCCTTGATGGCTTCGGCCTGCTGCAATGCAGCTTCGCTATCCGCGGCCAGCACGCAGTAATGGCCCATCTTGCGGCCTGGCCGGGCTTCGGCTTTGCCGTAAAGATGGAGATGGGTATTGGGGGCTTGCATCAGCACGTCCCAGTTGGGTTCGCCACCGTCGGCCCGCCAGCTGTCGCCGAGCAGATTGACCATGACCACCGGGCTAAGCAGCCCGGTCGCGCCGGGATGCAGGCCGCACATGGCACGCACCTGCTGCTGGTACTGGCTGGTGACGCAGGCATCGATGGTGTAGTGGCCGGAATTGTGCGGACGCGGCGCGATCTCGTTGATCACCAAGGCCACTTCGGCACCGTCTTCCAGCACGAAGAATTCCACCGCCAGCACGCCGATATAGTCGAGCGCCTCCGCCAGGCGCACCGCCATCCGCTGCGCCTCTTCCGCCAGCGCCGGCGCCAATTGGGCCGGTACGATGCTGATATCCAGGATACCGTTGCGATGGCGGTTCTCCGCCAAGGGGAATACGGCGACTTCATGGGCATTGCTGCGGGTCACGATGGCCGACACCTCGCAGCGCAGCGGCAGCATCTTCTCCAGCACGCAAGGCTGTCCGCCCAGGTCGGCGTAGGCGGCGCGCGCATCGGAGGCCGTCTGCACGCGAACCTGGCCCTTGCCGTCATAGCCCAGCCGCGCGGTCTTCAGAATGCCGGGCAGGTAGGGGCTCAGATCGTGGTTCAGGTCCGCGACGGTATCCAGCGCCAGATACGGGGCCGTGGCCAGGCCTGCCTTGCGTATCCAGGCTTTTTCCTGGATGCGGTCCTGGGCGATGGCCAGGCAGTCGCCGGATGGACTGACCGGCACATGCTGCGCCAGCCAACGCATCGACTCGGCGTTGACGTTCTCGAACTCGGTGGTGATGGCGGCGCAGGTCTCGGCCAGCTCACGCAAGGCAGCGTGGTCGTTGTAGGCCGCACAGAGATGCACATCGGCGAAATCGGCCGCCGGCGCACCGGCATCCGGATCGAGCACGGTGACGCGGTAACCCATGGTCTTGGCCGCCATGGCAAACATGCGCCCCAGCTGGCCGCCACCGAGGATGCCCAGCATGGCCGGCGGCAGGATAGGCTGCTTGGCGGACATGGCTTACTCGACTTCCGGCAGGGTCATGGCCAGCACGGTGTTCTTCTGCGCTTCACGGAAGGCATTGAGGCGCGCCCGCAACTCGGGCAGTTCGTTGGCCAGCAAGGCCACCGCGAACAGGCCGGCATTGGCGGCGCCCGCTTCACCGATGGCGAAGGTGGCGACCGGAATACCCTTGGGCATCTGCACGATACTGAGCAGCGAGTCTTCGCCGCGCAGGTATTTGGAGGGAACGGGCACGCCCAGCACCGGTACGGTGGTCTTCGCCGCCAGCATACCCGGCAGATGGGCCGCGCCGCCCGCGCCGGCGATGATGGCCTTCAGGCCACGCGCCTCGGCGCTCTCGCCATACTCGAACAGCAGGTCCGGCGTACGGTGCGCCGATACCACCCGCGCTTCAAAGGCGATGCCGAATGCCTTCAACTGCTGGGCCGCATGTTGCATGACTTCCCAGTCGGAATTGCTGCCCATTACGAGGCCGATCTGAACCATCGGGTAATCCCCTGTTTCAAAAAATGGATTTTACAGAAAATCGGCCCTGTGCCAAAACATCAAAGACACTTCCTTTTGTGTTTTAGCGTTATACGGTTCGACTGGCTATCTCAAAGCAAAACGGCCCGTCTTTCGACGGGCCGCGCGGATGCTGGATTTCCGACCTTCCCAGCGTGTTGCCATAGCGCTCTATAGGTTATATGCCTTTTCACCGTGGCTGGTCAGGTCCAGACCTTCGCGCTCTTCGTCCTCGGCCACGCGCAGGCCGATAACCAGATCGACCAGCTTGAAGGCGATAGCGGATACACAGGCGGACAGCAGCACCGTGACCAACACGCCTTGCGTCTGGATCCAGACTTGCGAAGCGATGGAATAGCCCTCGGCCGCCTTGTTGGCCACATTGTCCCAGATGCCGGTCCCGCCCAGATCCGGCGAGGCGAACACGCCCGTCAGGATGGCGCCCAGGATACCGCCGACGCCGTGCACGCCGAACACATCCAGCGCATCGTCCGCTCCCAGCAGGCGCTTCAGGCCATGCACGCCCCACAGACAGACCACGCCGGCCAGGCCGCCGATAGCCATGGCGCCGCCGATACCGACAAAGCCGCAGGCCGGGGTTATGGCCACCAGGCCGGCCACCGCGCCGGAGGCCGCGCCCAGCATCGAGGGGCGGCCCTTCCAGGCCCACTCCACCGTCATCCAGGCCAAGGCCGCGACGGCGGTCGCCACCCAGGTATTGATAAAGGCCAGCGCGGCGACGCCGTTGGCTTCCAGGGCCGAGCCGGCGTTGAAGCCGAACCAGCCGAACCACAGTAGCGAGGTACCGATCATGGTCATGGTCAAGCTATGCGGCGTCATGGCCTCCTTGCCGTAGCCCACCCGCTTGCCGACGAAGTAGGCGCCGACCAGGCCGGCCACCGCGGCGTTGATATGCACCACCGTGCCACCGGCGAAATCGAGCGCGCCTTTCTGGAACAGCCAGCCGGCGGTCGCGGTGGCAGCATCGGCCGCCGCTTGCGAGGTATAGGCATCCGGACCGGTCCAGTACCAGACCATATGCGCCATGGGCAGGTAGCTGAAGCTGAACCAGATCACCACGAAGGCCAGCACCGCGGCGAAGCGGGCGCGCTCGGCGAAGGCGCCCAGGATCAGGCCGCAGGTAATGGCGGCGAAGGCGCCCTGGAACACGATATAGATGAACTCCGAGACCGCTACGCCCTTGGAGAAGGTCGCCGCCATGGAATCGGGCGTCACGCCTTTCAGGAACAGCTTGGAGAACGAGCCGAAGAAGGCATTCCCCTCGGTGAACGCCACGCTGTAGCCGTAGACCACCCACAGCACCGAGATCAGCGAGAACACCACGAACACCTGCATCAGCAGGCTAAGCATGTTCTTGGAGCGCACCAGGCCACCGTAGAAGAGGGCGAGGCCGGGAATGGACATCAGGATCACAAAGGCGGTGGCCACGAACAACCACGCGTTGTCGCCCTTGTTGATGGTTGGGGCAGCCCCCGCTGCGGCAGCCGGTGCAGGCGCCACCACCGCAGATGGCGCTTCGGCAGCCGGAGCTGCGACCGTGGCCGGCGCGGCAACGGCCGGCGCGGCAACCACGGTCGCTGCCGGTGGGGTCGCGACTTCTTCGGCCCAGGCGATGCCCAGGCTCATGGCGCCGGCCAAAGCCAATGCGCTAAGGAGTTTTCTCATGTTCTCTGCTCCCTGACCGGTTTACAGCGCGTCCGCGCCGGTTTCGCCGGTACGGATACGGATCACTTGTTCGAGATCGAAGACAAAGACCTTGCCGTCGCCGATCTTGCCGGTATTGGCTGCCTTCTCGATGGCTTCGATCACCTGCTCCAGCAGATCGTCCTTGATGGCGATCTCCAGCTTTACCTTGGGCAGGAAATCAACCACATACTCCGCGCCGCGATACAGCTCGGTGTGGCCCTTTTGACGGCCGAATCCCTTGACCTCGGTCACGGTCACGCCTTGCACGCCAATGGCGGACAACGCTTCCCGGACCTCGTCAAGCTTGAACGGCTTGATGATGGCGCTAACGAACTTCATCTTCGCTCCTAATGGTAAGAACCAGAGAACTGCCTATGGGACTAGCATTAGCATGGGTCGTGCCATCTTTATATTTCTTTACGGATCAATAGCTTGCATGGATATACTGACGCCGTGACTGGCGGACCGCACCGCTTTGGTGCGTCGAGTACCGCAGTCGCTTGCCCATGGTGCGAGACGCACTTCTCGACGCGATTTGTTAGACTGGCTGGAATTAAATTGATGCTTCCAGGAGTCACCCATGCTTGCCCAACGCCTGTTCGACGAAGTGAGCGGCAAATTGTCCGAGGTGCTGGCCGCCGGCCCGGCCCGCGATATAGAGAAGAATGTCCGTGCGGTTTTGACCGCCGGTTTCGCCAAGCTGGATCTGGTGACGCGCGAGGAATTCGAAGTACAGCAGGCCGTGCTGGCCAAGACGCGCGAATTGCTTACCGGCCTGGAAGCGCGGATCGCCGCCTTGGAAAGCCGCAAGATCGCCGTGGCGGACGATAATCCGCAGGATGATTTTTAAGGAAGCTGGCCGGGAAAGCGGATTTCGCCGGTAAGGAAAATAACTTTAGCGTCATACCGGCGTTCGCCGGTATGACGCTGTCGGACTGCAGGCCGGATGTCTTTAAGCCAGGCGCGACTTCATGGCTTCGCAGGCGCGCACCAGCTCGCGGCAAATGCCCGGCTCCCAAGCCGAATGGCCGGCATCCTGGACGATTTCCAGTTGCGAGCCAGGCCAGGCCTGGTGCAGCTCCCAAGCCGACAAGGGCGGACAGAGCACATCGTAACGGCCCTGGATGGTGATCATGGGCAGGTGCGAAATCCGGCCCACATTCGCCAGCAAGGCGTTTTCCGGCAGGAAGATGCGGTTGACGAAATAATGCGCTTCGATACGGCCGACGCCCAAGGCCACATTGTCATTGCCGTAATTGGCCTGGACGGCGGGATCGGGGAAGAGCGTGGCGCATTCGCCCTCGTAGACGCTCCAGATGCGGGCAGCCGGCATATGGACGGCACGGTCGCCATCGTTCAGGCGCTTATGGTAGTTACCCAACAGGTCGTCGCGCTCATCTGCCGGAAGATAGTCGGCGAAACGCGACCAGGCTTCCGGAAAGAACTGGCGCATGCCGCGCATGAACCAATCGATTTCCCAGCTGCGGCACAGGAAAATACCGCGCAGGACGAAGGCCAGGCAACGCTCCGGGTGGGCCTCGCCGTAGGCCAGCGCCAGGGTCGAGCCCCAGGAGCCGCCGAACACCATCCATTGCGAGATGCCCAGCATTTCGCGCAGCAGCTCGATATCGGCGATGAGATGCTGGGTCGTGTTGGCGCCCATCTCGCCCACCGGCGTGGAACGGCCGGCGCCGCGCTGGTCGAAGATCACGATGCGGTAGAAGTCCGGATCGAAGAACTGCCGGTGCTTGGGGCTGGCGCCCGAACCCGGCCCGCCATGCAGAAACAGTACCGGCACCCCGTTCGGGTTGCCCGATTCCTCCCAATACATCGTATGGACAGCGTCCAAGGGCAGCATGCCGCTGCGATTGACGTCTATGGCGGGGTAGAGTGTGCTTCGTTCGGTCATGGTCATAGGCTCAGAAGTCCAAAAAGCATGCGGCTGGCAATCAGCAGCAGCAAGGCGGCGAAACATTTCTTCAGGGTGGCCACCGGCAGGCGGTGAGCCAGTGCGGCACCAAAAGGAGCGGTGACCACGCTGGCCAGTGCAATGCCCAGCAAGGCCGGTAGATAGACAAAACCCATGCTGCCGCTCGGCAGGCCGGGAACCCCGATACCGTTGAGGGCATAGCCGGCCAGGCCGGCCACCGCGATAGGCAGGCCCAGGGCGGCCGAGGTGCCGACCGCCATCTGCATGGGCACATTACACCAGCTCATAAAGGGTACCGATAGCGAACCGCCGCCGATACCGACAAAGCTCGAAATACCACCGATCAGCCCACCCACGCCGGATAGGCCGGCCGAACCCGGAAGTTGCCGGGTCGGCTTGGGTTTGTAGCCGAACAGCATCTGCGCCGCCACCAGGTAGGCGAACACCACGAAAAACCATTTCAGGCCGATCGAGGGCAGTCGCGCCGCCAGCCAGGAGCCGGCAAAGGTCCCCAGCACCAGGCCGCCCGCCATGCCGCGGACGGTGGACCACTGCACCGCGCCACGGCCATGGTGGGCGCGTAAACTGGAAATGGAGGTAAAGACGATACTGGCCAGCGAAGTACCCAACGCGATCTGCAGCACATGGCTGGTGCCGATCTGGTTGATCTCGAACAGGGCCACCAGGGCCGGCACGATGATCAATCCGCCGCCTACGCCCAGCAGGCCGGCCAATACCCCGGCGGTCGCACCGATGGCCAGGAAGCCGGCGAATACCAGCACGCTCATGCAGGCTCCCCAGCAACTTCAATATCGCTCGCCAGTGCTCGGGCTGTACCGGCGTGATGGAAAGACGGTTGCCCCGTTGCAATATCTGCAAACCCTCCAGCGCCGGTTCGGCGCGCAGGGCGGCCAGGCTGAGGAAGGGGGTCTTCTTGATGAACTTGACGTCCACCTGCTGCCAGCGCGGCTGCTCGACGGTGGATTTGGGATCGAAATAGTGATGGTCCGGATCGAACTGGGTGGGGTCGGGATAGGCCGTGGAACACACCTCGGCCAGGCCGGCCACACCCGGGACGGCGCAGCCCGAGTGGTAGTACAGCACGCCATCTCCCGGCCGCATGCTGTCGCGCATGAAATTGCGCGCCTGGTAATTGCGCACGCCATACCAGCCTATGGTCTGGTCGGGCCGGGCGGCCAGGTCGTCGATACTGACATCGTCGGGTTCTGCCTTCATCAGCCAATAGCGCAATTGCTTGTCCCCCAGCATGGATTCAACGCGCGCCAGTGTAGCAGGCGTGGGAACCTGGCCGCGAACCTTGGAAGTACTGGATATCAATATAAATAGCCCGCAATCGGCGAGCGTTGATGCGTGGTCGTTAGCGCACTAACAGGCGGCCGCTAAGGGAATGACCAGTTGGATTGTGCTTTTGGGCAAGCGCAGAAGCCGGCCCCGCTGATGTGGCAGTGTCGGAGAGACTTTTTCCGCGCTACCCCACGCCACGCGGGGAAAAGCACTAGACTCACAGGCGGAGGAGCCCATGTCCGCTCAAGCCGACTCGCACAAATTGATACGCCATGTCTTGGCGGCCAATTTCCTGATCGCCATCGCCAAGCTTGCCGCCGCCGTCTACACCGGTTCGGGTACCGTACTGGCCCAGGCCGTGCATTCATTCGCCGACTGCTGTAACCAGGGATTGCTGGCTTGGGGCCTGAAGTCGGCCAAGCCGCTGCCTTCGCTCGACTACCCGCCGGGCTGGGGCAAAGCCATCTATTACTGGTCGTATATCGCCGCCATCATCATCTTCAGCCTGGGCGGCCTGTTTGTCGTGCATGAAGGCCTGCATAAGCTGGGCGAGCCCGAGCAGATGGAAGCGCCATTGCTCGCGATCGGGGTCTTGTGGTTGAGCGCGGTCGTCGCCTTGGTGGCGCTATGGCGCTGTCTTCGCCATATCGGCCGACTGCGCGGCAGTATTCCGCTGCTGCGCTGGGCGCGGCTGAACCACCAGCACGAATTACTGCTGTTGCTGGGCGAAACGGTGGCCGACCTGGCCGGGATCGGCTTGGCGCTCTTTAGCGTGAGTTTGTCCATCCTGAGCGAGAACCCCCTGTTCGATGCGCTGGGTTGCATGGCCATCGGCCTGCTGCTGCTGGCCTTGTCGCTTTTGGTCGGTGTGGCGGTAAGGGGTTTGCTGCTGGGCCGGCGGGCCGCACCGGAACTCACCGAGGCCATCAGCCGGTATCTGGAGGCGGACCAAGCGGTGGGGCGGGTGCAGGAACTGCTCAGCCTGCAATTGGGCGAGCAGGTACTGGTGGCCATCAAGGCGGAGCTGGTGGCGGAAACCGTGGAGCAATTGGCAGCCGAGCAGGCTCGGCTGGAAGCGGGCTTGAAAGCGGCGTATCCGCAGATCGCCCGCTTGTTTCTGCAAGTTTGCCCGTTGGCGGTCTCGGCGCCCCCACCCGATTGATCAGCTGGCCGCCGCCGCGCTGCGCCGCAGCCCTTGCTCCGTCAGGATCGCATCCAATAGCACATCGTGGGGTTCGCGCGGCAGGCGCGCCAGCCCTTGGCATGCGAAGGCCACGCCGATCAGGCGGGGCTTTTTCCATTGTCGCCGCCGGCCACGAAAAGCCAGGGTGCAATCGTAATAACCGCCGCCTTGGCCCAAACGGCCGCCCTCTTCGTCAAAACCCAGCAAGGGCAAGAGCACCAGGTCCAGCCGCTGCGCGCCGATATGGCGGCGGCTGACGAACTCCTGGATGCCATAGCGATTGGCTCGCCACTGGCCGCTTGGGTCATCCAGCCGGGCGAAGCGCAAGCGGCGGCCCCGGCGCGGTACCAAGGGCAGCCAGATCTCGACGCCCCTGGCCCGCGCCAGGCGAATCAAGGGTGCCAGCGACAATTCGGAACCCACGGCGGTATAGGCGGCAATGCGCCGGCCGCGTTTGAGCAAAGGCTTGGCGCGGCGGGCAACGGCCGCTTCAGCGGCGCGGCGCTGGACAGCGGACAAGGCCATCCGCCGCCGGCGTAGTTCACGGCGCAGGTTCGCTTTGTCGCTTGTATTCTTCTGGGAAGAGGGAAACACTGATTTAACGCGCTTACGAGCGTCAGCGAGGCTCCCTCGCGGCGGCGAGGGCGGGGGGAGTAGGGCTATATAAAGCGAAGGGATGGTTCATTTGCCACGGACCGTAAGCGCCCGGCTTTGCCGGGTGGTGAATTGAGGGCTGATTACCCGCAACATCCCTTAGCAGCGTGGGGATCCCCGCGGGCGCCGTCCCGGCCCATATCTTGAACCAAAGGTTCAAGGCGCCACCAGCTACACACTATCAGGCACATCCGTCAGAGGGATGCGCGCAACAAGCGCGCTACGCCAGCAGCTAGGTCAGTATATTGGTTCAAAGAATACTGAGCCGGAACGAACGCCGCAGGGAAACTTTATGACTCGGTGCAGAAAAACGGGAGGCCACGTTCAAAACAACTGCTGCTGTTCCTTGAACGCCTCGTCGATGGTTTCCTGCATGCGGCCGATTCTACGCTTAAAGTCGGCAACATCCAAACCACCTGTAACGCGGGTGTTCATGAACTCATGCGAAATGTTCAACGCAGCCATGATGGCAATCTTATCAATACCCATCACATTGCCGCTATCGCGAATCTCACGCATCTTTCGATCCAGGAACGCAACCGCTTCCATCAAGGCCAACTCTTCTTCCGGTGGGCAAGCGATGCGGAACTCGCGGCCCATGATGGTTACGTCGAGTTGTTTGATCTCGCTCATTCGACATCCTCCGGCAGGGCTTCGGCAGGGAACTGCCCCAGCAGTGTCTCGACACGCGCCTTGGCGCCTTCCACCTTGTCGAGCAGGCGGCGGTTGTCGCTCTTCAGGGCAACGACGGTCTCGCGCAGCGCGACGTTTTCGGTACGCAACTGCTGGCATAGCTGTGCCAGCGCGGTAATTCGGTCTTCGAGGTATTGGAGATCGGCGTCCATGGCGGCCTTCACTGTGGGCGTTGCGACAAATTCTAGTCGATTTTGGTCGGCGTGGCCCGTCGCAGCGCATCGAGCCGCTTGCACAGGGCGACGGCGGCCGGCAGCACACGCAGGCCGGGGCGCCCCAGGCTGTCCGGCTCGACCGCCAGGTAGGCGGGCCGGAACGGCAGTCCACGCCAACGGGCGAACCATTGCTGCGCGGTGCTGGCCTCGGCCAATGCCACCACGGCGTCCGGCTTGGCCGCCAGCAGCGCTTCGGCCGACAACAGGGGGATTGCGGCGGGCTCGCCGCCGAAGGGGTTTCGGGTACCACAGCTACGCAATACGGCGGCGACGAACTGCTTATCATTGACCGTCATGGCCGGTTCGTCGCCCACCTGGGTCACGACCTGCAAGGGCCTGGCCTGCCGGTAACGCTGCTCCAGCGCGCGCCAACCCTGCTCGAAAGCCTGTGCCGCGGCCTCGGCCTGGCTGCCTTGGCCACTCAACTGCCCTAGTCCACGCAGGCTGCTGCCGATGGCGGCCACGCTGCCCGGTTGGCTGGCGAACACGGCGATACCCAATTCACGCAGACGCTTGGTGGCCGGCCCGGCTTGCGGTCCTTCCCAGGCCACCACCAGATCCGGCCGCAGCGCCACGATGGCTTCTACATTGAAGGCACCATACTGGCCTACCGCCGGCAAGCGCTTGGCCGCCGCCGGATAATCGCTGGCGCCGTCGCGGCCCACCAGCTTGTCGGCCGCACCGATCGCGTAGAGCAGTTCGGTGGCATGCGGACTCAGGCTGACGATGCGGCGCGCCGGCTGCGTCAGCTTGATTAGTCTATCCGCGTCGTCGCGCACTTCGATGCCATTCGCCCAGACCGGCAGACAAGCGATCAAAAACAGCCAGTGCTTCATGGGGCGCTGTCATCCGGTTCGAGATCGAGCGGGGCCTGGCCGGCATCCTCCGGCTCATGCAGCTGCATATCCATGCTGTCGTCCGGCCGCTCCAGCGAAATCCTGCCCAGGGTAGCCGCACGGAAGTCGGTCAAGATACGTTCGGCCGCCTTTTGCGCATCGATACGGTTACCCGGCAGCATGCAGCCGAGTGCGCGGGCGGCTTGTTCGAACAGGACGTCGCCCGGCTCGTTGATATCCGGCAGGCGATAACGGCTGGCGATCACCGTCGGATAATGCAACGCCATCCAGCCCATGGCATACCAGGCCACATCGACCGCATCGAAGGCATTGCGGCCGATGGTGCCGGACAGGGCCAGCTTATAGCCGTCGTTGTTGGAGGCGATCTTCGGCCACATCATCCCGGGCGTATCGACCAGGATGGTGCCCTCCGGCAATTCGATGCGCTGCTGCGACTGGGTGACGCCCGGCGTATCGGCCACCCGGGCCAGCTTGCGCTTGGCCAGGGCATTGATCAGGGTCGATTTGCCGACGTTCGGGACGCCCAGGATCATCGCCCGCACCGGCTTTTCGCCACCGATGCGGTGCGGCACCAATTGCTTGCAGAGCGCCAGCACCTTGGCGGTATCGCGCAGCTTGCCCGCCTCGTCCAAGGTGATCACCGCGCTGTCCGGCTCCTGCCGGAAATGCTGGACCCAGGCGGCGGTCACGTTCGGATCGGCCAGGTCCGCCTTGTTCAGGATCTTCAAGGTGGGCCGCTGGCGATGGAGGCGCAGCTCGTTGATCAGCGGATTGGTAGTGATGCGAGGCAGACGCGCGTCGAGCACTTCGATGACCATGTCCACCTTGGCCATGGTCTCGGCGATCTGCTTCTTCGCCTTGTTCATATGGCCGGGGAACCATTGGATCGCCATGGGTATACTCGTCTCGAATCGTCTGTGAGCGCCTGCGGCGCATCCCCAGCCCGGCACAGCTTGGGGGGGCGGGGGAATGAAAGGGGCGTGGATTATACCGCCACAGCGAAAAACGCGGAAAATCAATACAATAAGCGCCTTGCGCAACTTAAGCAGCTTGCCCTGCTCTATCCATTATCGCGTAGGAGGGATTGTTTCACATGAAACCGCTATTGAAATTCGGCATTGCCGCCGCCGTGGCGGTTGCCATCGGCACCATCCTGTACGTGGGTAACACCGCCCAGGCACAAGCGCCAAACGTGCAATACACCTCGATCAAGGGCCAGCAGACCAGCCAGGCCGCCCTGCAGGGCAAGGTGGTGCTGGTCAATTTCTGGGCCACCAGCTGCACCGGCTGCATGGCCGAAATGCCCAAGCTGGTGGAAACCCACCAAAAATTCGCCAGCCGCGGCTTCGAAACGGTGGCGGTGGCGATGAGCTACGACCCGCCCCAATACGTGGCTGCCTATACCGAGCAGAAGCAGCTGCCCTTTTTCGTGGCATTGGATGTGGACGGCAACCTGGCCCGCCAGTATGGCGACGTGAAGCTGACGCCCACCACGCTGCTGATCGACAAGCGCGGCCGCATCGTGCAACGCTACCTGGGCGAACCGGACTTCGCCCAATTGCACGCCCTGATCGAGGAAAAGCTGAAGGAAGCCTGATGGATGGCGGCTTCCAGCAGCCGGCCGGCCCTGGCGGAAGCAGCCATCCCCGCCTAAGCTCCAGAGGACGCCTTGAGGAGCCAGCCATGATCACGTGGAAAAACCACTTCCTGTACCTAGTCGACTACCAGCACTGGGCCAACGACAAACTATTCGAGTGCCTGGATAAGCTGTCGGATGAAGCACGCAAGCGCGATGAGGGGCTGTTCTTCAAAAGCATCCATGGCACCGCCAACCATCTCCTGGTGAACAATCAGCTTTGGTTCGGCCGTCTCAAGGGCGAAGCGCAGGAATCGCGCTCGGACCAGCAATTGCACGAGGAATGGCGCGAACTGAAGCAGGCGCTCAGGCAAACGGTGCGCCATACCCAGCACTGGCTGCAGGCACAGCCCCCCGAGTTCTTTGAAGGGGAGCTGCATTTCCATTCCGGTTCGGGCATGGAACATGTGAACTGGGTGCACGATGTCCTGACCCACTTCGCCACCCACTATGCCCATCACCGTGGCCAGATCGCCGCCATCGCCACCAAGCTGGGCGCGCCCATCCCCGAGATGGACTTTATCTACTACCGGCGCGATATGCAGGACAGCCTGGCCAATTCACGCTTTTCGGCGGCTGGCTAAGTAAGCCGGAAATGAAAAAACCGGCGCCACCCTAAGGTGACGCCGGTTTTTTTGCGCCCGCTTACAGCCGAACCGGTGCCGGCTTGGCTGCAGCGACCAAGGGAATGACGACGCTCTGGTAGGACTTGAGCTTGCCGTCCCAATCACGCTTCACCGAGGCGTAATTGGCCAGCTTGATATGGCCGTAGCCGCGTACCAGCTGGATCAAGCCGACGATTTCCGCCGCCTGTGCCAGCTTGTCGCCGCTCAGGCCGGCCAGCAGGATTTCCAGGCCTTGCTCGAACTCGTCGATCAGGCGGCGTTCCATCTTACGGTCCTCGGCATAACCGAATACGTCCAAGGCGCCGCCGCGCAGGCCCTTCATGCCGGCCAGCAGCTTGAACGCGCCCATGACCCAACTGCCCAGCCGGAATTTCTTGGCCTGGCCGTTCTTTGCCAGCCACTGCAGCCAGGTCGGCCCCAGACTGAAGTTGAGCGTATAGCTGCCGTCGAACTGCTCGGCCAGCTGCTTCTGGAATTCGCCGTCGGTAAACAGACGGGCAACTTCGTACTCGTCCTTGTAGGCCAGCACCTTGAAGTAGGCGCGGGCCACCGCCCAGGTCAGCAGTTCCGATTCCGGCGCGGCGCGGCGTTCGGCCAGGCGCACCTTTTCCAGTACCGTGCTGTAGCGGGCGGCATAGGCGGCGTCCTGGTACTGCGTCAGGTCGGCTACCCGGCGGGCGATAAACTCGTCCAGGGTCTGGTTGGCCAGGCGAATACTCGCCTGCACCTGCGGGAAGGCGATTTTTTCCACCATGATGCGGTCCACCGCGGCATGGCGTCCCCAGACAAAGGCCTGCTGGTTCATCTGCACGGCGGCGCCGTTCAACTCGATGGCCTGCATGATGGACTCGCCCGTCACCGGGATCAGCCCCTTTTGCCAGGCGAAACCCAGCATGAACATATTGGTGGCGATCGAATCGCCCATCAGCGCGGTGGCAATCTGGGTGGCGTCGACCTGGTCGAAATGGCTGTCGCCGACCGCCTGCCGTACCGTGTTCAACATCGAATGGGCCGGGAACTTCATGTCCGGATTCTTGGTGAAGTCGCCGGTGCTGGCTTCATAGCCGTTGAGCAGCGCATGGGTGAAGCCAGGACGCATCTTGGCCAGGCAATCGTTGGTGGCGGTCACCACCATATCGCAACCCAGCACCACATTGGCGTCGCCGGCGGCGATGCGGACGGCGTACAGCTTGTCCTGCTCGCGCGCAAAGCGCAGATGGGTGGTCACCGCACCGCCCTTTTGCGCCAGGCCGGTCTGGTCCAGCACGGTGGCGCCGATCTCGTCGATCCGCGCCGCCATGCCCAGTACACCGCCGATGGTCACCACGCCGGTACCGCCCACGCCCGTGACCAGCACGCTCCAGGGATGATCCAGCGCGGGAAGGGTCGGTTCAGCCAGGGACGGCAAGCCGGCATAGGCATCCGCGCCGCGCTTGGAGCGCTTGGGCTTGGCATCGCCTTCCAGTGTGACGAAGCTGGGGCAGTAACCCTTCAGGCAGCTGAAGTCCTTGTTGCAGCTGGACTGGTCGATCTTGCGCTTGCGGCCGTACTCGGTTTCCATCGGGATGACCGACAGGCAGTTCGATTGCTTGCTGCAATCGCCGCAACCTTCGCAAACCCGCTCATTGATCACCACCCGGCGCGGTGGATCGATCATTTTGCCGCGTTTGCGACGGCGACGCTTCTCCGCCGCGCAAGTCTGGTCATGAATCAGGATGGTGACGCCGGGAAGCTCGCGCAGTTCGCGCTGGATGCGGTCCAACTCATCGCGGTGATGGATGGTGATACCCGCCGCCAAGCCGGTGACGCCCTTGTATTTTTCCGGTTCGTCGCTGGTGATGACGATCTTGTTGACGCCCTCCGCTTCCAGCTGGCGCGTCAGCATCGGTACCGTCAAGGTGCCATCCACCGATTGGCCGCCCGTCATCGCAACGGCATCGTTGTACAGCAGCTTGTAGGTGATATTGAGCTTGGCGGCCACGGCCTGGCGGATGGCCAGGATGCCGGAGTGGAAGTAGGTGCCGTCGCCCAGGTTGACGAACATATGCTTGGTGTCGGTAAACGGCTGGATACCGGCCCAGGTGACCCCTTCGCCGCCCATCTGGCTGAACATCTTGGTACCCGGCGTCACCCACATGGCCATGTAGTGGCAGCCGATACCGGCCAGCGCCAGCGAACCTTCCGGCAGCTTGGTCGAGGTATTGTGCGGACAGCCCGAGCAAAAGTACGGCTGGCGCAGGATGATGTCGCGCGGCTTCTTCAGCGCGTTTTCCTTTTCATCCAGGAAGTTCAGGCGCTCTTCGATCACCGGACTGGTATAGAAACGGGCGATACGGCCGGCGATCACCCGGGCGATCATGGCCGGCGTCAATTCGCCGGCGGCCGGCAGCAGCCAGTTGCCTTCCGGCAGGGTCCACTCGCCCTTCTCGTCGAACTTGCCGATCACGCGCGGGCGCACGGCTTCCTGCCAGTTGTAGAGCTGTTCCTTCAGCTGGTACTCCAGCACCTGGCGCTTTTCTTCCACCACCAGGATCTCGTCGAGGCCTTCGGCGAAGGCGTGGGTGCCCTCGGACTCCAGCGGCCAGGTCAGGCCCACCTTGAAGATGCGCAGACCGATATCGGCCGCCAGCTTTTCGTCAATGCCCAGGTCGTCCAGCGCTTGCATGACATCGAGATAGCTCTTGCCCGAAGTCATGATGCCCAGGCGCGGCTTGGGCGAGTCGACCACGATGCGATTGAGCTTATTGGCCCGTACATAGGCCAGCACGGCGTACAGCTTGTGATGCAGCAGGCGTTCTTCCTGCACCAGCGGTGGATCGGGCCAGCGGATATTGAGGCCGCCATCCGGCATATTGAAATCGGCGGGCAGTACCGGCTGCACCCGGTTCGGATCGATATCGACGATGGCGGACGATTCCACCGTATCGGAAATCGCCTTGAGCGTGACCCAGCAGCCGGAATAGCGGCTCATGGCCCAGCCATGGATACCGAAGTCGAGGAACTCCTGCACGCCGGCCGGGTTCAACACCGGCACCATAAAGGCATCGAAGGCGTGGTCGGTCTGGTGCGGCAGGGTGGAGGACTTGGCGGCATGGTCATCGCCGGCGATCAGCAATACGCCGCCCAAGGCCGAGGAGCCGGCCGCATTGCCGTGGCGGATCACGTCGCCCGAGCGGTCCACGCCGGGTCCCTTGCCGTACCACATGGCGAACACGCCTTCGTATTTTGCGCCGGGGAACAGGCCGACCTGCTGGGAACCCCAGACGGCGGTCGCGCCCAGGTCTTCGTTGACACCGGGAAGGAAGACGACGTTATGCGGATCCAGGTATTTCCTGGCACGCGCCAGTTCCTGGTCCAGGCCACCCAGCGGCGAGCCACGATAACCCGAGATAAAGCCGGCGGTATTGAGCCCGGCCGCCTGATCGCGCTGATGTTGCAACATCGGCAAACGCACCAGCGCCTGCGTGCCGGTCATGAACGCACGGCCGGATGCCAGGGCGTACTTGTCATTCAGGGAAATGAGATTTCCCATAGGTCTCTCCTTCTTTGGCTGAAGGCCGCCGCTCGATTAGGCAGCGGTCGTGGCTATCTTCGTTTTAGCTTGTGGCTGCCCGAAGTTCGGGCGGTTTTCGGCCGCCGGTGCGCGCGCATTCTAGGCGCTTTCTTGAGCAAATGCTCGACTTGTTTGACGTTAACGTCAATCAAACAATTTGCCAAGCTTAGCAAGCGCTCGATTGACTACTTACTGATTAGTAAGTATCTTTTCGCTCAAGTACTTATCGATACACCTTAGACTGTCTGTAAATAGCGCCAAGATTGGCGACAACACCGTCCCGGAGACAAAAATGGCACATGCACGCTACCCCAAACTGCTGGAACCGCTCGACCTCGGCTTCACGACTTTGAAAAACCGCGTCCTGATGGGTTCCATGCACACCGGCCTGGAAGAATCGCCCAATGGTTTCGAACGCATGGCGGCCTTCTACGCCGAGCGCGCCCGCGGCGGCGTAGGCCTGATCGTGACCGGCGGCGTGGCGCCCAATGAAGCGGGCCGCGTGTACGAAGGCGGTGCGATGTTGCATAACGCCGACGAAGTGGCCCACCACCGCATCGTTACCGATGCCGTGCATGCCGCCGGCGGAAAGATCTGCCTGCAGATCCTGCATACCGGCCGTTATTCCTTCCAGCCCAAGCCGGTCGCGCCCTCCCCGATCACCTCGCCGATCGCCTTCTACGAACCCCTGGAACTGACCGACGAGCAGATCCTGCAAACCATGGACGAGTTCGCCCGTTGCGCCGAGCTGGCCAAGGAAGCCGGCTATGACGGCGTGGAAGTCATGGGCAGCGAGGGCTACCTGATCAACCAGTTCATCGCCGCCAAGACCAATAAGCGCACCGACCGCTGGGGCGGCAGCTTTGAAAATCGCATCCGCTTCCCGGTCGAAACCGTCAAGGCGGTGCGCGAGCGGGTCGGCCGCGAATTCATCATCATCTATCGCCTGTCCATGCTGGACCTGGTGGACAACGGCTCGGTACTGGACGAAACCATCCAGTTGGCCAAGGCGGTCGAAGCGGCCGGCACCACCATCATCAATACCGGCATCGGCTGGCATGAAGCGCGCATTCCCACCATCGCCACCATGGTGCCGCGCGCCGGCTTTACCTGGGTGACCAAGAAGCTGATGGGCCACGTGGGGATTCCCTTGGTGACCACCAACCGCATCAATATGCCGGAGGTCGCCGAAGAAGTACTGGCTCGCGGCGATGCCGATATGGTTTCGATGGCCCGCCCCTTCCTGGCCGATCCGGACTGGGTCAACAAGGCTGCCGAAGACCGTGCCCTCGATATCAATACCTGTATCGGCTGCAACCAGGCCTGTCTGGACCATATCTTCCAAGCCAAGATGACCAGCTGCCTGGTCAATCCGCGCGCCTGCCACGAAACCGAGCTGAATTATCTCCCCACCACCGCCGCCAAGAAGCTGGCCGTGGTTGGCGCCGGCCCGGCCGGCATGGCCTTCGCCTCGATTGCCGCCGAGCGCGGCCATGAGGTGACCCTGTTCGAGGCCAATGGTGAGATCGGTGGACAGTTCAATGTCGCCAAGAAGGTACCGGGCAAGGAAGAGTTCCACGAAACCCTGCGCTACTACCGCCGTCGCCTGGAGCAGAGCGGCGTGCGCGTGCTCTTGAACCAGCGCGCCGACGCGGCCGCGCTGAGCGGCTACGACGAAGTCATCCTGGCGACCGGCATCCAGCCGCGCCGGCTGGATATCCCCGGCATCGACCATCCCAAGGTCTTGAGCTACCTGGACGTACTGCGCCATGAGAAAACCGTGGGCAAGAACGTGGCCATCATCGGCGCGGGCGGTATCGGCTTCGACACCGCCGAATACCTGACCCACGAAGGTACCCCCACCAGCCTGGACGCCGATGCCTTCCTGCGCGAATGGGGCATCGACAAGACCTTGACGGAAAAAGGCGGACTGGCCAGCCAGGGCGCCAAGCCGCACGGCTCGCCCCGCAAGGTCTGGCTACTGCAGCGCAAGACCAGCAAGGTCGGCGATGGCCTGGGCAAGACCACCGGCTGGATCCACCGTCAAAGCCTGAAGATGAAGCAGGTCGAGATGGTCTCCGGCGTCAGCTACGACAAGATCGACGATGCCGGCCTGCATATCACCGTCAAGGGCCAGCCGCAGGTGCTGCCGGTGGATCACGTGGTGATTTGCGCCGGCCAGGAGCCTTTGCGTGAATTGGAGTCGGTCCTGCAAGCGGCAGGCAAGACGGTGCACCGTATCGGCGGCGCCGACGTGGCCGCCGAGCTGGACGCCAAGCGCGCTATCGACCAGGGCTCGCGTCTGGCGGCGGCAATCTGACGCGGAAACGATTCCGCTAAAGGCTCGCCTCGCGAAGCGCATCCGCGAGGCGAGCCAATCTGCCTGTCATCTACCCGCTGCAAGCTGTGCTTGCGCTGCCTGCGCGGCGCGACTGTTTGGTATCCTCCGGCCCAGACGAACAGGAGCGCAGCAAATGAATAACGCAGAGAGCCCCTTCAAGGGCAAGACAGGCCTGCAGCGGTTGATCAACGCCACCGGCTATTCCATCGATGGCTTCAAGGCCGCCTGGCTGCATGAATCGGCTTTCCGCCAGATCTGCCTGCTGGCCATTGCAGGCATCGGGCTGGCGCTATGGCTGCCCTTGCCGCCCTGGGGCCGGGCACTGATCGTCTTTGCCCATTTTCTCAGCATCGTGGTGGAGCTGATCAATTCGGCCATCGAAGCCGCCGTCGACCATACCTCGCTCGATCACCACCTCCTGGCCAAGCGGGCCAAGGACCTGGGCAGCGCCGCGCAATTGGCCAGCCTGGTCAATATGGCCATTATCTGGGGCATCGTACTGAACCATTTCTGACCGCGCTCGCTCTAAAGCGCGAGCGCAGACCCTCGCCGGCCTGCCGCCCCTATTAAAAATTCAGGAGGTCAGTCGTGCCCCAACCCCAAGCATTCCATTCAACGCTTGTCCGTACCCTGCTGGGCCTTATGCTCTGCTGTATGGCCATGCTGGCTGCCTGCAAGCGACAGGACCCGGAAAACCAGTCGGGCGACATGGTACTCACTGCCTCCGCCACCGAGGTGTATGCCGGCCTCGCCACGCCGGTCAAACTGACCGTCAGCGGGCAACTGCCAAGCGACACCATCAGCTGGTCCCTGGCCGGCCCGGGCAGCCTCAGCGCCACCACCGGCAGCAGCGTGCAATACACGCCGCCCGCCAGTATTCCCAATGAGGACAGCGCCATGATCAGCGCCAGCCGCAACGGCGGCAGCCCGGCCCAAGTCACTATCAAGCTCCACCCAGCCGCACCGCTGGCCTTGCTGGCCGGCAATCTCGGCGGCGCCGGCAACCTGGACAGCAAACTGGCAACCGCGGCACGTTTCTATGGCCCCTCGGCGGTGGTGCTGGATAGCGCGGGCAACAGCTATATGGCCGATACCGCCAATCACACCATCCGCAAGATCAGTCCGACCGGCGAGGTCAGCACCTTGGCCGGCGCGGCCGGCAAGCCCGGCAGCGTGGACGGCAGCGGCGCCACGGCGCGTTTCTACGAACCGCAAGGCCTTGCCCTGGATAGCAGCGGCAATCTCTACGTGGCCGATAGCGGCAACCATACCATCCGCATGGTCAGCGCGACCGGCGTGGTCAGCACCGTGGCCGGCCTGGCCGGCAGTGCCGGCGCGGTGGACGGCTCCGGCGCCGAAGCACGATTTTTCCGGCCGACCGGCCTCGTGGTCGATGGCGCTGCCAATCTCTATGTCAGCGACAGCGCCAATCACGCCCTGCGGCTGATCAATAGCGGCGGCCTGGTCCGTACCCTGGCCGGCCAGGCCGGCGCACGCGGCAGCAATGACGGCTTCGGCACGGCTGCCCGCTTCGATACGCCGCAGGGCCTGGCCCTCGGCAAGGACGGCAACCTCTATGTGGCCGATGCCAACCATCTGGTCCGCAAGATCACACCCGCCGGCCAGGTCGATACCCTGGCGGGCACGGCCGGCGCGCCCGGCAATGCCGATGGCACCGGCACGGCCGCCCGCTTCTACGATCCGCGCGGCCTGAGCGCCGATGCCAACGGCAACATCTATGTGGCGGACACCTTCAACGCCACCATCCGCAAGATCAATCCGGCCGGCGTGGTCAGCACGCTCGCCGGCGCGGCGGGGCAATCCGGCAGCGCCGACGGCCTGACGAACGGCGCGCGCTTCCACCTGCCGCTGGGCCTGGCCAACGATGCGGCTGGTAATGTCTATGTTGCCGACAGCGGCAACAACACCTTGCGCCGTATCACGCCACAGGGACTGGTCGATACCGTGGCCGGCACCGCCGGCGTGCGTGGCAGCATCGATGCCGTCGGTGCTGCGGCACAGTTCAATGGCCAGCACGGCCTGGCCAGCGACGCCGCCGGCAATGTCTATGTCGCCGATACCGCCAACTCGACCATCCGCAAGATCAGTTCGACCGGCGTCGTCACGACCCTGGCCGGCACCGCCGGCGTCAATGGCAGCGCCGATGGCATGGCCGGCGAAGCGCGTTTCTATGCCTCGCAGAGTGTTGCCATCGATGGCAGCGGCAATCTTTACGTAGCCGATACCGCCAACAGCACGGTGCGCAAGATCAGCCCGAACGGCCAAGTCAGTACCTTTGCAGGTGTAGCCGGACAGTCCGGCCATGTGGATGGCGTGGGGGACGAAGCCCGCTTCTATCTACCACAGGGGGTCACGACCGATCCCGCCGGCAATGTCTATATCAGCGATACCCTGCTGGACAAGAACACGCCTCGCTATAGCGCGGTCATCCGCAAGATCACGCCGGTAGGCCGTGTCACTACCATGGCAGGCAGCGGCGTACTGGGCGGCGCCGACGGCTTGGGCGCCACCGCCAGTTTCAATGAGCCACGCGGCTTGGCCAGCGACGAAGCCGGCAATATCTATGTGGCCGACAGCGCCAACGCCACCATCCGGCGGATCACCCCTGCGGGCATCGTCAGCACCCTGGCCGGCAGTGCCGGAAATAGCGGCAGCAGGAACGGCATCGGTGCGCTGGCCCAGTTCAACAATCCCACCGGCCTGACCGTCGGCGCGGATGGCTTTATCTACGTGGCCGACACCGGCAATCACCTGATCCGCAAGGTTGGCCTGGACGGTACGGTGACCACGGTCGCCGGCGATCAGTTGCAATTGCAGCGCGGCATCAGCCTGGGCAGCTTGCCGGGTGGACTGGACAGCCCGGTCGATATCCGCCATCTCGGCGGTAACCGCTTTGCCGTCAGCAGCGGCAACGCCATCCTCACGCTGACCTTGCCTTAGTAGCGAAAACTTGGGCGCTGCTCGCAAGGAGCTTCGTCCCGCCCGGGCCGGTTTAAAGCCGGTCCGGGCCCAATGATAATAATTCACAAACGGCCGTTTAGCGCCACAAGCCGCCTGGAAACTAGCGTATCGTGCCGGCGCATTACCGCTGCCGCTCCATCGCAGCCCGCATTTCCAATCCAAATTAAATAATCCGAAAGCCAAGCGCCGACCGGCTAAGGCTCGCGCCTGCTTTCGTCATACCCGAGGAAACGCTCTTGTCTTATCCACAACATGCCAAGCTCAACCGAATTGCATTGGGTCTGTCGCTCTCCTGCCTGCTGATGCTCGGTGCATGCGGCGGTGGCGGCACCGAAAACCAAAGCGGCAATATGACGCTGGCTGCGTCCGCTTCCGAAGTCGTCGTCGGCGCCAGCGCCAGCCCCATCACCCTGACCGCGACCGGCCAAGCCGGCACCGTCAGTTGGACCCTGACCGGCCCCGGCAGCCTCAGCGCCACCACCGGTAGCAGCGTGCAGTACACACCGCCGGCCACCGTCGCTGCGGATGAAAGCGTCACCATCAGCGCCAGCGTCAACGGCGGCAGTCCGGCTCAGCTCGTCATCAAGCTGCATCCGTCCGCCATTGCACTGCTGGCCGGCAATATCGGCGGCTTGGGCGATCTCGACGGCCAAGCCGCAGCGGCACGCTTCATGCAACCGGAAGCGGTTGCGGTAGATGCCGCCGGCAATATCTACATCGGCGATGACGTCAGCCATACCCTCCGCAAGATCAGCGCCGCCGGCGTGGTCAGTACCCTGGCCGGCACAAGCGGCCAATGGGGCGATACCGATGGAACCGGTCCCGCCGCCCGTTTCTCCTATTTCAGCCAGCTCGCCGCCGATGCAGACGGCAATGTCTATTTGGCCGACAAGGAAGTCATCCGCAAGATCACGCCGCAAGGCGTGGTCAGCACCCTGGCCGGCAAGCTCGGCGAGAAGGGCGATGCGGACGGTACCGGTGCCGAGGCACGCTTCGCGAGCCCGACAGGCTTGGCCGTCGATGCTGCCGGCAATGTGTACGTTAGCGATAGCGACAAATACACCATCCGCAAGATCACGCGCGGGGGCGTGGTCAGCACGCTAGCCGGACAATCGGGCGTCAAGGGGAGCAACGACGGAACCGGTCCCGCCGCGCGTTTCGAATCTCCCGCCTCGCTGGCGCTGGACAAGCAGGGCAATCTGTTTGTTGAAGACCGCGATACCATACGCAAAATCTCCGCGGCCGGCGCGGTCAGCACGGTGGCCAATGCAATCGGTAGCGGCGGCCAACTCCTTCCGCCCAAACTGGCCATCGACGCAGACGGTAATTTCTATCTGACCGATTACGAGCGGAATGTCATCCGCCGGATCAGCCCGGCCGGTGCGATCAGCATCTTTGCCGGTGCGGACCAGGCCGGTAGCGCCGACGGCGCGCTTGCGGTGGCCCGCTTCAATCGGCCACGTGGCTTGGCCAGCGATGCAACCGGCAATCTCTATGTCGCCGACAGCGTCAATGGCTTGCTGCGCAAGATCAGCCCGCAAGGCCAGGTGAGCACGGTAGCCGGCCTGGCCGGCATCCGGGGCAGCGTGGACGGCAACGGCGCCACCGCTTCGTTCAACGAACAGCACGGTTTGACCAGCGATACCGCCGGCAATCTCTATGTCGCCGATACCGCCAATTCCGTCATCCGCAAAATCAGCCCCACCGGTACCGTCACGACCGTAGCCGGCCAAGCCGGCCAGACCGGCACCGCCGACGGCCAAGGCACGGCCGCACGCTTCAACCGGCCGAACGACCTGGCCATCGATGCAGCCGGCAATCTGTATATCGCCGATACCGATAACTACACCATCCGCAAGATCACGCCGAGCGGCATGGTCAGTACATTTGCGGGCCAAGCCGGCCAGCATGAGGTACTCGATGGCAAGGGTAGCGCGGCAGGTTTCGACAAGCCCTACGGCATCGGCATCGACCCAGCCGGCAATCTCTACGTCGCCGATACGGACTTCATCAAGATCGACTCGCATTTCAGCGCGACGATCCGCAAGATCACGCCGGACGCCGTGGTCAGCACCGTGGCCGGTACGCGATGGGAAAAAGGCAGTGCCGATGGTATCGGTTCGCAGGCTCGCTTCATGGAGCCGCGCGGCATGGTCAGCGATGCAGCCGGCAATATCTATATCGCCGACAGCCACAATGCCACCATCCGCAAGCTTAGCCCCAGCGGCGTCGTCAGCACCTTGGCCGGCCAGGCCCGCGGTATCGGCGGCGGGATCGTAGGCAGCAGCGACGGCACCGGCACGCAGGCCCAGTTCAACAAGCCGACCGGCCTGACCATCGACGCAGCGGGCAACCTGTACGTGGCGGATAGCGGCAACAACCTGATCCGCAAGGTTACCCAAGCCGGCGTAGTCACCACCGTCGCCGGTAACAAAAAGCGCGGTACGGTGCTGGGCGCCTTGCCGGGCAGCCTGGACAATCCGACCAATATCCGCTTCCTTGGCGGCCAGCGCTTCGCCGTCACCAGCGGCAATGCCATCCTGACGCTGACCTTGCCTTAGCAGGACGGGCTCGGGCGGCAGCAGTCCCGAGTGTTGTTGCCGAATAGCGCCTACTCCCTCGCCCGCCGGCGGGGGAGTCTCCCCCTCCCCGCTCTAGGTTAAACGTCCAAGCCGTTCAATTGCAGCATCCAGCGTTTCTGCCTTCTTGGCGAAGCAGAAACGTACCAGCTTATTGTTTCGGCCATCCGCATAGAAGGCCGAAACCGGGATGCTTGCCACGCCATGCTCGCGGGTCAGCCACTCGGCGAATGCCAGCTCGCCCAAATCGGGCCGTATTCTTGAATAGTCCGCCAGCTGAAAATAAGTAGCCGCGCTAGGCAAAAGCTCGAAGCCTGCCGCCCGCAAACCCATCGCCAGCCGATCGCGCTTGGCCTGATAGAACGCCGCCAAACCTTGCCAATGCCCGGCTTGGCGCAGATGCGCCGCCAGGGCGTGTTGCATGGGCGTGGAAACCGAGAACACCAGGTACTGGTGCAGCTTGCGGAACTCCGCCGTCAAGGCCGGTGCCGCCACGCAATAACCCACCTTCCAGCCGGTGGCATGGAAAGTCTTGCCGAACGAGTACACCGCGAAGCTGCGTGTCCGCAATTGTGGATGGCTCAATACGCTGGCGTGCCGGCGGCCATCGAACACCAGGTGCTCATAGACTTCGTCGCTTAGTACCAGCAGATCGTGCCGCTCGGCGATCTCCGCCAGGGCGGCCAGATCGGCTTGGGAAAAAACACTGGTGGCCGGATTGTTGGGATTGTTGACGATGATCAGCCGCGTCCGCCCGCTGACGGCAGCCGCCACGGCCGCCCAATCGACGGCGAAATCCGGCGCCGCCAGGCTGATGCGTACCGGCACGGCGCCCTGCGCCACGATGGCCGGCGCATAGCTATCGTAAGCCGGCTCCAGAATGATGGCCTCGTCGCCACTCCGCAGCACCGTTGCGATCGCGGTATAGAGCGCTTGGGTGGCGCCGGCGCAGACGGTGATCTCATGATCCGCATCCACTTCCAGACCGCCGGCGGCAGCCATCTTGGCCGCGATGGCCTGCCGCAATGCCGGCAGGCCCGGCATGGGAGCGTACTGGTTATGTCCCTCCCGCATGGCCGCCGTCACGCCTTCCAGCAGGCTGGCATCGCAGGCGAAATCGGGGAAACCCTGGGAGAGGTTGATGGCGCCTGTTTCGGCGGCCAGGGCGCTCATGCGGCTGAAGATGGTGAGGCCGAGGTCGGGGAACTTGGACTGGATGGGCATGGAGGGGGCTCGGTTAGCGCGACCTCGCCATGCTGCCTGTCGGCTGTCGAGGCGACAAGTAGCCATTGGCGATGAGTTGGAAGCCATGGGTGCTATAGCCGTTCAGGAAGGAAAAAACCGGCCTTTCCGTTTACCAGGTGGCAGCTATGGGGTTTGGCGCGATATAGCAGTAAAAAAGCGTTAAGTTATTGTTTTTTTGAAAGTTCGCAATGGTGCTGCTCGGTATAATTCAAAAAATTTGGTATTTACATATTTCCGCTTTGGAAGGACAGAATAATATGGGCACGGTTAATTATCTATTGCCATTTCATGGCCTTGGCCCCAGAACGCAGATCGAGTGCAAAAGCAAGGTAAATCATTTTGAATCCGCTTTCCAGGCGGCAAGCACCATTCTGAAGGAGTACGACATTACCCCCAAGGAATTAATCAATTTGATTTTTTGCCCTGTGGATACGGACCTATTACCCGAGCCTATGAAAAAGGCGATGAACGAAAATCAAGCGCTTAACGCCTTGGTCAGTAATATTCGAGCCTCGATTAAATATGAAAAAAAATTCTATCATTGCCTTCTGGATCTGCTCCCCTTCCAGCATGCTCGCTTATCGGCCTCCGGCAATAAGCTATTGGCTTATTTGGCAGCGTGCGACAATCCGGCCTGCATAAAAATGACAGGATATCTGGATATCGAACAAACAAAAAAAATCATCAGGTCTTTTTTTTGCAATGGCAGTCTCATTGCTTTCGACAATTACGCTTTAAGCAATATTTCATTCTCCGCTGGAGAACAATCCCTATGCCTAATGGACCACAATGGAAGCCCATTTACCATGGGCAACACCAGCTTGCAGGCAATCAGGCCTCACCTGGATTACCTTAAAGATCCAATATCAGGCAAGGAGGCATTCATGGACATAAACCTGAATGAACCGCCCAAAAGAAATGATGAGATGGTTTTAAACTACAAAAATTCTGCTGGCGTTGCATTTGGTGATATGCATGGAAATTTGATCATGGCGCTTCATCAATTAGTTCAGCTTGGTGTAATTGAGGAATTTCCCCCCGATGTTTGGAAAACCATTAAAGCAGCCTTAGGCAATGGCATTCAGGGCCAAGATAAGCTGAAAGACCTTCTTGAAATGCATATCAAAAGCATCGGATTACAGGATGAAATAGATATAGAGCCCAAAAGGAAAAGAATGTTGCTTTATGTGGGCGATGTAATTGGCGACCGATGCGGCAATGAATTTAAAACGAGTTGTTTTTTTACTAACCTAATTAAAAAACACAAACTCAATATCCATCTACGTGCAGGCAACCACGACGTTGAATCGACTAAGGGAATCTTGGACAATGACGCGCGAAAAATACGTTTCTATGATAGCGAAGGCAATGAAACCAATGCGAGAGGCCTGCTGGTGGATAGAAACGGAAGATTCATTTCGGCTGACAGATCAACCACGTTAAAGCCCACTTTTGAAAATAAAGAAAAGGCGGCAATTTCCGCTATAAAAACGACGGAAGAGATATACAATCCGCTCCAACCCTATATTGACCCCGATAATCTGCCAACAACAGATGCTGAAGCCGCTATACAGATACGCTCCAGGGCTAAGCCTGGGCTATACCGTAGCCTTTTTGCCTTGTGTAATGCACTCAATGACGCGGGACAGCTTGCTGGCCCTGGGAATAAAGTTACTCGTGATGGGTTTTTTCTCGATATGCGAGAAACAATACTGCCACGTATGAACTTGGTGGGCAGTAGTCCAGATGGCAAATGTGGCATTATTCATGCCCCTGCGAGCGAAGAACTCTTTTTGAGGGTCTTTTTGCAAGCCTGCGGCAAGGACATCCCCGAAAGCGATTTCAAGATACTGGAGGCAAAGTATCAAGAAGCGCTGGGAAACCCTGGCAATTCAAAAAAAGACAACCCGACATGCTATACAAACGAAAAGGAGTATTTCGATATACGGTATGCATATGACTGCATGACAATGGACACGAAGAATAATGTAATAAATGATTTTTGGCAAAGTTTGATTTCGCCAGATAAATGGGGTGCCAAACACTTACAATCCGCGCTGCTGGATATCAGGGGCGATGACACACCATTAATGCAATTTGTAAATATAAGATTGAGAGATCCACAGGTAAAGATCCCCCAAATAATAGGGAACTATAAAAAAATCCTGCATGGCCATACCGAATCAATCTCTCAGCAATCGGTAGAATGGCGCACTCAGCTAGAGGCAATAAAGAAATTTTTAATTTATATTAAGGGTATAAAAAATTGGGACGAGTCGATAAAGAATGAAAAATTTGCATTTGAATTTATCGGGGAATTAATGAAACTAGCCGTATTGGGACCGAATACCACAGACACCTTGACGCCGCTGATTGATTTGGTTAGAGATCTCTTCAGATTCATCGCCGACAAGATGGATCCACAAAGATTAAAAACCCTAGCAGCCGCGAATGAGTTTGCAGATGCAAAATGCGCCGTAATTCAGCGCGAGCAGAAAGATGATCAGAAAGATAAAGAGATAGCGAAATTGATCCTGACCGTCTCTATGCCCGGCTCAAAGGTCACCACGGAGGGCGAAGCGCTCTTACAAGGAGAATTAGCTAAAGTACAATACGACTGGCTTACTGATAAGCAGAAAGTGGCTACTAATTTTAAAGATAAAGAACTTGCTTACCAGGAGCAGCTGGCTCGCAAGCCCTCTGGCAAATTTGTCACTTTCCTGGCCAAAACCAAAGAAATTGAAGCCATTAGGGCATTTGAGGCCGATCTATTCAAAATCACCACATCGGGCAGTACCAAAGATCTGCGAGAGAAACTTGATTCGCTTACTACGCGGCTAAATGATCCTGCCACCGAATTAGGTTATCTGACTTGGTATGGTTTGAAGTCAGCAATGATGGGCGCCAAGGATTGGGATACCGACTTTACGAGAAAAGCAGATGCAAGCTATATGTTTACACTGCTTGAATATATCGAGAGCCTTCGTATGGATGGCATCGAACTTCCTGCGGATAGCATCACCAAACTAGGCAACCTGAAAAATGCTGTGCAATCCTTTAAGGCGGAACTGGTGGACTCCCCGGTTACTAAGCGTAACAAAAACATACTGAAAAAAGAGTTCAAGGAAATAATCACGCAGCTTGCAGAAATTGCCAGGATACTGCCGGATAACGAGCTGGTTTTTCAAAAAATAACCTCGTTCGACAAAAATACCATCCGCGATCCCTTGGTCGATAAAGCATCAGAGCACATGGGGATCGACGCCATCGCGATACAGCCTTTTATAAAGACCGAAATAACCTGGTTAATGCGCTTGCTCGAATTTAAAACTTCGACCCCGCGTAACAGTCTATCACTGACTTTTATAGGGACGTTAATGGGGAGGGATGTTTCAAGGGTTTTTTCAGAAAAAGAATTGGTGGAAGAAGAGCTGGAAAAATTAGTAACCTATTTGGAGAACAAGCAAGCGGAATTTAACAAGGGCTTGACTAAGGAACAAAAAGAAAAATTCAAGTCCACCGAAGCCTACACCGAATATGTTGGACTGGATAACATTGGTGGCAAAGACGTTGACGACAGAAAAGTGATTAAGCCAGTACACTTCTTCGGTCGCAAATTTGTCAGCGAGCCTGCGCCCATCAAGCGCAATCCCGCGCCACTCCCGCCTCTCCCAAGGGCACGCTGATTGAATTCGCGAACGAGCGCCGGGTGCATGGTTATTGTCCCTTTAGATGGCGGCCAGCTCATTCATGCAGGCGGAAGAAGCGTGCTACATGGAAGCACCATGACATGGTGCAGTTCCCTACTCGGTCCCAACACGACAAAATTCTGAAGGCACGTCAGAATTCCGAAAGATGGAAAGTCTATTTTATGACAAAAATTTTATTAACGTGCAAATTTTTGCATGGACTGGCATTTTATCTTTCGGAGACACTAGCATATCCGAAATAAATTTTTAAACTCCCCCGGGAGGACGGCTATGGCAATTTTTGATATTAGTCACTGTTTTGAATACAAACCATCACCTGTACTGCTCAACACTACCGAAATTGACTTTGAACGTGGTCACGGTAGTTTCTATGTGGCCGGAGAAACATTGCATTTCACTGAAAATACGAATAGAGCGCAACTACTGGAATTCAAAAAACATGTACTTTGCAGGATTAAAGATGCAGAAATAAGGAACGAAATATCCGCCCACTTTGACGATATCCTGTCCCAGGGAGGGTTTATGTTCCTGCTGGATGAGGCTCTTCGGAAAGGCCTCAAGAAAGTGGAGGGACTCCCATCCATTAAGAATCTATTCTTGAATATCATCCCGGATGGCCAGAAAATTTATATTGAAATCAGGCTGGACTTGAACGATATATGTTGTACAAGTAATCCGATACCCGAAGGCAATCCGGATATAATTGCTTCCATATGTGCCAGGCTTTGCTTGATCATTAATGACGATGATGAATTTGACGCCAAACCGGAATTCGTCCTGCTGAAAACTGAAAATCCCCATTTCAAAGCGGGGCTTTCAGACTGTCCGCGCTGGCGGCTTGACGAGGTTCTCAATTTCTTTTTACGATTGTTTGGTCAGCACTCTATCCGTCACATTGAGATTGAAGGCATAAAAAAAGACCCATATGCCTTCCAGGTTATTTTATCCGAAACCGACGAGCCCCCATCAGCTACGCAAATTCCTAGCGTGGATGAGACCTCCGAACAGAATGACACGAATACCAATAGCCAATCCCCGCGTTCCCAAGTATGCGACGCAGGAAAGTTCGCTTGATGGCTCGGCCCGGGCATAAACACTGGCCTAAATAGTCTTGCCGCGACGCCGCGGCAAGACTGATACAAATTACTTGATCACCGCCGCCAACTCACCCTTCTTGTACCGGTCCGACATCTTCTCCATGCTCACCGGCTTGATCTTGTCGGCCTGGCCGGCACATCCGAAGGCTTCGAAGCGGGCCTTGCAGATATCCTTGGCGGCCGAGGTGGCGTCCTTGAGGAATTTGCGCGGGTCGAATTCGCTCTTGTTCTGTGCCAGGAAGCGGCGGATCGAGCCGGTCATCGCCAGACGGATATCGGTGTCGATATTGATCTTGCGCACGCCGTACTTGATGCCGGTGACGATTTCCTCGACCGGCACGCCGTAGGTTTCCTTCATCTCGCCGCCGTGTTCGCGGATGATCTCCAGCCATTCCTGCGGCACCGAGCTGGAACCGTGCATCACCAGGTGGGTGTTGGGGATACGGGCGTGGATCTGCTTGATGCGCTCGATGGCCAGGATATCGCCGGTGGGCTTGCGGGTGAACTTGTAGGCGCCATGGCTGGTACCGATGGCGATGGCCAGGGCATCGACCTGGGTACGCTTGACGAAATCGGCGGCTTCGTCCGGATCGGTCAGCAACTGGTCGTGGCTCAGCTTGCCTTCCGCGCCGTGGCCGTCTTCCGCCTCGCCCATGCCGGTTTCCAGCGAGCCCAGGCAACCCAGTTCACCTTCCACCGACACACCGATGGCGTGGGCCATTTCGACCACGCGACGGGTCACGTCCACGTTGTAGTCGTAGCTGGAGGGGGTCTTGGCGTCTTCCAGCAGCGAACCATCCATCATCACGCTGGAAAAACCCGAGCGCATGGCCTGGATACACACGGCCGGGCTGGCGCCGTGGTCCTGGTGCATCACCACCGGGATATGCGGGTAGGCTTCGGTGGCGGCCAGGATCAGGTGGCGCAGGAAGGCTTCGCCGGCATATTTGCGGGCGCCGGCCGAGCCTTGCATGATGACCGGGCTATTGCATTCGTCGGCGGCCTGCATGATGGCCAACACCTGTTCGAGGTTGTTGACGTTGAAAGCCGGCAAGCCATAGCCGTTATCGGCGGCGTGATCGAGCAACTGGCGCATCGAAACGAGGGACATCACTACACTCCTAAAATTGTTGGATTCTGAAAATTCAAGTGGCCCGGGCCGCGCGGCGCTTGCGCCAGGCACGGCGAACCAGCAGCCAAAGCGGCACACCCAGCAGCGTCCACGGCAGCAAAGCCGCCAGCAGGGTCAGCAGACCTGCCAGGCTTTCCGATGCGACATAGCCGAGCCGGTGCCAAGCATCCTTGAGGGGGGCCAGCGCACTGCGCTCGATCACGCTTCGCGGGGTATGGATGGTGAGATCGAGCCGAATCTTGTCGGTTTGTTCGGCCAGCGCCTTGCGCTGTCCATTCATGCTATCGAGTTGGCTTTGCGTCTCGGTCAGCGACTTCTGCACTTCCAATACATCCGCCAACTTACCGGTGCGCTCCGCCAATAGTTGGCGGAGCCGGTCGCGCGCATCGACCAGGTTTTTCTGGCGCGCTTCCACATCGATGACCTCGGCGGTCTTGTCCTCGCTATCGGTGCGGGTATTTACCAGCTCGCCGCCCTGGGCCAACAGGGCGAACAGGGCCGGCACCTGCGCCGGCGGCAAGCGCAGCGACAGGCTGGCGGTGGGCTGCCTATCGTCGCCGCGCGACAATTCAGCGCTGACTACCTCGCCACCCATTTCGACGCTCCTGGCCTGGATTTGCCGCCAGAGGGCTTCGACCCGCTCGGCTTCGGCCTGTACTTCCAGGGTATGGTGTACGGCCAGATAGCGACGCTGCAGTGCAGCCGGGGCCGCCATGCCGGCGGCGCCCGCCGGCGGAGGCGCTTGCACTTCGGCCATATCGGCGGCCGGTGCCGCCGACATCGCCATCCCGCCGGCTTCGTCCTTGCGGCTGCAACCGGCCAGGACCGCGAGAGCGAACAGTGAAACCAGCCAGCGGCGCGCGATCACATCAATCTCCAGCGCGTTGGCAAAGCACGTCCACGGCCGGCAAGGTCTTGCCTTCCAGGAACTCCAGGAAGGCGCCACCGCCGGTGGAGATATAGCCGACCTGTTCGGTAATGCCGTACTTGGCCACCGCCGCCAGGGTATCGCCGCCCCCGGCGATGGAGAACGCCGGGCTGGCGGCAATGGCGCGTGCCAGGGCCTCGGTACCGGCGCCGAACTGGTCGAACTCGAACACGCCGACCGGACCATTCCATACCACGGTGCCGGCACCGGCGATCAGCTCGGCCAGCTGGCGGGCCGAATCCGGGCCGATATCGAAGATCATATCGTCCGCTTCCAGCTGCGACAGCGTCTTATGTACGGCAGGCTCGGCGGCATCGAAACGCTTGCCGACCACCACGTCGCCGGGTAGCGGCACATCGCCGCCACGGGCGCGGATCTTGGCGATCACGGCACGGGCCTGCTCGAGCAGGTCGGGCTCGGCCAGCGACTTGCCGATCTCGTGGCCTTCCGCCTGCAAAAAGGTATTGGCGATGCCGCCGCCGACGATCAGTTGGTCTACCTTATCCGCCAGCGATTCCAGAATGGTCAGTTTGGTCGACACCTTGGAGCCGGCCACGATGGCGACCAGCGGGCGGGCGGGTTGCGCCAGGGCCTTGCCCAGTGCGTCCAGTTCGGCTGCCAGCAACAGGCCGGCACAGGCTTGCGGTGCGAACTTGGCGACCGCGTGGGTGGAGGCCTCGGCGCGGTGGGCGGTACCGAAGGCGTCGTTGACGAATACATCGCACAAGGCGGCATAACGCTGGCCCAGGTCGTCGCTGTTCTTCTTCTCGCCAACATTGGTGCGGATATTTTCCAGCATCGCCAATTCGCCCGGCTGGACACCATGGCCCTGCCAATCGGCGATGACCGGTACCTGCCGGCCCAAAAGCTCACCCAGGCGGGCCGCCACCGGCGCCAACTTGTCCTCTTCCGCCACGACGCCTTCGCTGGGGCGCCCCAGATGGGTCATCAGCAGCACGCCGGCACCGGCTTGCAGACAATGGCGAATGGTGGGCAGGGAAGCGCGGATGCGGGTGTCGTCGCCCAGCTTGCCGTCCTTGACCGGTACATTCATATCGACCCGGATCAAGACCCGGCGGCCGGCCAGATCGATATCGGTAAGTTTCTTGAAGTTCATGGTCCTAACCTTTCAGCGCGGCGAAAGGGCGAATTTACCGCCATTCCACCGCGTAGCCACCCTTGTCGCCACTACAGGCGTGCCATCAAACCGCCGCCATCATGGCGCGCGCGGTATTGAGCATCTGCACCGAGAAGCCCCACTCGTTGTCGTACCAGGCGCAAATCTTGACCATATCGCCGTTGCTGACCTTGGTCAGGGTGGAATCGAAGATCGAGGCTTCGTTGGTGTGGTTGAAATCGATCGAAACCAGCGGCAGGTCGTTATAGCCCAGCACGCCCTTGAGCGGGCCGCCACCGGCGGCGTCGCGCATCAACGCGTTGATCTCTTCCTTGCTGGTGGGACGGGCCGACTGGAAAGTCAGGTCCACCAGCGACACATTGATGGTGGGCACGCGCACCGAGAAACCGTCCAGCTTGCCGTTCAGCTCCGGCAGCACCAGGCCCACGGCGGCGGCGGCGCCGGTCTTGGTGGGGATCAGGCTTTGCGTGGCGGAACGGGCGCGGCGCAGATCCTTGTGCCGTACATCGGTCAGCACCTGGTCATTGGTATAGGCATGGATGGTGGTCATCAAGCCTTTGACGATGCCGACATGGTCGTTCAGCACCTTGGCGACCGGTGCCAGGCAGTTGGTGGTGCAGGAAGCGTTCGACACCACCGTCATATCGCGGGTCAGGATGCCGTGGTTGACGCCGTAGACGATGGTGGCATCCACGTCCTTGTCGCCTGGCGCGGAAATCAGCACCTTCTTGGCGCCGGCATCCAGGTGGGCCTGGCACTTGGCCTTGCTGGTAAAGGCACCGGTGCATTCCAGCACGATATCGATACCCAGCTCGCCCCAGGGCAGTTCGGCCGGATTGCGGGTCGAAAAGAAGCGGATGTTCTCGCCATTGATGCGCAGCCAGTCGCCATCGGCTTTCACTTCCGCATTGAAGCGGCCGTGAACGGTATCGAAGCGGGTCAGGTGCGCGTTGGTTTCGATATCGCCCGAAGCATTGATGGCGACGATCTTGAAATCCTCGTTGCGGTTCAGTTCATACAGCGCGCGCAACACGTTGCGACCGATGCGTCCGTAGCCGTTGATGGCAATGCGGATGGACATGCTTGAATTCTCCATGACAGGGCCGGCGAAAAATGTAGTCGCCGCCATTATGACTACAAGGCCGCGATTGTAACCGGCTCGCCGCCTGAAAGGGGACTACAAGCGCGACAAAATGTTGCGTCGCGACATCGATTTAGTCCCTTTCGGCAGCGCCGATACCAAAGCAAAACGGCCCCGCCTTGAGCGGAGCCGTTTTTGGTAGAGCTGATTTACAGTACGGATTTCGCCACGGCGACTACATTTTCCACCGTGAAACCGAAGGCTTTGAACAAGGCCGGAGCCGGCGCCGATTCGCCGAAGGTATCCATCCCGACAACCGCGCCTTCCAGACCGACGTACTTGCGCCAGAAGTCGGACACGCCCGCTTCGATCGCCACCCGCGGCACGCCCTTGCTCAGCACGCTGGCCTGGTAGTCGCGATCCTGCCGGTCGAACACATTGGTGGAAGGCATCGACACCACGCGGGCACGGATGCCTTCGGTGGCCAACTGGGCCTGCGCCTTCAGGGCCAGTTCGACTTCCGAACCGGTGCCGATCAGGATCAGCTGGGCGGCGCCGCCTTCGGCTTCGCGCAGCACGTAGCCGCCCTTGGCGATGGCGGCGATCTGTTCCGCTTCACGTGAAACGAAGGGCAGATTCTGGCGGCTCAGCACCAGGCTGCTCGGACGGGTCTGCTGTTCGACGGCGAAGGACCAGGCCACGGCCGTTTCGGTGGTATCGCAGGGGCGCCATACGTCCATATTGGGGATATAGCGCAAGGTAGCCGTCTGCTCGACCGGCTGGTGGGTCGGGCCATCCTCGCCCAGACCGATGGAATCGTGGGTAAACACGAAGATCGGGTTGATCTTCATCAGGGCGGCCATCCGCAAGGCATTGCGGGCGTACTCGCTGAACATCAGGAAGGTACCGCCGTAAGGCCGCAGGCCACCATGCAGGCTCATGCCGTTCATGATGGCGGCCATGCCGAATTCACGCACGCCATAGCTGATGTAGTTGCCTTGGCCGCTGCCGTCTATCCACTTCGAGCCGGACCAGTTGGTCAGGTTGGAGCCGGTCAGGTCGGCCGAGCCGGCCAGGAATTCCGGCAGGGCCGGCGAATAGGCTTCCAGGGCGATCTGGCTGGCCTTGCGGGTCGCGACGGTTTGCGCGGCGGCATCGATCTTGGCGATGGCGGCAGCCTTGAAGTCGGCCCAGTTCGCCGGCAATTCGCCGGCCATGCGCCGCTCGAACTCGGCGGCCAATGCCGGGTGGGCGGCGCGATAGGCGGCGAAGCGTTCGGACCAGTCGGCTTCCTGCTGCGCACCACGGGCCTTGGCATCCCAGCCGGCGTAGATTTCCGGCGGCAGCTCGAATGGCTTGTGCGGCCATTCCATATGTACCCGGGCGGCTTCGATTTCGGCCTGGCCCAGTGCGGCGCCATGCACATCATGGGTACCTTGCTTATTGGGCGAACCCTTGCCAATCACGGTACGGCAGCAGATCAGCGTGGGTTTGCCGGTCTCGGCCTTGGCCGCCGTGATGGCCGCATTGACGGCATCCACATCGTGGCCGTCCACATCGGCGATGACATGCCAGCCGTAGGCTTCGAAGCGCTTGGGCGTATCGTCGGTGAACCAGCCTTCCACATGGCCGTCGATGGAGATGCCGTTGTCGTCCCAGAACGCCACCAGCTTGCCCAGGCCCCAGGTGCCGGCCAGCGAACAGGCTTCATGGCTGATGCCTTCCATCAGGCAGCCGTCACCCAGGAAAACATAGGTGTGGTGATCGACGATGGCGTGGCCGGGCTGGTTGAACTGGGCCGCCAGCATCTTCTCGGCCATCGCCATGCCCACCGCATTGGTGATGCCCTGGCCCAGCGGGCCGGTCGTGGTCTCGATGCCAGGCGCGTAGCCGTATTCCGGATGGCCGGGCGTGCGGCTGTGCAGTTGGCGGAACTGCTGCAGATCGGCGATGGTCAGGTCGTAGCCGGTGAGATGCAGCAAGGAATAGATCAGCATCGAACCGTGGCCATTGCTCAGCACGAAACGGTCGCGGTCGGCCCACTTGGGATTGCCGGGATTGTGCTTCAGATGGCTGCCCCACAAGGCCAGCGCGATTTCGGCCATGCCCATGGGCGCACCGGGGTGGCCGGAGTTGGCTTGTTGCACGGCATCCATGGAAAGTACGCGGATCGCGTTGGACAGGGCGGGACGGTTGGCCATCAGAATTCTCTTTTCGCTTGGGGTAGGCGGAAAACAAATACGGCCCGGACACGGCAGGCCGTAGTAAAAGCGGGCGCATTATCGCTTTTCGCCCTCGGCCGGGCAAGCCAAGTCTTTGATAATGCGCTGAAATTCTTGCAAAGACGTAGCATTATTACAGGCAATCCCCCCTTGAAAGTTTAAGGCAACTACATATCGGGGGAATAGCGCCGTGCTTCCATCGCTTCCTCCCGCTCATTGCACGCTGCCATCCAGCAGCACATTCTCGATCGGCTGCCGCAAACGCCCTTGCCAGCGCAGCTTGATGGCCTCGAATTCGGGCAGGCTACGGGCTTGGGACAATACTTCGTTGAAACGATCGCGCAGCACCGGGTCGCGAAAAGCCGCCACATATTCGTTGCGGGGGAAGATCTCGTGCACCGTCACCGGCTGCCGCTTTACTTCACTGCCCAGGCGCTGATCCAGGAAGGCGAAAATATTGACATCGACCACCACCACATCGGACTGCCCCTGGTAGAGGCTGATATTCTGGCGTATCTGGTTGGGATGCTCGTGGTAGTCGGTCTTGCCGGCCATCTGGGCGGCAAACGCCGGGCCCAGATATTGGCGCGCCTCGGCAAAAGCAGCGACGGAAAACGGCTTCAGATCGGCAATGCCGCGTATCTCCAGATGGCGTGCCTGCAGGCTGATCGCGACATTCTGATAAGCCACGTAGGGGCGCGAAACCGCCAGGCCCGGTACCATATCGGCCTGCAGCGTCAGCGCCATATCGGCCTGGCCGGTGCGGATCGCCGTCGCCACATCCCCCAGGAACATAAACTTGGGCCGCATGCGATAACCCAGCTTGCGCATGATGGCATCCACATACTCGTATTCGAGGCCGCCGCTGCTGTCATCCAGCACATAGGGCGCCAATCGCAGCCCCACCGCCACGGTGAGCGGCGCGGGCGGCGCCGCCGAACAGAAAAGCGACGCCAAGACAGCAAGCAGCAGCAAAATGCGGTAGCCCACTTATATTCCTCCGGCAGCGTCCCATTCAGGATCTAGGGAAACACTGATTTAATGCGCTAACGAGCGAAAGCGAGGCTCCCTCGCGGCGGCGAGGGCGGGGGGAGTGGGATAAAACAGCGAGGGAATCGTTGATTTATCACGGTCCGCCGGCACCCGGCTTTGCCGGGTGGTGAGCCGCCGCTTGAGCACGCGCAATAGTTCAGTGCGTCCCTAGGAACAATAGGCCAATACCGCTTGAGCGCCATACGCCGGCACCACGACACCGCATCGCATCCACGATGCCAGAGAATTCCCCATGCGCCTTATCCACACTTCCGACTGGCATCTCGGCCAGACCTTGCACAATTTCGAACGCGGTTTCGAGCATCAGTGCTTCCTTGACTGGCTGCTGGCCACCCTGGTGGCGGAGCAGGCCGACGGCCTGCTGGTCGCCGGCGATATCTTCGATACCGCCAACCCCTCGGCCGCCGCGCAAAAGCAGCTCTACCGCTTTCTGCAACAGGCCAAGGCCAGCCTGCCACGGCTGGATATCGTCATGATCGCCGGCAACCATGATTCGGCCGGCCGGCTGGAAGCACCGCGCCCGCTGCTGGATGCGCTGGGTATCCGGGTCATCGGCCAAGTACCGCGACTGGATGGCGGCGAGATCGACCTGGACGCGCTGGTACTGCCCTTGCATGGCGCGTCCGGAGAAATCGCCGCATGGTGCCTGGCATTGCCCTTTCTCCGGCCCGGCGACGTACCACGGACGGACCAGGCGGAGGACCCCTACCGCGAGGGAATCGCCTTGCTCTACCAGCAGGTTTTGCAAGTGGCGCTGGCGCGTCGCCGGCCCGGCCAGGCCATCGTGGCCATGGGTCATTGCCATATGGTGGGCGGCACCATCTCGGCCGAATCGGAGCGGCGCATCGTGATCGGCGGCAGCGAAGCCCTGTCGGCCGACGTCTTCGGTCCGGCCATCGCTTATGCGGCGCTAGGCCATCTGCACAAGGCCCAGAAGGTGGGCGGACAGGAGCATGTCCGCTATTGCGGCAGCCCGCTGCCCTTGTCATTCGCCGAAGTGGACTATCGCCACCAGGTACTGCGGGTGGATCTGGCGGGTGAGGCGCTGCGCGAAGTCAGCGCTTTGCCGGTGCCTCGCGCGGTTGAGCTATTGCGCGTTCCTAAACAACCGGCACCGCTGGAAGCGGTATTGAGCGCCATCAAGGCGCTGGAACTGCCCGCCGGACTGGCTCCGCCCGCCCAACCGTACCTGGAAGCAAGGGTACGGCTGGCGGCGCCCGAGCCCGCCTTGCGCAGCATCCTGGAAACAGCGCTGCAATCGCTGCCGGTGCGCCTGGCCAAGATCGAGACCAGCAGCACGCGCCAGGCAGGCGAAGTTGCCTCGGCACTATCGCTGGATGAACTGGCGTCCCTCCAACCGGACGATATTTTCAAGCGGCTCTACCGCGACCGGTATGGCGAGGAAGCGCCGGACCCATTCCTGGCTGCCTTTGCCGAACTTTCGCTGCTACCCACGGCCAAGGCGGCGGTATGAGAATCCTTGCGATACGCGGCAAGAATCTCGCCTCGCTGGCCGGCGAGTTCGCGGTCGACTTCCAGCAAGCGCCCCTGGCGGCCGCCGGCTTGTTCACCATCAGCGGCCCCACCGGCGCCGGCAAGAGCACCCTGCTGGACGCCCTCTGCCTGGCGCTGTACGACGCCACGCCGCGCCTGCTGAAGGCCAGCGCCCGTGGCGTGGACCTGCCCGATGTCGCCGGCAAGACCGTCGCGCCCCACGATACCCGCACCCTGTTGCGCCGGGGCGCGGCCGACGGCTACGCCGAAGTGGATTTTATCGGAGGAGACGGTCTGGCCTATCGCGCCCGCTGGAGCGTCCGGCGGGCCGGCGGCAAGGCCGGCGGCAGCCTGCAAGCGGTTGCCATGTCGCTCAACCGGCTAGCGGACGGACAGCCCTTGGGCGGCACCAAATCCGAGGTCAAGGCCGAAATCGAGCAGCGCCTGGGTCTTGGCTTCGAACAATTCACCCGCGCCGTGCTGCTGGCGCAGAACGAGTTCTCGGCTTTTTTGAAGGCCGACGACAGCGAACGCGGCGAACTGCTGGAAACCCTCACCGGCAGCACCATCTATAGCGAGATTTCCAAACGTGCCTTTGCCCGTTGCAAGGAAGAACAGGCTGCCTGGCAACGGCTGAACGACCGCTTGGCCGACCAGGCGCCAATGGAAGCACCGCGCCGGGCCGAACTGGTCGCGGCCGGCCAGCTGGCCGACATCGAACTGGCCGAGCTGGTGCAATACAAGCTGACAATGGACGAACAGCTGCGCTGGCACGACCGCAGGCAGCAGCTTGAAACAGACGAGACGCGAGCCCAATCCGCTTGGCAGCAACTGGACGGCGAATACCAGGCCGCCTCCCCGGACCGCGCCGAACTGAGCCGGATCGAGGCGGTGCAGCCGGCCCGGCCCTTGCTGGTCGAGTTCGATCGCAGCGAAGCCGAGCTGGCCGCCGGCCGGCAGGCCATCACTGCCTTGGAAGCCCGGCTATGCGTGGCGGAACAGGGCTGCCAGCAGGCCGATGCCGCGCTGCGCGATGCCGAACTGCGGCGCCAGGCGGAGGAACAGGCACGGCTGGCGGCGACGCCCCTGCTCGACCAGGCCAAAGCCCTGGACGCACAGCTTGCCGAGCTGGCGCCGGTCCGCCAACAAGCCGAACAACTGGCCGCCGACACCCGCCGCGCCGAGACGGAAGCCCGTACCACCCTGCACGACAAGCAGCGCCAAATCCAACTGCTGCGGGACAAATACGCGGCCAGCCTGGCCTGGTTGGCCGAACGGCAATCAAACCAAGCACTATTCGACGCCTGGCCCCGTTGGGACACCTTGCTTGGCCAGGCAGCACAGCGGAGCCATTCGCGCGATGCCCTGCGGCAAGCGCAAACCGACGCACTGGCTGAAGAAACAAGGTGGCGCGTCACCGCCGAGCAGGCCGAAGCCGAACGATTGGCCGCCGCCAATACCGTGGCGGCAGCGGAAGTCCACAAACAGCAAGCCAGTGCCAAACTGGCCGAATTCGATCTGACCGCCCTGGCAGCGCAAAAGCAGACACTTGAAACGCAACGCGAGCAATTGAATCATGCCACCCAGGCCTGGCAGGCGTGGCAATCCATGCTGGCCAGACAGATACAACTGACGGCCGATGCCCAGCAGCTACGCGACAGCCTGGCTGAATCGAACACCCGGCAGCAAACACTGGCATCACAGCGACCCACTCTGGAAGCGGCCCAGGCGCAAGCCGAACGCGCGCTGAAAATCGCCGAGGCCGCTTGTAGCGCCAGCGTCGAGGCGCTGCGCGCCGGCTTGCAGGATCAACAAGCCTGTCCGGTCTGTGGCGCGCTCGAACATCCCTACGCGCATGCGCAAGCACCACTGCAAGCCATGCTGGCGGAGCTGCAAGCCGAGCAGGCCAATTGCCGCGACCGGCTGGCGCAGCTGTTGCAGGCCATGGCCGGCCATGCCGCCCAAGCCGAACAGGCCCGGCAGCAGTTGCAGCGCAACGAAGAACAGGCCGAACCGATCCGGCAAGCCTGTCAAAGCGCCGAAAGCGCTTGGCAGGCACTGCCGTTGGCAGCTGAACTACAGTCCGACGAAGACGTCGGTGACCAGCTAGCGGCACAGCGGCGAATCCTGCAATCCCAATGGCAACAATCGGACGAGCACGAGCAGCTCGCCCGTGGCGCAGCGCTGGCGCGTGACCTGGCCCAGGCCGAACTCGAACAGGCCAGCCGACAGCTGCACGCTTGCCAGGCCAAGGCCGCCGACACCACCGCGAACTGGCGCAAAGCCGAGAGCGTGCGGCACCAGGCGGACGACAGGCTGGCCGAATGCGGCCGCCAACTGGATACGCTGTTGCAAGCGCTGGACGAGGCCTTTCCCGCCAGAAGCTGGCGAGACGACTGGCAAACCGCACCCGACGATTTCCACCGGCAAACCCGGACCGCGTTCGAACAATGGCAAGCGCATTGCCAGGCCCGCGACCAGCAAGCAGCGGATCTGGATCGCCTTGGCAGCGCCAGCCAGGCGCTGGGCACCGCTTTGACGGCCCATGAAGCACAAGCGCAACGCGCCGACAGTGCCTGGCGCGCCAGCCAGGCACGCATGGCCGGCCTGGAAGACGCTCGCCGGCAATTATTCGATGGACAGCCGGTCGGCACGATCGAGGCGGCATGGCGGCAGGCGGACGAAGCTGCCAAAGCGGATTGGGCGCGACAGTCCGAGCTGAGCCGGCAAGCCGCCGCCGAATTGACCCGTGGCGGTGAAGCGCTCAAACAGGCGGGGCAGGTTTTGGGACAACATCTCGCCGCGCAGTCCAAGGCCGACGACGGTCTGCGGGACTGGCTGGCGCGATGCGATCAAGGGCTGGATGCCGGACAGCTACGCATGCTGCTGTCCCATGAGCCCGCCTGGATCGCCACCCGGCGGGCGGCCGCACAAAGCCAGCTGCTGGAACTGGAAAAGACCCGCAGCGTGCTGACGGAACGCCGGCAGCAAAGCCAGGCGCATGAGCAAACCCGCCCTGTCGCCACCCACGAGCAGCTCGGCGCAGCCCTGACCGAGTTGCTCGAGCGCCAAGGCACGGTCGCCGATCGCGCCGGCGAACTGCGCCTGGCCCTGGCCCAGGACGACGAGCGCCGCCGCCAGTCCGCCGCCCTGCTGGCGGAGTTGGCGGAACAAAGCGAACGGACGCGGCTTTGGGCTCAGCTGCAGGACTTGATCGGTGCGGCCGACGGCAAGAAATTCCGCAACTACGCCCAGCAATTCACCCTGGACGTGCTGCTGGGCTACGCCAACCAGCACTTGCGCGAACTGGCGCGGCGCTACCGGCTGGAACGTATTCCCGACACCTTGGCCCTGATGGTGATCGACCAGGACATGGGCGCCGAAATCCGCTCGGTGCACTCGCTGTCCGGTGGCGAGTCCTTCCTGGTCTCGCTGGCGCTGGCCTTGGGCCTGGCATCCCTCTCGTCCAACCGGGTACGGGTCGGGTCGCTGTTTATCGATGAAGGTTTTGGCAGCCTCGACGCCGATACCCTGACGGTCGCCATGGATGCGCTGGATGGCCTGCAAGCCTTGGGACGCAAGGTGGGCGTGATTTCCCATGTGCAGGAAATGACCGAGCGGATCGGCACACGCATCGTGGTCCGCCGCACTTCGGGGGGGCGTAGCGAGGTGGTGGTCGAGGGAAGCTAGACGTTCAATACTCGACAGCAAAAAATCCCAAGATCATGTATGTACCCAAAAGTAGCTGGTTCAGAAACTCAGATGAGCCACAATGTAGCTACACATTTACGAGAGCGTGATGCGATGGCAAGTACCGATGTCGTTCGTGCCCGGATTAGCGGGCACATCAAAGAAGAAGCGGCCAGCGTCCTGGCTGAAATGGGGCTTTCGGTTTCTGATGCGATTCGGATGCTGCTCACCCGAATCGCGACCGATAAAGCGCTCCCCTTTGACATTAACCGTACGCATCCTCGGTCAGATACCCAAGCACTATGAGTTTTTTCCAGAAGAAATCGAACCACATCCAGTCAGGGCAATGAGTGCATGGATCGCTTACAACAGCTCAACTACCAAAAAGACTTCCGCATTGCCTTCTTGGAGTCCAAGGGCGACGGATTTCAGCGCCTTTTCGAGAAGCTAATGGCGAAGGCCCACCCCAACGACTTTCTGGCTTGTCGCCCTTGGGGCAATGTTGGTGATCGGAAAAACGACGGATATCTGCCGTCAGCGCGAATCCTCTACCAAAGCTACGCACCCAATGAGTTGAGCGCTACCGAAGCTATCAGAAAAATTACCGAAGATTTCGACGGTGCCAAAGCACATTGGGAGAAATACTTCGATGAGTGGACTTTCGTCCACAATGCACCCGATGGCCGCTTGGGTCCTCACATCATCGAAGCGTTGACCAAGCTCGGACAAGAAAACCCTCAGATCAAAATTGGCCACTGTGGATACGAGGAGATGCTGGCGAAATTCCGTCAATTGAGTCTGCCGGATCTCGAATCTTGGTTCGGCCCTTCACTCACGATGGAAGCGAATGTGAATCTGGGCTACAGCGACCTGGTCGCTGTGCTCAACCACATCAGCGTCACTCCTGTACCTACGACGAGCGAAGTGAAGGACGTGTCACGCGGGAAGATCGAGGCCAACCTTCTTTCTCAGGCTGTAGCCGACTTCCTCAAGATCGGAATGCAAAAATCTCCGCTTGTCGCGCAGTTCTTCAATAGCTGGAAAAACCCTAGCTACGGCGAGCAAATCGCTCTGGCTTTCAAGAACGAATATGTGGCACTAAGAGAAGGGGTTCCACTACTCCATCCTGATGAAATATTCGGCAAGCTCGAAAAGTGGGCTGGGGGTATGGAGAATACCGCACCCATGCATAAAGCGGCGGTGCTGGCAGTCATGGCGTACCTGTTCGATAAGTGCGAGATTTTCGAAGACGCTCAAGCGAGGGAGGCTCGATGATCCTCCCATCCAAGCATCTCTCTCGGGATCGGGCACTATTGACCGTCGGCGGCCGTATTCTGACCTTCCTCGCCCTTCCCAAGACTGTCTCCGCGCTATGGGAAGAATTGAACAAGCCTGAGGAAAATTTGCCTGGCACACCGCCTCGGCGCATCACTTACGACTGGTTTTTGCTCACTCTTGATCTTTTGTATGCTCTTGGGGCCATCGATCTCGACTGCGGCCTGGTTGCACGGAGGATAGCTTGATTCACAACATTTTCAGCACGTTACCTAGTTTCAAGAATCTCGGTGATATGAAACTGGGCCTGAATGTGTTGCTTGCGCAAAAAACCGAGGGCGCGAGCAGCAAACAAACGCGCAATCGTGCTGGTAAAACCAGTTTTGTCGAGCTAGTGCATTTTTTGATGGGCTCCGAAGCTGGTCCTGGCTCCATTTTCCGCACCACTGAACTAGCTGATTATTCGTTCGGAATGAACTTCGATCTGAAATCGGAGAGCGTGGTGATTGAGCGCTCGGGTAGTTCCAAAGCCAAGATATCCGTGACGACCCCGCTTGCGGCCAAGACCAGGTATTCGGCCTCTGAGTGGTGCACGCTCCTCGGCGAACAAATGTTCGGTTTGAGCAGCCTCGAAGCAGCTGGCAGCAAGCCGCCTTCGTTCCGATCGCTGTTTTCCTACTTCGTGCGCCGACAGGAAAATGGTGCCTTCACTACGCCGGAAAAGCAGGCCACGATGCAAGGAACAGGCGATATGCAAATGGCGCTGATGTTTCTGCTGGGATTGGACTGGCAGATCGCACGTGATTGGCAAGCTGTTCGCGATCGCGAAAAGACACTGGAAGAGCTGAAGAAGGCTGCTGGAACTGGTGTGTTCGGTTCGATCATCGGCAAGGCCGCAGACTTGCGCACTGAGCTGACCTTACAGGAAGCTCGCCTCAAGAAGCTTCATGCAGAAATCGAGACTTTTCAGGTCTTGCCGGAATACCGAGAATTGGAAATCGAAAGCGCCACGCTGACCCGCCAACTCAATGAATTGGCCAATTCGAACACTATCGATTTTTCAGCTATTCGCGACCTGGAAAGTGCACTTGCCTCGGAGGTTCCCCCTGACCTTGAAGACCTTCAGGCCGTCTATCAAGAAGCAGGCATTGTGCTTCCTGGTTTGGTTAAACGCCGTTATGAGGATGTGAAAAGCTTTCATGAATCAGTAGTACGCAATCGCAAGGACTACCTGTCCAGCGAACTCGAAGCGGCAAAGCTACGTATCGAACTGCGCGATGGCAAAAAGGCGCATCTCGACCAGCGGCGAGGTGAAATCCTCAGCATTCTTAAGAGCCATGGTGCGCTGGAACAATTTCTTAAACTGCAAGGAGAACTTGGACGATTGGAGTCCGAGGTGGAATCGCTGCGCCAACGCTTTGATGCGGCAGAGCAGTTAGAAGGCGCGAAGAATGAGTTGGAGATCGAACGCAATCGTCTCACAATCCGCTTGCGGCGTGACTTTGCCGCACAGAACGAACGACTGTCGGATGCCATCGTCGCGTTCGAGGAAACCTCACAGCGTTTATATGAATCGGCCGGCAGCATGACCGTCGATGAAACCTCCAACGGACCAATGTTCAAGTTTCCAATGCAGGGTGAGCGCAGCAAGGGCATCAAGAATATGCAGATATTCTGCTTCGACATGATGCTTATGCGCTTGTGCGCCAAACGTCAGATGGGTCCCGGATTTCTAATTCATGACAGCCATCTGTTCGACGGTGTTGATGGGCGCCAGGTTATTAGCGCATTACGTCTCGGTTCAGAAATTGCGTACGAGCTTGGTTTTCAGTACGTCGTGACCATGAATGAAGACGATGCCTTCAAAGAAACCATTGAGGGATTTGATCTCAAAGATTACGTGCTTCCGGTGCAATTGACCGACTCTACCGAAGACGGAGGTTTATTTGGCATAAGGTTCGGCTAAATTTTGTCCGCCGCAAGTCCAGTGGGCAGCGAGATGATCAAGATAGCCAGCAGCAATTTCAGCCATCTATTCCGGTCTTCCCCTTTCTGGCCATTGCGGCATGTCGAGTCTTAGAATTCAGTCAAACAGATCCTTACTTTGTAGTTAATTGTAAGGAGAAAAGGAGCTGAACATGACAACCGCTACGCTATCCATCACAGGCCAAGTGACCATTCCGGCCGCCGTGCGAGCCGCGTTGGGACTCCATGCTGGCGACCGGATCGACTTCATCGAATTGGAGAAGGGGCAATTCGCCATCGTCGCGGCCACCAAGTCGGTGAGCGACCTCGAGGGATTGCTAAAGAAACCGGTCAAGCCTGTATCGATTGAAGGCATGAACAAGGCCATCGCTACCACGGGTGCAGGCGCCGCATGATCAAAACCGCCTGCGCCGCAACACCCCACCCAACAGCACCAAACCGGCAACCAGCGCCGTCAGCCTCTCCACCTCCGGAACCGGCGTGGTATGGCCATACAGGCTGAAGATCGCATCGGCATCCGAGTCCGACCAGATATTCCGGCTGCGGTTATATATCCGCACCGAACCATCGGTCGCCTGTTCGGTGAAATGCCAGACCAGCTCGGCCGAGTTCAATCCGAACAGGCTGATGTAGTACTGCCCGCCGGCAAGCTGCAGATTGGGCACATTCAGATTCAGCGTGCCGAAGTAATAGCGCGGCAGGGGCTGCGCCAGGGTAATGTCCTGTGAATAGATCGCGTGGTTCAGCGTGCTGTCCCAGATAGACAATTGCACCTGCCGCAGCGGCTCGACGGTGAGATTCATGATGGAAAAACTGGCCTTCTCCACCACCGCCGGTCCGTTCAGCACGAAATGGTCGAACATCTGCTGCTCGCCCGAGGGGCTCCAACAGGGCGTACAGGCGCCGCTCAGCTGGGTCGAGCTGCTGCCGGGGTTTTCAAACAGCACGGCAGCCGACGCCAAATTGCTGATCACGCCAGCCACCAGGGCAATCCAATGTTTCTTCATTGACGCGTCACTCCGCTTGGGCACAGTAAAAGCAAACAGCTGAAAAATAGCCCATCACGGCCTTGTTTGCTCGCCTAGCTGCGTCAAACCCTGCTTGGCCAGCTCCACATCCTTGCCGTATTCGGTCAAATAGCGGCTACGTTCTTCACTCTGCCATTCCGCCGCCGAGAAACGGCTGACGGGATACTGGGCGCTCGTATGCACGGCACCGGTGAGCCGTGGAAGCAAAGCCCGGTCGGGAAAGGTATCCTCTTTTAGTAAATAGGCTTCCACGTCACGCAGCACCAAGGGAAAAGCCGGCTGCTGATCGCGGATCAACTTGCCGAACAGGCTGAGCGTAACCTGCTGCGGCCCGGCGCCCAGTATCTCGTTGTAGCTGAGCAGGGCAAACGGTTGCCCCTTGGCATCATCCACCCGGCCGCTGACCAGGTAGCGGCCCGGCCGGCGCACCTCGACCGGCAGCTGGAATTTGAGTGAACCGCCTTCCACCACCTCACGTACCGGCCCATTCCAAACGGCGGGGACCTCGGGGGTATAGATGATGTCGAAGCTTGCCACGCCCTCCTGCTCCCCCACCCTCAAGCCCAATTCCACGCGGATGGTGCCGTTGAACTGGCCGAATCCGGCCACGCCCGGTATCAACAAGCCGGCCAGCATGCCGTCGCCCGCGACCGCATCGCCATTCTTGCCCTGATCGCCGAATACCACCGCGACCGACGGCGTGGACTGGGCCTGGCCCGGCTCGGCGAGACCGCGCGCGACGGCCCGGGTAACCGACAGCGGCAGGTGCTTGCCGTCGTCGCTACTGGCCGATACGCCAAACACCACGCTTTCCGCGGCCGCGACAAAGACCCGGCTTTGCGAGGTCTTGATACGCACGGCAGGATTGGCCTGGCCATTCGCGCTGCGTAGCACCCCATCTTCCACCACCGGGCGGTTGGGATAGATCTGGTCGGTGTGCTCGGCCAGGGGACGGGAATCGTGCGGATACTGGCTGGCGCGGCGGTAGTCCGCCAATAGCTGTTCCGCCCGGGCCAAGCGGGCAGTCAGGCGGGCACGCAGTGCCTCGCCTTCCTGTGCCGGCAAAGCGGCAGCCGGCTTGGCCGGCGGCGGCGGGAAGCCACCCGCCTCCGCCATTCCCGGCGGACCGGGCGTGACCGCTGGCGGCGGCGTGGCGCTATTGGCCGATACCGCCCAGCGGGCGAGACCGGCCAGCAGCACTAGCACCGCCAGCGCGCTCAACCAGCGCGTACCGCGCCAGGCATCCTGGCGGATACCTGGCGCCGAATGCCCGCCCTTAGTTGGCATGGTTGACCATATCGGTTCGCACCACCGAAATAATGCCGCCCCAATTGCCCTGGCTGTAGTGATTGAAACTTTCGTTATCGTCGCGGAACTGCACCGAATGCTTGCTCCATTTGGCGCGGCCGCCTTCGTTGACCGCCGTGCCCATGGTCAGGTCATTGCAGAACCAATCCGCCGGATTGCAAAAGCCCGCACCGGCACTGCCGGAAACGCCGCCGCTGGAGTGGTAGGCCACCACCTCGTCGTCCTGGCCGGGCAGCACGGCGGAATACACCGTGCCGCTGGCGCCGGCATACATATAGAACCAGGTATTGCGCGTGTTGTTGTGGTCGTACAGCGCCCGTGCCGTGGTGGTTTTCAGGTCCTGGGCCAACGGTTCGTTGATATTGCCGATATCCGCCAGTTCCGAACCGCCAGCCGCGCCGGCCGCGATATCCACCCACTTGATATTCCAGCCCACCTGGCTGCTGCCATCGGTATTGCCGCATTGGCCGGCGGAATTGGGGGTAGCGTTCTTCTTCAGGCGCGAGGAACCGCCGTAATTGGCAAGCGTATATCCCAGCATCAGATCACCGGCACTATGCGCGGCGATATAACACCAGTTATTGCCGGTACAAAAACAATCCAGCGCTTCCCGTACCAGGTAATTCTGATCGGCGATATGGCCGCGGCCATCCCAGTTGACCGCTTTCTTATTGATACCCGCGGCGGTACCTGCCGGCCCCCAATAGGTAAAGCTATTGTAATTGCCTATTTGTCCGCCGCCGGTGCGGCCATTGATCCACAGGGAATAATTGGTTGCGCTGGCGGATAGTGAAACCGTGCCCAAGATCACGAGTGCGGCCAGCATGCGGTACAACTTGCTCATTTGCAGCTCCCCTAGCAGTACATCCGTTGATTTGAAACCCCGTGACAGCCCGAGCGACCCGTCTTTTACGGGTAACTATCGGTATGGCGAGCGGGGTGAAACGAACGCAACAACATCGCTGTCTTGTTTCCGCCAGGCAACGGCTTTGCGTCGCGCCTGTTTGGCCGGCAGTATTCAGCGATCTAGCGGAGGGTAGAGCAAATACTCCAGAAAACCCAAGGCGAATAATGCTCAAGCAAACGCTTGAGAGGGTGAATCCGACGAACGGTCGCTTATGTGCCTGTTTGGCACTGCAGCGGTACCATTGCCGTAAGGCATTGCTACTATCGCTGCCCTGCCTGCTCGCGGCGCAGCACGCGCCAAGCGTTTTGCTGGCGCTCGTCACAAAATGTCCAGGCGACGATACGACTTTGTTTTTGTCCCTGCGTCATCTCCATGGTCCGGCTGTCCCATACCCCGACCTGCTCCAGCGCGCGGTAGATGGCCGGCAGGCTGGCAGCCTTGGAGACCAGGGTAGTGAACCAGAAACAGCGGGTCGGCTGGCGGCTGCTCTCTTCCACCATGCGCAAGATAAAGGCTTCTTCGCCCCCTTCGCACCACAACTCGCCGGCCTGGCCACCGAAGTTCAGCACCGGGCTGTTGCCGCCCGCCTTGTCCTTGCCCAGGTTGCGCCATTTGCGCTGGGTGCTGGCGGTGGCTTCCTGCTCGGAGGCGTGGAAGGGCGGATTGCAGATGCAGAGATCGAACCATTCCTGGTCCAGCAGCACGCCATCCAGTATCGCCGTGGGCGAAGCCTGCAAACGCAGCTCCACGCCGCCGCGCAGTCCCGGATTGCCGTCCACGATGGCTTGCGCACTGGCCAGTGCTTGCGTGTCGATATCGGTACCGACAAAGCGCCAGCCATATTCATGCCGACCGATGATGGGGTAAATGCAATTGGCTCCCACACCGATATCCAGCACCTGTACGGTATCGCCGCGCGGTACGCCGCCGCCCTTGCAGTCGGCCAGCAAGTCGGCGACGTAATGCAGGTAGTCGGCCCTGCCGGGAATCGGCGGACACAGGTATTGCGGCGGAATATCCCACTGGGCAATGCCGTAGTGCAATTGCAGCAAGGCGCGGTTGAGCGCCTTGACCGCGGCCGGATCGGCAAAATCCACCGATACATCGCCATGGACATTCTTTGCCGCGTACGCCGCCAGTTCGGGGCTGACCGCCAACAAGCGGGGGAAATCATAGCGGGCCCGATGGGCATTGCGCGGGTGCAGGCCGGTTTTCTCGGCGGGCACGGAACGGGGGGCGGGAGCGGACGCTTTACGCTGGCTGGGTCGCATGGCTTGCCTCAAGGCGAATTGGTAAGGGACGAGGCCACACGGCGCCGGATGAATGGCGCGGTGTGGCCCCCATATCGAGCAGGTCCCGGCTTAGCTCTTTTTAGCCGCCGCGGCGGCGCGCGCGTCGTAACCCATGGGATGCGGCTCGTTGCGGGCCAAGGCCAGTTCGATCTGCTTTTGCCGTTCGCGCGCGCTGGCGCGGGTTTTCTCGCTAAGCGTATTCCAGCATTTCGGGCAGCTGATACCGGGGGTGTAGTGGGGCGACTGGCGTTCCGCCGCCGATAGCGGCTGCCTGCAGGCGTGGCAGAGATCGTAGTCGCCTTCGCTCAAGTCATGCCGCACCGTCACGCGATTGTCGAACACAAAACAATCGCCCTCCCACCTGGTTTCCTCAAGCGGCACGGTTTCCAGGTATTTGAGGATGCCGCCCTTGAGATGGTAGACCTCCTCGAAACCCTCGCCCAACATATAGCTGGAGGCCTTTTCGCAGCGGATGCCGCCGGTGCAGAACATGGCGACCTTCTTGTGCTTGGCCGGATCGAAGTGGGCTTTCACATAGTCGGGAAATTCGCGGAAGCTCTCGGTTTGCGGGTCGATCGCGCCGGCGAAGGTGCCGATGGCCACTTCGTAATCGTTGCGGGTATCGATCAGCAGGACTTCCGGATCGGCGATCAAGGCATTCCAGTCTTGCGGCTCGACGTAGTGGCCGACCTTCTTGTTGGGGTCCACATTGGGCACCCCCATGGTGACGATCTCTTTCTTCAGCTTTACCTTGCTGCGGTAGAAAGGCTGAACCTCGCAATAGCTTTCCTTGTGGTCGAGATCGACGAAGCGCCCATCGCGCTTGAGCCAGTCCAGCAGGCCATCGATCGCGGCGCGCGTGCCGGCCACGGTGCCGTTGATGCCTTCTTCGGCCAATAGCAGGGTGCCCTTCACGCCGTTGTCCAGCATGCATTGCAGCAGGGGCTCGCGCAGGGAGGGGTAATCACTGAGGGTGACGAACTTATACAAGGCCGCCACGACGATGGATTGCGTCATGGGAATGCTCCAGGTGGTCGTCCACGTAAAGGACGGACCGGATGAATTGAGTACGCCGGCTATCAGACCGGCGCAAGGCGTAGTTTACCATTAGCTGATAGAGCCGGCGACGTCGTTGACAGCGCCCTCCCTTCTGCGCATAAGCTGCCGGTTCGATTCAACCATCCCTTCTTGCCGCACCCATGTCCCGTGCCGAACGCCTGCTCGATCTGTTGCAACTGCTGCGCCGCCACCGCTTTCCGGTAAGCGGTGCGGCCTTGGCGGCCGAGCTGGGCGTCAGCCTGCGTACCGTCTATCGCGATATCGCCACCCTGCAAGGGCAAGGCGCCGGTATCGCCGGCGAGCCCGGCCTGGGCTATGTGCTGCGCCCCGGTTTTATGCTGCCGCCCTTGATGTTCTCGGAAGAAGAACTGGAAGCACTGGTTCTGGGTTCGCGCTGGGTGGAGCAACGGGGCGATAGCCGCTTGGGACAGGCCGCCGGCAACGCCTTGGCCAAGATTGCGGCAGTACTGCCGAGCGAATTGCGCGAGCAACTGCACACCTCCACCCTGCTGGCAGGCCCCGGCGCGGTCATTGCGGCCGGTGACGCCGAAATCGCGCAGATCCGCCGGGCCATCCGCCAGGAGCACAAGTTGCATATCGACTACCGGGACCAGCAGGAACGCAGCTCGCAGCGCGTGATCTGGCCTTTCGCGCTGGGATTCTTCGATTGCGTCCGCATCGTGGTGGCCTGGTGCGAGCTGCGGCAAGGCTTCCGCCATTTCCGCACCGACCGCATCGCCGCCCTCGTCCAGCTGGAAGAGCGCTACCCGCGTCGGCGCCAGGCGCTGCTCAAGGAATGGCGGGCCACCGAGGGAATCGCGCCGCAGTAGCGCAAGGATCTGATCGACTACTGACAAAAACTGTCAGTGTGGCCCTCTAGCATGGCTTCGTGTCCTGCCACCTCAGGCAGGGCACTCCTTCACAACCTTGCGAGAGACCACCATGATCGATCCCCGCTTCCTCCTGCTTTATGTCGATAGCCCTGCCACCAGCGCCGATTTCTACAGCCAGCTGTTAGGCAAGCAGCCGGTGGAATCGTCACCGACCTTTGCCATGTTCGCCCTGGAGAGCGGCTTGATGCTGGGCTTGTGGTCGCGCCACACCGCGGAACCCGCCGCGACGGCCGGCGGCGGTGGCGGCGAATTGGGTTTCAGCGTGGCGGACCGCGATGCCGTCTTGACTCACCACCACGCGTGGATTGAACGGGGGCTGGCGATTGCCCAAGCCCCGGTCGAGATGGATTTCGGCTTCACCTTCGTGGCGCTCGATCCGGATGGCCACCGTTTGCGGATATTCGCCCCCAACCCGGCTTAGGCTACCGGGATCATTCGAATACGTAGCTGCCGGGGGCCTCGCCGAGCTTGCGGTATTCGCGGTTGGCAATGGGCAGGGGCTTGACCTTGGGTCCGCAACGCTCTGCCAACCAGGCCGTCCAGCTCGGCCACCAGGAGCCCGCCTGCTTCTGCTGAGCGGCCAGCCATTGGTCCGGCGCTTGGCCCGGCTTGGCCTCGCCCTGCCAGAAACTGCGCTTTGAGGTGGGGAGAGGCGGGTTGACGATGCCGATGATATGGCCGGAAGTGGAGAGGGTGAAGCGCGCGTCAATCGGCAGATGGCGTACCAGCTCGTAGGTGGTCTTCCACGGCGCGATATGGTCTTCTTCGGCGCCCACCATGAACAGCGGCTGGGTGATGCGGCGTAGATCCAGGGGCTGGCCAGCCATGGTCAGGCTATCGGGTTCGATCAGGCGATTACCCAAATAGAATTCACGCAGGTAATAGCGATGCATGGACGCCGGCATCCGCGTCATGTCGGTGTTCCAATACAGCACGTCCATGGCCCGTGGTGTCTCGCCCATCAGGTAATTGCTTACCACGTAGTTCCAGATCAGGCTGTTGGGCCGCAGCATGCGGAAACTGGAGGCCATTTCCTTGCCATCCAGAAAACCCTGCTTTTGCATGATGCCGTCGATGACGTCCAGGCCATCTTCATCGATAAAGACCTCGATATCGCCCGGCGCGGCAAAATCGGTCAGCGTGGTCAACAAGGTCCAATGTGCCACCGGTACCTGCGCCGGCGTCTTGCTGTTGGCCCACGCCATATAGATGGCCAACAGCGTGCCGCCTATGCAGTAGCCCAGGGCATGGACCTGTTCGCTCTTGGCCACGCTCTGTGCGACCTCGATGACCTTGGCGGCGCCCTCTACGATATAGTCGTCGAAACGCACGTCGGCCATATCCGGGCCGGGATTCTTCCAGCTGGTGATAAAGACATTGAAGCCCTGTCCCACCAGGTATTCCACCAGGGATTTGCCGGGCGCCAGATCCAGGATGTAGTACTTGTTGATCCAGGGCGTGATCAGCACCAGCGGCACGGCGTGGACGGTTTCGGTGGTGGCGGCGTAATGGATCACCTCCATCAGCCGGCCCCGGTAGACCACCGCGCCCGGCGTCACCGCCAGGTTTTCGCCCACCTTGAAGGGGGTCCGGTCGGTCATGCTGACGTCGCCGCCATTCGTCATATCGCGCGCCAGGTTCTGCAGCCCCTTGACCAGGCTATCGCCACCCGTCGCGATCGCCTGTCGCTGAGCGGTCGGATTGGTGGCGAGAAAATTGGTGGGCGCCAGTGCATTGAGCGATTGCCGCAGCCAGAAAGCGCTCTTGCGCCGCTCGGGGTCGGTCAAGCCAGGCGACTTGTAAAGCATGTCCTGGATCCAGCGGGTCTGCATCAGATAGGCTTCCTTGATGTAGTCCCATTGCGGATCTTCGCGCCAGACCGGATCGGCGAAACGCTGGTCTTCCGGGTTCGGCGGAAAGATATCGGTATCGGGCGCACCGCCGAAACGGGCCAGCCCCTGTTGTTGCAGGGTCACAAAATCGTGCGCGTAGCGCGTCATGGCCGATGCCAACTCAACCGGGTTGGACCACCAAGAAACCGCCGCCTTGCTATGGATACCGATCAGGCCCCAGGGATCGAGATTTTGTCGCAACTGATGTTTTAGCGCGGCGTAGCGGACTTCCTGCTCTTCCAGGAAGCGGGCGCGCTTGGCGGAGGGGGAATCGGTCATGGTGGAGCTCCAGCGTAAGTGATTGGTTTCAGCCTAGTCCGCATGACGCACTGCAACAAGTAACGTCGGCATCAGGGCCGTGATTTGTCTCCGACTAGTCTTTAGACTCCCTGGTTTCCTTCCGTCGGACTCGCCATGCGTCTTGCCTGCCTGCTCGCCACCCTGCCCCTGTTCGCCCAGGCCGCGCCACTGCTGTACGAACCGGCTGTCTCACCGGACGGCAGGACCGTTGCTTTCGTCTCCGGCGGCGATATCTGGACCGTGCCGGCGGATGGCGGCGAAGCGCGGCTATTGATCGCCCATCCCGCTGCCGAGTCGCGCCCGCAGTGGTCGCCCGATGGCCGCAAGCTGGTGTTCACTTCCAATCGCAGTGGCAATGGCGATCTGTATCTGCTGGACCTGGACAACAATAGCCTGCGCCGGCTCACCCATGATGACCGTCCGGAGCAAGCCAGCGGCTGGTCACCGGACAGCCACTGGATCTATTTCCACTCGGTCTCGCACGATATCCAGCGCATGCACGATGTCTACCGGGTAGCGGCAGGCGGTGGTACGCCCATGCCGGTACTGGCCCAGCGCTATCTGGACGAAAGCCAGGCCAGCCCTTCTCCGGACGGCCAATGGCTAGCCCTCAACGCGCGCGGCTTCGGCCAATGGTGGCGGCGCGGCGGCGCCCATATCGACCAGGATGAGCTATGGCTGGCGCCGGCCAGCGGCAAAGGCGCCTGGCGCCGGCTGGCCACCGAAGGCGCACGTGCCGCCTGGCCGATGTGGTCGGCCGATAGCCGCGCACTCTGGTTCGTCGGCAATCCCGGCGGCCAGGAGAATCTGTACCGCCAGTCCCTGGCCGGGAAACCGGAGCAGATCAGCCAATTCAAGCAAGGCCGGCTACTGTGGCCCAGCCTGTCGGCCAATGGCCAAGTCCTGGTGTTCGAGCGCGAGTTCGCCCTGTGGCGGCTGGATACCGCCAGCGGCGAAAGCCGTCCGCTCCACGTGAAACTAAATGGCAGCGGGGCCGCACCGGCCGGTGAACGGCTATCCCTGGGCGACAAGCTGGAAGAAGCGCACCTGTCGCCAGATGGCAAGCAGCTTGCCTTTGTTGCCCATGGCGATATCTGGCTGGCGCCGGCAAGCGGCGGCAGCGCCACCCGCCTGACCCGTAGCGCCGCAGCCGAATCGCAACTGGACTGGTCGCCGGACAGTCAGTCCCTGGCCTATGTCTCCCTTCGCAACGGACCGGCCGAGGTCTGGCATTACCGCCTGGCCGACAAACGTGAAGTCCGGCTGACCCAGGTGGCGGGCGATGCCTTCCCCCGCTTTTCGCCCGACGGCAAACAGATCGCCTATTTGCGTAACGGCCAACAACTGCGCCTGGTCGAACCGGCCACCGGCCAGGACAAGCTCCTGAGCCCGGTACAGACCGGCCGGCCGCCCATCTGGGCCGACGCACCGCTGGCCTGGGCACCGGATGGCCATGCCATCGCCGTCGTGGAACTGGGCCACAAATTGCTGGCCAATGTCGCGCTGATTCCCCTCGCCGGCGGCTCCAAGCAGATGCTGAGCCAACTGGCCAGCCCGGGCACCGGCAAGAAGCTATGGTTCCGCCCGGAGGAACAGGGTTACGGCCAGGCCAGCCTGCAATGGCGGGCCGATGGCCGGGTGCTGTGGTGGCGCGCTTTCCAGCACAGCGAAAACGGCGGCCGTGTCGTGGAAATCAGCTTGGCGCCGCCGGCCCCCTTGGGCATGGACGGCGAAGCCGGCAAGACCGCGCCCTGGCAGTTGGATGCGGCCTGGGCCCGCCGCCATGCCGTCGTGCTGCCGACCGGCTTGGACAGCCAATACTTTGTCGCCGCGGCGGACGGCAAAACCTTGCTGATGCTGGCGAACCTGTCCGGCCAGACCAATGTCTGGCGCTACCGGGCCGGCGAGACGCCCCGCCAGCTGTCCTTCAGCAGCGGGACCAAGCATTTCCTGCAACTCGAGCCGCAGGGTCGCGAACTGTTCTACCTGGATGCAGGCAAGCTGCTTGCCGTCCCCGTCGAAGGCGGCACGCCCCGGCCGATTATCCTGCAGGCCGATATGGAGGTCGATTTCGAGGCGGAAAAGCAGGCGGTGTTCGAAGAAGGCTGGCAGTTGCTGCGCGATTTCTTCTACGACCCGGCCATGCACGGCCAGGACTGGGCCGCGCTGAAAGCCCGTTTCGCGCCCTTGTTGGCCGAAGCACGCAGCCGCGATGAAATGCGCCGGGTGATATGGCTGATGATTGGCGAGCTCGACAGTTCGCATACGGGCCTATCCGCGCCTCGCAGCGAAACCCCCACCACCTTGGGCCGCCTGGGCCTGGACTTCGATCGCGCCGTCTACGAACGAGATGGCAAGCTGCAACTGGCCGCGGTATTGGAGGATGGGCCGGCCGCTGCCGCCGGCTTGGCGACAGGCGATATCCTGCTGGCCGTGGATGGCGAAACCCTCGTCCGCGACACCAATCTCGATCGCCTGCTGGAGGGCAAGATCGGCCGGCTGACCACCCTCTCCGTGTTGGGCCGCGACGGCAAGACACAAGTCCGTTACGCCAAACCCTTCCCGTATGCAGAAGAGAACATCCTGCGTTATAAGCAATGGGTCGCAGGCAATCGCGCCACCGTGCAGCGTACAAGCAAGGGCAAGCTCGATTACATCCATCTGATCGATATGCGGGAAAGTTCGCTGGAGCAGTTCCACTACGATCTGGACGCGGTCAGCCAAGCGGCCTCTGGTGTCGTGATCGACGCGCGGAACAATTTCGGCGGCATGGTCGATAGCTGGGAACTCGATACCCTGGCACGCAAGAGCCATTACAGCTTCACCGCCCGCCAGTTGCCCACCGCGCCCGGCCGCTTGGCGGTGGGTCAACAAACGCTGGAAAAACCCACCGTGCTGTTGACCAACAAGATCACCCTGTCCGACGGCGAAGTCTTCACCGAGGGCTACCGCGCCATGAAACTGGGCAAGGTAGTGGGCGAGCCGGGAGCAGGCTGGGTGATCTTCACCTCATTCAAGGTACTGGTGGATGGATCGACCCTGCGCCTGCCATTCAGCCGGGTGTTGTCCACCCTCAACGGCGACGATCTGGAAGCCGGGCCCCGTCCGGTGGATATCGCCGTGCCGGCCAATATCGGCGAGGGCGAAACGGATGCGCAATTGATGACGGCCATCAAGGTCTTGGCGCCTTGAACAGCCGCATTGAGGATACGCCTTAAAACCCGCTGCCCGGCTCCGCTAGATAAGCGATTTCTTCGGCGCTGGATACGCGGCCCAAGATCGCATTGCGGTGGGGGAAGCGGCCAAATCGAGCGATGACCTGGCGGTGTTTGTGGGCGTAATCCAGGTAGCCCGCCAACGCCGGCTGCTCGGCAGCCAACTCGCCGAACAAGGCGACCGCCCGGTCTTGCATCGCCAGGTCCTCGGCATGTTCGAACGGGAGATAGACAAAGACCCGTTGCAAGGGCGGCAAGTGCTTGTCCAGACCGGCGGCCAGCGCGGTCTGCGCCGCGTAGAGCGCCATGGCGTCACCGGCAAAGGCGGCAGGCCGGTTGCGGAAGACATTGCGGCTGAACTGGTCCAGCAACAACAGGTAAGCCGACAAGCCTTCGGGTGTCGCCGGCCAGTCGCGCAAGCCGCCTGCCTGGGCGGTCGCCAGCAAGGTGCCGAAACGCCGCCCAATGTCGGCGTCGAAGGTTTCATCCTTGGCGAACCAAGCCCGGCGCGGCTTGTCGCCATCGGCAAACCAGAAGTCGCGGATAGCGGCAATAGCCGACTTGTCTGTGGCGATGGCGGGCTGCCCCACCACCGCGCTCATGCGCACTTCCTCCATCATCCTTCCTCCCAATTCAAAAAATGCCCGGCGCGAGTCGGGCTCGACGCTCAGTCCCATCGCGCGGTAGAAATCCACCGCGCGGCCGTTGCCGACGATCACCCACAGGCTGAAACGCCGGGCGCCCGGCACCTGCAAGGCGGTCCGCGCCGCCTGCAGCAAGGCCCGCCCGATACCGCCACGCTGTTGGTTCGGGCAGATATACAAGGCCCATACCGCGCCATCCCCTGCCACGGCATCTTCGTCTGGGCAGGCGCCGTAGCACACCCAGCCCACCACCCTGCCGGCTAGCTCGGCCACCAGCGTGCTGGGCGCCGGCTTCCCCGCCAAGCGCTGCTGCCAGTTGACTTCACGCTCATCGACAGACATGGCCGCCAGAAATTCATCGGCCACGATACCGCGATAGGCTTCCTGCCACGATTCCACGTGGATCTCGGCAATGCGCCGGCAATCTTCATACCTGGCTAAACGTATATTCATGGAGAAGCGTTGTTCTTTTGGGTCAAAGGGGAGCGACAAGCTCGGCATCCGGCAGTCAGCTGAGCCTCGCCAAGTGCTTACGTAGCGCAGCGGTGTAGCGTGCCATCACGGAGGGGTCATTCTGATCGAGAAACTGCGCAATAAGCCCTGAATGAGGTTGAAAAATATCCACCATGCGTAAGGGATATTCTTCAAGGTCTCGAAAATCGAAACAGTTTTCCGGGAGCGAGAAATCCGGCATAACCCAATCGTCTTTGCGTTCCCCGGAGAAAGTACAGAAATTCACTGTCTCCGGATTCTGTTCCATCCTGCGGCAAACCTGCTCGCGCTCATCCGGCAACATACTCACACTTTCGCCTGACCAGTACCGGAACACTTTGGGTGTACCCACCAGTAAAATTCGCCGGCTTCGGGAAATCATATCGTTTCGTTCAATGGTCCCGCGCGTATCGGCAGCATCCATATAAACGGGCACGCCCAGCAACTGCAAATCGAATTGCAGGCGAATCAAAAACTGGTGCAGCGAAGCGTCAGCCGCCAGGCGCCATCTATAGCGCACGGGGCAGATATAGCAGCTGTAGCGCGAATCGATCAGCCCTTTGATTTCTTGCAGAAAATCTTTATAGCCGAAACAAGCGCAGTGCCTGTCGAGTTGTGCTTGATGCACGACCAAGGTGTTCCGACAAACAAGCCGCGATCTGGTAGGGGGGTCGTATTCCGAAGCCGAGAACGACACGATCACCTTTTTCCCGGATCCGCCTAAGCGCGCGTACTCGGCGTCGGCGTCCAGTCGTCGCTTGAGCTGATCAAGTATTTCCCAACGTAGCTCGACAATACCCAGGCTTTTCCTCCACCCAGCTATATGGTCTTTCGTTTCCTCGATTGCAACGCCCCCCTCGAACGCCTGATCGTATTCCATTTGCAATTTCGTGAGATAGCGCTTTACGGACAAATGCAGCGCTTTTTCCTGCGCAAGCATCCGGACGCAAAGCTGCCTTTCCTCTTCGACCGGCAAATTCATTTGCTGCGATATCGCCGCTTGCACAGGAATGCCCAAGCCGACAGGCATACCATCTACCGATGGGTCGGGATAATCGACTTCGCAATGGCAAAGGCCAGGATTGCGGTTCAAGGTTGCTAGCAAGGTACGGACCCCACGTTCACCGATCTTATTATCCTGCAGGTTCAACCAGGCCAAGGCGGGAACGTCGCTCAAACGTGACGCCAGCATCCATGCACCGCTGTCGCCCAGTTGGTTGCCACGTAGATTGAGCTCTTCCAGCCGAGGATGTCGAAAGAGTAGAAACGCCAAAGTATTGGCAGCAAGATCGCTTATACCGTTTTGGGAAAGATCAAGCACACTTAGGTTGAAATTGTTTTCCAAGGCAAGGACCAGCTCCTCGAACAAGGAATCTCCGAGTTGCCAGCCCTGCAAATGCAATTGGGTCAGGGTGGTATTCTGGGCCAGCGCTCGACACAGGTTTCGAAGGTACTTGATATCCGGCGGCAGACCATTGAGGTTGACGCTCAACAAGGAAGGATCGTTACGGCTCAGGCGGGCAAAGATATTCGCTAGCTGCGTGGCTACACCTTGATCGGTCAGCCCGGCCATGTGCGAGGGGAAGGGCTGACCGTAGATAGGCAAGGGGAACATCGATCCGGCTCCTGACGAAAGATAGCGTTACGCAATTGGCATGGCATCGGTGCATAGGGATGTTCCAGGCCGCAAGCTTTCATTTTTAAAAATGAATTCGCCGTAACGCTTTTTGCTTTTTTCGCCCCCGCTTTCGTATTTAAACCCAAGAATTCCTTATAACAGCACCAGATTATCGCGATGGATCAACTCGGCCTCGTCGACAAAGCCGAGCACGGCTTCAATCTGGCTGCTGGGCAGGCGCACGATGCGGCGCGCATCGGCCGCGCTGTAGTTGACCAGTCCCCGCGCCACTTCCCGCCCGTCCGGCCCCACACAGCACACCATCTCGCCGCGCAGGAATTCGCCGCTGACCGTCGCCACACCGATGGCCAGCAGACTGGTGCCCTTGTCCTGCAAAGCCGCCACCGCGCCGGCATCCAGACCCAGCTTGCCCCTCACCTGCAGATGATCGGCCAGCCATTGCTTGCGGGCGGCCATCCGGCTGGTTCCGGCGGTAAGCTGGGTGCCGATGGCCTCGCCTTCGGACAACCTGGTCAGCACCGCAGCCTCACGGCCGCTGGCGATCACCGTGCTGGCGCCGCTGCGGGCGGCGCGCTTGGCGGCGATGATCTTGGTATACATGCCGCCGGTGCCGACACTGCTGCCGGCGCCGCCGGCCATGGCTTCCAACTCGGGCAGGCCGGCTTGGTACTCGTGAATGAATTCGGCATCCGGCTGCTTGCGCGGATCGGCCCGGTACAGCCCACGCTGGTCGGTCAGGATAATCAGGGCATCGGCATCGATCAGATTGGTGACCAGGGCGCCCAGCGTATCGTTGTCGCCAACCTTGATCTCATCGGTCGAGACCGTGTCGTTCTCGTTGATGATGGGAATCACCCCCAGATCCAGCAGGGTAAGCAAGGTGGAACGGGCATTCAGATAGCGGGTGCGGTCGGCCAGGTCTTCGTGGGTAAGCAGGATTTGCGCGGTCTTGAGCCCGTGCGCCTTGAAGCAGCGTTCATAAGCCTCCACCAGCCCCATCTGCCCGACCGCCGCCGCCGCCTGCAATTCGTGCAGGGCACTGGGACGTTTGGCCCATCCCAACCTGGCCACGCCTTCGGCGATGGCGCCGGAACTGACCAATACCACTTGGCGGCCCTGCCGCCTCACCGCGGCGATTTCGCCGGCCCAACGACTCAGCGCATCATGATCCAGGCCGCGGCCATCATTGGTTACCAGCGACGAGCCGACCTTGACGACAATACGCTGGGCGGAGGCGATACAACTTTGCATGATGGCAACCCTTTGAATGGCACGGCGACAAAGCGTGGATTATGCCGTCAGGACCGCCGCGTTCAAACGACGAAGGTGAACTGTTAGTGATAAGTTAACGCTGGATATCCGAACCCATGAAACCCGACAAGCTCAGCCTGCTCAAAATCGCCGTCTTTATCCTGTGCCTGCTGCCCTTGGCGCGGGCCAGCTGGATCGTGCTGTCCGGCCAGGCGATCAACCCCATCGAATTCATCACCCGTTCGCTGGGCACCTGGACCTTGGTCCTATTGCTGCTGACGCTGGCCATCACCCCATTGCGCAAACTCAGCGGCCGCAATGAATTGATCAAATTGCGCCGCATGCTGGGGCTGTTCACGTTCTTCTACGTGCTGCTGCATTTCCTTAGCTATGTCTGGCTGGACAAGTTCTTCGACCCGGCCGACATCCTCAAGGATATCGTCAAGCGCCCCTTTATCACCGTCGGCTTCGCCGCCTTCGTGCTGCTGATTCCCTTGGCGCTGACTTCGACCGACGCAATGATGCGCCGGCTCAAACGCAACTGGGGGCGGCTGCACAAGCTGGTCTATCCGATTGCCATGCTGGGCGTGCTGCACTACTGGTGGCTGGTCAAGAAAGACCTGACCCAGCCTATCATCTACGCCTGTGTATTAGCCTTGCTGCTGGGTTTTCGACTTTGGCAGCGGCGAATCCGCCGCATGCCTGGCGATTAGCGCAGCGCTTGTTCGGCACCCATGGCGCGAATATCGGCCTCGACGTTCACCATATGGCGCTTGCCGCCCTGCTCCACCGTCAACTGCAGCGGCAGCTTGGCGCCGGCCTTCAGCGGCGCCTTCAGTTGCATCAGCATCACATGGGTACCACCCGGTTTGAGCGACACGGTCTTGCCGGCCGGTAGATCCAGCCCATCCAATTGACGCATCTTCATCACGCCTGCTTCCATTTTCGTTTCGTGCAGTTCGACCATGGCGGCTGCCGGGCTTTGCACGGCAACGACCTTGGCGGAATGCCCCGAAGCAATATCGAAATAGGCACCGGCGGCGGGCTGGCCCGGCGCGGTGGCCTTGGCCCAAGCCTTGCTGACCACCACTTCGCAGGCGGAGGCAGCCAGGGGAAAGGCCAGGGCTAACAAGAAGGCAAGCGAACGGATTTTCATGGGAAGGTATCGCTGATCATGAATGATTGGAGAAAGGGGTTCCACGGCTTTGGGAACCCACCGCGCCAAATCCGTCTGGATAGGCTGGATCAACTAGCCTAATGGACGGAGACGAGAAGCGAATGCGACCAAATGCCGCAGCCGAACTTACTGGTAGCGGGTGGGGTCGGCCATGCCGGCCAGTTCGAAACCCGTGCGGCGCAGGCGGCAGGCATCGCAGACACCGCAGGCACGCCCTTCAAGATCGGCCTTGTAGCAGGACACGGTCAAGGCATAGTCCACGCCCAGCTTGGCGCCGGTCTCCACGATCCGTGCCTTGCTGAGACTGAGCAAGGGCGTGCGGATATGCAGCTTGGCGCCTTCCACGCTGATGCGGGTGGCAAGGTTGGCCATCAACTCGAAAGCGGAAATGTACTCGGGACGGCAATCCGGGTAGCCGGAGTAATCGACCGCGTTCACGCCGATAAAGATATCGTGTGCCTCCAGGACTTCCGCCCAGCCCAAGGCGAACGACAGCATGATGGTATTGCGGGCCGGCACATAGGTCACCGGAATCTCGCCGTCCTGCACGCCATCCACCGGGACTTCGATACTGGCATCGGTCAGGGCCGAGCCGCCAAAGGCGGCCAGATCGATGGTGGCGATACGGTGCTCGCGGGCACCCAGGGCGGCGCTGACACGGCGTGCGGCCGCCAGCTCGGCATTGTGGCGCTGGCCATAGTCGAAACTGAGGCAATAGCATTCGTAGCCCTGGCTGACGGCCATGGCCAGAACGGTGGCGGAATCCAATCCGCCGGACAAAAGAATGACGGCTTTTTTCATAGGTGATGTCCTTTCTCGTCTAAGGGGAGACCCAGCGCTATACGCCCGGCTTGTCGCCCCACAGGATCTTGTGCAACTGCACCTGCACCCGCACCGGCAGCTTGTCGGCCAGGACCCACTGCGCCAGGTCGGCCGGTTTGAGCGACTCCCAGACCGGGCTGAACAACACCGGGCAGAGGGTGTGCAGGCCGTTGTCCAGCAAGAGATCGCGCGCCCACTCGTAATCGTGCCGATGTACCAGCACGAATTTCAGCTCATCGCGCGCATTCAGGTGGGGCAGGTTTTCCCACAGATTCTTTTCCACCTCGCCCGAACCCGGCGTCTTGATATCGACGATGCGCGACACACGCGGGTCCACCGTTTCGATCGGTAGATGGCCGCTGGTTTCCAGGCTTACCGAGAAACCGTCGTCGCAAAGCCTGCGCAGCAGATCGTGGCAGGCTGCCTGTGCCAGCGGCTCGCCGCCGGTGACGCAGACATAGGGCGTACCGTGGCTGGCCACTTCGGCGACGATATCATCCAGCGATTGCAGCTTGCCGCCATGGAACGCATAGGCGCTATCGCAATAGCCGCAACGCAGCGGACAACCGGTCAAGCGCACGAACACGGTCGGCAGGCCCAGCCGGCTGGTTTCGCCCTGCAGCGAGAAAAAGATTTCGGTGATACGGAGGCGGGTAGCGGACATCGGAGCGCTCAAAAAGCAAACGGCATGGGCGACGGCCCATGCCGGTATTGCAACTGGCTGAATTGTCTCAGAAATTCAGCCGGCCGCGAAGTTTCACGTGGTTCCGGGCATCTCTGCTAAAACCCGGCCAGCTTCAATCCACCCACCAGCGGCTTACCCTTCTTGGCGCGTTTGCCCACATACGGGGCCAGATCATTGGCATCGAAGGTCAGCGCCATCGGCTTGCCGCCACGGCCCAAACCATTGAGCGTCAGCGTATTGCCATCGCTGACGGTAATGGCCGCCAAGGTGTCCTTCTCGTCCAGCGCCATCGCGATCATGCCCCGTCCGCCGCCGGACAGGGATTTCAGCTCGGCCAGGGGGAAGGCGTGCAATTTACCGCTGGTTGACAGGCAGCACACCAGATTGGTTTCACGTGGCACAAAGGGCGCGAGCTTCAGCAATTCCTCTCCCTCGTCCAGCGAGAGGAAAGCCTTGCCGGCCTTCTGGCGGGTCAGCAAATCCTTGAATTCACAGTGGAAGGCATAGCCGTTGGCGCCGGCGATCAGCAGGGCTTGCTCCGGCTTGGCCGCCAGGATCTGCACGATGCGGGTCTTGCCTGCCAGTTCGATCACCGAAGCGACCGGCACCCCGTCACCGCGCCCGCCTGGCAGATTGCCGGCCAGCAGGTTGTAGACCCGGCCATCGGAACCAAACAGCGCCACGGTATCGACCGAGCGGCACTCGAGGGCGGCCAACAGGCTATCGCCTTCCTTGAAGGTCAGCCCTTGGGTCTCCACGCCATGGCCATTGCGGCTACGGATCCATCCCTTTTGCGACAGGATAACGGTCAAGGCTTCATCGACCACGGCCACGGTGATGCTGGCTTTTTCCTTGGCTTCGATCAGGGTACGGCGGTCATCGCCATAGGTTTTCGCATCGTCGCGGATTTCCCGGACGATCAGCTTCTGCATGGCGCTCTCATTGCCCAGCAGGTGCTCCAGCCCGGTCTTTTCCTCGCGCAGCTTGGCCAGTTCCTGCTCGATCTTGATGCCTTCCAGCCGCGCCAACTGGCGCAGGCGGATTTCCAGGATATCCTCGGTTTGCCGCTCGCTCAGCCGGAAGGCCGCCATCAACGCGGCCTTGGGCTCATCCGATTCGCGAATGATGCGTATCACTTCGTCGATATTCAGGAAGACCGTCATGCGGCCTTCCAGGATATGGATGCGATCGTCCACCTGGCCCAGGCGGTAGGCGGTACGGCGCCTTACCGTGGCAAAACGGTATTGGATCCATTCGCTCAGCAACTGCTTGAGCGATTTCTGCTGCGGCCTGCCATCGATGCCGATGGCGACCATATTGATTGAGCTGCTGCCCTCCAGGCTGGTATGGGTCAGCAGCATATTGGCGAACTCTTCCGGGCTCTGCGTGCGCGACTTGGGTTCGAACACCAAGCGTACCGCCACATCCTTACCCGATTCGTCCCGTACCGTATCCAGTTGCGACAGCAGCAGCTGCTTGAGCTGCACCTGCTCCTGGGTCAGGGTCTTCTTACCCTTCTTCAACTTCGGATTGGTCAGATCCTCGATCTCTTCCAACACTTTTTGCGACGAGCTATTGGGCGGCAGTTCGGTTATCACCAACTGCCACTGCCCCCGTGCCAATTCCTCGATCTTCCAGCGCGCGCGTACCGCCAGCGAACCCCGGCCACCCTCGTAGGCCGCGCGGATCTGCTCTCGGCTGGAGATGATCTGCCCGCCGCCGGGGAAATCCGGACCCTGGATATGCTGCAGGATTTCGTCCAGCGTGCTGCTCGGCTTCTGGATCAGCGCAATGGCCGCCTCGGCCACTTCACGCAGATTATGCGGCGGCATCTCGGTGGCCATGCCCACCGCAATGCCCGATGCACCATTGAGCAAAAGCATGGGCAGGCGGGCCGGCAGCAGCTTGGGTTCTTCGAAGGCGCCGTCGTAATTGGGTATGAAATCCGAGGTACCCATATTGATTTCGGACAGCAGCAGCTCGGCGATCTTGGTCAGCCGTGCTTCGGTGTACCGCATGGCGGCGGCCCCGTCGCCATCGCGGCTACCGAAATTGCCCTGCCCATCCACCAGCGGATAGCGCAGCGAAAAATCCTGCGCCAATCTCACCATCGCGTCATAGGCCGAGGTATCGCCGTGCGGGTGGTACTTACCCAGCACTTCGCCCACCACCCGTGCCGACTTGACCGGCTTGGCCGTGCCGCTCAGGCCCATCTCGTGCATGGCGTAAAGGATGCGGCGCTGTACCGGCTTCTGGCCATCGCACACATCGGGCAAGGCGCGTCCCTTGACCACCGACACGGCGTACTCCAGATAGGCACGCTCGGCATAACGGCCCAGCGGCACCGAATCGGCTCCAGCCAGGTCGAGCAGGCTGGGCGGCGGCGGTAGATCGCCCGTGTCACCCGCCGCGGGAGCGCCCGCCGCAGGTTCGGTAGGGATCAGGTCGTCTTCGAGTGGGAGATCGGGTGTATCTATCATGGCGCTTTTTGGGATGGAGGGCTGGCGGGCGGATAATGGCATGGTCATGTGCCTCGCCACAAATACAAAAGCCGACCAAAAGGTCGGCTTGCAGGCAGAACCGCCGGCTTATTCCTTGGCTTTCAACGCCTCGACCAGGTCGATGTACTTCTGCTTGGCGGTGTCGTTGGCGGTGCCGGACAACTCGGACCAAGCGTTGTACTTGGCAGCGCCGACGAAATCGAACATCGATGGCTTGTCGCCCTTCACATCGCCTTCGCTGGCTTGCTTGTACAGCGCGTACAGCTTCAGCTTGACGGCGTTGTCCGGTGCTTCGGACAGAGCGGTGACATCTTCGGCGGCTTGTTTGAACTTGGCGTCAATATCGGACATGGCATTTCCTCAGAGGTAGCGTGGCAAGCTGATTTATTTTCAATCGTCTCGATGCGAATAAGCAGCGGGTCTGACCCGGATCTTAGCGCAAGCGTCCAACGGAAAAAACGAATCAGCGTTTTCTATGTTTTGCTCGGGTTTTGATCGACGTCGCGTGAAATTCACGCTGCGCCCGGTTCAGCGGTGTAGGCAATACACCCGCCGACCAGGGTGTAACGGACTCTACCACGCAATTCCATGCCCGCAAACGGCGTGTGTTTGCCGCTGCTGAGCAAGGTTTCCGGTCCGACACGCCAGGGCGTAAGTGGTTCGAACAGGCAGATATCCGCCGGTCCGCCGACAGCCAGCCGGCCGGCCGGCAAGCCCAGCAGATCGGCCGGTCCGCTGCAAACGGTGGCCAGCGCCTTGACCAAGGGCACATGCTTTTGTTCGGCCCAACCCAGTACCAGCGGCAACAATAGTTCCAGGGCGCTCGCGCCAGGACGCGCTTCGCCGAAGGGCAGCAATTTGTCGTCATTGCCGACCGGACTATGGTCCGAGCAGATCGCCGCAATGGTGCCGTCGAGCAGCGCATGCTGAATGGCATCGCGGTCGTTGGTACTGCGCAGCGGCGGGGAGAGCCGCATATTCGAGTCGAAATAGCCGATATCGATATCGGCCAGATGCACGTGGTTGATGCTTACGTCGCAGCTCAGCGGCAAGCCATAGGCGCGCGCGGCGGCGATCATCTCCAGCCCCTCGCGGGTGGATACCCGTTCCAGGTGGACCCGCGCACCGCTGTCCTTCATCAGGATCACGATGGTCGAGATGGCCACGGTCTCGGCAACCGAAGGAATGGCCGGCAAGCCCAGGCGGGTGGCGACCTGGCCATCATGGGCCACGCCGCCCGCCGCCAGGCGCATATCCTGCGGCCGGATACGCAGCGTGATGCCATAGGTCGCCGCGTACTGCATGGCGCGATACAGCACGCGGGTATCGGCCAACGGGGCATCGGCCTGACTAAACGCCACGCAGCCGGCATCGCGCAATTTGGCGAATTCGGTCAGTTCCTGGCCGGCCAGGCCGCGCGTCAACGCACCCAGCGGCAATACCCGCGCCAAGCCCAGCCCATCGGCCCGCTGGCGCAGCATCTGCACCAAGCCCGGTTCATCCAGGGGGGGGTTGGTATCCGGCATGGCGCACAGCGTGGTGACCCCACCCGCCACGGCCGCCTTCAATTCGCTTTGCAGCTTGTTCTTGTGCTCGCCGCCAGGCTCGCCCAGGCGCGCGGCCAGATCGACCAGGCCGGGCATCACGGCCAGGCCGGCGGCATTGATCACCCGATCGGCATGGAATCCGGCCGGTGCTTCACCGATGGCGACAATCTTGCCGCCGGCGAGGAAGAGATCGGTCACGGCGTCCAGGCCGCTGGCGGGATCGATGACCCGACCGTTCTGGATCAACATAGCGTTGCTTGCGGTACTCATGCGCGGGCCTCCGACAGCGTGCTCATCACGGCCATGCGTACCGCGATACCGAAAGTGACCTGGTCGAGAATGACCGACTGCCGGCCATCCGCCACGGCGGAATCGATTTCCACGCCGCGGTTCATCGGACCGGGATGCATCACGATGGCATCCGGCTTGGCCAGGGTCAGCCGCTCCCGGCTCAAGCCGTAGAACTGGTTGAATTCATTGGCGCTGGGCAACAGGGCGCCATTCATGCGCTCGTTCTGCAAGCGCAGCGCGATGACCACGTCGACATCCCGCAATCCCTCGGTCAGATCGTGAAACACCTGCACGCCCAGTTGCTCGACATCGCGCGGCAACAGGGTCTTGGGACCGATCACCCGCACTTCCGGGCAACCGAGGGTGGTGAGCGCATGGATCTGCGAGCGGGCAACCCGCGAATGCAGGATATCGCCGACGATGGCCACGCGTAGATTCTGGAAATCGCCCTTGAAATGGCGAATGGTGTACATGTCCAGCAAGGCCTGGGTCGGATGGGCATGCCTGCCGTCGCCGGCATTCACCACCGCCACGCCGGGCCGGACATGCTTGGCGATCAGGAACGGCGCGCCGGATTCGGCATGGCGCACGACGAACATATCGGCGCCCATCGCTTCCAGATTGTGGATGGTATCCAGCAGCGTCTCGCCCTTGGCGGTGGAGCTGGCCTGGATATTCAGGCTGTGGACATCCGCACTGAGTCGTTTCTGCGCGATCTCGAAAGTCGTGCGGGTACGGGTCGAGTTCTCGAAAAACAGATTGAATACGGTCTTGCCAGCCAGATCCGCATGCTTTTTCTCGCCCTGTTCACCAGCGGCGACAAATCCGGCGGCGCGATCGAGAATCTGGCGCAGGATACGCGCCGGCAGGCCCTCGGTACTGAGCAGGTGAATCAGCTCACCGTGCTGGTTGAGTTGCGGGTTGTACATCGAAAAGGGCCTTTCCCTAGGTATTCCAGATCTTTCAAACTTTTAGGCGGAATCCGGCAATGTCAGGCCGTCCCGCCCTGATCGAACCAGGCTTGCAGAATCTGCATGGCGGCCACCTGATCCAGCGCCGATTTGCGCTTCTTGCCGAATGTCCCGGCCTGGCTCAGCAAACCCTCGGCTTCCACCGAGGTCAAGCGTTCATCCACCAGGGCGACCGGCAAATTGAAACGACCATGCAGGCGATTGGCAAAGGTACGGGATAAACGGCTGAGTTCATGCTCGGTGCCATCCAGATGGCTGGGCAAACCGACCACCAGCTGGCTAGGCCGCCACTCGGCGATCAGGGCAGCGATAGCGGCGAATTTCTCATCGTTGCTGTTGCCGCCGATCGTGGCCAGCGGCGTGGCAATGGCCAATTCCGGACTACCACCGGCGACACCGATTCTTGCTTCGCCAAAATCAAAGGCAAGCACGTAATTCGCAGGCATGAATCAGGCGTGCCCGGCGGTATCGGACAACATCGCCATATCGATGCCCAGTAGCTTCAATGCCGCTTCATAGCGCTGTTCGGGTGGGAGTGCGAACACCACCTCGATATCGGCATCCACGGTCAGCCAGGCATTTTGCCCCAGTTCGTTTTCCAGCTGGCCGGCTTCCCAACCGGAATATCCCAGCGAAATAAACAGCCGTTCCGGCCCATCACCGCTTCCCACCGCCAGCAAGACATCCTTCGAGGTCGTCAGGCCCAATTCATCCTCGATCGACATGGTCGATTGCCAGTTGCCCAAGGGCTGATGCAGGACGAAGCCTCGGTCGGTTTGTACCGGGCCACCGAAATAAACTTCCTGGCCGGCCACGTCCTCGCGCTGCAGCTCGATATCGATCTGCTGAAACAAGGTCCGCATATCCATGCCCAATGGGCGGTTGACGATCACACCCATGGCGCCTTGCTCGTTGTGGTCGCAGACGAATACCAAGGATTTGGCAAAGATGGGATCGGCCATGGCCGGCATGGCGATAAGGAATTGGCGGGTCAGGTTGATGGCATGCATAGCTGAATTATCGCATACGTGCTCCCGCCTTGCTGAGGAGCTCTGGTTGGCGTGCTATTGAATTGCGAACCTATCCTGCATTTTCGTAAACTGTTAGTCCAAGACAATTCATTGACAAAACAATGCCTCGCTACCGTACAGCCCTGATCTGGCTACGCCGTGACCTGCGCCTGGACGATCAGGCCGCGCTCTATCACGCGCTTAAGCAAGCTGAACGGGTCATCCCGGTTTTTGTTTTCGATACCGCAATCCTGGCGGCGCTGCCGCGCCAGGATAGACGGGTGGAATTCATCCGGGAAACCATCGCGGCACTCAAGGCGCAATTGCAAGCGCTCGGCAGCGACCTGCTGGTAAGACATGCGTCGGCACAGGACGAAATTCCCCGTTTAGCCAGCAAGTTGCATGCCCAGGCAGTCTTCACCAATCACGATTACGAACCGGCCGCCATCGCGCGCGACCAAGCCGTTCGGAAAGCACTCTCCGTCGCCGATATCGCCTTCCACAGCAGCAAGGACCAGGTGATTTTCGAACGGGATGAGGTGCTGACGCAGGCCGGCCAATTTTTTACGGTCTTTACCCCGTACAAAAACGCCTGGCTGAAAAAACTCAGCCCCTTCTACCTGCAGTCCTATCCCGTCGAACGCTATCTGCACAACCTGGCCCCCTTACAGCCGGAGGCCATGCCGTCCCTTGCCAGCCTGGGTTTCGCGTCCAGCAATCTACGGCAACTCGGCATCGTCCCCGGCGACATGGGCGCATCCCACTTGTGCGAGGACTTTCACGATCGCATGGACCGCTATCACGAAGCACGCGATTTTCCAGCGCTCAAAGGGGTGTCGTATCTGTCGGTACACCTGCGTTTCGGCACGGTGTCGGTGCGCCGCTTGGCGGCCCATGCCTACCAGCGCGATACGGCGGGCAGCTTGAGCTGGCTGAATGAATTGATCTGGCGCGACTTCTACCACCAAGTCCTCTGGCATCGTCCCGACGTGGTGGACCATGCATTCAAACCGGGTTACGACGGCCTGCCCTTTCCCAACGATCCGGCACTGTTCAGCGCCTGGTGCGAAGGTCGGACCGGTTATCCCCTGGTCGATGCGGCCATGCGCCAACTCAATCACAGCGGTTTTATGCATAACCGTCTGCGCATGGTGGCCGCGTCCTTTCTGGTCAAGGACTTACTGATAGATTGGCGCTGGGGAGAACGCTATTTCGCCGAGCAATTGATCGACTTCGATCTGGCGGCCAACAATGGCGGCTGGCAATGGGCCGCCAGTACCGGTTGCGACGCCCAGCCCTATTTCCGCATCTTCAACCCGGTCAGCCAGTCCCGCAAATTCGACCCGCAAGGCAAATTCATCCGCCGCTATGTCCCGGAACTGGCTGGCTTGGCCGATGCCGATCTGCATGCGCCCTGGCTGGCCCAGCCCATCGTGCTGCGCGCGGCCGGGGTGGAACTAGGCCGGAATTATCCACGGCCGGTGGTCGACCATGCCGAGCAAAGACTGCGGGCCCTTGCCTTGTTCAAGCGCTGAAACGACGATCCAGCCAAACCAGGATGTCCTGCCAAACTTCCTGCCGATTCGTTTCATTCAGCAGTTCATGCCTGCCCTTGGGATAGATCTTGACCGCCACATCGCGTAAACCCAATGCGATATAGCGCTCGGCCAATTGGCGGCAGCCCTTCCCTCCCATGCTGACCGGATCATGGCTGCCGGCCACCATCATGACCGACAACTTGCTGCTCAAGGTGGCGCCGCCTGCTTCGCGATGTTCCATATTGACGATGCCGCCAAATAGATCGCGCCACAATTGCGGCGCGCAATCGAATCCGCACCAGGGATCGGCGATATAGGCATCCACCACGGCTGGATCGCGGCTCAACCAATCGGATGGCGTACGGGCAGGCAAAAAGCGCAGATTGAAGGTGCCGAAAACCAACTTGCCCATAAAGCGCGACGGCTTATCCATGCCGTGACGGCGACCCGTCCAGCCTGCAATACCGCTCATCAATCGGGCCAGGCGCGATTGGCGAAAGCCGGTGGCCGACAGAAGCAAGCCATCCAGCAAGGCCGGACGTGTCAGCAACAAGGCGCGTGCCACGAACGAACCCATGCTGTGGCCTAACAAAACCACCGGTAATCCAGGGTGGGCGGTGCGCGCCCGATCCACCAGATGCATCAAATCCGCAACAACCAGGCGGAATCCGTCGGCATCGCCGAAATAGCCCGCTTTTCCTGCGGCGACGCTATGGCCGTGTCCACGGTGATCGAGTGCCCAAACCTCGCAATCATGCGCATTGAGAAAAGCGGCGAACTCGTCATAACGGCCGGCGTGTTCCGCCATACCGTGCGAAATAACCACGATACGGCGTGGTTTAGCGGCCGCCCAGTGATAGTGGCCGAGGCTGGCGCCGTCTTCCGCGGTAATAGTATCGATCTGCATGGCCATAGGTGGACGACTAGAATAGGGTGTGAATAACAGCTGAGGATAAACCATGAACTGGTGGTTCGTCGTGGGTGCGGTCGGTATTGTCCTGGTGGCGATCGGACTGACCTGGACCCGTTGGGCAACCGCTACCTTGGCGCTGATGCGTCGGCAGGCCGGCTACGTACGGCACAGCATAGGCGTGGATGGCTTCGAATTGGTTTATCACGAAACAGGCCGGCGAGATGCGCCACCCATGTTGCTCCTGCATGGTTTTGGCGGCGACGGCGATAACTGGGTGCGATTCGCGCCGTTTTTCCGTAAAGACTTTCGCGTTCTGGTACCGGATTTACCCGGATTTGGCCAAACCGGCTATTTGCCTTGCCAATCCTATTCTCTTGCGCAGCAAATCGCGCGAATCAAGGATTTCATGGACATGCTGCATCTGGAGCAGGTCCATCTGGTCGGCAATTCCATGGGCGGCTATTTTGCCGCCGGTATCGCGGCCGCGTATCCGGAAAGAATCGCTTCCTTGCTTTTGATGAATGCGGCCGGCGTGGACATGCCTAAGCAAAGTCCTTTCTACAAAGCCGCGCTGGCTGGAGAAAACTGGCTATTGATGCGGCAGCCGGCGGATTTCGACCGCGTCCTGCGACTGGTTTACCACCGTAAGCCCTGGGTTCCGGCGTTTCTACGCGATTATCTGTTGGCGCAACGCATGGCGGTTGCCGATGATCAGGATCTGATTTTTCACGAAGTATTTACCGAAAGAGTCTGGCTGGATGATCGTCTATCGGCCATTACCGCACCAACGCTGATTCTGTGGGGCGACGACGACAGAGTGTTGGATATTTCCTCGATCAAATTGTTCCAGGCTGGTATCGCCGATGCCCAGGTAGCCATCCTGCCTGCTTGCGGTCACGTGCCCATGTTGGAAAAACCCGCCGATAGCGCCCGTGTGTACCGCACTTTCCTGGATAACCTTGCTGTCCGCCCTATGCCTTCCCGCAGGACAGCAAAGGGTTCAAGCGAAATCCGTGCTGAAGCATCGTCCGTTGTTATTGGCTAAAGCGGTTTCAGCCAACTTCACCTCGCCGAAAATCGCGTACCACATGAACCTGTCGGCGGCTGACCGGCAGTTTTTCGGTACAGCCTTCGATCATGGCCATCCAGTGCCCATCCCCTTCGTCATGACCTCGCTCGAATCCCTGTAACTTGCTGACCGCAATCAGGCAATTACGGTGAATACGCAGGAAGCGTTCGCCAAACTCGGTTTCCAACTGGGTAAGCGATTCCTCCAGCAAAAATTCGCCTTCACGGGTACGCAAGGTCACGTATTTCAGTTCAGCCTTCAGGAAAAGCGCGGCTTCAACCGGTACCAGCCGTACCCGGCCGCGTTCGGCCACGCTGAAATAGCGTCGCGCCGTCGTTGAAATCGAGGCAAGCGCGTCCGATGAGGCATGCGGTAACTCACGGGCCCGCGCCAAGGCCGATTCCAGGCGTTCCTGCCGAATGGGTTTAAGCAGGTAATCGAGGGCATGGACTTCAAATGCCTGGACGGCGAATTCATCGAAGGCGGTGCAAAACACCACGGCCGGCCGGTGGTGTAGACGACCCAGGTGGCGAGCCAGCTCAAGCCCATTCATGCCAGGCATGTTGATATCGGTCAGTACCAGGTCGGCTGGTTGCTGACTCAATTTCTCAATGGCTTCCTGGCCGGTTTGTGCAGTACCCACCACCTCGTGCGGATATTGCGCACGGCAATCGGCCAGGATGTCCTGCAGCCTGTTCAGGGCCGGCGGTTCGTCATCGACGAGGAAGAGTCGGAGTGTTGTGGTCATGTCTCGCGTCTTTTGCTGGACGGTAAGGCAGGGTCAGATGAACTTGATAATAGTCGGTACCCACCATTGTTTTTAGGTTGGCTTCCGCATCGAAGTGTAGTCGTAGTCTTTCACGGATATTGCCCATCGCCATCTTGTTGCCGGCGTGGTGATCGCCGCCTTCCCTGAAATACGGGTTGCGGATATCGATATGCAGCTCATCGCGGGTACAGAAGATGTTGATGCTGATGATGCCGGGCGTGATCGATGGTTCGATACCATGGAGAACCGCGTTTTCCAACAAGGGCTGCAGAATTAACGGCGGCACCATGGCATCGGCGGGCATGCGCTCGGTATGCCATTCCATCTGCAATCTCTCGCCCAGGCGCAAGCCTTCGATCCCGAGATACTGACCGGCGAGCGAAACTTCACGTGCCAATGGGACCAGATCGCGGTTCTCCGCCATAAAGACCCTGAACAGGTCGGCAAGATCTTCCAAGGCTTGTTCGGCTTTTCTGGGCTGACTTCGAATCAGGCTGAGTACCGCATTCAGGCTGTTGAACAGGAAATGCGGCCGGATGCGTGCTTGCAAAGCTTGTAGTCGCGCTTCCGCCAACAAGGGCGACAGCGCTCTACCGCGCAAGCGGAAGTAACCGAACAAGCCAAACGATAGGCATAAGGCACTGCCGCCGGCACGGATATAGGCGAATACGTTGGCCGGATAAAGATCCGCGACACCTTTGCGCACCAGCAAACTGGTGAAGACGGCCAATACCACACTCGCGGCGACGCCTTGGCTATAGCTGAGATTGGCCAGCACATTACGCAGGCTGGCTAATACAGCCAGGACCAGCAATAGGCTGGGTTCAAGCAAGGCCGCGTTTTCAACGAAGCGTTGGACGCCACTGGCAAAGCTATCGCTTGCGCTGATGGCAAAGAGAAAAGCCAATAGATTGACGCTGACAATACTGCGCAACAGCACACCAAGATTGCGTGTATCGGGCAGTTTATCGGGAATCATGGCCGGTAAGGGGCTATTCACGTGGGTTTACTGCCTAAAAGGGTTTGGAGATGAAAATTCTGCGGGATGGAATGTGGTCGTAAATAACCATTCCCTGCTTTAAATGAACAGAACAACAGCTAGTTTTGCATAAATTCTAGCGTGGGATTGCCCGTAACTGCGATGCAGCAGCGTTCGGCATCTCGTAGCGGGGTGCTGCAAGGGGACCGCAAACGCCGTTTTCTGTTGATTAACAATATGTAGAAGAAGGGTAATAGAGATAGATAAAGGTAGGCCATTCCTGTGGACAAGCCAATTTCACCATCATTTTCAACAACTTGCGACGAAATCTCGCTGTGCATAGGCGGGTACGCCGGGCGGTATCGTTTGTGTCCGCTTCCCTGCCCCGTCTTGTCGACCTGACTTATCCACATTTCGCGCCCGTTTTTGTCCCGCCTGCGGGCCAAGCGCCTGTGTGGTGTTTATCGATACGGTTTTGGCCGGTTTGAACCTCGCCAATGCTCGAAGAGTCGGATATGGGTGCCTTGCCAACCTTGGGGAATGCCGATGTCGCTGGCCGTGCTATTCAGCCGAGCATTGAAGGGTGTGGACGCGCCGGAAGTCATGGTCGAAGCCCATCTGGCCAATGGATTGCCAAGCTTTACCATCGTCGGCTTGCCGGATGTGGGGGTGAAGGAGGCACGCGACCGGGTCCGCGCCGCCATCCAGACCGCTCATTACGAATTTCCACAGCGTCGTATCACGGTGAACCTGGCCCCGGCCGATCTCCCCAAGGAGAGCGGCCGATTCGACCTGGCCATCGCATTGGGCATCCTGGCCGCCAACAGGCAGATCCCCGCCCACCATCTGGCCGACTACGAATTTGTCGGGGAGTTGGCGCTGACCGGAGCAATACGGCCTATCCGGGGGGCGCTGGCCATGTCGCTCGCCGCGGGAAAAGCCGGCCGCCGCTTTATCCTGCCGAGGGAAAATGCCGAAGAAGCGGCCTTGATCGACCGCAGCCAGGTCTATGGCGCGGACAGCCTGTTGGCGGTGTGCGCCCATTTGACCGGCCATACCCCACTCACGCGCGAGCCCAAGCCCACGCTGCAATACTTGGCCGACTATCCCGATCTAGCCGACGTCAAGGGTCAGCTGCAGGCCAAGCGCGCATTGGAAATCGCGGCAGCCGGCGCCCATTCCCTCCTGATGGTGGGACCGCCCGGCACCGGAAAATCCATGCTCGCGTCGCGCCTGCCCGGCTTATTGCCGCCGATGGACGAGGCGGTGGCGTTGGAGACCGCTGCCCTGCAATCGATCTCCTCGGCCGGGTTCCAGCCAAGACACTTCGGCCAGCGGCCTTTTCGCGCACCGCATCACACCGCCTCCGCGGTCTCTTTGGTGGGCGGGGGTTCAAACCCCAGGCCGGGAGAGATCAGTCTGGCGCACCAAGGGGTGTTGTTTCTCGACGAATTGCCCGAATTCGACCGCAAGGTCCTGGAAGTCTTGCGCGAACCACTGGAAAACCGCCGCATCGTCATTTCCCGCGCGGCCCACCAGGCTGAATTTCCAGCCGCTTTTCAGTTGGTTGCCGCCATGAATCCCTGCCCCTGCGGCTACCATGGGCACCCGAATGGCCGTTGCCGCTGCTCGCCGGAAAAAGTGGCGCGCTATATCGCCAAGCTTTCCGGCCCCTTTATGGATCGCATCGATCTATTGATCGAGGTGCCGGCAGTGAGCGAGACCGACTTGAGCAATATTCAATCGGGGGATGAAAGCGCACGGGTACGTCAGCGGGTCATGGTTGCCCGGGAACGGCAGCTGGCACGCCAGGGAATGGAGAACGCGCGGCTTGGCAGCCGCGAACTGGACAGCGTGGCCGAGTTGGACGAAGCGGGGCGGCAGTTGCTGAGCACCGCCATGCGGCGCCTGGATCTATCGGCGCGGGCCTACCACCGTATCTTGCGGGTGGCTCGCACCATTGCCGACCTGGCGGGTGATGATTGCATTCAAGCCGGCCAAGTGGCCGAGGCCGTGCAATACCGGCGAGCACTCTAAAAACAAGGCCCCGAATATTCGGGGCCTTGTGGGTCTTGCCGACTTCGCGAAGCGAATCAGAAGATGTAGCTGCCAGTGAGGCCGACATGCGAGCCGTCAAACTTTTTCGAGGACTTGAAGTTCTTCAACTCGTACTCTTCCTTGACGTAGCGAAGGCCGACGACCACGTTTGGCGTGAAAGCGTAGCCAACTTCCACCACGCCGCCGACGGTGTTCTTGAAATCCACGTCGTAATTGTAATCACCATCCACGTCGTAGGAATAGCTGGGCGCGAACACATAGCGGACACCGCCGCCGACGCGCCACTGATCGTTCAGCTTGTAGAAAGCCATCAATTCCACCGGGATACGGCTGAAATTGGCGCTACCGTTGTCGGCGAACACACCGCTGAAGTGATAGTTGACGGTCGCCTGCACGATAACCGGCGTATCTTCCGGCTGCCACTGCACACCGGCACCGATGCTTGCACGGCCGCCGCCGGTCACATTGGTGCTGCCGCCGTTCTTGAATTGGATTTCGTCGATCTTGTCGCCGCCGCCGGTAATGCCGGCGGTCATCATAAAGCGCAAGGACGGATGCGGCACGGAACCTTCAGCCTGCACGCCGACGGCAGCCGCCAGCAAGGTACCCAAAAAAAGTGGGCGAATCATGAGCTTGTTCATCTTGCGTTGTTCCCTGATTTAATTATGTTTTTCCGCATTTTTTGCGGCCGCGCATTTTATACGGATGTACTAAAGATGTCAGCAGCTGGCGATAGTCGCAACGAGCGGTTAGAATCGCCACCTCCGCGGGTGTAGTTCAATGGCAGAACTTCTGCTTCCCAAGCAGATAGCGTGGGTTCGATTCCCATCACCCGCTCCATCACATTTCATCCCATCGCCGCTCCTCCGAGTTTAGGGTGCGACACTGCGGATAGTCGGATCATGTCGAGGCCCACCGCCTACAAGGGACCATATGCCCATGATTCTCAACGAATTGGATGAGATAAAGGCCAAGCTGGATGCACTTAGGCCTCTGCCACAAGCCGCACTACGGAACCTGCACGACGAATTGGTATTGCGGTGGACCTACAACTCGAATGCCATTGAGGGCAACACACTTACCTTGATGGAAACAAAGGTGGTGTTGGAAGGCATTACCGTAGGCGGCAAGTTGCTGCGCGAGCATTTTGAGGCCATCAACCATCGCGATGCCATCCTATATGTCGAGGATGTGGTTCGGCGCGAGGAAGCGCTCAGCGAATGGCAGATTCGTAATCTGCACCGGCTGGTATTGAAACAAATCGATGACGAGAACGCCGGTAGCTATCGCAAACTGAACGTCACGATCGCCGGTGCCCAGCATATCCCTCCCGATCTGGTGAAGGTTCCGGAGCAAATGGCAGCCTTAATGCATTGGTATGACAACGATGCGGCCAGCCTTCATCCAGTCATTCGCGCTGCGCATTTGCATGTGGATTTCGTGAAAATCCACCCGTTTATCGATGGCAACGGGCGGACGGCTCGTCTATTGCTGAATCTGGAACTGATGAAGTCCGGATTCCCGGCCATTGTATTACCAGTAGAGCGACGCTTGTCCTATTACCAAGCATTGGACAAGGCCCATGTCGAAGGCGATTTGGACGATTTTGTAGCGCTCGTTGCTACCTGCGTTCGAGAGAGTTTTGCTGCTTATTGGCATGTGATGGGTATTCGGTAGCCACCCTTTTTCAGGGAACAAACGCAATAAATACAATTCACAACCGAAGTACTCAACCTTAGCGTTGGACTACCTGCGCGAGGTGATGTCTTCATCGTCACCCGCCTTTGTCGCGTGGCTCGGTCGGTTGCGCATCTCTGCCAAAGCTTCCAGCCCACGGCTGCCGCAATCTTCGATACAACCGGCATGTACAAAACCGGGTCAGTTCGTATACAAAACTAGCGCATAGACAACCACCCTGCGTATGTAAAGCCGTGCCGCGCCTAGGAAAAGGGGCCGTGGGTTCGATGGATAGGACTCCCATCACCCGCTCGACTCGACTCTTAATTGTTTCGATGGATCAATGAGTTCGCCCGAGAAAATCCCTCTATTGGCAGTCAAATAAACACTAAACAACGTATCATGTAGCTCAAAAGGCGACGTTCGTCGAATTGAGGCTACAGATCATCATGCTTGCTGACCTGCTCCTCGGCACCCAACGCAGAAAGGTGCTGTCACTCCTTCTATTGCACCCCGAGCTTTCGCTGCATGTGCGCGAACTGGCCCGGCAGACTGCCATTCAGCCGGGAACGTTGAATCGCGAACTCGGCAAACTGGCGGCCGCGGGTGTGCTGCTGCGCCAGCGTGTAGGCAATCAAGTGCACTACCAGGCGAATCCGGCGTGCCCAGTGTTTGAAGAACTGGCCGGCTTGCTCCGCAAGACATCCGGTTTAGCAACGGTGCTGGCCGATGCTCTTGCCCCCATAGCGGAGCATATTCAGTCTGCCTTGGTGTTTGGCTCCGTGGCTCGGGGGAAGGAAACTACTTCATCGGATATCGATGTGCTGGTCTTAGGCGATGTAGGTTTTGCCGACGTGGTGGAACACCTTCATCCCATACAGGAAACTTTGCGGCGCGAAATCAATCCAGTCGTGTATAGGATTGCCGACTTCCGCGAGAAGCTGGTGACCGGCAACACATGGGCACGAGAAGTAGCGGTTCAGCCAAAGCTGTTTTTGATGGGGACCGCCGATGACTTTGCAAAACTTATTGGCCATCCAACGGCTGATAGCATTTGAAGCCCGTCGAGATGATATCCAGCGACTACTGAGCGCCGCCGAGCGAAACTTGGCCGACGTCGATGCTGACTTCATCAGTGACGAATCACCGTAGCGGCATTTACTGATAGCGGACGTAATCGTGCGTCTCACTGCCCAACAGCTTCAGCAAGCGCGGGTGGAGAAATAGCTTTTCCTTACCCACGCCTTTGTCCACTAGGTTGCCAATACGGCAATAAGGTTGCTCGAAAATCACATCCACCAGTTCGCGGCTATACAGCTTGGGTAAGCGTTCGCGCACAAGGCTGGCGGTGTGGTCGGCCAAGCTACGAATCGCCAGAATTTTAGCGGTAGTCCAGCGCGCGGTTTCTTCCACGCCATTCAGCATATAAAGCACCCAAGCTTCCCAATCACCGGTTTGGGTAACCTCGCGCAACAGCCGGTAATAATCGGCCTTGCGGCGCAAGATGGCTCGGCTCAGGTACAGCACGGGCAAGTCCAGCAAACCTTCTTGAATCAAAAACAGCAAATTCAGCACCCGCCCGGTACGGCCATTACCATCCACGAACGGGTGGATGGCTTCGAACTGATAATGCCCCACTGCCATACGTACCAGCGGGTCCAACTCGGTTTGGGTGTGCAAAAAACTTTCCCAGTTTGCGAGCAAGTCGCGCAGCAGCGCTTCGCCCTCAGGCGGGGTGTACACAATCTCGCCTGTGCGCTCGTTCATCAGTTGCGTGCCTGGTGTGCGCCTTATATCGAGCGCTACCGACTTGATTTGCTGGCACACCGCCACGGCAGTGACGGTACATAATGGTCGCTGCGCCAGGGATTGCACGCCCCAATACAGTGCCCCACGGTAACGCAGCGCTTCTCTCGTGGCCGGGTCTGCCTGCTCGCTGCTGTCCGAATATTGAAACAACCAGTCGGCTGTGGTGACGATGTTCTCGATTTCCGAACTATCCCACGCTTCCAGCATGGGCAGGGTTAGGCATCAACGCCACCGCCTGATTCTGCGCCGCTAAAGCTGCCCGCGCCGGAATGCAGGCCTTAAGCACCGCGCGTGTTTCCAGTTCTGTCGCTGGTGGCAACGGAGGCAGGGTGTTGAAGGGGCGATCCGGTAGCCAGCACATGATGAAAATCACCCATTTTGACGACACGTAACCATATGTCGCCGCCAGCGACATGTCTTGATAACGTGTCGTCGTTTTCTTGTTTTGGCGACACGTTTCCACGGGAGTGCACAAGCGGAAGCTGTTTTTTATAGGAACTGCCGATGACTTTGCAAATCTTAAAGGTCATCCCCAACCTAGCAGTGTTTGAAGTCAACCGCGATGAAAGTCTCACTGCGGAGCAGTCCGCCGAATTGATCTTGCGCGGGATCTGAAACTCAAAAGCTATTGAAAATATTGAAAGGAATTCGCTGACACACTTGATGGGAAAAATGGGAAACGTAGGATCTAAGATTGATCAAGTAAGGAAATATCCTTACAATTTAGACGCCCTTAAGGAGAGTTGATATGTCTCACATTCACGACGTCGCGACGTTGACCTCCAAAGGTCAAATCACGCTTCCTAAGTCCATCCGGCAGGCGCTTGGCGTGGACACTGGCAGCAAGGTGGCGTTCGATCTGCGCGACGGAGAAGTCGTCGTGACACGTGCCGATGCTGGACACGAAGACCCGGCAATCGGTGAGTTCCTGGCGCTGCTGGAAGCCGATATTCGGGCGGGGCGAAATGTGCAGTCCTTGCCGGAAGATTTGGTGCTAGCCATGCTGGCGAATGCGTCCCATGCGGTGAACCTCGATGAGGACATCGACGGCGAAGTGGCCTTGTGATGCAGCGACATGGTTGGACGCTGCTATTTCACGAGGGCGTAATCGATCAGTTGCGTAAGCTGCAGGCGGCCGCCAAACGGGCCGAACAGAACGACCCCAACGGATTCGAGGGCAATGCCAACGTCAAATTGTTCCGAGCGTTGAACCAGCTGATTCTGGATGTCGTTCCGAGTGATCCTTCGCGTGGCGAGTTCCGTCAGGGAAATACATTGGGGCCGGGATATCGTCATTGGCGACGCGCGAAGATAGGACAGCGATTCCGTCTGTTTTTCCGTTACGACTCTAAAGCCAGGGCAATTGTGTTCGTTTTGGTCAACGACGAGCCGACCTTGCGGTCGGCCGGCAGCAAATCTGACCCGTACACGGTGTTCGAGAAAATGCTGGGGCGCGGCAATCCACCCGACAACTGGACGGCACTGATGGCTGCGAGCCAGGCAGATTGGCGCGCAACGGAGTCGCGCTGAACCGCAATCACTGCCATTTGAGGGTTGGTGCCGGTGGAACGAGTTAGCGGCGTAATTCGTCATTCATCTCCCTTCCCCCTGCTCCACCAGCTTCTTGCTTTACACTCTTGTATTTCCCCCCGAGTTCAACCATGTCCACCTCCACCCGCCGGGTCGCCATCATCGGCGGCAGCCGCATTCCGTTTTGCCGTTCCAACACCCTTTATCAGGACCAATCCAACCTCGATATGCTGACTGCCGCCATCAACGGCCTGTCCGATCGCTTCGGCTTGGCGGGTGTGGAAATCGGCGAGGTGGGTGCCGGGGCGGTTATCTCGCACTCCAAGGACTGGAATCTCGCCCGCGAAGCCGTGTTGTCCAGCCGGCTATCGCCGCTCACCACGGCCTACACTGTACAAATGGCTTGCGGTACCAGCCTGCAAGCAGCGGCGCAACTCGGTGCCAAAATCGCCTGCGGCGAAATCGACAGTGCCATCGCGGCGGGTGCCGATACCACCTCGGATGCCCCCATCGTCTTCGGCCAGCGCTTTGCCCATCGCCTGATCAAAGTCGCCAATGCCAAGACCCTGGGCCAACGCCTGGCGGCGTTCAAGGGTTTCCGCCTGGGTGAGTTGAAGCCGCAATCGCCCGGGGCGGGCGAGCCGCGTACCAGGATGTCCATGGGACAGCACTGCGAGATGATGGCGAAGGAGTGGCATATCTCCCGCGAGGACCAGGACCGACTGGCCTTCGAAAGCCATCACAAAGCGGCGGCGGCGCTGAAGAATGGATTTTTCGACGACCTGATCGTGCCCTTTGCCGGCGTGAGTGGCGATAACCACTTGCGGCCCGATACCACCCTGGAAAAACTGGCCACGCTCAAACCCGCCTTCGACCGTCAATCAGGCCAAGGCACCTTGACGGCCGGTAACAGCACACCGTTGACCGACGGCGCATCCAGCGTGTTGCTTGCATCGGAACAATGGGCCGAGGCGCGTGGTCTGCCGATACAGGCTTACCTGGGTCCGGTGAGAACCGCCTCGGTCGATTTCGTTGCCGGCGAAGGCTTGTTGATGGCGCCCACCGTGGCGGTAGCACGCTTGTTGCAAGCGACCGGCTTGAGCCTGCAAGACTTTGATTTCTATGAGATCCACGAAGCCTTTGCCGCGCAGGTGCTCTGCACCCTGCGGGCCTGGGAATCGGACAAATACTGCCGCGAACGGCTTGGCTTGGCCGGCGCCTTGGGCAGCATCGACCCCGCGCGCGTGAATGTGAATGGTAGTTCGCTGGCTTTCGGTCATCCCTTCGCCGCCACCGGCGGACGCATCCTGGCCAACCTGGCAAAGCTGCTTAACCAGCGGGGCAGCGGGCGGGGTCTGATTTCCATCTGCACCGCCGGCGGCATGGGCATCGCCGCCATTGTCGAAAAACCTTGAAAGACCAGCAAGCGATGGCCGAAAAGCCAACTAGACAGCCCGTACCGGTGAATCTGATTACCGGCTTTCTCGGTGTCGGGAAGACCACGGCCATACGCCGCCTGCTGGCCAACAAACCAGCCGACGAATATTGGGCGGTGCTGGTCAATGAGTTCGGCGAGGTGGGTATAGACGGCGCCGCCCTGAGCGAGGCCAGCGATACCCTGAACGTGGTCGAGGTGCCGGGTGGTTGCATTTGCTGCACCACCAGCCCGATGTTGCGGGTCAGCCTGACCCGGCTGCTGCAAAGCCGCCGGCCGGATAGACTGATCATCGAACCGTCGGGCTTGGGTCACCCGGCCGGCATTATCGATGTATTGCGCGACCCTTTTCTTGCCGCGGTACTGGACCTGCGCGCCACCATTACCCTGGTCGATCCCCGTCACCTGGACGACAGCCGCTACACCAGTCACGAAATCTGGCGCGACCAGCTGAGCTTGGCCGATGTATTGGTGGCCAATAAATGCGACCGGGCCGATGCGGCGCAGATCGACCGTTTTCAGGCTTTGGCAGCCGCGATGTTTCCACCCAAGCTGGCCGTGACTACGGGTTGCCAGGGTGAGTTCGACCCGGCCCTGCTGGATGCGACCAGTAACGGTGTTGGAATGACATCGAAGTATGTGGCTCGTGTCCCGCCCAGCTTATCCGCGCGCAGCGGTACCCGGACACGGATGCCGACCGCATTGCACGCCGGGCCTACCGTGCAATATCGCGATAACCACGGGGATGGCCAAACCAGTCGGGGCTGGCTGTGGGACGCGTCGCAGCGCTTCTCCGCCGAACGATTGGCCACGTTGTTCCAAAGCCTGCATGACCATACGGCATTCGGCCTACCGGCAGTGCAACGCGCAAAGGGCGTATTTCACACCGACCACGGCTGGCTGCTGTTCAACTGGGTCGCGGGCGAAGCCAGCGCGAGTGAAATTGCCTGGCGGCGCGATTGCCGCGCCGAATTGATCGTGGCCAGCCGGCAAGCCGACTGGGCCACGTTCGAAGCCGCCTTGTTCGCCACCCGCGAGGATGGCGAATCGGCGTAGCGTACCAAGACTCAGGCCAACGATTTGACCATGTCCTCCACCACCTTCTTGGCATCGCCGAATACCATCATGGTCTTGTCCATATAGAACAGGTCGTTGTCCAAGCCAGCGTAGCCGGCACTCATGGACCGTTTCACCACGATCACCGTGCGTGCCTTGTGCGCATCCAGGATGGGCATGCCATAGATGGGGCTTTGCTTGTCGCGCTGTGCGGCCGGGTTCACCACGTCGTTGGCGCCGATCACCAGGACGACATCCGTATTGGCGAAGTCGGAATTGATCTCGTCCATTTCCTGGACTTGCTCGTAGGGGACTTCCGCTTCGGCCAGCAGCACATTCATATGGCCAGGCATGCGGCCCGCTACCGGGTGGATGGCGTAACGTACGGTGACACCCTTTTCCGACAGTGCCCGGGCATATTCCTGCAGGGCATGCTGGGCGCGCGACACGGCTAGGCCATAGCCGGGCACGATCACCACGGAATCGGCATTCCCCATCATAAAGGCGGCATCGTCGGCACTGCCCGACTTGTATGGCTTCTGAACCACGTCACCACTTGCCGCCACGGCGCTATCGCCCCCCATACCGCCGCCGAAGATCACATTCAGCAGGGACCGGTTCATGGCCTTGCACATGATGTAGCTAAGAATGGCGCCGGAAGATCCGACCAGCGAACCGGCAATGATCAACACCGCGTTGTTCAGGGTGAACCCGATACCGGCCGCCGCCCAGCCCGAGTAGCTATTCAGCATCGAGACCACCACAGGCATATCGCCACCGCCGATGGGTGCGATCAGGAAGTAGCCAAGCACTACCGAAAAGCCGGTCATGATCCAGAAGGAACACAGATTTTCGGTGATGAAATAATGCGCACCGAACCCCAGCATGCCCAGCGCCAGGACGATCTGCATGGGTTTGACCCAGCCGCCTTTGAGCGGTTTGGCGGCCAGCTTGGCGCTGAGCTTGCCCCAAGCCACCACCGAGGCGGTAAAGGTAATACCGCCGATAAAGCAGCCGACGAACAGCTCGATGCGTTGCACGGTGGTGTGATGCTGGTCGCCGTTATGCACGGCGGCCAAGGCGATCAGCACGGCGGCCAAGCCCACCGCGGAGTGCATCATGGCCACGGTTTCCGGCATTTGCGTCATCGGCACGGTCTTGGCGCGATAAGTTCCCAACAGCGCGCCTGCCACCATGGCGAGCACGATCAGTACAAAGTTGGGACTGGGTGCCAATACCAGGGTGACCAGCACGGCCAGCCCCATGCCCAGCATGCCGTAGCGGTTGCCGGCGATTGCGCCGGTGGGGCTGGACAGCCCTTTGAGGGTCAGGATGAAAAGCACGGCGGCGATCAGGTAGATCCAGTCGGCGTATTGCGCGATAGCGGTCATGGTCGCTCCCTCACTTCTTCTTTTTCTTGAACATTTCCAGCATCCGCGAGGTCACCGCGAAACCGCCGAAGATATTCACGCTGGCGAGAAAAACCGCCACGGCGCCGAGTACCGAAGTCAGCGTGATGGCTTCGCCACCGATATGCACGGTCTGCAATACCGCCCCCACGATGATGATGGATGAAAGCGCATTGGTTACCGCCATCAAGGGGGTATGCAGTGCCGGGGTAACGTTCCAAACCACGTGGTAGCCGATAAAGATGGCCAGCACGAAAATGGTGAAGGTGGCCACGAAGGGCGTCTGGACAAGCTGCTCGACCGGCAGGTGCTGAACGGCCTGGCTCGCTTGCGTCGCGGCCTGCGCGACGTTTTCGGTGGTGCTCATGGATAACTCCCTGAAAGCATGAATTCGATGGGTCGGCGGTTCAAGCGGCGCGGCCGAACAAGACTTCGCCGCCGTGCGTCACCAGGCTGGCCGCCACGATGTCGTCGTCGCGGTTCAGCACATAGCCTTTTTCCTTGTCCAGGATCAGGCCGGCGAAATTGAGCAGATTGCGCGCGTAGAGGGCGGAGGCATCGGCGGCCACCAAGCCGGGCAGATTGGCATAGCCAATCAGCTTGACGCCTTGCTCGGTGATGACCACTTCGTTCAAGCGGGATAAGGGGCAGTTGCCGCCGTTTTCCACCGCCAGGTCCACCAGCACGCTGCCGGCTTTCATGCCGGCGACCGTTTCGGGCTGGATCAGCACGGGTGCGGGACGCCCAGGGATCAGGGCCGTGGTGATCACGATATCGGCATTGCGGGCATGCTTGTCGACCAGGGCGGCCTGGCGTTGCTTGTAATCGTCCGACATCTCGCGGGCGTAGCCGCCGGCGGTTTCCGCCTGCTTCTTCTCTTCCTCGTTCAAGGGGACTTCCACGAATTTACCGCCCAGCGATTCCACCTGTTCCTTGGCGACCGGCCGTACATCGAATGCTTCGACTATCGCACCCAGGCGCTTGGCGGTTGCGATTGCCTGCAAGCCGGCCACGCCGGCGCCCAGGACCAATACCCGCGCCGGCTTTACCGTGCCGGCCGCGGTCATCATCATGGGCATAAAGCGGGGATAGAACTCGGTGGCCAACAATACCGCCTTGTAGCCGGCGATATTGGCCTGCGATGACAGCACATCCATGGCCTGCGCCCGCGTGGTGCGGGGTACCAGTTCCATGGCGAATAAATCGATGCCTTGTGCCGCATAGTCGGCCAATAGGCTATTGCGATAGGGATCGCAGAGGGCAATCACCGCCGCGCCGTTTTTCAGGGGCGTGATTTCTTCAGCCGAGGGCGCCCTGACCTTGAGCACCAGTTGGGCATCGGCCACGGTGGCGGCGTAGTCGGCCGCAATGGTGGCGCCGGCCTCGGCAAAGGCGGCATCGGGTATGGCCGAAGCCTGGCCGGCACCGCTTTGCACCTGGACCGTATGCCCCATCGCCACATATTTCCTTACCGTCTCGGGCGTCGCGGCCACGCGCGTTTCACGCGTGGCCCGTTCCGCTGGAATCGCTATTTTCATGCAAGCTCCTCGCCTTCAGTTCCATTTCCAAATCAAACGTATCGGCAGGTCCGGCGTGCGGACGTTTGATTTGGCAACGGCAAAACCCCTGTCTAACGACAACACGCGGCGCGGTCCTAAGACGAGCGTCACGGTGTCCCCTCGCGGCATGGCACGCGACTTGGTCTAGTTCGAGATAAGGCTTGGCATGACGACCCGGACGGGCGGCCACACCGGTGAAGACGGCCCTGTGTGACAGGGCCGGGATTGCTCGCCGCGGATGGCGACGAAGGCGGGAGCGTTTGGCGTTTGGCCACTCGCACTGCATGCGGCACGCGGTGACGCGCCGCACCTATTTCAAACAAGCGTTTGAACGGTTGCGCTATTCAAGCATGCTTTGACAGCGTTGGGAAGATCCAAGCCGTGGCTGGATGTGCAGGCTGTGGCAAATGCTCCACTAGGGCGCACTGAAATATTGCGTGCACTCAAGCCAGGGGAGTCGGGGGCAGTATAGTTCGCTATGGCTTGATCAAGGTAGAAAGCCTGCAGCTATGCTTATGCCACGCCTTTCGCCAGGCGCTTTCGATTTCCACGCTACTTGCCGATGCAAAACCGGCTGAAAATCTCGCCCAGCAAATCATCCGCGCTGAACTCGCCGGTAATGGACGATAGCGCCAGCTGCGCCAGCCTCAGCTCCTCCGCGAACAATTCCACTTGCTGCCACACCGCAGCGGCCGTCACCAAGTGCTGATCGGCACGGCGTATGGCGTCGAGGTGGCGTTCCCGTGCCAGGAACACGCCGGCATCGCTGCCGCCCCAACCCACCATCTCCAGCAACTTGGCGCGCAGGGCATCCAGGCCCAGGCCGGCCTTTGCCGATAGGCGCAGAACCGGGTGACCGTCCTCTTCGCCCTGGCCCAGGGTTTCACCGGTCAGGTCGATCTTGTTGAAGACGTGCAGGCGCGGCAGCGCATCCGGCAGCCGCGCCAGAATGACGCGGTCGTGCTCGGTGATGCCTTCGCGGCTATCGATCAGCAGCAAAGCGAGATCGGCCTTCTCCACTGCTTGCCAGGTACGGGCGATTCCGATTTTTTCCACCGTATCGTCGGTCTCGCGCAGGCCGGCCGTGTCGATGATATGCATGGGCACGCCATCGAGCTGTATCAGTTCGCGCACCGTGTCGCGGGTGGTACCGGCGATATCGGTCACGATGGCGACCTCATCGCCGGCCAAGGCATTCATCAGGCTGGACTTGCCGACATTGGGCTGGCCGATCAAGACGACATGCATGCCCTCACGCAGCAAGCTGCCCTGGCGAGCAGTACCCAGTACCGTCTGTAGCTGGGCTGCGATAGCCGTTAGTTTGCCGCGCGCATCGGCCGCTTCCAGAAAATCGATATCCTCTTCGGGGAAATCCAAGGTCGCTTCCACCAGCATACGCAGATCGATAAGCCGCTGGACCAGCACATTGATCTGGCCGGAAAACGCGCCCGCCAGCGAACGCAAGGCCGAACGGGCAGCGGCTTCGGAGCCCGCATCGATCAAATCGGCCACGCTTTCGGCCTGGGCCAGGTCAAGCTTGTCGTTGAGAAAGGCCCGGCGGGTGAATTCGCCCGGTTCCGCCAGCCGCGCGCCCAGCTCCAGGCAGCGTCGCAGCAGCATCTGCATTACGACCGGGCCGCCGTGGCCCTGCAACTCCAACACATCTTCGCCGGTAAATGAGCGGGGGCCCGGGAAATACAGTGCCAAACCTTGGTCGATCAGCTCGCCGCCGCCATCGCGGAAATCGACATAGTGGGCATGGCGAGGCTGCAGCGGCTTGCCGGCCAGTTGGCTTGCCAGTGCGCCGAGATCGGCACCCGACAGGCGCACCACCCCCACCCCACCCCGTCCGGGCGCGGTGGCAATGGCGGCGATGGTGTCGCGGCGAGGCGAAAGTGACATGGCGAACTCGATGGGCAGGGAATAGAAACAACTTTGCCGCCCTAGGGCGGCAAAGTCGAGACGGATCAAACAATCAATCGCACTCAAGCGGCCTTGGTGTCGGCCCTTTCGATCTGGCGATTGATGTACCAGCTCTGTACGATCGTAAAGACGTTGTTGATCACGTAGTACAACACCAGGCCGGCCGGGAAGAACAGGAACATGATGGAGAACACCAGCGGCATGATCTTCATCATCTTTTCCTGCATCGGATCCGCGTTCGGCGGGTTGAACAGGGTCTGCACATACATGGTGATGGCCATCAGGATGGGCAGCACGTAGTAAGGATCCTGTACCGACAGGTCATTGATCCATAGCATCCACGGTGCTTGGCGCAGTTCCACGGCGGCCAGCAACATCCAGTACAGGCCGATGAAGATCGGCATCTGGATCAGTACGGGCAGGCAGCCGGACAGCGGATTGGCCTTTTCCTTCTTGTACATCTCCATCACGGCCTGCTGGAACTTCATGCGGTCGTCGCCGTATTGTTCCTTAAGCTGCTGCATGCGCGGAGCCAGCTTCTTCATCTTGGCCATCGAGCGGGCGCTGGCGGCCGAGAGGGGGTAGAAGGCGAACTTGATCACCAGGGTGAACAGTACGATGGCCCAGCCCCAGTTGCCCACCAGCGAGTGGATCTGGTCAAGCAGCCAGAACATCGGCTCGGCGATCACCTTGAAGTAGCCATAATCCTTGACCAGGACCAGGCCAGGCGCGGCGCTTTCGAGGGCACGGGTTTCTTCCGGACCGGCGAACAGCGGCACGGTGATCCCGCCCGTTGCGCCGGCGGCGATCGCCGGCAGGTCGATGATGGCGCCGGCCGAATAGTACTGGCCATCACCCACCGACTTCACTTCGAAGCGACAAGCCTGCTTGGCGCAGACATTGTCACCGCCATTGGGGCTCAGCAGCCAGGCGGTGGCGAAATAATGCTGCAGCATCGCCACCCAGCCATCGCGGCCTTGCTTGGCATATTCGTGTTTATCCTTGTCGATGTCCTTGAAGGCCACCTTCTGGAACTTGGATTCGCTGGTATAGACCGCCGGACCGGTAAAGGTCGAAGCACCCAGATGCTGAGGGCTGCCCTTGGGTTCGGCACCGTCGCGCAACAGGCGGAAATAGCTGGTCAAGCTCAGCGGTGCCGCGGTGCCGTTGGTGATCTCGTACTTCACTTCGATGCGGTAGCTGCCGCGCTTGAAGGTGTAGAGCTTGGCAACCTTGACGCCGCCGACTTCCGCCGCTTCCAGGCGCACGGTCACGCTATCCTGGCCAGGCTGCAGCGTGACGACGCTATCCTTGCTGGTGAACAGGGTGCGATGGGTCGGCAGACCCGGCATACCGGTCTTCATCAGGCCCGTCTGCGCGACATAGGTATGGTCGGCGCTTTCCTGGAACAGGACCAGCGGCTTCTTGGGATCGTCGTGCTCGCCATGCTTGAGCAGTGCCAGCTTGCGCAGGTCGCCGCCCATGGTATCGATCTCGGCGTTGACCAGATCGGTCGCCACCTTGATGCGGCTGCCTTGCTGCAGCTTGTTGGGCGCTTCAACCAGCGCCGCATTGGCGGCCGGCGTCGCTGCTGTCGCGGCCTGCTGGGCAACGGTCGGGACCACGGGAGGTGGAGGCGCGAACCAGCGTTGCCAACCGAACAGGATGGCAAAGGACAGTACGATAAATAGAATAAGACGTTTGGTATCCATGCGCGGAATTCTCGTCGGGAGTCAGGGCACCGGGTCGTGCCCGTGGCCGCCCCATGGGTGGCAGCGGCAAAGCCGGCGGATTGTAAGCCATCCACCACGATACGCGCCATGACGGCGCACGGCTTCGATCGCGTATTGGGAACAGCTCGGTGTGTAACGGCAATTTGCGCCCAAGATAGGCCGCAAGGTGTAGCGATAGAGCTGAAAAAGCAGGATCAGGAGGCGCGACATGGCGAAACCCGTGCGAACAGGCGCAACAAGGCGGCGCGTGCTTCGGCGGCTTCGCTGCGATGAAACGAACGCTTGGCCCGCACGATCAGATCCAGCCCAACCAGCTTGGCCGCCTCGTGTCGGAACAGCTCGCGCGCGGTACGCTTGATCAGGTTGCGGCCCACGGCACGGCGTTGGACTTTTTTCGAGACCACAACGCCCATCCGAGCCCGGTCCAGCTCGTTCGGCTTGACCCATACCTGGAAAAAAGAATTTGCCTGGGTACGGCGCAAATTAAAAACGGATGAAAATTCATCCGTTTTTAACAAGCGTTGCTGCCTAGTGAAGCGGTACGTCAAGCGTCGCTCAAACCGAAAGGCTGTGACGGCCCTTGGCGCGGCGTGCGGCCAGAACGGCGCGACCACCACGGGTACGGCTGCGAACCAGGAAACCATGGGTACGCTTGCGACGAATAACGGAAGGTTGGTATGTACGTTTCATTGCGGTGCCCCTGAAGACTTGGCGTGTCGTGTGAATAAACGTGTGATTAGACGGAAAAAAAGCATATGTGTCAATGGCCTTATTTTCCACAGCCTGTGGATAAGCCTCCTGAAAGTGACTAGAATAAGCGGCCGATTAACCCTGCTGTCGCACCTGTCCTGGCATGTGACAGCAGCGCTCCGGCCGCGCGCCCCCTGAGGTACAGTCGCGCTAGAACTGCCGTTCGCACAAACCTCGGCCGCGCCGCACGATTCCTATAAAAAATGACATTACCCGTTGAACAATTTTGGCCGAACTGTCTTGCTCGGTTCGCCGAGGAATTGTCTGCGCAGCAGTTCAACACCTGGATCAAGCCGCTGGCTTGCTCGGTGGAGAACGAGGCGTTGCAGCTGTACGCGCCTAACCAGTTCTCGCTTCAGTTCGTCAAAGACCGTTTCCTGGTGCGTATCGAGAAGTACGCCGCCGAATATTTCGGCGAGGGCGGCTGCCTTATCGAACTGCGCGTGGGCGAAGCCCAGGCGCGCCCACAGGTAGCCAGCGGTACCAGCACACCCGCGCCCCAGGCCGCCGCGACGGTTGCCAAACCGCACAGCCCGCCCGGCAAGTTGGCGATGGCCAACGAAACCACCCGGCTCAATCCGAATTTCACCTTCGATACGCTGGTGACCGGTAAAGCCAACCAACTTGCCCGCGCCGCCGCCATACAGATCGGCGAAAACCCGGGCACCGCCTACAACCCGCTGTTCGTCTATGGCGGCGTGGGCCTGGGCAAGACCCACTTGATCCAGGCCATCGGCAATCTGGTGCACCAACACCGGCCCGATGCCAAAATTCGCTATATCCACGCCGAGCGCTATGTTGCCGACGTGGTCCGCGCCTATCAGCACAAGGCTTTCGACGAGTTCAAGCGCTACTACCACTCCCTGGACCTGTTGCTGATCGACGATATCCAGTTCTTCTCCGGCAAGAACCGCACCCAGGAAGAGTTCTTCTACGCCTTCAATGCGCTGATCGAAGGCCATCGCCAAGTCATCATCACCTCGGACCGCTATCCGAAGGAGATCGAGGGAATTGAAGACCGGCTGATCTCCCGCTTCGGCTGGGGCCTGACCGTGGCGATCGAACCGCCCGAGCTGGAAATGCGGGTGGCGATTCTGCACAAGAAGGCCGAGTCGGAAGGCTTCAAGCTCGATTCCAGCGTGTCGTTCTTTATCGCCAAGCATATCCGCTCGAATGTGCGCGAACTGGAAGGCGCCCTGAAACGGGTGCTGGCCTACTCGCGCTTCACCGGCGAGCAGATCACGCTGGAAGTGGCAAAGGAAGCGCTGAAGGATATCCTGGCTTCCGGTAACAAACTGATTTCGGTAGAGAACATCCAGAAGACGGTGGCTGATTTCTACAAGATCAAGGTTTCCGACATGCACTCCAAAAAGCGGACTCGCGACATTGCTCGTCCGCGCCAGGTGGCCATGGCGCTCGCCAAGGATCTGACCCAGATGAGCCTGCCGGCCATCGGCGAAGCCTTTGGCGGCCGTGACCACACCACGGTGATGCATGCCTGCAAGACCATCGCGGCGCTGAAGCAAGGCGACGCGACGATGAATCACGATTACAACGTCCTGGCCCAGATCCTGCGTAACTGAGCCAGGCCGGAATGGTTTTAAGGGAAGTGCCGAACACCCCCTCGCCCTGTAGCGCGACACTCCCGCCACAGGCCGCTTGAGGGGATTTAAACGAGATGTCGTTGATTTTTAATGAAAAGTGGTGAACTGACAGTTCTCCACCGACATTTGTTCAGCGCTTCCGCAAGAAATGTGGATAAGCTTGCATTGCAGATTGGCGCCGAAAAGCGAACACAATCGATACACAACGGCAGGCAAGACTATCCACAGCGAGATTTGGCGGTAAGGTACTGAAGCAGAAGTGGAAAACGGGTTTTCCACAGAAACTGGCTACCTCTATTTATCTATCTTCAGGAACTACTACATTATGTTGCTGATACAAGCAGAACGCGATTCCCTGCTCAAGCCGCTGGCTACCGTCACCGGTATCGTCGAGCGTCGTCACACGCTGCCTATCCTGTCGAACGTACTGATTGGCAAGCAGAACGGGATGCTCACCTTCCTGGCGACCGATCTGGAAATCCAGATCACGACCGAGTACCCCAGCCCTGAAGGCAGTGATTTTCAGCTGACCGTATCGGCCAAGAAGTTCCAAGATATCTTGCGTGCCATCCCGGACGGCACTACCGTCAACCTGGACCAGGACGACAGCCGCCTGACCGTCAAGGCAGGCAAGAGCCGCTTCAATCTGCAAACGCTGCCGGCACAGGACTTCCCGCGACTGACCATCGATACCAGCGTCAAGAGCGTGATCAAACTGCCGCAACGCCAGCTGAAGAACCTGATCAGCCGGGTTCAATACGCCATGGCGCATCAGGACATCCGCTATTACCTGAACGGTCTGTTCATCCTGACCGAAGGCAAGGAATTCAAGCTGGTCGCCACCGACGGCCATCGCCTGGCTTTTGTTGCCTGCGAAATGGAACACGAAGTCGAACGCAACGAAGTCATCCTGCCGCGCAAGACCATCCTCGAGCTGTACAAGCTGCTGGCTGACATCGACGACGAAGTCACCATCGAGATCGCGCAGAACCAGGTCAAATTCGCGTTCGGCAATATCGTCATCCATTCCAAGGTCGTGGACGGCAAGTTCCCGGACTACAACCGGGTGGTACCAACCGGCAACGACAAGCTGGTACCGCTGAACCGTCAGCAGCTGCTGTCGTCCCTGCAGCGCGCAGCCATTCTCTCCAACGAGAAATTCCGTGGCGTTCGCATCGTATTGGGCGACGGGACCTTGAAGATCATCTGCAACAACAGCGAGCAGGAAGAAGCGACCGAAGAGTTGGAGATTCCTTACCAGGGCGATCCGCTCGATATCGGCTTCAACATCGGTTACCTCATCGACGTGCTGACCAACCTGGACCATGAAGCACTGGTTTTTGCCTTTGGCGACCATGCCACCAGCAGTACCCTGGTAACCGTTCCGGAAGAACCCAATTTCAAGTATGTCGTGATGCCAATGCGCATTTAGGCGCGGCCGCATGACCAAGCCGGCCATCTCGGCCGGCTTTGGCATTTTTATCAGTACAGCAGCAGGTGGATAAAAGATGAGCGATCAGGAATACGGCGCAGACAGTATCAAGGTGTTGAAAGGCCTGGAGGCCGTACGTAAACGCCCTGGCATGTATATCGGCGATACCCAAGACGGCAGCGGCTTGCACCACATGGTGTTCGAAGTGCTGGACAATGCAATCGACGAAGCGCTGGCTGGTCACTGCAACGAGATCAAGGTCATCATCCACCCGGATAATTCCATTTCGGTGGAAGACAACGGCCGTGGCATCCCCACCGATATCAAGGAAGACGACGAATTCAAGCGCTCCGCCGCCGAAATCGTCATGACCGAACTGCACGCCGGCGGTAAATTCGACCAGAACAGCTACAAGGTATCCGGCGGTCTGCACGGCGTGGGCGTATCCGTCGTCAATGCCTTGTCGGACTGGCTGCGGCTCACCATCCGTCGCGACGGCAAGGTGCACAGCATGGAATTCCGCCAAGGCGAAGCGGTGGAGCCACTCAAAGTCGTCGGCAAGACCGAACACCGCGGTACCGAAGTGCATTTCCTGGCTTCACCGGAAACCTTTGGCCTGATCGAATTCCATTTCGATATCCTCGCCAAGCGCATTCGCGAGTTGAGTTTTCTCAACAACGGCGTGGCCATCGTGCTGATCGACCGTGTGCACGGCAAGGAAGAGAACTTCTCCTATTCCGGCGGTGTACGCGGCTTCGTCGAGTACATGAATCGCAACAAGACCGCCTTGCACCAAAAGGTGTTCTACGCGCTTGGCGAAAAAGACGGCATGAGTGTCGAAGTCGCCATGCAATGGAACGATTCCTACCAGGAAACCGTGCAGTGCTTCACCAACAATATCCCGCAGCGGGATGGCGGTAGCCATCTGACCGCCTTGCGCCAAGTGATGACACGCACGCTCAATGGCTATATCGAAAAAAGCGAGATCGCCAAGAAAGCCAAGATCGAGACCGCCGGCGACGATATGCGCGAAGGCCTCACCTGCGTGCTGTCGGTGAAATTGCCCGACCCCAAGTTCAGCAGCCAGACCAAGGACAAACTGGTCTCCAGTGAAATCGGTCCGATCGTGAACGAGGTCATCAGCGAAGCACTGAACAACTTCCTGCTGGAAAACCCGATCGAAGCCAAGATCATCTGCGGCAAGATCGTCGACGCCGCCCGTGCCCGCGACGCCGCCCGCCGCGCCCGCGAACTGACCCGCCGCAAAGGTGTCATGGACGGCCTGGGGCTGCCCGGCAAGCTGGCTGACTGCCAGGAAAAGGATCCGGCCCTGTCCGAGATCTACATCGTCGAAGGGGATTCCGCCGGCGGTTCCGCCAAGCAAGGCCGCGATCGCAAGTTCCAGGCCATCCTGCCCCTGCGCGGCAAGGTGCTGAACGTAGAACGCGCCCGCTTCGACAAGCTGATTTCCAGCGAACAGATCGCCACCCTGATCACCGCGCTCGGTTGCGGCATCGGCAAGGACGATTTCAACCTGGAAAAACTGCGCTACCACCGCATCATCATCATGACCGATGCCGACGTGGACGGCGCCCACATTCGAACCCTGTTGCTGACCTTCCTGTATCGCCAGCTGCCCGAACTGGTCGAACGCGGTTACGTCTACATTGCCCAGCCGCCCTTGTACAAGGTCAAGCATGGCAAGAACGAGCAGTACCAGAAGGACGATCACGAACTCAACCAGTACCTGTTGAAACTGGCCTTGAGCGGTGCCCAGCTGATTCCTCGCAGCGGTGCCGATCCGCTGGAAGGCCAGGCATTGGACCTGATCGCCCGCCAGTACCTGCTGGCTCAGGCCGTAATCGAGCGCGAAAGCCGTTTGATCGACCCGACCGTGTTGTATGCCTTGCTCAGAACCGGCGCGCTGGACATGAGCAGCGAAGCGGCGGCTCGCGAGTCTGCTACGCGTTTGATGGCTGCCATTGCCGATCCGGCTTTTGTGCTTGAGCCGTATCATGACGACAAGAACGATGCGTTTATCCTGCGTCTGAAAAAGACCGTGCACGGCAATATCGCCTTCCAGTACCTGGATCACGATTTCCTGCATTCGGGCGACTATGTGCAGCTGCGCCGTACCGCGGATATGCTGTCTGGACTGCTGGATGCGGATGCCGTGGTGAAGCGTGGCGATCATGAAAAGCCGGTCAGGGAGTTCAAGGACGCGCTGGAGTGGTTGCTGAACGAAGTGCGCCGCAATATGACCGTGCAGCGGTATAAAGGTCTGGGTGAGATGAATCCGGATCAGTTGTGGGAAACGACGATGGACCCGACTGTACGGCGGTTGATGCGGGTGCAGATCGAGGATGCCATGGCGGCGGATGATATCTTCACGACGCTGATGGGCGACAATGTGGAACCGCGTCGGGCGTTTATCGAGAAGAATGCTTTGATTGCGCGGAATATTGATGTTTGAGGGTGTTGTCGGGTGCCACAGAAAGTGAAAACTGTGCCAAGTTAGTGAAAAGTCTGTGACACAGTTGTTGAAAAAGCCCTCACCTTTCGAGGGCTTTTTTGTACCTCAGTCGGAAATGTAAGCTTCACTGTGCTAATGAAGTAGCTCAGTTGGTGCATCAGGTATCGAGGCCACCCTTGCCTGCGCTCGCGTGTGCATGATCATTCGTGATGTTACGAGCCATGCTCCTCTGCTTCCCAAAGGTGGCTTACATCTTCAACAGAACGCTCTTTTCGCGCTCCAATGCCCGCCTGGCCGCAGGGCGGTTGATGAGGCGATCCTTCATTGCGGTGAGATGTTTCAACTCCTTGATTGGCAATCCAAGCTCCTTTCCCCAGGGGTAGAACACCAGGGTATACGGATCGGCGACCGTGAAGTGTTCGCCCATGACCCACTGGCTGTGCGCCAGCATCTGGTCGATCTCGCGCAGATAGGCCCAGAAGCTCTCCTTGCCATGTGCCTTGATGGCCGCATGCGTGGCCTTGTCGTCACTGAACCGCTCCGGATGCACGAATTGCATGAAGGCGGGGTGGACGCTGCTTGACAGCCAGGCACACATCGCGATGGTGCGGGCGTGATCGAGCTGGTCGGCCCCGAGCAGTTCGGCATTGGGATAGGTCTCCCCGATCCATCCAAGGATCGCGGTGCTTTCAAGCAAGACCCGTCCGTCATCAAACCGCAGCGCCGGCACCTTGCCGCGAGGGTTGATTGCCAGGTAATCGGGTTTCCGGTTCTCGCCAGTGAAGATGTTGATCTTCTTCGCCTCGAAAGTCGCGCCGGCTTCCTCCAGCGCGACATGGCTCGCCATCGAGCAGGCGAGTGGACAGTAATAGATCGTCAGCATGGTCTTGGCTCCTCAGTAGGCCACCGTGAAGCGCTCGCTGTGGTGCCGGGGCTGCTCCGCTTCGTCCAGCATCGCTGATGCAAAGTCTTCCAGCGAAATTCGGCTCTCGCCTTTCGCATCGGTCAGCAGGTGATCCTTGCCAATGCGATACCGGCCGGTGCGCTCTCCAGGTACCAGCATGGCGGCAGGGCTGAGGAACACCCAGTCCAGTTCCTTTTCTTTCTGTAGTGTTTCGAAGAACGCTGCCGTGCGCAGTGAACCCTCTTTCCACTCGGCCGGGAAGTCCGGTTGGTCCACCACACGTTGACCCGAGGGCAGAAGCAGCGTTCCGGCACCACCCACGGTCAAAAAGCGGCCAATGCCGGCACGCTTGACGCCGTCGATGATGGCCCGGGTGCCGCTTCCATCGGCGTCCAGACCGGGGTTGAAAGCGCTGATTACCAGATCGTGACCGCGGATCGCGCCGCTCAAGGCTTTTACATCCGTCGCATCCACCTGCACGAACTCGAGATTGGCATGCGGGTGTGGTGCGTGTCCGGTTTCCTTGGTGATGGCAGTTAACTCGTGTCCGCGAGACAGTGCTTCCGCCAGCAGTTTGTTGCCGACATAGCCCGTGGCTCCGATCAATGCGATTTTCATGAGAGTTTCCTTTTCAGTGGTTTAGGTTTCCCAGTGCAGCAAGTTGTTTTATTATTTCAGTTAAAAAATCTAATGAATATCCGCGATTTAATGAAATTAAATTTAAGTCAGGGTAACAAATGAACGATCTCAAACCCTATGCGGTGTTTGCCGAGGTTGTCGCGGCAGGCTCTATGAGTGCGGCTGCGCGACGCCTCGGCCTGACGCCCTCTGCGGTCAGTCAAACCATCAGCGCGCTTGAGCGCCAGTCGGGTGTTAACCTTCTGCACCGCTCGACCCGCAGACTGACGTTGACCGAGGCCGGAGAACGCTGTTATCCGCATTGCCTGCGACTGCTCCAGGCCGCAAACGCTGCGGCTGAATCACTGGAGCGCGCGCGTGACGCACCGAGCGGAGAACTGCGAATTGCGGCACCGTTGGGCTTCGGTGCACATGTGGCCCCAGCGCTGGCGCCGGTCCTGGCGGAGTGGCCTCAGCTCCGGCTGAGCCTCATCGTCGATGATGCCCTGATTAATCTCATCGACTCACGGATCGATATCGCCCTGCGTGTGGGTGAGCTACCCGATTCAAGTTGGATAGGACGCAAGCTGTGCGACATGGAAACGGTGCTTTGTGCTTCACCGGCCTACCTGGAACGACATGGCACCCCGGTCCAAGCTGCTGATTTGGTAAGCCATCACTGGTTGGCCTTGATGCATGAGGTTCGGAACAACGTTGCACTTGCCACTATTGAAGACAACGCGTTGCCAACTTTTTCACTGGAACTGATTGACCAGCATGAGAAGCGCAAACCTGTCACGCTACGAGCGCGTACTACGACGACCAACCAGATCGCGCTGCGGCAGATGTGCGAACAGGGCATGGGAATCGCGCGCCTCTTCTACGCCGATGTACAGCCCGTGCTTGAACAAGGATTGCTGATAAGGGTCTTGCCTAAGACACGTCTTCCATCCCTGGACTTGACCATGTTGACGGCCAAACGAGATGAGGGGCCAGCCAAGGTGAGCATTGCAGTGGCAGCTTTGAGGAGGCACTTCGCATCGCTCACTCAGGTGCCTTAGCTTCCGACATCAATGGTTCAAAGCGAGAAAGTATGTACTCAAATCAAACGTCGCCGCCAATTGCCGCCGACGCGAGCCGCCTGCGTTGCTGGCGCATTCCGTCAAATACAGCTTCTGCCAGGTAGACCGGAAAACTGGCTGGCAATTGAGCTGTCACGACTTCAATCACACCATCAAGCATGCTCATGGCCTTGTCGACCAGATGACGGCCATGAACTTCGCCGAGCTGGGTCTGTTTCGCATGAGCTACAAAATGCCGATCCCGGATTCGGGAGAGTTCGTAGTAGTTGGTGGATCCCCGGATAGCCATGGCCAATTTGGCATTACGGTATTGCAGCATGTTCGCGCCGGCGCCAATGATTGGATGGGCAGAAAGCACGTCATAAATGGGTGTCATGGCGTATGCATCGTCGGGGAGCGTAGCGATGCTGAAGTTCTTGGCATGTCCGTCGGTGGCCGCAAGCAGATAGAAGACAATCTGCGCTAGGAAGAAAGTTTCCATTGCTGTAATCGGGTCAACTGAGCCGGCGAGCAGCGACATGATTTTGGTGATACCCGGTCCTCCATCGTTTTGGTACTTCGCACCTGCAGGAGTACCAGTAGCCTGACACATATCCTCTTGGGGCAGTCGCATGATCCAGCTGCCACTTGAGTGAAGACGCCGATCAAATCGCCGCACGACCAGCACTTTTTGGTCCTCGAATTGCGCCATATCGCAATAGGCGACCGGGATGCCGTAGGCCTCAACAATCTTGGAGCAAAGCCATTCGTTTTCAACGCTGTCATGCATATTGGCCCGCATGCCGCCAACGAGGCCCAGCGGTAGCTTCATTATGTGCGTTGTCGGAGTGCTGCCAAGCGGGGCATGCCACTGGTTGTTATGCCGGAGCAGTGCGGTCTTTTCTTGAGCCCCAGCAATGGACAAGCGAAAGTGGACATTTTGAGCGTTGCGCTGAAATGGCCCCGGCGCGGCAGTGGTTTCTCGCAGCACTGTAGCGACATCTGCTTCCTCCAGTGGCTCGCCATTGATCTCTTTCACTGACGGCGGTTCCTGACCGTCAGGCATCAGTTGGATCGCTCCCACGCAATCCCGACCGATCGCGCTAAGCAAGGCAAAGGCACTTTCGTCGCCCCTGGTGTAGCGCGCTGCAACACGCGCCCGTATGCGCTCCGAATCAGGTAACAGGTTGTCGAAGTAGTTGGCGACCTTCGCTCCCTTGTGGGCGGCATTGCCCGGTACGAAGGGAAGACTCAGGGATAGGGGACGCCCGGCGGTGCTGCGAATCCAGCTTTCGTCATAGATAAGGGTGTCGGGCTGGTGCCGTGGCCGATGCCAGATACCGACAAACTCGCCATTCATCCAGATATCGAGATCATTCGTAGCGCTTACCATTCGGGGATGACCTTTCTGCCAAGACGTTTACCCAACGAGCTGGAAGTTGGCTTCGGTGCCGTATTTTCAGGCTGCTTTCCAGACGTCTGATTTGGCGAAGCCATAATTGATGGGGTTGCCATGCCGGTCATACTCGACTTTTTGGTCACTCGCGGCGTTGGTAGCGCCAACGACTTTAGCCGCTTCGAGACCTTATCCGACATATGTGACTCGTTAAAACGAATCTCGAGACCCACGATCTGGCAAAGCGCTAGCACGCGCCCAAAACTGAGCCCGGCCAGGTTGTTTTCCATGCGCGCATAGGTTTGTTGGGTTACCCCAAGACGCGCTGCAACGTCTACTTGCGTCAGGCCCAGCTGCTTACGTGCGGCCACAATGATGGGCTTGAACTGGTCGATGGCGTGTAGTGGGTAGGTGATGGTCATGGTGCTTGCCTCAGCATATCAGGAACAGCTTTTACGCTGTTAACTGACATTACAGTAAATTTGCTGTTTATGCACTAGAATTTTCTTGTGAATTACTCATAGAATTCATTTATAAACAGTTAGATGGAAGTTCTAGTATGTAACTTCAGGTATGGAAATTATTGGAATAAAACAGCATTTAAGCTGTTTAGCAAAAAAACAGCAAAAATACTGTTGACGTGAAGCTGTCGAGACGAGCTACTTGTGCAAGGCGCCCGATTGCTGCAGGCTGAACGCCCTACCCGCTTGGCGACGCTGGCTGATCTCAAAGTCCATTCTCCAAAATTAATACGACCTTGGATAATTCTGAACATGCGTACAAATTTGACTTTGGCAGTACTACTGCTGAGCCTGTGTGGCCAAGTGCAAGCTGCACCATTGACTCTCGAATTAATGCAGTTGGGACCGAGCGATCCAACAACCCAAAGCTATAACCTGCAGGAACAGCGTGACCTACGCGTCTTCGCCCGTTCCGCAGCCGACTTCAAACAATCGAAGATCTTTTGGCAGCAAAAGATCAACGGGCAATGGCAAGCTCCCCAGCGCTTGCCCTTTAGCAATGAACGCTGGCGTGACTCCGACCCGCATCTGAGCAACAACGGTAAAACACTCGTTTTCATTTCCGACCGACCTGTGGACGGGGAACAAGCGCTGGGGCAGCTGGACCTGTACGAATCGACCTTGTCCGAGGGTAAATGGAGCGCACCGCAGCGCCTGAGCGAGTCGCTGCAAAGCAAGTCCTATGAACTGGGACCGGAGCGTTATGGAAATCAGCTCTACTTCGGTTCATACCGCAAAGGTGGACCCGGAAAGGTGTCGATTTACCGTAGCGAGCGCCTTGCCGATGGCGGGCACAGCGCACCCGTTGCGCTGCCGGCGCCCGTGAATGTCGGACCGTCCAACAGTGACTTCACGCTTTCGCCCGATGGCCGCTTTGCGCTGTGGTGGAGCGATCGCGATGCAGGCAAGAACGGTAGCGATGCGGACATTTTCCTGGCCGAACGGGTCGGCGCCGATTTTGGGCCGGCGATTCGCCTGCCCGCGCCGATCAACGGCCCGGGTTTCGAGTTCACCCCTTCGGTCAGCAGCGATGGGCAATGGCTGATTTTCGCTTCTACCCGTTCCGGCGCGCATGCTGCCGGTTTATCGCAGCTCTACCGTGTCAGTTGGCCAGCCCTGCTCAAGGAACTCGGCCCACGAATCGAGGCACACAGCCAGTTGCAACTGGACCAGAGGCTTAGCGCGCTGTGGCAGGCGATTGGCCATAAGGACGGTGCCGCGTCCAATGTGGAGTTGTTGGGCTCACTGCTGCACCCTCAGGCACGTATCTGGGGCCAAAGCCTGCGTACCGCGAGCCTGGATATCAAGGCTTGGTCGGGCAGCGAATTTCTGGACTTGCTAAAAGAGCCGAAACCCGAAGCGCTGTATGAGTGTGAGGTCCACCGTGAATTGCGGCGCTATGGCGCCCATGCCGAAGTTTATAGCGTGGTCGAAAGCCGGCGTCGTGCCGATCAAACCCTGGCCGATAGTACTGGCGTCAATAGCAGTCAGTGGCAATTGGGACCGCAAGGCTGGCAGCTGCTGTCCTTGCACTATGCGATGGAGCTGCCGGGGCAATCGCCACCCCCACGGACTCGACGCAGTGGGGACTGTATAGGCTAAAGCGGCGGGATACGCATTTAACGAGGTTGCGGCACTATTGCCCTCGTTAGAAAAACACCCCCAAAAGCAGGGCTCGAACCTGCGTCCAGCCGGACCAGAGCCGGCCGCTCTACCACTGAGCTATTTCGAGGGCTGAGCAACTTTCGCTGGTTCCTGGCTTGCCGTCAAGGAAGGTCAAATCTTCGCTTTGCCTGAGAACCAACCAGCCTTTCGCATGGCTGCTGCTAATGCGGGATGCCCCACCGCTACGCCATGTACCAACTCAGGGGTGGAGACGAATGGCGCCGCCTTTCGATGGCCCTGCGGCGTAGTCCATCCTTTTGCGACAGGATCTACGGCATATTGGGTGCAAACGGATTCCACATCGGCCCGTGTACAGGAAGCTTCCCCAGAGAGAACCTCCCACGGAGCAGGGAGCGACGACCAGACTACGGTGTCGGGATCGAGAGATCCGCCACTCGAGACATGCCAAGCCACAACGTCCGCTGCCATCAAACGCATGACTTTACCGAGACAAAGCTGATCCACCAAGTCTTCCATGCCCATAACGCAAGCCAGCGACAGCCAACCTTGGCGAGCGGTATTCCATGCGCCGGCAAGCGCATTCCAGGTAGTCGAGTCATCGCCTTGTTGGACGATCATGGAGTCGCGATTGAAGTTGCTTCTCTGCCATGTCATCCGAAGCAAGGAAGCAATTTCTTCCAATTGTGCGAGGTAAACAGTGAACAGCGATAGCTTGTCCGCTTCCGTCAATTGGGCCGCCACGTCCGCATCGGGCATGACCTGAGCGATGGCTTTCCAGCCGCGAGCGGTCGGTGCGGTTCGGAAGCGGCTCAGCAGGATGGCGGCAACGTCGTCGAAGGCGGAATCCTGGCTTTGGTTGGCGAAAACGCTCCGGCGATTCTTGGCGGCGGAGTAATAGGCGGCGAAACAGGCCGCATAGGGAGAGTCGGAAAAGTCCTCCCATCGGATCAGCGTAGCCAGCCCGGCTTTGGCCACGCGAGTTGCTGCATACTTTCTTTGCTCAAGGCGATAGGTGGCAAGCTTGCGCTCGAAGCGTTGCAGGAAGCGGAACAGCTTGTTGTAGCGTCGCTTGGAGAAGTCGAGGCCGGCCAGCTTTCGCTGTTCGCCGTTGAGCCGGTCTTCCCCGAAGTCGTTCGCACCGACGTGCTTGCGAATGGTTACGGAAAGCTGTCCGATCAGTTCCGCAACGCGCTCGGGATCGCTGCAGGCTTCGGCAGACAGCGTGGGGATTTCGGGAAAGAGCTCGGCAGCCTTGCAAGCTTGTCTTTCGGGAGGCACCGGTCGTTGGAAGTCCTGCAGCATCGAGCTGAACTGATGCAGGCCGCGCTTGAGTGAGCCGGCGGCTGCGGCTTCCAGCAATGCCGCTTCGCGCGGCGTGAGCGAATTGGCAAGCACCTCGAGCACCAATTCGATGACATCTTCAGGGCGTGGACGGCGTTGCAAGGACTGAAATAGCGGTTCGAGCGTAGACATTCAGGCGACCTAATTTGATATACGGCACGGCGGATAACGCTGTTTTTACACCGAGTTACCGTTGGCAAGAATCAAGCAGCTAAAATTAAACCAACGGCTTTCCGTCCTGTTCGTCGGTAAAAACGCCTTTGACCGCTTCGATAACGTCTTGCACCAGGTCCTTATCTAGAAGCATGGGGAACTGCTTCTTCAATGCATTGGAAGCGAGCCATTTATTTTCTTGCAGAGAGCGGATAATCCGATCGATATCGGAGTTGGGTCCGTCCAGAACCTCTTTCACAGCAACTCGAGCGCGACCCCAGCTCTGCAGCATGCGAGCTTCGTTGGTCATTTCCTGTTTAATAGTCCGCTCGATGACATCGCCTATGTATTCGACATGGGAGGTGAAATCGGGATAGCGCCACGCCGGTCCGGCATCGCCGTAGGCATGGAACACGAAATCGGATTCGATCCCATCAGGGTAAGTTTGCACTTTTCCAGTACCGCATGAACTACCGTAAAGTCGCATGAAGGGTTTCGAAAATACATCCAGGACTTCATCGTATTTCGCGCGATCAGCCGGGCTATGCATGATGGTTGCGGAGATAGGCAGGATATAGGGCGCCGGTATGGCGTTATCCCTCCGCAATACATCATTGATCAGGAAGCGGTGTACCCGGCCATTGCCATCGGCCAATGGATGAATATAAACAAAACCGAAAGCTGCAGCGGCCGCTCGAACAAGCGAAGACAAACCTGCCGTGCGGGCCAGGAACGATGAGAGCCCGCCCAACATAGCCGGTACAGCGTCACAGTGCGGGGCAACGTAGTGAACGACATTTTCGTAGTGAAAAACGCTTCCTACAAAAACCGGTGACTGCCTTACTCCGAAATGTTTGAGCGTGGTTTTCTTGCCGATAACCTCATGCTGTAGCGAGGTCAATTTCTCATTCGTGAGAAAACCGCCATCCTCGCCGCAACGTCGCTCCATCGCAGCTGCAAAGCGTTTGATGTCGTCGGTTTTCTTTTCCTCATGTTCGATCTGGAAACTGGACCGGCTTTCTTTGATCGTGAGCCAGACTGCGCTGCGAAGCAAGACATCGGCGCCGTATTCGACATTCAAGGCATGCAGCTCTTCTGCGCAATTAAACCTCTCCAAAGCCAGGGTGCGATCCGTTCTGAATATCAAGGGGCAAAAGTCCCTTGTGCCAGGCATATTGTCACGGACTCGCCAGCGACCATTATTCACCTTGGTGGTAGCGGCGATTTGGCGCTTACTATCAATGGCATCAACATAATTGCCGCTTGGCACGGGAGGCACGCCCTCAAGCTCCCGGCCGGAAAACCATTCCCACAAGAAACCTGCTCGCCGGGCATACTGGCCGGAACGCTCAGACATGACCCAAGCTGATATTTCGGCCTCTGGAACGCGGGCAAACAATCTGGCCAGCACTTCGGGGTAAACGCCCTCGTATTTCAGGGCGAAGGTCATGTGCCCGGAAAAGGACTCTTCCGGTTCGTAGGACGCAGGGTAGGTTTCCTGTGCGAAGCCGTCTGTAGCACGGGTTTGGCGGGTGGCGCCTATCTGACTGGTGAGGCGCAGCGGTTGCATGACTTGCAAGTCATATTGATCGATCAACCATCTGTAACCAGCTAAATTTGGCACGTTTCTTTACTCAAAAATGTATATCCCGATCAATTTTTGTGTAAAAAACCGGTTTACACAACAAAAACGTATAAAACTACTTGCCTTGGCTCACTTGTGCTTCACGTGAAACAGCCGCCTCGGCGAGGCGGCTGGTGCAGGAAGAGGTAAGCGAATTTAAAGCCCGATGCCGCGCGCCATCAAGCTGGCACACAGTGCGGCAGCCAGCAGTAAAACCACCTCCAAGCGCAGCAAGGTCATGATGCGCTGGTATTCCGATTCGGAGACAACGGGTGCGAGCCCTTGCCTGGTTTGCGGGCCCCATTTGATAAAGCGGACCGTCGGGTAGATGGAAAGCAGGCCTACAAGCACAAAGAGGCCGAGTTTTGCGTGAAAGAGCGGATTGCTCATATAGAAGGTCGATCCCTTCTCGAAGTAGAAGACGCGCAGGAAGCCCACGATCAGCAGCATGGTGGCAGAGGCCCCGTACCATCTATCGCATAGCTGTAGGCGCTTCGCTGCGGCAACGGTGGGGGTGCGGCTCATCGTTTGCCACTCGAAGAAGATCGTGCCGACGATGCCGAAGACGGCCACGAAGTGGAGAAAGGCAAACAGTGCGCTGGTGAACATGGATGTCCTTATCAAGTATGGATTTACCTTAGGGCATAGGTCCGGCGCGGTCGTCTCACTACAAGCTTTGTTTTTTGCCGGCATTCGCTATATCCCTACCTGGCGGAATATATACATTCGGTGCCGACGCAGACGTTGGGGCGACAAACCATGCCTTTCTTTTCATTTTTCCAGAATGACACATCGACGGCAGGGTCCGTTAAACGCCGGCTTGACGGCCTGGGCGTCAGCGAAAAGCAACGAACCACGCACGATAATATCAACAGCCTGGTCAAGCTACGCGGCGCCAAGTCCGATCCGCTCAACCATAGGCGCGGACAGGTCGATGTGATGGTCCATTGCACGCTGGGGCGCAACCAGGACTGGACCCAGTCCACGGGTACCTTTGCACGCGAGATCCGTAGAAATCCATAATGCCGCTACCGGCAGGTTGATCAACAATCGGCTACGGAACGGTTGAACCGCGTGTTCATTCTTAAGGCGATGCGCTTGTAAAACCGCAGTCGTCATCGTTGGAAGCTGTCCTATTCGCAATAAGTCCCCAGCGCGCTATTCTTCGCATATAATTAGTTGCCAAATGTAACTAAGTTGCTTGGTGCGCCTGGCGATCGCCTGCCTGCCTCCCCACAAGAAAGCCTGAATGTGAACCCAACCTTGATCGTTACCGTGGATATCGTGCTGTTCACGTTGAGCGGGATGCGGCTGAAAACGGTATTGACCCGGCGTGAGCGTGATCCCTTTGCGAAACGGCTGGCACTGCCCGGCGGCTATATCCATGCCGATGACGACCATGACGCATTGGCGGCGGCCGAGCGCGTGCTGCGTAGCAAGACCGGCCTGGTGTCGCCGTATCTGGAGCAACTCTATACCTTTACCGGCGGAGTACGCGATCCGCGGGGCTGGTCTGCCAGCATCGCCCATTACGCGCTGGTGCACGAAAGCGTGCTGATTTCCGACGCCGAGCACCGCTTTGAACTGGTGGAGGTCGATGCCCTGCCCGAGCTTCCCTTCGATCATGCCGCTATCGTCGCCCACGCGGTCAAGCGCCTACGGGACAAGTCCGCCTATTCTTCACTGCCCTGCCACTTGTTGCCTCCCCTGTTTACGCTCACCGAACTGCAGCAGACTTACGAACAAATCCTGGGCACGCCCTTGGACAAGAGCGTATTCAGGCGCAAATTGCCCGAGCTGGATTTTGTCGAAGCGGTGCCCGATGCCATTCGGCAGGGTAAACACCGTCCGGCACAACTCTATCGCTTGCGGCCGGATCGGCGTCTGGCGCTATTTGATAAGGCGGTATAAAGCTTTTTCCGCGGATGCGGGTAGCCAGACCTTGCCATTCATCTTTTCCCGAGTGAGCGCATGATGATCTCCCCCTCCGAACTTGCCGCAGATATCACCTATGGGCTTTCTGTCTGGTTGGCGGCCCGGAACAGCGTCCATACCTGGTGGACCGGGATAGTGGGATGCGCACTGTTCGCCTGGGTGTTTTTCCACACCCAGCTGTATGCCGACGTTACCCTGCAGGGCTTCTATATCGTTACCAGCCTGATGGGATGGTGGCATTGGCTGCACGGCAAAAACGGCGGTCAACTGCCGGTGCGTCGTACCGACCGATGGACCTGCGTGCTGGCCACGGTGGCCGCCTTGCTGGTGGCGGCGGGCTATGGTGCCCTGCTCCATCGCTTTACCAATGCCTATGCACCGTTTGTCGATTCGCTGGTGCTGACCTTCAGTGTGCTGGGTCAATTGCTGCTGATGGGACGGCGAGTGGAGAACTGGTATGTCTGGCTGGTGGTGGATGCCATCGCGGTACCGCTATATATCTCGCGCGAGCTTTATCTCACCGCGGGCCTGTACGCGATCTTTTGGTTCAATGCCTGGTACGGCTTGTTCAGCTGGCGTCGCGAGTTGGCACGGTGAAGCGCTTTCGGGCCGGACTAGTGGTAGGTAAGTTCGCACCACTGCATCGGGGGCACGAGTGGCTGATCGATAGGGCGCAGGCTCAGTGCGATCAGCTCTACCTGCTCAGTTATTCCAAGCCGGAGCTGCCGGGCTGCGAGCCGGCGCGGCGGCAACGCTGGCTGGTCGAACGATTTCCTGCCGCGATCAGCCTGGTGGTGACCGAAGCGCTGGTGGAGCAGTGGCGGGTGGAGGGGCGGGCGATAGGATCATTGCCGTCCAATACCGCGCCCGCCGAGGAGCATCGCCAATTCGTCGCCCGGCTCTGCCTATCGATATGGGCCGTGAGCGTGGAGGCCGTGTTTACCAGCGAGGATTATGGCGACGGATTTGCCGCGCATCTGAGTAGGGAATTCGGCAGCCTGGTGACGCATGTCGAGCTTGACCGGGCGCGCGCGAATATTCCGATTTCGGCGACCCGTATCCGCGGCGACGTCCATGGTCACCGCGATTACCTGGCGGCTTCTGTCTATGCCGATTTCGTATCGCGAATTTGCCTGCTAGGTGGCGAATCCAGCGGGAAGAGCACGCTGGCGATTGCCTTGGCGAAGGCTTTGCACTGTCGCTACGTGCCGGAATATGGGCGCGAGCGCTGGGAGGCGCAAGGTGGCGAGCTCGGCTATGGCGATCTCCTGGCGATTGCCTGCGAGCAAGTTCGGCGGGAAGACGCCCTGGCCGGACAGACCAATACGTATCTGGTATGCGATACCTCGCCGTTGACGACGCTCTTCTATTGCCAGCATTTATTCGGTCGGGCTGAGCCGGCATTGCGGGAAATGGCCGACCGGACTTATCAACAGGTATTGTTGTGCGCGCCCGATTTTCCCTTCGTCCAGGATGGTACCCGCCAAGGCGCGGACTTCCGCGACCTGCAGCACAGCTGGTATGGACGGGCGCTTGAACAGCGTGCCCAGCCCTACCATTTGCTGACCGGTAGCGTGGCTTCGCGGGTGGAGCAGGTACTGGAACTGCTCGGTATTCGATGAGGCAAGCAGGCTGGCCAATGTGCGAAGCATTTATACCAAGTTATAAAATCCTAGATAGAAATCAGCTGGTGCCGAGTAGGGATAAGCAAACCGCCGGTTGATGATTTGTTGTAAATACCGTTTTGAATCAAAGATGTGGGGTCGATTTTCACGAGGTGGTCAGTTGCTGGCACGCTTTTCGCAATACTGATCCTCGTTGACGTATGAAATGCATACGTGGAATCAATGTTCTCCACCGCAGAGCGCGCTGGACTAAGGGTAGGAAGATGAGCAAGCACAACACTGTCGCCGTAGCGAACGGCGCCCCGATCAAGATGTGGACCGAAGGCGTACCGGTCGAGGATGAAGCGCGCCAGCAATTGATGAATACGGCCAGGATGCCTTTTATCTACAAGCACCTGGCGGTGATGCCCGATGTGCATCTCGGTAAGGGATCGACCATCGGGACCGTGATCCCCACCCTGGGTGCGATTATCCCTGCGGCGGTTGGTGTGGATATCGGCTGCGGGATGATGGCCGCCCGTACCAGCCTGACCGCTGCCGACCTACCCGATAATCTGGCGGGTTTGCGATCCGCCATCGAAGCGGCGGTACCGCACGGCCGCACCATGGGAAAGCGCGACAAGGGTTCCTGGGATACTCCGCCGAAGACCGTGGATGCCATGTGGGGCGAGCTGGCCGACGGTTTCAAGCGCATCACCGAGAAGCACCCGCGTATCAAGAACACCAACAATCATAAGCATCTGGGTACTTTGGGAACCGGTAACCACTTTATCGAGGTTTGCCTGGATGAGGAAAGCCGAGTCTGGTTCATGCTGCATTCCGGATCGCGTGGCGTGGGTAATGCGATCGGGAACCTGTTTATCGAACTGGCGCAGGCGGATATGCGCCAGCATATCGCCGATTTGCCGCATCGCGATCTGGCCTACTTTCAAGAGGGTAGCCAGCACTTCGATGACTATGTCGAAGCCGTTGGATGGGCGCAGGATTTTGCCCGTCGCAACCGCGCGGTGATGATGCAGAACGTGACTGCGGCAGCCCGTACCGTAATTGCCAAGCCCTTTGTCGCCGATGTCGAAGCGGTGAATTGCCATCACAACTACGTGCAGAAGGAAACGCACTTCGGTCGAGAAGTATTGGTAACCCGCAAAGGAGCGGTATCGGCGCAAAAGGGTCAGCTAGGTATCATTCCCGGTTCCATGGGTGCCAAAAGCTTTATTGTTCGCGGATTGGGGAACGAGGAAGCGTTCTGTTCCTGTAGCCATGGAGCCGGGCGAAGCATGAGCCGCACCAAGGCGAAGAAGCTATTCACGGTGGCGGATCAGATCGAGGCCACCAAGCATGTCGAATGCCGTAAGGATGAAGACGTGATCGACGAGATTCCGATGGCTTACAAGGATATCGATGCGGTGATGACGGCCCAGTCCGAGCTGGTGGAAATCGTGCATACCCTACGCCAGGTGGTGTGCGTGAAAGGCTGATCAGATGGTGATTTCGATCCGGTTGCCTTCCGGATCGAGCAACACGCTTTCGTAATAGGCATCGCCGGTCAGGCGCGGAGCGGACAGCAGGCGCATGCCGGCGGCTTGCAGCCGCTCGGTCAGCTTTTCCACTTGCAGGGCCGATCCGGTGGCGAACGCCAGATGGACGAATCCCAGGGTCTGCTGCTGGTCGCTATTGGCGTTGGCGGCGATCCCCGGCTTTTGCATCAGTTCCAGCCTGGCGCCGTCGGTGAAGCTGAGGAAGTAGGAGCGAAACCCGGTCCGGCGATTGCAATACGGCTCGCTCGCGCTGCCGCCGAAATGCTGTACGTAGAAATCCTTCATTCGCTCCAGATTGGCCACCCATAGGGCGATGTGCTCGATCTTCATACATTCTCGCAATAAATTGCATAAGCCTGCGTAATGGTTGCGCATTATCGCGAGATTGGTCAAGAGCGCTCTGCGTTTTCTTGCTGATATAGGCAGAAAGACGCAGACACCTATGCTTGAGGTATACTGTTCGGCATGTTTGCCGAGGAACGACACCAACGAATTCTTGATGCGCTGACCCGCCATGGCCGGGTCGAGGTCGCCGCCTTGGCGCGCGATCTGGGGGTGTCGGAAGATACCGTGCGGCGCGATTTGAAGGCGCTGACGGAGAAGGGTTTTCTACAGAAGACGCATGGTGGCGCCGTGCTGCTGGCGACGGCACAGATCCGTTTTCCCGCCCGCACCGCGATCAGGCCGGCCGCCAAGGCGGGCCTTGGCGCGGCGGCGGCGGCCTTGGTGGAAGCTCACCAAACCATCTTTATCGATGCGGGCACCACCACCCTGGAATTGGCCCGCGCCCTGGAAGTGACACCGCTATGCGTGGTGACCAATTCGCTCGATGTCGCCACGGTGCTGGCGGATCGGCCTGGCATCGATCTGGTGCTCAGCGGCGGGCTTTGGTGCGCGCCGGAGCGTTATTTCGCCGGACCCACCGCCGTGGCCTTGATCGCCAGCCATCGCGCCGATATGGCTTTCCTGGGTGCCTGCGCGGTACATGCCAAGCTGGGCGTCACGGCGACGCATGCCAGCGATGCCCAGGTCAAGGCGGCCATGATCGCGCATTCGGCCAGTGCCGTCCTGGTGACCGACGACAGCAAGTTTGGCCAGATCGCGCCCTATTCGGTTGCGGCGCTAAGCGATTTCGACCGGCTGATTACCGACAGCGCGCCTGACTGGCTGCTCGATGAGCGCCCCTATGTGCAACTGGTACCTGCCTAGTCTCAACCGGCTCTGGAATGAATCGACGGCTGGGTGGGAATCATTTGGTATCGACGGGGTCCAAGTTCGGGTAAGCGGTCCATTGGGTGGCTGGGGATATAAGCGGCTTGGCAATTTTACCGGGTGATTTATTGATTTGCATTTTGCCGGCCTATACCGCGTATTTCCGCCTGGGAACACCCATATTGATTTAATTTCTGGATAGGCAATTTTTTATTGGCTGGTAATTCCGCCTAAACTTGCTAAGTTTGAATTGAGCAGTATGCCGACTACCGTCCAGGCCCATGCCTATCCATCTCGTACAGTCGCGAACAGGCGGCACGAAAATAGCTGATACACGCACTGTACTGAAGCTGATTTGCCGCCAAAGTGCGGCACCCGGGCAGTACCACGATCTCTGCCGCCGGGAGCAAGTCGGTAGTGAGTAGTCGAGCCTTTGCGCTGATCGATACCACTCCCCATCCTCGCCGTCGCGATGGAATTTCGCTGTCGCCCGCTACGGTACGTGATCAGCGCTTCTACTATTCAATTGGTATTCAAACATGAAAACACGACATAACCACGGCAATAGTCAGAGCCAGGATGCGGTCAAGGCGCGCGCTGCGCTGGAAGCCCTGTTCGGTGACTCCAGCACGCCAAGCGCGGCCATCAGCAGCGAGCAGTTACCGAATGGCGAGGTCTTGGTGGCAAGAAAAGCTGCCCACGCCAAGGCGGTTTCCTCGCGCGTGGATTTCCTGCGGCGTAAACGCGAGGCAATGGATGAGATACGCCAGGCTGCGCAAAGTACGGGTTTCACCTTGGACGAGTTACGCGAAGCCGTTAAGGAATAGGCGTCCGGCCTAGGGAACGTCACCCCTGAACGCGGTTTCGTGCAGCCATTATTGCAAATCCGTTTTTCCCTCTTGCCGGGACGTCCCTTGCTGGGCGTCGCCGTCCGCGTCACCGCTCGCCAATGGTTTGTGAAGCATCGTTCGGCTTCGTCTATTTCAGTCAGCGCAAGTAGCTTCAGCCTGTCCGCAAGGGATGGGTATGGGCCAGAAATTCCGACCGACGGCATTGTATTTTTTACCAGCCGATTTTAACGGGAATGGTCTATAACCCATGCAGCAAGTAGCCAGCGCAGGATAAGAAGTGCGATGGCATATCATCGGGTGCGCGGCCCTCAGGGCCGAATATAAAAAAATATCCAAATGGTGCACGGTGCCGATCAAGCGCCGTCGTGCCCGGCTGTAGGAGGAAAGCCGTGTCCAGCGGCAGCGAACAATTCCGTTTTGGCAAAATGCCCTTGCCTGGCATCGATACGGCGCTGAACGTTTTGGCCAGCCGTGTTGGCCAGGATGGCGCGTCCGCGCTGGCGCATCTTTATGCTCGTCCCATTCGGGATGAAGACCTCGACTTCCTATTCGACCTTTATGCCTCGACGCGCGCGGAGGAGATGGCGGCTACCGGTTGGACGCCGGTCGAACAGCAGGGTTTTCTGCACCAACAGTTCCAATTCCAGCACCGCTATTACCAAGAGCACTACCACGATGCCCAGTTCCTGCTGCTGTTGCGCCGGGGTACGCCCATCGGCCGCCTGTACTGGTGGCACACCGCGAGCCGCGCTACGTTGATCGATATCAGCCTGATGCCGGCCGTGCGCGGCCAGGGCCTTGGCAGTGCGGTGCTGGAGCTGTTGACTCGCCAGGTGGATAAGCAAGCACAGCCGATATCGCTGCACGTGGAACCGGAAAATCCGGCACATCGGCTATATCGCCGCTTCGGCTTCGAGGTGGTCGCCGACAACCGTGTCTATTTGAAGATGGAACGGGCCGCGCGCGCCCTTGATGACCGGGCGAACCGCCCCGTGCCGCCTACCCAGGGAAACGATCACCATGAATGTACCTAGCCAAGCTCAACTCAACGATACCCTGGGTCAAACCTATCGGCTGGTCTTGCCGTGGGGCGAGAGCATGCCGGTCGAGCTGGTGAGGGTAAGCAGCGGTGTGCCGATGAATACCCGTTATTGCTGCTACGCCGCCGAGTTCGCCTTACCGGCCGGGACGCAACTGGGACAAGCCGTCTATACCCTGGCGCCGCCCGCGCCAGGCGGGGACGCATTGTCCTGGCCGCTGCTACTCACACCAATAGGCCCGGCCGAGGATGGACCGGTGCTGATGGAAGCCGTTTTCCATTACCCGGTCCCACAGGTGCAGGCCGAATCGGCCGGCGCCTGAATTCCGCGCCCAGCGCGTACTTGTAGCAGGAGGAGCAATAAAAATGAGCGAACCGTTTCTCGGCGAAATCAAGATGGTCGGTTTCAATTTCTCACCTCGGGGCTATGCCTATTGTTCCGCGCAGATCTTGCCGATTGCGCAGAACACGGCTTTGTTCTCCCTGTTGGGTACTACCTTCGGCGGCAATGGCCAGACCACCTTCGGTCTACCGGATCTTCGCGGCCGATCACCGGTTGGGGCGAATGGCTCGGCCGGGCCAGGCTTGCAACAGGTCGATCTGGGGGAGGTGGGCGGAACCGAAAGCACCGTGCTGACCTTGAACAATATGCCGGCGCATACCCACGCGGCGGCGGCCAATGTCGCGATTCCGGCTATCGCCGCCAGCACCAATGTGGCTGCCGCGCCGAGCAATATCACTTGCCTGGGACCGGTAAGCGGGGGCGGGCGGCCAGGGACCTTGTATAGCACCGATGCGCCGACGACCACGCTCGCACCGTTCAATTGCAATGTAACCGTCGGTATCGCGGGCGGCGGCCAGCCATTCGGGATTGCCAGCCCTTATCTCGGTATCAATTTCATTATTGCGCTGGAGGGGATCTTCCCATCCCGTAACTAAAGCAACACGCAGGACAGTGCGCGGCGGGTCCGCCGCGCCGGTAACAAGCAGCAAGTGTCGCGGCCGGCATAGGGCTGAGCGACCGGGGAGGCGGCAATGCGTTTCTTGCAAGAGCTCTTATATAAACATGCTGCTTCGGCAGCCCCTGTGCGCGCCAAGCCACTGCTGATCCAGGCGCTGGAGCCACGCATCATGTTCGATGCGGCGATCGCCGCGACCGCTGCCGAAGCGACGCATCATCTTCCTGCCGCCGACCATGCCAATGCGCCGACCGATGTGTCGGCTCGCTTGGCCGAGCGCTTGTTGCCGGTATCCCGGGACGCCAATCCACCGGCCGCTGCGCCGGCTGGCCCGGCCAAGGAAGTGGTCTTCGTCGCCGCCGACCTGGCCGATGCCCAAGCCTTGGTCAGTGGTCTTAAACCGGGCGTGGACGTGGTCATGCTGGATCGCGCCGGCGACGGCCTGGCCCAGATGGCCAACTATCTGCAGGGCAAGCAAGGTCTGCAAGCCATCCACCTGATCAGCCACGGCGCCGAAGGCGTGGTGGAAGTGGGCAATGTCTGGCTGGATAGCCAGAACCTGGCTGCCCACCGGGCGGTGCTGGGCCAGATTGGCGCATCCCTGGCCGCCGACGGCGATATCCTGCTGTACGGTTGCAAAGCCGGCGCCGGTCCGGCTGGGCTGGCCTTGCTCGACGGTCTGGCCAGGTTGACCGGGGCCGATGTAGCGGCTTCCGAGGATGACACCGGTGCCGCCAGCCACGGCGGCGATTGGCAGCTGGAGCGGCAAGCCGGGACGGTGGAGTCGGCCGCGCTGCGGGTGGACAGCTACGCCAGCTTGCTGGCCGTGCCCTCCGACGAGAATTACGATACCAATAGCGGCGCCAGTTTCACCGCCGACACCTTCACCCTGGATAACATCAAGTACACCATCGTCGGCTCCAATCCCGGCAACTATACCAATATCGTCTCGAACAATTCCGCCATGTCGCTACTGGGCAATAACGCCGGCGACTATTTTATGTTCTTCGATCTGGCCGGCGCCTTCGGCATCAGCAGCATCAAGGTCGAGGCGGCCGACGGCAGTGCCTTCCGGCTCTCCAATATCAGTTTCGATGCCGCCGCCGACGTCAATATCACCATTACGCCCAATGGCGGCACGGCGTTGACCTATTCCAGCAATGGCGCGCTGATCCTGCAGCAGAACGTCAATACCTCGGGCAACGTCAATTTCCAGAACATCACCAGCTTTACCATCGCCGGCGGCAATCTGAGCCTGGCGCTGGACGATCTGGATTTCGAGGCGCCGGTATCGGCCAGCGCCGTGCCGACCTTGTCCGCCACGGGCGGCACGCCGACCTTTACCGAGGGCGGTAGCACGGTCGATCTCTATAGCGCCGTGACGGCCGCTACCAACGATGCCGGCCAGACCTTCAGTGGCATGACCATGACGGTCACCAATGTCGGCAACGACAGTAGCGAGATCTTGACCATAGGCGGCACCGATGTGGCGCTCAATAACGGCAATAGCGGTACGCTGACCGGGATTGGCAGTTATAGCGTGGCCGTATCGGGTAGCACCGCCACCGTCACGGTCACCGGCATGACCCGTACCGACGCGCAGATGGGTACCCTGGTCGACGGCATGACCTACCGCAACACCAGCCAGGACCCCAGCACCAGCAACCGGGTGGTGACCATCACGGGCATTACCGATAGCGGCGGCAGCAACAACACCGCCAATCCGGCGCGGGTGGCGACGGTCACGGTCGTTGCCGTCAATGACGCACCCACGCTGACCGCCACCGGTGGTACGCCCACCTTTACCGAGAACGGTAGCGCGGTGGACTTGTTCAGCGGGGTTTCCATCAGCACGGTGGAAAGCGGCCAGACCATCGACAGGCTGATCCTGACCGTCACCAATGTCAGCGATGGCGCGAATGAAATTCTCACCATCGATGGCACCACGGTGGCCTTGACCAACGGCAATTCGGTCACCACCGGCAGCAATAGCCTGTCCGTGTCGGTCAGCCTGGCCGCCGGCACCGCGACCGTGACCATCAGCAAGGCGGCCGGCGTCAGTACGGCGATTGCCCAGACCGTGGTGGACGGGATTACCTATAGCAACAGTAGTGAATCACCCGGTACGACCAGCCGGGTGATTACCCTCACCAATATCCGCGACAATGGCGGCACCGCCAACAGCGGCGTGGATGCGACCACCTTGGCGGTGGCGGCGACCGTGGCGGTGAGTGCGGTCAATGATGCGCCTACCCTTACCGGCGGTACGCATGCCATGACCGGTATCGATGAAGACACCACCTCGGGCGGCACGCTGGTGTCGGCTATCCTGGCGACCGGTGGTTATGCCGATGTCGATACCGGCGCCGTTTCCGGCATGGCGGTAACGACCGTCAGCGGCAACGGCACTTGGCAGTACTCCACCGACGGTAATACCTGGACCGCCTTTGGCAGCGTTTCGGCCGCCAGTTCCCTGCTGCTGTCCAGCACCACCCAGGTCCGTTATGTCCCGGATGCCCAGAACGCCGAGACTGCTACCTTCACCTTCCGTGCCTGGGACCAGACCAGCGGGACCGCCTCCAGCAACGGCACGCCGCAGAGCGGAAATAGCGGCACCACTGGCACCACCACCGCGTATTCCAGCAGCACGGCCACGGTCAGTATCGCCGTATCGGCGGTCAATGATGCGCCGGTCCTGACGGCGGCGAGCCCCACCCTGACCGGCATCAACGAAGATGCCACCAGCAACGCCGGCCAGACGGTCGCCAGTTTTCTGGGCGCCAGCGTGGCGGATGTGGATAGCGGCGCGCTCAGCGGTATCGCCATCAGCGGCGTGGTGGCGGGCACCGGCACCTGGCAGTACTCATTGGATGGTTCCACGTGGAGCAATATCGGGACGGTTTCAGCCAGTAGCGCGCTGCTGCTGCGTTCGGGCGATTTTGTGCGCTTGGTGCCGGATGGCCAGAACGGCACCAGCGCAAGCCTTACCTATCGTGCCTGGGACCAGACGGGCGCTTCCGCCGGGCAGCAGGGCACCAAGCTCGATAGCAGCGTCAATGGCGGCACGACTGCCTATTCCAGCGTGACCGATACGGCCAGTATTACCGTCAGCAGCGTGAACGACGCGCCTACCCTATCCGGCGGTCCCTATAGTTTTACCGGCACCGATGAGGACACGGTTTCCGGCGCCGTCACGGTGGCCACCTTATTGGCGGGCATGAGCTACGCCGACGTCGATTCGGCGGCCGTGTCAGGGATCGCGGTTATCACGACCAGTGCGCTGGGCAATTGGCAGTACTCCACCGACGGCAGCACCTGGACCGCCTTCGGTGCGGTCAGCGCCAACAGCGCCCTGTTGCTGGCCTCCACCACGCAGGTGCGTTATCTACCCGATACGATTCACGGCGAAACCGCTACCTTCACTTTCCGGGGCTGGGACCAAACCACGGGCACTGCTTCCAGCAATGGCGCTACCCAGCACGGCGACAGTACCAGCAATGGCGGCAGCACCGCTTATTCCAGCGGTACGGCGCAGGGCAGCATCGTCGTCAGTCCGATCAACGAAGCACCGGCCGCTACCACGTCGGGCGGCAGCGCCGCCTTCACCGAGGGCAATAACGTTGCCGGCACGCCCGTGGTGGTCGATGCCGGTATTACTGTCGCCGATAACGACAGTGCCACCTTGGCCAGTGCCTTGGTCAGCATCAGCGGCAACTTCGCCAGCGGGGAGGATGTGCTGGCCTTCACCAACGACGGTATCACCATGGGCAATATCAGCGGCAGCTACAGCGCTGGGGTGTTGACCCTGACGTCCAGCGGCGCCACCGCCACCTTGGCGGAATGGCAGGCCGCCTTGCGCGTGGTGAGCTATAGCAACAGCTCCGATAGTCCAAGTACCGCCGTCCGCACCATCGGCTTCGTGTTGAACGACGGCACCGATAGCGGTAGCGCGGCCACCCGCACGGTGACGGTCGCCAGTGTCGACGACACCCCGGTCGCCACCGCCAGCGGTGGTACCACCGCCTTTGCCGAGGGCAACAATACGACCTCCACGCCGGTAGCGGTGGATACCGGCCTAAGCTTGTCCGATCTGGACAGCACGACGCTGGCCGGCGCCACCGTCAGCATCACCGGCAACTTTCAGAGCGGCGAGGATGTCCTGGCCTTCACCAACAGCAATGCCACCACCTTCGGCAATATCAGCGCCAGCTACAGCACCGGCGTGCTGACGTTGACGTCCAGCGGCGCTACCGCCACCGTGGCGCAATGGCAGGCCGCGCTGCGGGCGGTGACCTATACCAACGATGTCGCCCAACCCAATACCGCCACTCGCACCATCAGTTTTGAAGTTTCCGACGGCAACACCAATAGCGCGGTGGTGACCAAGCTGGTCAGCGTCGCCAGCGTCAACGATGCACCGCAGATTACGGCGCCGGCCACCCTATCGGTGACGGAAGATACCGCTAGCGTACTGACGGGCATCAGCTTCAGCGATACCGATGCAGGCGGCGCCACCGTCACGGTGACCTTGGCGGTTGGCACGGGGACCTTGAGCGGTATTTCCAGCGGCGGGGTGACGGCGAGCGGTGGGGGGACAGCCACACTGACCCTAAGCGGTACCCTCGCGGATATCAATGCCTATATTGCCGGCAGCGCGGTGAGCTTCCTCACTGCCGGCAGCGCCACCGCAGATGTCACGCTGACCACGACCATCGACGACGGCGGCAATACCGGCAGCGGCGGCACCCAGACCGATAGTGCGAGCACCACGCTCAATGTGGCGCAGGTCAACGACGCACCCACCATCACCGCGCCGGCCAGCATCGCCGTCAATGAAGATGTCGCCACCAGCATGGCGGGCATCAGCTTTACCGATATCGATGCCGGCAGCGGTGCCGTCAGCGTTACCCTGTCGGTAGCCAGCGGCACGCTCAGCGCCACCAGCGGCAGCGGTGTCACGGTCACGGGCAGCAATAGCGGCAGTTTGGGCTTGAGCGGCAGCGTGGCCGACATCAACAGCTTTATCGCCGCGAATAGCGTGTTGTTCCGTACCGCCAGCAATGCCACCGCCAATGTCACCCTGTCGGTGGCCATCGACGACGGCGGCAATACCGGCACCGATCCGGGCGGCAGCGGTACCGGCGGCAGCGAAGCGGCCAGCACCACGCTTAATCTGCTGGTCAGTGCCGTCAACGACGCGCCGGTGAATAGCGCGCCGGCTACCCAATCCACACCCAAGGATGTGGACCTGCTGTTCAATGCCGGCAATGGCAACCTGATCTCGGTGTCGGATGCCGAGGCCAGCACCCTGCTTGTCACGCTGACCGCCAGCAATGGATTGATTACCTTGTCCGGCACCACGGGCCTGACCATGCTGACGGGCAGCGGCAGCAACGACCTCTCCATGAGTTTCGAGGGTAGCGTGGCCGATATCAATGCCGCGCTGAACGGTCTGCGTTTTATCCCCACGCCCGGGTATACCGGTAGCGCCTCGCTGCAGATCGTGAGTAACGACCAGGGTTTCAGCGGCAGCGGTGGCAACCAGACCGATACCGACACCATCAATATCACCGTTGCCCTGCCCAATCCGCTTATCACCAGCGTCCATGCGGTCAATCCGGACGGCGGTTACAAGGTGGGCGACACCATCCAGATTACCCTCAGCCTGGACCAGGTGGTGACGGTCAGCGGCGGCGTGCCCACCTTGCTGCTGGAGACCGGCGGCGTGGACCGGCTGGCCAGCTATGTATCGGGCTCGGGCAGCAACACCTTGACCTTCTCCTATACCGTTCAGGCCGGCGATCTCAGCGCCGACCTCGATTACCAGTCCACCGCCGCCCTGGTGCTCAATGGCGCCACGGTACGCAACGGCAGCAGCGATGATCTGTTGCTGCTACTGCCGGCGACCGGTGGCTCGGGCTCCATCGCCGGCCAGCATGCCATCGTGGTGGACGGGGTCGCACCGGTGGTCGCCACGCTGGCGGCGCCCGCCGACGGGACCTACCAGACTGGCGACAATCTGGATTTCACGGTCAATTTCAGCGAAGCGGTAGTGGTTGATACCACGGGTGGCACGCCGCGTATCGCGGTGACCCTGGACACCGGGGGCACGGTCTATGCCAGCTATGTTTCCGGCTCCGGTAGCGGTGCGCTGGTATTCCGCCTCACCGTGGCGGCCGGCCAGGCCGACGGCAATGGCGTGAGCCTGGCCGGCAGCCTCGACCTGAACGGTGGGACGTTGCGCGATACGGTGGGCAATGCCGTCGTAACGACACTCAACGGTGTGGCTTCGACCGCCGGCGTGCTGATCGACGCCGTGCTGCCCACCGTTGCCAATGTGTCCGTGCCGGCGGCCGACCATTACCAGGCCGGCGAGGTGCTGAGCTTTACCGTCAATACCAGCGAGGCCGTGACGGTGAATACCGGTGGCGGTACGCCCAGGCTGGCGATCACCGTGGGTGGCGCCACCGTCTATGCCAATTATGTGTCCGGCTCCGGTACCGGCGCCTTGCTGTTCCAATACACCGTGCTGGCCGGCCACAATGACAGCGATGGTATCGCCCTGGCGGGCAGTATCGATCTCAATGGCGGCGCCATCGCCGATGGCGTAGGCAACAACCTGGCGACGGCGCTCAACAGTCCCGGCGATACCTCGGCCGTGCTGGTCGATACCACCATGCCGACACCGGCCGGCATCGTGCGGGTCGGTAGCAGCCCCAGCGGCGCCGACAGTATCAGTTACACCGTGACCTTCTCCGAAGGCGTCAGCGGGGTGGATACCGCTGACTTCGGCCTGGTCTTTGGCGGTAGTGCCGGCGGTACGATAGGCAGCGTGACGCAGATCGACGACCAGACCTATACCGTCACCATCACGGGTGTGACCGGGACCGGCGATATCCGGCTGGATCTGAATGGGAGCGGCACCGGTATTACCGATCTGGCCGGCAACGCCATCAGCGGCGGCCTGACTGGCGAAGTCTTCGCGGTGGATCGCGACGCGCCTTCGGTCAATTCGGTGGTGCTGCCCGCCAATGGCATTTATGCAACCGGCCAGACGCTGGATTTCACGGTCAACTATTCCAAGGCCGTGCTGGTGGATGGCGGCATACCGCGTATCGCCATCACCCTCGACAACGGCGACACGGTCTTTGCCAGCTATGTATCCGGCTCCGGCGGCACCGCCCTGACCTTCCGGCTGACGGTGGCCAGCGGCCAGTTCGACGGCAATGGCATCGCGGTGGCCAGTAGCCTGGACCTGAATGGCGCCACCCTGCGCGACGGCATAGGCAACAATGCCGCGCTGACCCTCAATGGCATGGATAGCAGTGCCGGCGTGCGCATAGACGCCCGGGCACCGACGGCGACCGGCATCGTGCAGATACGCGGCGGCGCCGGCTTGGCGTTCACCGTGAGCTTCAACGAGGATGTCAGCGGCGTGGACGTGGGCGATTTCCAGCTGGCCAGCACGGGTACGGCGGCCGGCAGTATTGCTTCGGTCACCCGGATCGATGGCCGTAACTATACCGTGCAGGTCAACGGCCTGGCTGGCAGCGGTACCCTCGGTCTGACCCTGCGTGCCAGCGGCAGTGGGATTGCCGACAGCGCCGGCAATCTGCTGGTCGCCGATTTCAGCGGCAGCGGCGTGCCGGTGGATAGAGCCGGACCGGCCATCACGGGGGTGACCGTGCCGGCCAACGGTGCCTACAAAGGTGAGCAGATCCTCGATTTCAGCGTCAATCTAAGCAAGGCCACCTTGGTCGATACCACTGGCGGCACGCCCAGGCTGGCCATCTTGCTGGGCGACCGGACGGTATTCGCCAGCTATGTGTCCGGCAGCGGCGGCAGCACCCTGTTATTCCGCTATACCGTCCAGGCCGGCGACAACGACGCCGACGGCATCGCGATTACCGGGCTGCAAGCCAACGGCGCCATTCTGCGCGACGCCAACGGCACGGCTGCCGATCTGGGGCTGCGCGGCCTGCCCAGCACGGCCGGCATCCTGATCGATACCGCGCCACCGGCCGGTACCGGCATTGTTAGATTGGACGCCACACCCACCTCGGCTACGTCGGCGCGCTACACGGTGACTTTTTCCGAGAATGTGCAAGGCCTGGATACCAGCGCCTTCAGCCTGTCCAGGCTGGGTTTGGTCAGCGGCGAGATCGGCACGGTGACGCAAGTGGATGCCCGCACCTACACGGTGACGCTGACCGGTTTGCGCGGGGCGGGGCTGATCAGCCTGAACCTGCGGAGCAACGCCGCCGTCACGGATACGGCCGGCAATACCTTGGCCGGCCCGATGGCAGGCGAGGTGTATATCGTCAGTCCGATACCGTTGCCACCGATTGTGCTGCCGCCCATCGTCATCCCGCCGGTACTGCCGCCACCGTTCGCGACGCCGCCCATCATCGGTGCCAATCCCATCGATCTGGGCCCCATCATTCCCAATATCGTGCTGACGGCGCTCGATAGCGCCCCGCTCAGCAACCCGCTGGCGCCGGTGGATGGCGTGTCCGGCGTCGATGGCCACGAGCTGGGTGCGGACGGAGCGGGTCAATTGGGGTTCCAACTAGCGGGGCAAGGCAGATCATCCGGCCCTGGCGATGGCCGTCCCACTACGCTGGCGGTGAGTGAGGCGCCCTTTATCGCCACAGCCGATCCCAGCCAGCGCGATGCACTGGTCGCCCGTCCCGATCTGGGCGTGCGCAATCTACAGCCGGGCCAGAACTTCGGTTTCGCCCTGCCCGCCGGTACCTTCAGCCCGCGCGAACCGGACAGCCGCATCAGCATCACGGTGCGTCTGGCCAATGGCCGGCCACTGCCCAACTGGCTCCGGTTCGATTCGCTGAATGGCTGGTTCAGCGGGCAGGTGCCGGACAACCAACGGCAATCGCTGGAGCTGGAAATCATTGTGCGCGACGGCAATGGCAATCAGGCCATCAGCCGGATGGAAATCGAGTTCGACAAACAGGGTGCCGCGGGTGCCGCCAAGCAAGCCATGCTGGAGCGGGTGGGCAAGCCGGATCTCGCCAGCCAGTTCGAGCGCTATGGCCAGGCGGCCTTTGAGCGCGAGCGCGACCTGCTCCTGGGCCAGCAGGCGGCAAAGGCTGATGTGCTTGTGTAAGGCAGCAGCCCAGGGCACAGCGGATCAATTTACAAAAAACACAAAAAGGACGGATGAGGATGAATCAAAACAAGGTTGCACTGCTCCCCCTGGCCATTGCCACCGCCTTGCTAGGTGCATGCGCCGTGCCCCTCCAGCCCATCAGCGAGGCCGAACGGCAAGCCACGCTGGCTGAAGACCAGCGCCTTATGTTCGGCAGCCAGGAAGCCCTTGCCGGTACGCTGAGCCTGGACGAAGCCATGGCACGGGCGCTCAAGTACAACCTCGATTACCGCGTCAAGCTGATGGAAGAAGCGCTGGCGCAGCGGCAATTCGACCTGGCCGGTATGGAGATGCTACCCAAGCTGGCGCTGGCCGCCGGATACAGCAGCCGCAACAATGACTCTGCCTCGTCCTCGCAGGATGTGGCGACCGGCCAGCAATCGCTGGTGCCTTCCATTTCCAGCGAACGCAGGCATTCCACCGCCGATTTGAACCTCAGTTGGAATGTGCTCGATTTCGGCGTCAGCTATTACGGTGCGCAGCAACAGGCCGACCGCCTGCTGATCCTGCGGGAGCGCAAGCGCAAGGTGTCGCACCAGTTGATGCAGCAGGTGCGGCAGGCCTACTGGCAGGCGGTGGGGGCGCAGCAGCTGGAAAAGCCGGTGGAAACACTGCTGCGCGACGCCGAAGCCGCCTTGGCCGATGCACGCAAGGTGGAACAGGAAAAGCTGCGGGCCCCTTTGGAGGCGCTCAACTACCAAAGGCAATTGCTGGATGTGATCCGCCAGATGAGTTTGATCCGCAGCTCGCTGGTCCAGGCCAAGCCACGCCTCGCCGCCATCATGAATCTGGCGCCCGCCAGCCGCTTCAGCGTGGGCACGCCGACCGAACTACGCATGCCGGGGCTGGGGCTGTCGCTGGACAAGATGGAGGAAGTGGCGCTGCTCAATCGGCCGGAACTGATGGAGGCACGTTATAACCAGCGTATCAGCAAGCTGGAGACCAAAAAGGCCATGGCCCGGCTATTCCCCGGCCTGGAATTCAGCCTGGGCGAGCACTACGACAGCAACAAATTCCTGGTCAACCAAGGTTGGAGCGATGCCGGCCTGCGGCTCAGCTGGAACCTGTTGAATCTGGCCAATGCCGGCAAGATCAGGCGTAGTGCCGACGCGCAGTTGAAGGTGGCCGAGGAACAGCGCATGGCGCTCAATATGGCCGTGCTGACCCAGGTGCATGTCGCCTGGCTGGACTACCAGGGACGCTCGCGCCAGTATGAACTGGAGCGCGATCTCAACCAGGTGGAGCAGCGCATCCTGGATCAGACCCGCAATGCCGCCCAGTCCAGCGCACAAGGCAAGCTGCAAGCCATCCTGGCCAACGCCAATGCGGTGTTGTCGCAGTTGCGGCTGTTTCAGAGCTACGGCGAATTGCAGAACGCCTATGGCCAGATCGGCGCCACCCTGGGGCTGGATGCACTGCCGCAGACGGCCAGCGGCCACGATCTACCGGCGTTGACCCGCGCCTTGCAAGGTGCGGAATCGAGCTGGCAGGGCAAGTTGGCCGGGGAGGGGCAATGAGGGCTGGCAGTATGGCCCTGTTTACGTTCATCGCGGTCCCCGTGCTGGCTGCTACCGCGCCAGTCCAGCCGCCCGCCCTTGCTGCGCCGCCGGCCAGCGATGGCCGGATCCGCACGCAGCTGATGGCGCGCAACGCCACCACGGTTTCCAGCGAAATCGCCGCCAAGATCGCCCGCCTGTCGGTGGCGGAAGGCGGCAGTTTCGGCAAGGGTGCGGTGCTGGTCGAGTTCGAGTGCAGCAGCTACCGTGCTCAGCTGCGCAAGGCCGAAGCCTCGCTGGAGGCCGCCCGGCAACTGGTCAAGGTCAACACCCGCTTGGCCGAACTCAATTCCATCGGCAAGCTGGAGGTGGACCAGGCGGAAGCCCGCGCCCGCGAAGCGGCGGCGGAAGCCAGCTATATGCACACCGTGGTGGCCAAATGCGTGGTGGCCGCCCCTTACGCCGGCCGCGTCGCGCGCCGTACCGGCGCGGCTTTCCAGTTCGTCAGTCCGGGTAATCCCATTCTCGAAATTGTCGATATCGGCCAACTGGAACTCCGCATGCTGGTGCCATCCAAGTGGCTGGCCTGGTTGCGGACCGGCGCCAAGCTGACCGTCCAGGTCGACGAATTGGGCCGCAGTTTTCCCGCCAGCGTGGCGCGGCTGGGGGCGCAGATCGACCCCGTCAGCCAGTCGGTGCTGGCCGTCGCCGTGATAGACGGTGCCGACCCGTCCCTGCTGCCCGGTATGAGCGGCTGGGCCAGTTTCAGCCTGCCGCGATGAGCAGTCCCGATACCATCGTCCAGTCGGTCCAGGACGCCGCCCGCCCCTTGGCCACCCTGCTGCAGTTGATGCGGCGGGCCCGTTCGGCCGATGGCGACGATGCGCTCGGTTTTGTCATGGTCAATGAAAGCCGGCAACTGCTGGATTATCGCCAGGCTGCCTTGTGGCGCGATGGGCCATGGGGTCGGGACGGACCCATGGGGCGGGTGGCGGCCTTGTCCGGTCTGGCCGAGGCGGATGCCGCCGCCCCTTATGTGCAATGGCTGGCCGGTGTTTTCCGTAGCGTGGTGGCGAAGGCGGCGGCCGATGCGCCGGTCCGGGTATTGCAAAGCGAGGATCTGCCCCCCCTGCTGGCGCAGGATTGGCCCAACTGGTTACCGGCACAGGTGCTCTGGTTACGTCTGCAGCCGCCTGGAACCCAAACGAGCGGGGCCTTGCTCTTGGCGCGCGAACAAGCCTGGAGCGACTATGAGCTGACCTTGGCAACCGAACTGGCCGATGCCTACGCCCATGCGCAATCGCGCTTCGCGCCGCAGCGCCATTGGCGTGAGCGGCTGGGCGCCTGGCTACGGCCAGGGCGGGCCAGGCGGTGGCTGTTGCTGGCCCTGCTGTTGCTGGTTTGCTGTCCGGTCCGGCTGACCGTGCTGGCACGCGGAGAAGTGACGCCGCAGGAGCCCTTGCTGGTGCGCGCGCCGATTGGCGGGGTGATCGACAGTATCGCGGTACAACCCAATCAGCAGGTGATGGCCGGCACCCCCCTGTTCAGCCTGGACCAGACCACGCTGGCCGGCCAGTACGCCCTGGCCAGCCAGGCGCGCGAGGCGGCCATGGAAGCCTATCGGCAGAGTGCCCAGCTGGCGGTGACCGACGACAGGGGCAAGCTGGAAATGGCCATGGACCGGGCCAGGCTGGATGAAAAGGTCATCGAGGCCGACTTTACCGGCCGGCAGCTGGCCCGCATCCACGTCAAGGCGCCGCAGGCCGGGGTCGTGGTGTTTTCCGACCGGGGCGATTGGCAAGGTCGTGCCGTGGCCGTGGGCGAAAAAGTCATGACCCTGGCCGATCCGGCGCGGGTGGAGCTGACCGCCTTCCTGCCGGTGGCCGAGGCGATCCAGGTCCAGCCCGGCACCGCGCTGCGGCTCTATCCGAATGCGGCGCCGACGGAATCCTACGATGCGGTGGTCAGCCGGGTGGCGTATCGCGCCGAAGCGACCGAGGATGGCGTGCTGGCTTACCGCATCCAGGCCGCCTTCCGCACCGGCCAAACCATGCCCAGGCTGGGCCAGATGGGCACGGCCCGGGTCTACGGCGACTGGGTACCACTGATCTATTACGCACTGCGCCGCCCCCTCACCGCCGCGCGGCAATGGCTGGGATGGTAAGCGCATGACTGCTTTGCCGCCGTTGCGCCAGGATCTCAGCTTGCACGCCGGCCCGCCGCAGGCCGACGGATCGCCCAGCTGGATGCTGCACGATCCGGCCGCCAATCGCTTTTACCAGCTGGGCTGGCCGGCCTTCGAAATTTTGCGGCATTGGGCGCTGGGCTGGGCGGAGCCGGTGATCGAAAGGGTCAATGGCAGTACCACGCTCAATATAGACAGCGAGGAAGTGGCCGCCGTCAGCGACTTTCTGGCGCGCCACAACTTGTTGTTGGCCGATAGGCCGGAGCATACCGACCGCCTGGTCCGGCAGGCCCGTGCCAGCAAGCTGAGCCACGCCATGTGGTTGCTTAAGCACTATCTATTCTTTCGTGTGCCCCTGCTGCAACCCATGCCATTGCTGCGACGCCTGGCACCGGCTTTCGAGTGGGTGTGCCGGCCGCGCTTCTGGTGGCTGCTGGCGGGCCTGGCCATGCTGGGGCTGTGGCTGGTTTCGCGCCGCTGGGATGAGTTCACCCATACCTTCTCGGCTTACGGCGGCATGGAGGGCGTGTTGGGTATCGTCGTGTCGCTCAGTATCGCCAAGGTGGCGCATGAGTTCGGCCATGCCTTGACGGCGCAACGTTTCGGTTGCCGGGTGCCGACCATGGGGGTGGCCTTCCTGGTCATGATGCCGGTACTGTATACCGATACCAATGAAGCCTGGAAGTTGCCCTCGCGACGGCAACGCATGCTGATCGGTGCCGCCGGCATGCTGGCCGAGTTGTGTCTGGCGGTGCTGGCCACCCTGGCCTGGAGTTTCCTGCCGGATGGGCCCATCCGGGCCGGTGCCTTTATGCTGGCGACCACCACCTGGCTGGCCACGCTGGCCATCAATGCCAGCCCCTTCATGCGTTTCGACGGCTACTTTCTGCTGGCCGATTGGATGAACCTGCCCAATCTGCACAGCCGTGCCTTTGCCATGGGGCGCTGCTGGCTGCGCCGTCGGCTGCTCGGCTTGGACGAGCCTTGGCCGGAACATTTCGCGGCTGGCCGCCGACGATTTCTGATCGCCTTCGCCTGCGCCACCTGGCTGTATCGCCTGGTGATCTTCCTGTCCATTGCCTTCCTGGTCTACCACTTGTTCTTCAAGGCCTTGGGACTGTTGTTGCTGGTGGTTGAGCTGGGCTGGTTCATCGCCTTGCCGCTATGGTCCGAGCTATCGGTCTGGTGGCGCCGCCGCGCCGAACTGCGCTGGAACTTGCAGACGGTTCGCAGTGTCCTTTTCCTGGCCGGTGCGCTGCTATTTGTCGCCCTGCCCTGGCGGACCGAGGTCAGCGCGCCGGCCATCATGGGCGCGCGCGACGCACAGACCCTCTACGCGCCGGCCCCGGCCGAAGTGCTTGCGGTCGCCAGCCGCGAGGGCGAATGGGTGGCGGCCGGGCAGTTGCTGCTGAGCCTGCGTTCGCCCGAGTTGGAAGCCGAGTTGGCCTTGGCGGAACGGCGTGCCGCGACCCTGCGTTGGCAGATGGACCAGCAGCCCTTTCATCCTGAGTTGTTGGCGCAGGGGCTGGCGCTGGGCAAGCAATGGCAGGGGGCGGAAGAAAAGGTCGCCGGTCTGCGCCGGCAGCAGGCGCAGTTGGCGGTACGGGCGCCTTTCGCCGGTCGCGTGGTGGATGCCAGCCTGGCGCTGCGGCCGGGGACCATGATTCCGGCCGGCGAACGTTTGTTGGGCTTGGTGGGCGCGCAGGGCGTCAAGGGCGAGGCATTTGTCGACGAGGGCAATCTGGCGCGGCTACGGGCGCACAGCGAGGCGGTATTTATCGCCGACCAGACGGAGCAAGCGGCCATCCACTGCCACCTCGGCGGCATCGACCGGCTGACCCTGGCGAGCCTGGACCAGCCGGCGCTGGCGTCCAGCTATGGCGGCCCTATCGCCACGCAGCGCGTCGGGCAGACCCTGGTACCGCTGGCGGCTACTTTCCGGGTTCGCCTTATGCAATGCGAGGCCGGCGCGGCGCCGCTGCGCGAAATGACGGGGGTGGCCAAGCTGCGCGGGGAGCGCTCCAGTCTGTTGGGACGTGGGGTGGATGGTTTGCTGGCGGTGCTGCACGGGGAAGCGGCCCTATGACGAGCGACTGCGGGACCTTCCACCAGGCGGTGTAAACTGCGCCTTACCGCTGTGATGGCGGATGGTGATCGAACCCATGGTAAGGACTTATGAAAACCCCGAAAAGAATTCAGCCCCTCGTCGAAGACGGACTCGTGGACGAGGTGCTGAGGCAATTGATGAGCGGCAAGGAAGCCACGGTCTACGTGGTGCGCTGCGGTGACGATATTCGCTGTGCCAAGGTCTACAAAGAGGCCAGCCAGCGCAGTTTCAAGCAGGCCGCGGTCTATACCGAAGGCCGTAAGACCAAGAACAGCCGCCAGGCCCGGGCCATGGCGAAGGGCTCGAAATATGGCCGCGAAGTGCAAGAGGAAGCCTGGCAGAACGCCGAGGTGGATGCGCTGTACCGGCTGGCCTCGGCCGGTGTGCGGGTGCCGGTTCCCTACATCTGCTTCGAAGGCGTGTTGCTGATGGAACTGCTGACCGATGCCAACGGCCATGCCGCGCCCCGGCTGAACGATGTGGCCATGAGCGAGGCGCTGGCCCTGGATTACCATGCCCGCCTGTTGCGGCAGGTGGTACTGATGCTGTGCGCCGGCATGGTGCACGGCGATCTATCGGAATACAACATCCTGGTCGATGCCGACGGCCCGGTCATCATCGACCTGCCGCAAGCGGTGGACGCAGCCGCCAACAGCAATGCCGGCGTAATGCTGGAACGCGATGTGGACAATCTGCGCAGCTATTTCGGCCAGTTCGCGCCCAGCTTGAATGGCACCCAGTACGGCAAGGAAATCTGGGGTCTTTACCAAGCCGGCGCACTTACCCCCGATACGCCGCTAAGCGGCCGCGTCAAACGCGAGACCCGGCCGGTGGACGTCAGGGGCGTGCTGCGCGAGGTGGAAGCGGTCAAGCAGGAAGAAGAAGCACGCCGCCGCTATCTGCAAGATATGGAAAGCTGAGTGGGCCGCAAAGCCCGCGAGGGTGTGTGGTGCGATGAGCCCTGATCCGGCGGCTGTGCGCCAAATCATCGAAGCCGAAGCCCAGTTCAGCATGATCAGGGCGCAGGGAGCGGGCGGGCAGAACGTCAACAAGGTCTCCAACGCGGTCCATCTACGCTTCGATATACAGGCCTCCGCGCTGCCGGAGGCTTGCAAGGCGGCGCTGCTCGAAAGCGCGGACCAACGGATCTCCAAGGATGGCGTGGTGGTGATCAAGGCGCAGGCCTATCGCAGCCTGGAGCAGAACAAGGCCGATGCCTTGGAGCGGCTGTTGGCGCTGGTACTGGAGGCTTCCCGAGTGGACAAGCCGCGCAAGGCCAGTCGACCCACCTATGGTTCGCGCCAACGGCGGCTGGCGGGTAAGACCCAGCGTGGCCAGATCAAGCAGTTGCGGGGGAAGGTGCAGGATTGAGAGGGCGCTAGCAGCAATATTTGCAAAACATATGCGAAAAACCTAAAGCGAATGATTTCCGCGTCCCATAGCTGCTGGGATTCCGTTTATTTCAAGCGGTTTGCAGGGACATTCTTGTTCACGTCGCACTTTGTCGACAGGCGGGTGCTTCCCGACAGCTTTGGGATGATCGATATGAAGAACCGCAGTATCACCGTACAAGGCACCGAGGTTGGTGTCACAAGCCGGCTCGAGCAGGACTACATCTCACTCACCGATATGGTGAAGCGCTTCGATGGCGGAAGCGCGCTGATCGAGCAGTGGCTGAAGAACAAGGACACCGTACTTTTTCTGGGCGTATGGGAGCAGATCAACAATCCGGGTTTTAATTCCCCCGAATTCGAGGGAATTAGAATCGAAGCCGGGCGCAACAGCTTCTATCTGTCGGCGAAGAAGTGGAGCGACGCAACTCAAGCCATTGGCTTGTTCGCAAAGGCCGGACGTTATGGCGGCACCTACGCCCACCGCGATATCGCCTTCGAGTTTGGCTCCTGGCTCAGCCCCGAGTTCAAGCTGTACCTCATCAAGGAGTTCCAGCGCCTTAAAGATGAAGAGGCACGCGCCAGTTCATCGGAGTGGAGCTTCCAGCGCACGTTGGCCAAGATTAACTACCGAATCCATACGGATGCGATCAAGGAACGGTTGACTCCACCGCGACTGACAAAGGCACAAACGGTCGCCGTATACGCCAGCGAAGCCGACATGCTCAACGTTGCCCTGTTCGGCATGACAGCCACCGAATGGCGGCAAGCCAACCCCGATCAGCCTGGAAACATGCGCGACCTGGCCACGCTGGAGCAATTGGTTGTGCTATCCAATATGGAGAGCATTAACGCGGTCCTGATACATCAAGGACTATTGGCATCTGAGCGCTTGTCGCAACTGAATGCCATCGCAATCACGCAAATGCGTTCCCTGGTGGGCATTCCCGCCATCAAGCATTTGGGCAAGCCGTCGGGACGGTAAGAGACCACGACGCCCATGGCATGCTCGCGGCCGTCGTTCACCCCTGCTCCGCCATCGCCGCCAGCAATTCGGCCTGGTGTTCGGCCAGCAGCCCGTCGGTCAGCTCGAACAGATCGCCATCCATGGCGTAGTCGAGCTTGTACAGGGTGAGGTTGATGCGGTGGTCGGTGATACGACCCTGCGGGAAGTTATAAGTGCGGATGCGTTCGCTGCGGTCACCCGAGCCGACCAGCGACTTGCGGGTGGCGGCTTCCTTGGCGTGCGCTTCCCGTTCCTGCTTGTCCTTGATGCGGGCGGCCAGCACTTGCATGGCGCGTGCCTTGTTCTTGTGCTGGCTGCGGTCGTCCTGGCACTCCACCACGATGCCGGTGGGGAAGTGGGTGATGCGGATGGCCGAATCGGTCTTGTTGATATGCTGGCCGCCGGCGCCGCTGGCACGGAAGGTATCGATACGGATATCGGCCGGATTGATCTGCACCTCCTCCAATTCGTCCGCTTCCGGCATGACCGCTACCGTGCAGGCGCTGGTATGGATGCGGCCTTGCGTCTCGGTCGCCGGGACGCGTTGCACCCGATGGCCGCCGCTTTCGAACTTGAGCTTGGAATACACGCCGTTGCCGATGATGCGGGCGATGACTTCCTTGAAACCGCCCAGATCGCTTTCACTGGCCGAGACGATTTCGACCTGCCAGCGGTTGCGCTCGGCAAAACGCGAATACATGCGGAACAGATCGGCGGCGAACAGCGCCGATTCGTCACCGCCGGTACCGGCGCGGATTTCCAGGAAGATATTGCGCTCATCATTGGGATCGCGCGGTAGCAGGGCTCTTTGCAGCTCGGCTTCCAGCTCGGTGATGCGCGCGGCGCCATCGGCCAGTTCCGCTTCGGCCATTTCACGCATTTCCGGATCCGCCAGCATCTCGCGCGCATCGGCCAGGTCGGCGTTGGTGCGGTTGAAGGCCTGGTAGAGATCGACCACGGGCGTCAGCTCGGCGTGCTCGCGGCTCAGTTTGCGGAAACTGTCCATATCATGGGTGGCCTCCTCGCTGGCGAGGAGCTGGCCGACTTCTTCCAGACGGTCGGCGAGTTGGGCGAGTTTGGCGGCAATGCTGGGTTTCATACGCTGGCTTTTCGATAATGGGTTCGGCTGCCCGGCATGCGCCGCGGAGCGGGTGAAATGGCGCCCTGGATAATGCGATCATTCCTTGTCGTGCAGTTGGTATAGTCGCCGTACGGTGTCGATCAGTTCATTGTGTTGATGGCTTTTGACCTGGTTGAGTGCGGCCAGGGGCGCGTGCAGGAATTTATTGCTGAGCGCGCGCGATAAGGAATCGAGCACCGCCTCCGCTTGCTCGCCCTTGGCCAACAGTTTCAACGCCCGCTCCAGTTCATGGCGCCGTTGCCGCTCTGCCTGATCCTTCAAGGCCCGTATGGTGGGGACCACCGCGCGATTGTCCAGCCATTGCATGAATTCATCGGCGTGGCGCTCGACGATACCATCGGCTTCGACCACCGCCGAGGCCCGCTCGGCCCTGCCCTGCCTGACCACTTCGGCCAGGTCGTCGACCGTATAGAGATAAATGTCCGGCAGGGCGCCGACTTCGGCTTCGACATCGCGCGGTACCGCCAGATCGACCATGAATACCGGCCGGTGCTTACGCGCCTTGATGGCGCGTTCAACGGCGCCCAGGCCAATGATGGGAAGCTGGCTGGCGGTACTGGTGATAACGATATCGTAGCTGGGTAGCCGATCCGGCAGCTCGCTCAGCATAAAGGCGTCGCCGCCGAACTGGGCGGCCAGGGCGGCGCCCCGTTCCAGCGTACGGTTGGCGACCGACAGCCGAACCGGCGAGCGGGCGGCGAAATGGGCGGCACACAGCGCGATCATTTCACCTGCGCCGATAAACAGCACTTTCAGCTCGGACAGATCGGGGAACAGCCGTTCGGCCAGGCGCACCGCTGCCGCAGCCATGGAAACGGAGTTGGCGCCGATATTGGTCTGGCTGCGCACTTCCTTGGCCACCGAAAAAGCCTTCTGGAACAGGCCGTTCAGTTCTGGTCCCAGGCCGCCGGCCGCTTGTGCCTCGCGCACGGCGTCTTTCAGCTGGCCGAGAATCTGGGTTTCGCCCAATACCATGGAGTCCAGCCCGGCGGCGACGCGAAAGACGTGGCGGGCCGCTGCGCGGTCGGGTAGCCGATAGAGGTAGGGGGCGATGGACTGGGGATCGAGCTGGCGCGATCTGGCCAGCCAGGACAACAGAATGCCTTCTTCCCGACCGGCCGCGTACAGCTCGGTGCGATTGCAGGTGGAGACGATGGCGGCTTCTTCCACGCCGGGCGTGGCGACCAGCTCGGCTACCGCCAAGGCAAGCTCATCCGGCGAGAAGGCGAGCTTCTCCCGCACTCCGATGGGCGCGGTTTCGTGGTTGAGGCCGAGGGCGAACAGCGACATTCGGGGTGGCTGGAGCGGGAAAGGGCAGAATTTTACCCTACCTGGCCCCCAATATGCGGATTGGTCGATGTGGCGGAGACGCCAGGGTAAGCGCCTCACCCGGTCGAAAGGCGCCCGGGCGAGGCGTAGACGGCACCGTTACTTGGCGTTGATTTTAAACAAGCGCATCAGCGGGGCCGAGGTGGTCGGGCCGAACCAGCGATCGAAAATCTTGGCTGCTTCACCCGATTGTTCCATGGCGACGATGGTCTTGTTCACTTCGTCCAGCAAGCGCTTCTCACCCTTGCGGACGGCGATGGCATAGACCTCCAGCGAGATGGTCACATTGGGGATCTCGTACTGGGCCTTGTTCGGCATCTTGTTCAGCAGGCCGGCCAGGATGGGCTCGTCGGTGCTGACCGCATCCAGTTGACCCTTGCCGAGGGCGGCGAAGGCTTCGTCATAGTCGGCGAAAAGAACGATATTGGCGCCCGGCATTTCACGCTTGAGCTGCTTCTCCGAAGTGGAGCCCGTTACGGTGCCGATCTTCGAGGTGGTCAGGTCTTCGATGGCGTTGACCTTGCCCTTGCGTACCACGAACTTCTGGCCGGTAATGAAATAGCCATAGCTGAAATCCACCTGCTTTTCGCGCTCGGCGTTCTTGGTCATCGTGGCGATGATCAGATCCACTTCCTTGCCGACCAGCTTGGGGATGCGCTGGCTCGATTCCACGCCCTTCACCGTCAGGCCCACGCCCAAGTGCTTGGCGATGGCGGCGGCGAAGTCGATATCGTAGCCGGAGATGGTCTGGGTCTTGGGATTGAGCACGCCGAAGGGCGGGGTGGAATCCTTGACGCCCACCACCAGCATATTACGCTTCTTGATGTCGTCCAGATCGTCGGCAAAGGCTGGGGCCAGCAGGGCGAAGCCGAGCAGGCCGGCGAAGAGAGTATTGAATTTCATGGGTTTTCCTTATGCGCGCTTTGCGAAGTATTGACACTAGATATAGTGCTATTTCCGCCAATAGTGAATGCGGCCTTGGTCCCGTTTGGCGGGTACGCTCAGTCTGACCGTCGAATAATTATATAGTTTAACGCTGATGCATGTTTGCGCAAACATCATGTGCTCGGCGCGTAGCTTGGAAGTACGGTCTGAACGTGCTTAGTATCGCAGCGGGATATCGAACTTGCGCGACCCAAGGGTCTCGCCATCGAGGAAGGCTTCCACATAGACCGGGTTGTCGCCGCCTCGCATCAACTCTTCCACCAAACGCTCGGGTAGCTGGACGAGCGCGGCTTTTTTCTCTTCCACATACGACCCCTCGAAATCCCGGCTCTGTATCTTCAGCGAGCGCAGCAAGGGACCATCGCTGGCGGAGAAGCGCAGGGATAGCATGGAATCCGGTCGAGGCGGCCTTTGTTCACGGGTAGTCTTGCTCAGTTCCACCCAGACCGGCCAATGGCCGGCCATCCGGCGGGCGACGCGGGTGTGCTGGATGGGCGAATGGTCGGTTTTCTGCGCCGGTTTGGCGCCGAACAGGGAAGCAAACGCACTCAGTATCGTCGAGAACCAGTTGCCACCCGCCATATGCCCATCTCCATTTACTGACCAGGTTTACGGGCCACCGCGCGGAAACCGATGTCGCGGCGGCATTGCATGCCGTCGAAGCGAATGCCGTCGATCAGCTCGTAGGCGCGCTTCTGCGCCAGCTTCACGCTATCGCCCAAGGCGGTGACACACAGTACCCGGCCGCCATTGCTGACCACCTGATCACCTTGTTGAACGGTGCCGGCATGGAATACCAGCGCATCATCGGCATGCTGTGCCGGCAAACCATGGATCACATCGCCCTTGCGCGGTGCATCGGGATAACCGGCCGCGGCCAGGACCACGCCCAGGGCAACGCGCCTGTCCCATTCCGCTTCCGCTTCGTCCAGGCTGCCGTTCACTGCGTGCTCCAGCAGCGTGACGAAGTCGGACTTGAGTCTGGTCATGATAGGCTGTGTTTCGGGATCGCCCATGCGGCAATTGAATTCCACCACATTGACCGCGCCTTCATCGTCCACCATCAGGCCGGCGTACAGAAAGCCGCTGTAAGGGATATTGTCGCGCGCCATGCCGGCCACCGTGGGCAGGATGACTTCGCGCATGGCCCGTGCGTGTACCTGCGGCGTCACCACCGGTGCCGGCGAATAGGCACCCATACCGCCGGTATTGGGGCCTTCGTCGCCGTCCAGCAGGCGCTTGTGGTCTTGCGAGCTGGCCAGCGCCAGCACATTCTTGCCATCCACCATCACGATGAAACTGGCTTCCTCGCCCTTGAGGAAATCCTCGATCACCACGCGCGCGCCGGCATCGCCCAGCTTGTTGTCCAGCAGCATGCCATCGATGGCGCTATGCGCTTCGGCCAGGGTCATGGCAACCACCACGCCCTTGCCGGCCGCCAGGCCGTCGGCCTTGATAACGATAGGTGCACCGCGTTCGGTGACGTAGGCGTGCGCCTGGGTGGCATCGGCGAAGGTCCGGTATTGGGCGGTGGGGATGCCATGCCGCGCCATAAAGGCCTTGGCGAAATCCTTGGAGCTTTCCAGCTGGGCGGCGGCCCGGGTGGGGCCAAAAATCTTCAGGCCCGCCTCGCGGAAGGCATCGACCACACCGGCGGCCAAGGGGGCTTCCGGTCCGACCACGGTCAAGGCGACGTTTTCGCGGCGGGCGAAGGCGACCAGCTCGGCGATATCGGTGATATCGACATTGCTTAGTTCTCTTTCACTCGCGGTGCCAGGATTGCCCGGCGCCACGAAAACCTTGCCGACGCGGGGTGACTGGGCGATCTTCCAGGCCAGTGCATGCTCACGGCCACCGCCGCCGATAACGAGGATATTCATATTTGAACCTTAGTAATGGGGGCGATCAATGGCGGAAGTGGCGGACACCGGTCACGACCATGGCGATGCCATGTTCGTCGGCGGCCGCGATCACCTCATCGTCACGCATGGAACCACCGGGCTGCACGATCGCTGCTACGCCGTTTTCCGCGATCACGTCCACGCCGTCGCGGAAGGGGAAGAAGGCATCCGAGGCCGCTACCGAGCCGCGTAGGTCGAAACCGCCGTTCCTGGCCTTGATGGCGGCAATCTTGGTGGAGTCCACCCGGCTCATCTGACCGGCGCCGACGCCCAGGGTCTGACCCTTTCCGCAGAATACGATGGCATTGGACTTGACGAATTGCGCCACGCGCCAGGCGAACAGCAGGTCTTGCAGCTGTTCCGCGGTCGGTGCCTTACGGGTGACCACCTTGAAATCCGCCACGCCAATGCGATGGATATCGGGCGTCTGCACCAGCAGGCCACCGCCGACTCGTTTCAGATCGAAGCGGTTGGCGCCATGCTGGAGGGGGACTTCCAGCACGCGTACATTCTTCTTGGCGGCGATCAGCGCCTTGGCCTCGTCGCTGAAGGCGGGCGCGATCAGGACTTCCAGGAACTGGCCGGTTACGGCTTCCACGGTGGAGGCATCGACGGTACGGTTGAAGGCGATGATGCCGCCGAAGGCGCTGGTGGTATCGGTGGCAAAAGCCAAGCGATAGGCGCTCAGGGTATCGGCGGCGATGGCTACGCCGCAGGGATTGGCATGCTTGACGATCACGCAGGCCGGCTCGTCGAAGGCCTTGACCGCTTCCCAGGCGGCATCCGAGTCGGCGATATTGTTGTAGCTCAACTCCTTGCCCTGCAGCTGCCGGAAGCCAGCCAGGCTGCCCGCGGCCGGATGCAGATCGCGATAGAAGGCGGCGGCCTGGTGGGGGTTCTCGCCGTAGCGCATATCCTGGACCTTCTCGACGCTGAGATTGAGCCGGGCAGGAAAGGCTTGCCGGCTGCCGTCTTCGTTCAGGGTGGTCAGGTAGTTGGAAATGGCGCCGTCGTAGGCGGCGGTATGGCTGAAGGCCTTCTTGGCCAACTGGCGGCGGGTATTCAGGCCCAGCGCGCCATCGTTGGCGTTCATTTCGGCCAGCAAGGGGGCGTAGTCGGCGGCATCGGTGACGATGGCGACAAAGGCGTGGTTCTTGGCGGCGGAACGGACCATGGCCGGGCCACCGATATCGATATTCTCGATAGCGTCGTCGAAGTCGCAGTCAGGCTTGGCGATGGTCGCTTCGAAGGGATAGAGATTGACGCAGACCAGGTCGATACCGCCAATGCCGTGCTCGGCCATCTTGCTGACATGGCTGGCCAGGTCGCGCCGGCCCAGGATGCCGCCGTGGATCTTGGGGTGCAGGGTCTTGACCCGGCCGTCCAGCATTTCCGGGAAACCGGTGTAGTCGGCCACTTCGATGACGGGAATACCGGCCTCGGCCAGCATCTTGGCGGTGCCGCCGGTGGAGAGGATCTCGACCTTGAAAGCGGCCAGGCCGCGAGCGAAATCGAGAACGCCGGTTTTGTCGGAAACGCTGATCAGTGCGCGCTTGATATTGACCATGATGGGATTGCCTTGCGAGTTTGTAGCCGGGTTTGCAGCCAGGCGGCCGCCGTGTTCGGTTGTCAGATCAGATCGTGATCCTGCATCTTCTTGCGTAAGGTATTGCGGTTGATGCCGAGGAGTTCGGCGGCCCGGGTCTGGTTGCCCTGCGCCTTGTCCAGCACCACTTCCAACATGGGTTTCTCCACCTTGGCCAAGACCATGTCATAGATTGCCTGCGGTGCTTCTCCGTCCAGGTCGCGGAAATATTGTTCCAACGCATCGCGCACGGCAAAACAGATCTGGTCCTTGCTAGACATGAATTCGACTCCCCTAAAAATATGATATCGATCAGGCGGCCGCGCGCGCGGACTCGTCCTGATAAACCAGTCGCTCGCTGTCGAGCGCCAGTTGCTTGAAATAATTGTCCACGGTCGCCAGCTGCGTGGCCGTGCTGTCCTGCTGGTACATATGCTGGCGGAACTCGTTGGAGCCGCGCAGGCCATTGGTGTACCAGGCGATATGCTTGCGGGCGATGCGGCAGCCGGAATATTCGCCATGGAAGGCGTAATGATCCTGCAAATGCTCCAGCAGGATGGCGTGGATCTCGCTGACGCGCGGCGGCGGAAGATGGCTGCCGGTGGCGAGAAAGTGATCGATCTCGCGAAAGATCCACGGCCGGCCTTGGGCGGCCCGGCCTATCATGATGGCATCGGCGCCGGTTTCCGCCAGTACCTGGCGCGCTCTTTCCGGTGTGCCGATATCGCCGTTGGCCACCACCGGGATTTTGAGCGAACGCTTTACCTCGGCGATCAGCTCGAAGCGGGCGGCGCCGTTATACATATCCTCACGAGTGCGGCCATGCAGGGCCAGCGCGGCAATACCGCTGTCCTCGGCCAGCTTGGCCACCCGCAGCACGTTTTCCTCGCCATTGCGAAAGCCCAGCCGGGTTTTCAGCGTGACCGGTACATCCACCGCCTCCACCACCGCCGCCAGGATGCGTGCCACGCGATCCTCGTCCTGCAGCAGCGCGGAGCCGGCCAATACATTGCAGACCTTCTTGGCCGGGCAACCCATATTGATATCGATGATCTGCGCACCGGCCGCCACGTTGTGGCGAGCCGCTTCCGCCATCTGGGCCGGATCGCTGCCGGCGATCTGGACCGCCACGGGCGCCAGCTCGCCTTCGAAATTGGCCCGCCGGCGGGTTTTGTCGCTCCCATACAGCATCGCGTTCGAGGTGATCATCTCACTCACCGCGTGGCCGGCGCCCAGCCGTTTGCACAGCATGCGGAAGGGTCGATCCGTCACGCCGGCCATGGGGGCGACGATCAGGCGATTCTTCAGTTGATAGGGGCCGATATGCATGGGGTCGCCGGTTCAGGAATGCAAAACCGCTGGAGAACGAAGGGCTTCGATTTCCAGCGGTAAGGCGCGCATTCTACCTGCCCGCCGGCCAGTCGCGAAGGCATTTTGCTTAATTTTTGTGCAGTTCACGATAGCGTGAAGGCAATCGTGGTCGGCAACGGCGGGGAACTGCGGCGATCTGGTGGGGCATGGTGGTTTACATACCCGAGATCGATGCGTTGGGGCGCTGGTGCAGCTTGGCGTATCGGATCAACTGCCCAGCGGGGTAATGACCGCGCAGATGGCACGACGCCAGCTGGAATTATTTCTATAAAACCAAAGAAAGAATTTTTTACGAAAGATGTAAGCCATCTTTTCAAGAAAAATATAGTAGGAGATGTTTTATAACCGATAATTATCGGAATACATCCCCAGCATACAAGTTTGATATCGAACGGGCAGTCTTGTCAGCGATATCTCCATTGAAAATTTCAAGGGGCTGGTATGAAAGCGAAAATTTTACCTTATCGGAAAGCAAAGTATGGATGCAATGCGCAGCAGCAGCCCACAGGCACCGCAAAGTTCTTTGGATAGTAATAAGATAGGTGGCGGTCCCGGGGATACGCTGGAGAAAAAAATGTCCGCTGGCACTGCCGGGGCGGTGGCTTTTGGCATCGAGCATGGTGTGGGCGACTTATGCAAGGATTTTACTATCATACGAACGGAATTGTATGATTATTGCGATAATGCAATGGCAATACACGATGCATTGCACGATGCGCACAAAAACAATAAAAGCGAAGCGGTGGTTCGTACAAAGAATAACGCGGAAATTACATTTACTCAAGTTGGGGATGATGTACGTATCTCTGAGGGCGGGAATGTTGCAGTTTTAAAAAACACAAATTTCTATAATTTAGAACTTATCATATGTATGGATGCGGCGTCCGCGCCGGGTCACTATGCGGATTTTGAAGCGACCATGAACGAGAAAGTGAAAAAAAATGGTGGGCTTGATATATTGCGTCAATATGGAACGAAATGGCTGAGCTTATTGTTTCATCAGAAAAATGGAGAAATGGAGAAGATTTGTAAGAATGCGCAAATCATTCATGATGGATTGCACGACGCGTATAAAAATAATAAGAAGCTGGTAACGCTGACTATGGCGGATAAGTCAGAGATTCGCTTTGGCCAAGGTAGCGATTATGTCCAGATTTGGACTGGTAAGGGATTTAAGGAATCAACAACTTTACCGGATATGAGTTTCCGGGGATTGTGTGAAATACTCTATCAAGATGCCAAACGCGCGCCAGGCTATCATCAGGCATTTGAGGAAAGTATTAAAAATAAATTTGCTGAAGGCGAGAAGGGCGGAAGTGTCGGTATTTTATCTCTTGGGATCGAGTATGGCGCAAAGCGCTTGATTGAAGCATGTAGTGTTGCAAATAAGGCTTCAGCAAGTAATTTTTATAGAGATGCGTTAAGTATTTTTTCTGGATTGTATCAAGCTTTCCTTTCATCGGAAAAGAAAGCTTCCGTGGCGCTGGAAAATGGCACGGCGGTTGAATTTTCCCTGGAGAAGGGCAATGTCGAAATCAAGGATGAAAAGGAAAATATTACAATTTTGGGAAGCGAGGATTTTCTGGGTATCTGTAAAAAACTCAGCGATGAATTCCTGAGGAAAGACAAGGTGGATGCTGCTACCCCTTTGGGTGGTTATGGTATTTATATTAAAGACAGCGATTTATATGAAGTTGGGGAGTGTGTTGAAAGAAATGAGTATGTGCAAAAATTCGTGGAGATAGATAGTTGCTCGGCTGATTGGTCGGAAGATCCGTTTCATCAATTGAAACTCGATTTGCCGCGCATGAATTATAGATTGGGTGAAGTTGGAAATGAGCGCGTTGATTTTAAAGATATAAAAATTCCGGAAGATGACGCAGGTAAATCTGTGGCGGATTTTGCTGATGGAATAAAAAAGAAATGCCGTAATATGTACCAGCAACGCATGGTGGGTTATTTAGCTAGTCAGAAGTGCATGCTCTCCTTATTGAGAGCGGGCGGATATATCGATAGTAAATTCACCGCGCTTACAAGTAACCTATTCCTTGTGCAAAGTATCGATATTATCCCGGAGGGTGGCAATGTGAAAGTTGTGGTTGAATATACAACTCGACTTTCTACCAGCGAAGTAAATAAGATGGATATGGCAAGGCGCGATAATACGAGTAGCAGCCTGTCGGCCAAGGCAACCTTTATTGTTGGGGAGAAGGGTTTCTATTGTGAGAAAAGTAGCTTTTCTCGTGAAGATCCACCGTCCAACACCTGGCAAATGGCTAAACCCTCCGCCGCGCCAACCGCCGTAACCAACGATAATGGAGCTGTGGAGGGTATCGGTAAACATAGGAAGCAATTTGATGAACAGGGAGACCAACAGGCAGTTGGGCAAGAAAATAAGCAGTGAACGTTTCCCAAAGCCATGCAAGGTGGATTTTCCACGACCGTACAGCATGATTTAAGCATGCTCCGACCATGCTATCCCCTACTTCGCGCTCAGTAGCTGGCCTCTTCGGTTCTTATCGGTTCATTGATCCGGCGTGGCCACCTATCTCGATTTAGAAAAACGGATGGTTTTTTCCAAAAGCCCTGCGTCGGCAGGCCTCTAGCAGGCGCGAGCCTGGACTAGCTGGTTTGTCTTCGATATTTTCTATTGAAATTGCAAGGGCATGCATGAACTTAAACAAGTCTTATTCGGACGAAGGCAAGCAATGGACAAAACATCGATTCATCCCTATGCAAGAGTATGTGGAATACCTGTGGGCAGTTCTAACCCCCCGGCAAAATTTTTAGAGAAGGGAATGGTTGGTGCCATCGCATTTGGAATTGGTCATGGCTTGATTCAGCTGAGCAAGGAATTTGAATTATCTGGTGCTGAAATAGACGTATTTTGCAAAAATGCGATGGTTATTCATGAATTATTGCATGAGGCATACAGGATTAATCAGCCTACTATATCTATTTCCTTGCCTTGCGGTAATAAAGTTACATTTAGCCAGGTGGATGGCGCTGTTCGTATTTCGCAAGGTAAGCACGTCGAAATTTTAAAAGGGGTGAATTTCAGGGATATCTGCGAAAGGTTGCAGAAAGATGCCAAGGCGTCCCCGGGCTACTACGCGGAATTGGCAAATCATATAACCGAGGCCATCCACAAAATGGAGGACCATGGGAGAGCCGGTGTTGTATGGTTTGGTATCGAATATGGTGCAAAATTGCTGAAAGAAGAGCGTGCGGGTGAGTGTGGATCGGACATAAATGACTTTTGTGAAAATGCGCAGCTTATTTTTCATGACTTGTATGTGGCGGCATGTGAAGGTAAAACATCGGTGTTCGTTCTACTGAAAAGTGGTAAGGCGGTTACCTTCGCCAGGGAAGATGGCGATGTAGTCATCATCGGCGATGACGGGAGCAAAATTTATCTGGTGGGTGAGGATTTCCAGAGTATCTGTAAAAAACTCAGCAAAGATTTTCTCAGGTTACGTGATTATGAACCCGATAAACCATTGGATGTTTACGGTATTTTTATCACGATGGTGGAAGTGTACTTGAAGAAATGTGACGGAAGGAATAGGTTCCTGGAGAAATTCATGGAGATGGATTGCTGCTTTATGGGAGGGCTGGATGCGTGTATCAATGGGTATGCATCTGATCTGACGCGTATTGAGCATAAAATAGACGGGGAGTGGTTGGAATTTGAAAAAGATGAGAGGGTGTCGTTTAATGGCTGCGAAAAGTCGGATGGGCGGGACCACCAGGGTGCGTATACAAAATCGCAACAAATCTACGATAAGACCATAGGGAAATGCGCGTCAAATTACCAAGTTCGAATGCTGACGGCGCTGGCTTCCCAGGGAGCAGCGGGGTCCGTGATCAAGGCGTTGAAGTATGTTGATGAATATTTCTCGACATTGCAAAGCCAGGATAAAGAATGGCATACGCATCAGATTATAACCAATCATGATGCGGGAAATAATGAATTCACGGTGACGGTTGAATATAAGAGTCAAATTCAGGATGATGAAATTGGCCTGATGGGACAGGTGAAGAAAAATCGGTGGAGCAGTGGTTTGACTATTAAACTCTGCGTAGTTATCGGGGTCGCGAGCGTTAAATTTGTAAGTAGTGAAGTCTCTTCCAAATCACCACCACCCGTACTTGTCAGGCGCATTCGCTTCGGCAAGGAAGGCGAAGCACCGAGCGGCGATCGTATTGATAACGAGCCTGTCGATGAAGAAGAGTGGGCACTCATAGAATACATAGCCGATGAACGGGAAAATATTCAGGGTGGGGGGAGTAAGCATAAAAGCCAGGCGGCCGGGCCAAACGTAGTAGCCGGAGAGCATGGTTTTGCTCGCGAAGACCTACCGCCCGTCGTACCTCCTGATGAACCCAGGTGGCAGAGGGCTGGCAGCACTGCCACGCCGACTAACGCGCCGGACCGAAATGGTGCTTTGCCGAGAATCGGTAAGCATAGGGGTAAAGTATAAAGGATGAGCGGTCCCCGAAATATGCGACGTGATTTGCGCCTTTGCCGACAGCTTCCTCCCCTACGAATCTCCCCCCAGGTAAGCCGCGCCCGTTTTGGCCCAGCCATTGATCCCGCTTGTAGAGGATGGCCTTCTGTCTCAATTTCGAAACACGGGTAGCTTTTTCCAAAAGTCTTGCGCCGGCATGCTGCCTATCGCGGTCGTGAGCCTGGATAATAAAAAAGGGCGCCCCACGGTTTGGCCTGGATAGGCGAATGCCCGCCATAGGGCTGAACTTGTCGGCGCGGTTATCTACTTGGAGATGTCATGCCCTATCGTTGCACCTTGCTTGCGCTCTTGCTGTCCTCCACCGCCTTCGCCACATCGATGCCCAGCCTGTCCGGTCCGCCGGCGACCCCGATCAAACCGGTGGTGGAGGACTACTTCGGCACCAAGATCACCGATCCGTATCGCTGGCTGGAGGATATGAAAAGCGCCGAATTCCGCGATTGGCTGAAAGCCCAGGCCAACTATGCCGATTCCATGCTGGCGACTATTCCGGGCCGGGCGGCATTGAGGCAGCGCTTGACCGCCTTGGCCGATGCCGGCGCCAGCGTGGGCGGGATCGAGCAAGCGGCGGGCAGGCGGTTTTACCTGAAGACCGAGCCGGGCAAGGACGGTCGCCGTCTATATATGCACGATGGCAAGGGCGAGCGGCTCCTGCTCGATCCCGACACGCTGGGGAGCGCCGCCGCCCATGTCGCCATCGATTGGTACTCGCCCTCGCCCGACGGTCGCCTGGTCGCGGTAGGGGTGTCGGCCGGTGGTTCGGAAGACAGCGAATTGCGCCTGCTGGAGCTCGCCAGCGGCAAGTGGCTGCCCGAGCGTATCGACGGCGCCGGCTTGAATAGCGAGTTGGGTTGGTTGCACGATGGCAGCGGCTTTTTCTACAACCGCCTGCCGCCGGCCGATGCCAAGGGCGAACGGGAGCGCTACAACAAGAGCGCGACCTATCTGCACAAGCTGGGCACCCCGGTGGCGAGCGATACCGGTCTGTTGGGCTATGGCCTCGATCCCGCCCGGCCCTTCGATATCGCCGATATCGTGCACCTCGATACCGTGCCCGGTTCGCATTTCGTGCTGGCCGAAGTCCTGCACGGCGATGCCGTCGAACATTCCTACTATATCGCACCGCTGGCCAAGCTGAACGGATCGGCCACGCCCTGGCAGCGCATCGTGACGCCGGCCGACAAGGTGGCGGGCGCCTGGCTGCATGGCGATACGCTCTATCTGAGGTCCAATCTGGATGCGCCGCGCGGCAAGCTGCTGGCGCTGGACCTGCACCATCCCGAGCTTGCCAAGGCGAAAACCGTCTTGGCGGAGAGCCCGGCCGTGCTACGCGAGGTGGCGGTAGCGCGCGACGCGCTATATATCCGTGCCAGCGAAGGTGGCGTGGATAAGCTGATCAAGCTGGTCCACGGCGGTAAGGCACGCGAAATGGCTTTGCCCGTGCAGGGTACGATACGTGATCTGTCCACCGACCCGACCAGGCCGGGCGCCTTATTGAGGCTGGAATCATGGGTCGCTTCGCCGCGGGTGCTCGCTTTGAACGGGAAGGGCAAGCTGGCGGATACCGGCCTGATCAAGCCCTTGGCCGTCGACTTCAAGGACTATGCCGCCAAGCGGGTGATGGTAAAGAGCCACGACGGCGTCGAAGTGCCTTTGTCCTTGATCGCCGCCAAAGCCATCAAGCGGGATGGTAGCCATCCCACCATCCTGAGCGGCTATGGCGCTTACGGTATCACCATGGAAGCGCGCTTCAGCGCGACCCGGCTGGCCTGGCTGGAGCAGGACGGGGTCATCGCCGTCTGCCATGTCCGTGGCGGCGGCGAGTTCGGCGAGGCTTGGCATCGTGCCGGCTATATCCAGACCAAGGCCAATACCGCCAAGGACTTTATCGCCTGTGCCGACTACCTGGTGAAAGAGGGTTATACCTCCCCGGCACGGCTGGCCGGTACCGGCGGAAGCGCCGGTGGGATCACCATCGGCGGTGCCATTACCGCCCGGCCGGAATTGTTCGCCGCGGCGCAAAGCGCGGTGGGAATCTCCGATATGCTGCGCATGGAGCTGACGCCCAATGGCCCGCCCAATATCGCCGAATTCGGCACCGTGACCCGCGAGGCCGATTTCCGCGCCATGCTGCCGAACAGTCCTTACCATCGCATCAAGGATGGGGTGGCCTATCCGGCCGTGATCGTCACCACCGGCGCCAACGACCCGCGCGTCGATGCCTGGATGCCGGCCAAGCTGGCCGCCCGGCTACAGGCTGCCAGCAACAGCCACAAGCCGGTGATCTTGCGGGTGGACTATGACGGTGGCCACGGCATGGGTTCGACCAAGAGCCAGCAGGTGGCGGAAAGCGCCGATGTATGGAGTTTCTTCCTGTGGCGGATGGGGGTGGCGGCCTACCAGCCGAAGTAGCGATAGCCGGTTCCTGTAGGTCGGAATTCGAGCAGGCCGTGGTTATAGGCGCTTAAGCGCCTATAACCACGGCCTGCTCGTTAGCTCATTTAATCAGCGTGTCCTTAGAAACGTATTTCGTCCATAAATATATCCTCCAGGTTGGAGGGTTGCTTCGCTTGTCGATAATTTTTCAGCCAGGTTTTGACCGCCTTGGGGTTTTCGAACTCGATCAGCTGTGCCTTGATTTGCTCGATGCTCAGCTTGAAGTCGGCGATATCGCGCTCCAGCGTTGGTATTAGCTCGGTTGGAGACAGGGGCTGGAAAGGTGGGATATTGAAGTCCATCTTGAACGAAAATTCGATATCGTCAATTTCGGCCCGCAGCTCTGCCAATTGTTCCTTCAGTATCCTGTTGTAATGCTTCAAGCGTTCGTCCGACAGCGTGTTCAGCTGTGCCGGATCGATCTGTTCGATCTCCAATTGCAGTTCCAGCAGCTGCAGCAGATCGTTTTTGCCATATGCGGCATTGACGCGCTGCATCAATGCCGTTTTACGCACTTTTTCATCGTCGTCCTGCTCGCGGTCAGGATGCAGTGCGCCGGCCAGTTTGCGGTAGACCTCACGTAGCGACTGGGTGGCATGCTGTGCTTCATCGGCTTGCCGTGCTTCCTTTTCCAAGGTCTTGGCCGATTTCTTGCGCTTGGCCTGGCTATCCTGGAACGCCTGCCGCGCCTCGTCCTCCGCGCGCATGGCGGCTTCGATATGTTGCTGTATCTGTTCCGGCGAATTGGGGTCGAAGTCGTCGCTCAGTTCCTTGCCGAGAATTTCTTCCATGGCGACGCGCATCATGTCGTTTTGTTCGGCGCGCACGGAGTCGAAATCGATATCGTTATACTTTTCGAAAATGTGCTTTAGTTCGTCATCGCTCTGTTCCGTTACCAGGTCATCCGACATGGTGCCGAGGATATCTTCCAGCTTGGATCGATCACGCTTGGTAAACAGTTTATCGGTATAGTGTTTATCGAGCAGGCGTACCATTTCTGTCCGATGTGCCTCGTAGGCTTGCAGAAGTGGAACGAGTTCGCTGCCATGCTTTTGCATAAATAGTGGGGTGATGGACTGCCATGCTGCCAGCAAAGTCCGTTCCACCGCGATCTGCTTGATCATGCGATTGAACGTTTTTTGCGCTTTACTTAATAGGGAGGGACTATTCTTTGCATTGATATTAATTATTTCAGATGTTTTATTCATGGTTTAATCATCCCGCTTGGATTTTCATATGGCTACGTCGCGTAGATAATCGGCGACGGCACTTTTGCAAGCACCGTCGCGGCTTGATCCTAGGCGACGAATAAATCTCAAATTGGTTCCCGACGCTAGGCGATATCGCTTCATCGCCGAGGGCCATCATCCTGTGCTGCTCGAATGATGGCCGGCGAATAAAAGGGCTTATGCCAGTTTGCGCTTGAGCAGTTCGTTCACCATGGCCGGGTCAGCCTTGCCCTTGGAGGCCTTCATGCACTGGCCCACCAGGGCGTTGAAGGCCTTTTCCTTACCGGCGCGGTATTCCTCCACCATGGCGGCATTGGCGGCCAGCACCGTATCGATGATGGCCTCGATGGCGCCGCTGTCGCTTTCCTGCCGTAAACCATCGCGTTCGATGATCAGGTCGGCGGCGTCACCCGATTCCCACATCAGTTTCAGCACATCCTTGGCGGTCTTGTTGTTGATGGTGCTGTCCATGACGCGGCGGACCAATTGGGCCAGCGACCCGGCGGCGATTGGGCTGGCAGTGATGTCCAGTTCGGCCCGGTTCAAGGTGGCGGCCAGCTCGCCGGTGATCCAGTTGCTGGCCAGCTTGGCATCGGCACCGGCCGCGACCGTGGCTTCGAAATAGGCGGCCAGGGCCTTGCTGCTGGTCAGCGTGACGGCGTCGTAGGCGGACAGGCCGTATTGGCTCTGCAGGCGGGCCTGCATGGCTTCCGGCAGTTCAGGCAATTCGCCGCGTACCCGTTCGATCCACGCTTCCGAGATCACCAGCGGCGGCAGGTCGGGATCGGGGAAATAGCGGTAGTCGTGCGCGTCTTCCTTGCTGCGCATCATGCGGGTCTCGCCGGTTTCCGGGTCGAACAGGATGGTGGCCTGCTGGATCTTGCGGCCGTCCTCGATCTCGTTGATCTGCCACTGCACTTCGTACTTGATCGCTTGTTCCATGAACTTGAAGCTGTTCAGGTTCTTGATTTCGCGGCGGGTACCGTACTCCGCCTGGCCCAGCGGACGCACCGAGACGTTCACGTCGCAGCGGAAGCTGCCTTCCTGCATATTGCCGTCACAGATGCCGATCCACGTCACCAGCGAATGCAGCGCCTTGGCATAGGCCACTGCCTCGGCCGCCGAACGCATATCCGGCTCGGAAACGATTTCCAGCAGAGGGGTGCCGGCCCGGTTCAGGTCGATGCCGCTGAGCCCCTGGAAATTCTCGTGTACCGATTTACCGGCGTCTTCTTCCAGATGGGCGCGGGTCAGCCGCACTACCTTGTCCTGCTCGCCCACGCGGATGGTCAGCGAGCCGCCTTCCACCACCGGCAGTTCGAACTGGCTGATCTGGTAGCCCTTCGGCAGGTCGGGATAAAAGTAATTCTTGCGGGCGAATACCGACTTGCGATTGATCCTGGAACCGAGCGCCAGGCCCAGCCGGATGGCGCGTTCAACGGCACCGCGGTTCAATACCGGCAGCACGCCGGGCAACGCGATATCGACCGCGCTGGCTTGCGTGTTCGGTTCGGCGCCGTAGGCGGTCGAGCTGGCCGAGAAAATCTTCGATTCGGTCGATAGCTGGGTGTGGACTTCCAGTCCGATCACGACTTCCCATTGCATATTGCATTCCCTCTATATATGGCGGCTGGACGCTTATTGCGCCGGTGCGCGGCGATGCCAGTCGGTGGCCTGCTGGAACTGGTGGGCAGCGTTCAGCAGGCGGGCCTCGCTGAAGTAGTTGCCGATCAGTTGCAGGCCGACGGGGCGGCCCTGGCTGCCGAAGCCGACCGGGTGGGCAATGCCGGGCAGGCCGGCCAGGTTGACGCCCAGGGTGTAGATATCGGCCAGGTACATGGCGACCGGGTCCTTGCTCTTCTCGCCGATATTCCATGCCACCGTGGGGGCGGCCGGCGCGGCGATGACATCGCACTGGGCAAAGCCGGCCTGGAAATCTTCCGACAGCAGCCGTCTTACCTTTTGCGCTTGCAGGTAGTAGGCATCGTAGTAGCCGTGGCTGAGCACGTAGGAGCCGGTCAGGATGCGGCGCTTGACCTCCGCGCCAAAGCCTTCGGCGCGGCTCTTTTCATACATATCGGCCAAATTCTCGTATTCGGCGGCGCGATGTCCATAGCGGACACCATCGAAGCGGCTCAGATTGCTGGAGGCTTCGGCCGGTGCGATCACGTAGTAGGCCGGGATGGCCAGCTCGGTGCGCGGCAGGCTGATTTCCACCACGTCCGCGCCCAGGCGACGGTATTCGGCCAGCGCGGCTTCGATGGCGCTCATCACGTCGGCGGCCAGGCCGGCGCCGAAGTATTCGCGCGGCATGCCGATGCGCAAACCCTTGAGCGGCTGGTTCAGCTCACGGGTGTAGTCTTCCTTGGCGACTTCCAGGCTGGTGGAATCGCGCGCGTCGAAGCCGGCCATGACATTGAGCAGCAAGGCGCAGTCTTCGGCGGTCTGGGCCAGCGGGCCGCCCTGGTCCAGGCTGGAGGCGTAGGCCACCATGCCGTAGCGGCTTACCACGCCATAGGTGGGCTTGAGGCCGGTCACGCCGCAGAAGGCGGCCGGTTGGCGGATGGAGCCGCCGGTGTCGGTCGCCGTAGCGGCCGGTGCCAGCCGGGCCGCCACCGCGACGGCCGAGCCGCCCGAGCTGCCGCCGGGTACGGCCGTCTGGTCCCAGGGATTGCGCACCACACCGTAGGCGCTGTTCTCATTGGACGAGCCCATGGCGAACTCGTCCATATTGGTACGGCCCAGGGTGACCAGGCCGGCCGCCTTGCATTGGGCGACCACGTGGGCATCGTAGGGCGAAACAAAGTTATCCAGCATCTTCGAACCGCAAGTGGTGCGCCAGCCTTCCGCGCAGAAGATGTCCTTATGGGCAATGGGCACGCCGGTAAGCGGACCGGCTTGGCCGGCGGCACGGCTGGCATCGGCTGCCCGCGCCATGGCCAGCGTCTGTTCGCGGTCCACGGTGATAAAGGCATTCAGCGCCGGATTGGCGGCGGCGATGCGGTCGAGGTAGTGGCTGGCCAGCTCGACGGCGCTGGCCTGCTTGCTGACGAGGAGATCGGCGGCTTCTTTGAGGGTGTGGGTCATGATCGTTCTGTCGTGGAGCGACGGCGGCGCCGCCAGGGCGCCGGCCGCGCGTTATTCGATGACTTTGGGGACCAGGTAGAGGCCGGCTTCCACTGCTGGTGCGACCGCCTGGAAGGCGTCGCGGCGATCCGTTTCGGTGGCCACGTCGTCGCGCAGGCGCAAGGCTACGTCGCGGGCATGGCTCATGGGCTCGACCCCCTTGGTATCCACGGCTTGCAGGCGGGCGATCAGGGCCAGGACGCCATCCAGCTGGCGGCCGACCTCGCCCACTTCCTGGTCGGTGACATGGAGACGCGACAGGCGAGCGATACGGCGGACTTCGTCGTCAGTCATGGACATGTAAAAACCCTTCCAAAGCTTTAATGTTGTTAGCCGCTTAGGGTAACATGCCGGGTTTATTGCGCCCAAGTCTTGGGGAAACGCGCGGCCAGTTTCATGGCGACGCAAGGCGTTGACTCCCAAGGGAAAACACGGAAAACCGGGGACGCGGGGGAACGCAGTAAAGCATGGCCGGCCATCGGGATCGGCTGCTTGATGCCAATGGCATCGTTACATACAGGATTAAGTGACAATTATGTCTGGATTTTTTCGCGGCTATTTTTCGAATGACCTGGCGATCGACCTGGGTACGGCAAACACCCTGATCTTCGTGGCCGGCAAGGGTATCGTGCTGGATGAACCCTCGGTGGTGGCGATTCAGCAGGAAGGCGGGCCCAGCGCCAAGAAAACCATCCTGGCGGTGGGCGCCGAAGCCAAGAAGATGCTGGGCCGCACGCCCGGCAGCATTACCGCCATCCGGCCGATGAAGGATGGCGTGATCGCCGACTTCACCATTACCGAACAGATGCTCAAGCAGTTTATCCGCAAGGTGAACCCCAGCCGCCTGTTTGCCACCAGCCCGCGCATCGTCATCTGCGTACCCTGCGGGTCCACCCAGGTGGAGCGCCGCGCCATCAAGGAATCGGCGCTGGGCGCCGGCGCGCGCAAGGTCGAACTGATCGAGGAACCGATGGCGGCCGCCATGGGCGCCGGCCTGCCGGTCGAGGAAGCCACCGGTTCCATGGTGGTCGATATCGGCGGCGGCACCACCGAGGTGGGCGTGATCTCGCTGGGCGGTATCGTCTACGCCAATAGCGTGCGGGTGGGCGGCGACAAGTTCGACGAGGCCATCATCAATTACATCCGCCGCAACTACGGCATGCTGATTGGCGAAACCACCGCCGAAGAGATCAAGAAGCGTATCGGTTCGGCTTTCCCCGGTGCCGAAGTGCGTGAAATGGAAGTCAAGGGCCGCAACCTGGCCGAAGGTATCCCACGCGCCTTCACCATCTCGTCCAACGAGATCCTCGAAGCGCTGACCGAGCCGCTCAACCAGATCGTTTCGGCGGTGAAGCAGGCACTGGAACAGACGCCGCCCGAACTGGGCGCCGATATCGCCGACAAGGGCATGGTATTGACCGGCGGCGGCGCCTTGCTGCGCGATCTGGATCGTCTTCTGATGGAAGAGACCGGCCTGCCGGTCATCGTGGCCGACGATCCCCTGACCTGCGTGGTGCGTGGTTCCGGCCGCGCCCTGGAAAAAATGGACAAGGTCGGATCGATCTTTACCAACGACTGACGGGCTGGGGCGGTGCAGGGGTTTTTCTGCCCGCCCTGGAATCTAGCCGGCAACTTGCCGGCGACACAGGGCCCAAGCCCTTGTTGATCCATTTCCCTTTCCCCCGCTACCCGGCCCGCCGAGGCGCTCAAGGCGCGACGTGCCGGCCCGGTGCGGGGGACGGTTGAGTCGTCCATGCAAGCTACCACCCAGCCGGTCTTCTTCAAGCAAGGCCCTAAACCGTTCAGCCTGCTGCTGATCTATGCCAGCCTGTCGCTCGCGCTGCTGGTGGTGGACGTGCGTTGGCAGATCCTGCGGCCGGTTCGCGAGTATGCTTCGGTCGCGCTCTACCCCTTGCAGTGGCTGGCCACCGCGCCGGTCTCGGCGGCTCGGCAGGTCGGCGATTTCTTTGTCTCGCAGACATCCTTGCAGCAGGAAAACCGCAAACTGCAGGATGACCGCCTGCTGGCCAATGCCGAACTGATGCGTTTGCAGGCACTGCGCGAGGAAAACGGCCAGTTGCGGCAGTTGCTGCAGACACGCTCCGAGCAGCACGGCAAGGGTGCGCTGACCGAGGTGCTGTACAACGACCGCGATCCGTTTACCGCCAAGCTGGTGGTGGATCGCGGCGAGACCGCCAACGTGAAGCCGGGTCAGGTGGTCATCGACCCATTGGGCGTGGTGGGCCAGGTCACCCGGGTACAACCGTTGACCGCCGAGGTTACCTTGATCACCCACAAGGGCCACGCCGTGCCGGTACAAGTGCTGCGCAACGGCTTGCGGGCCGTGATCTACGGACTGGGTCCGGAAAATCCGCTGGAAGTACACTGGATGCCGCTCAATGCCGATATCCGCGGCGACGATGTGCTGGTGACGTCCGGCATCGACGGTACCTACCCGGCCGGTTTGCCGGTGGCCAAGGTCAGCCGGGTCGATCGCAACGCCGGCTCCGCCTTTGCCCGCATCAGTTGCGAACCCATCGCCGATATCGATAAGCATCGCTTCCTGCTGATCCTGGACGAGCATCGCGAATTGCCGGCCAAGCCGGAACCGGTCGTCGAACAGGGCAAGAAGCCCAAGAAGAAGGAAGACTGATGCCGGTTTCCAGTCAACTGCTCAAACCGGTCAAGCTGCGCTTTATTCTATTCAGCTTCGGCCTGGCGCTGACCATGGCGCTGATTCCCTGGGGGGCCACTGCGAGGGCGCTATTGCCGGATTTCGTGGCGCTGACCCTGCTCTACTGGTGCATGAACCAGCCGCGTCACGTGGGCGTGGGCTGGGCGTTCTGGCTGGGGCTGCTGATGGATATCGCCGATGGCAATGTGTTCGGCCAGCATGGCCTGGCTTTTTGCCTCACCAGCTGGTTCGTTACCGCCAAGCACCGCCAGTTGGGCATGTTCCCCATTTGGCAGCAGGCGCTCTATGTGGCGCCGCTGTTGCTGGCCAACCAATGCATCATGCTGGTGGTCCGCCTGGCCACCGGCAGCGCCTTCCCGGGCTGGAGCTATTTCCTTGGCACGCTGGCCGGCACTCTGTGCTGGCCGCTGCTTAGCCAAGTGTTCCAATTGCCCCAGCGCGTCGACAAGGCGGCCGAAATTCAATCATGACCCGTCGCACCGTCCTGCGTGATCACCACGGTGAGCGCTACAGCTTCCAATTGCGCCTGATCGTGGTGGCCACCGCCGTATTGCTCGGCTTTGCCGTCCTGCTCAGCCGCTTTGTCTATCTGCAGGTGATACAGCACGACAAGTACCACACCAAGGCGGAAAGCAATCGCATCTTGCTGGTCCCCATTCCGCCTTCGCGCGGCATTATCACCGACCGCAACGGGGTGGTGCTGGCCCACAACTATTCGGCTTATACGCTGGAGATCACCCAGTCCAAATTGACCGGCAAGCTGGATGAGACCATCGACGAGCTGGCCCGCTTCGTCGATATCAGCGCCAAGGACCGGCGCCGCTTCAAGAAACTGCTGCTTGAAAGCAAGGACTTCGAGTCGCTGCCGATCAAGACCCGCCTGACCGATACCGAAGTGGCGCGCTTCGCCGCCCAATCCTTCCGCTTTCCCGGTGTGGAGGTGAAGGCGCGCTTGTTCCGCCAATATCCGCTAGGTGAGTCCGCCTCGCATCTGATCGGCTATATCGGCCGGATCAACGACAAGGATGTGGTCAAGCTGGAGGAAGATGGTTTGCTGTCCAATTACAAGGGCACCGACCATATGGGCAAGTTCGGGCTGGAGCAGAGCTATGAAGCCGTCCTGCACGGCAAGACCGGCAATGAAGAAGTGGAACAGGATGCCGGCGGCCGCGCCATCCGCTCGCTGCGCAGCACGCCGCCCGTGTCCGGCAACAATCTGATCCTCACGATCGATATCAAGCTGCAACAGATCGCCGAGCAGGCATTCGGCGATAACCGCGGCGCGCTGGTGGCGATCGAGCCGGAGACCGGCGGGGTATTGGCCCTGGTTTCGCGGCCCGGCTTCGATCCCAATCTATTCGTGGACGGCATCGACCCGGTCAGCTGGAAGGAATTGAACGATTCGGAAGACCGGCCCCTGAACAACCGTGCCATCCAGGGCACCTACGCGCCGGGTTCGACCTTCAAGCCATTCATGGCGCTGGCGGCACTGGAGCTCGGCAAGCGTACACCCGAGTATGGTTTTCATGATCCCGGCTACTACATCCTGGGCAGTCACCGCTGGCGCGACGACAAGGTGGGCGGACATGGCTGGGTGAATATGTATGCCTCTATCGTGCATTCCTGCGATACCTACTACTACCAGCTTGCCTACGACCTGGGCATCGACAGTATTTCGCGCTTTATGGCGCCATTCGGTTTCGGTCAGCGCAGCGGCATCGATCTGCCCGGCGAAAAGATCGGTGTACTACCGTCGCAGGAATGGAAGCGGCGCGCCTTCAAGCGGCGGGAACAACAGAAGTGGCTGGTCGGCGACGCCATCAGCATCGGCATCGGCCAGGGCTTCAACACCTATACACCCTTGCAGCTGGCCCAAGCGACCGCGATCCTGGCCAATAACGGGGTGGTGTTCAAGCCGCACCTGGTCCGCTACGTGGAAAACAGCGCCACCCGCAACCGGACCATGGTGGAGCCTACGCCACAAAGCCGCATCCCGCTCAAGCAAGCCAATATCGATTTCATCAAGAACGCCATGGTGGGGGTAAACCGCGAGGGACCGGCGCCAAGGCCTTCCAGGGCAGCGGATATCTCTCGGCCGGCAAGACCGGCACCGCCCAGGTGTTCAGTCTCAAGGGCGAAAAATACAATGCCAGCCGCTTGGCCCAGCATCTCAAGGACAACGCCTGGTTTATCGCTTTTGCACCGGCCGACAAGCCGAAGATCGCCCTGGCCTTGATCGTGGAAAACGTCGGATTCGGCGCGCAATATGCCGCGCCTATCGCCCGGCAGGTAACCGACTACTACCTGCTGGGCAAAGTGCCTGCCCGCGACAAGTCGGTTACCGTGATCCCGGATGAGGAAGTGCTACCGCCCGGTGGCGATCCGACCACCCCTCAGGAAGCGATGCACCGCCATGTGGATTAAGACTCTCGCCCGCCGTATCGCCGCGCCCATCGATCCCTGGCTGCTGCTGTTCGTGGCGCTGCTGATCAGCGTCAGTCTGTTGACCATCTATTCCGCTTCGAACGAAAGCATCGACAAGATCAGCAGCAAGATGGTGTCGGTGGTGGTGGCCCTGGTCGCCATGTGGATATTGGCGAATCTCAAGCCGACCCAATTGATGTGGCTGGCGCCGCCCATCTATCTGGTGGGCTTTATGCTGCTGCTCGGGGTAGCGATGTTCGGCGAGGTGACCAATGGCGCCCGGCGCTGGCTGAACCTGGGTTTTGCCCGTATCCAGCCATCCGAATTGATGAAGCTGGCGGTGCCCATGATGCTGGCCTGGTATTTCGACCGGCACGAGGCCAACCTAAAGTTCAAGCACTTCGCCGTGGCGGCCCTGTTGACCGGCTTGCCGGTGGTCCTGGTGCTCAAGCAGCCTGATCTGGGTACCGCCATGTTGATCGCGGCGGCCGGCTTCTATGTGCTGTTCTTCGCCGGGCTGTCCTGGCGGGTGATGCTGGCGCTGTTCGCGGCCGGCGTGGCTGCCCTGCCGGTGATCTGGAGCCATATGCATGACTACCAGCGCCAGCGGGTGATGACGCTGATCAACCCGACGGATGATCCGCTCGGCGCCGGTTACCACATCCTCCAGGCGACCACCGCCATCGGTTCCGGCGGGGTGATGGGCAAGGGCTGGCTGCGCGGCACGCAGACCCATCTCGACTTTATTCCCGAGCGCACCACCGACTTTATCTTCGCGGTATACGGCGAGGAGTTCGGCTTGATCGGCAATATGCTGCTGCTGTTGCTTTATCTTTGTGTGATTGGACGCGGCCTGATCATCACCAGCAATGCCTCCAGCCTGTTCGGCCGTTTGCTGGCAGGTGCCCTGACGCTATCCTTTTTTACCTACGCCTTCGTCAATATGGGCATGGTCGCCGGCATCCTGCCGGTGGTGGGGGTTCCCCTCCCCCTGGTCAGCTATGGCGGCACCGCCATGCTGTCCATTTTGATTGGTTTCGGTATGCTTATGGCCATTCAGCGTGACCGAAAGCTAATGAAATCATGAATCTTTGCCGCCTGGTTCCAGCGGCCGCCTTGCTGCTGGCGGCCTGCGCCAGCCAACTGCCGCCGACTCCCAGCCCCCTCCCGACGCCCACGGTGGTCCATAAACCGCCCGTTTCCATGCCACTGCCGCCGGCCAAGCCGGAGCAGATTCCGCAGCAATATGGCGGATATTACAAGGATGACGGCCCCATCCTGGAAGTCCCTTACGATCTCGACGCGCTGCAGGAGCCCGAAGCCAAGCTGGAACCGCTTAGTCGCTATGCCAACCGGCCCTATACCGTGCTGGGTAAAACCTACAAGCCGCGTACCACCTTCGGCGATTTCAGCCAGGAGGGGGTGGCTTCCTGGTATGGCAAGAAGTTCCACGGCAAGCGGACCTCCAGCGGGGAGGTCTACGACCTATTCAAACTTACCGCGGCCCACCCCACCCTGCCGATTCCCAGCTTTGCCCGGGTCACCGATCTGGGCAGCGGCAAGTCGGTGGTGGTACGGGTCAACGACCGTGGCCCCTTCCATAAGAACCGGGTAATCGACCTCTCCTATGCCGCCGCCTACCGGCTCGGTTACCACAACGGCGGCAGCAGCCGCGTCCGGGTGGAGGCGCTGACGCCTGGCGAGGGTGGCCCTGCCCGCCCCACGGAAATCAACTTGCCGCAAACGGTGGAAGCCAGCCCCGCCAAAATGCCGGTGCCGGACAGCGAGGTGGCCGATCCGCTGGCAAGACTGGCCGCCAAGGTGGTGGCCGAGCCCGTGGCCGCGGTGCCGATGGAGGCCACCGCCGAACAGCGCTGGGTGCAACTGGGTGCCTTTGGCAGCCAGAACACGGCAGAAGCCTTCCGCGACAAGGTGGTGGAAAGCTTGAGCAAACTGGCTTACGCACCGGTGGTTGCCCTGGCCGGCAGTATCTGGCGGGTACGGGTCGGCCCCTATGCCAATCCTCTGGACGCCCAGCAGGTAGCCGACCGGATCGCCGCCCATGCGGATTTGCGGCCGGTAGTCATGCGCTGAGTAGACCAAAGCGGCGCCGCGTGCAGAAGATGGCGCCGTCCGGATAGCTGAGTCGCCGTGAGCCCTGCTCGACACATCTCCTTTGGTCGCCGCCAGCTACGGCATGTTCCAATAGATATGTGGTGTTTCGTTCGGCGGAAGGGTAATGCCAGCCAGCGTGGTCGCTAACTGCTCGACTGCCGGGTCCGCCGCCGACGTGGACCGGGGTGGCAATTGCCGTAGTCTACTGACGATGAACTGTGCCATCGACTCGCGGTAGGGTGTGCTGCGGGGGAGCAAGATATAGGCGCGGCGGCGTTCTCGTACCGTGCTCGTCCTTACCTCCCCGCCGGGGGGCCTTCTTGTCGTCCGTATTCGCCGGGGCCCAGGGTGGTCGGCCGTGGCGGGCGATATCGGCAGGGGCGCACAATGCAACTCGTAGGTACCGCCGGTATTATCCAATCCCAAGTCCATGTAGCGGCCCAGCTGCTCGATCAATAGCCTGATACCGATATTGCCCAGCGGGTTACCGCTCAGATCGAGAGCACGCACCGAGCGATGTTGGCGCAGCACACGGGCCAAGGCCCGCGCGCCACCCGGACCGATCTGGTTATTGGACAGATCGATACCGCACACCCGGGTATTTCGCGCCAAGGCGGCGACCAGTTCCTCCATGTGCAGATTATCGAGCTGTAGCTCGGAGAAATTCGCCACAAGCAAGGACGGATCGTCTGTCGCCAGGCGCAGAAGATTTTCGCCCCAGCGGTGGGCATTTGCATTGATGGGTATCCGGATTGTGATGGGCGATAGATAGGGGCTGATGGGATACACCAAACTTCTCCTTGTTTGGACAGGCGCGCGAGGCGTAGCGCTGATGCAAGGCCGCAGGCGGTTCCGGCGAATCATACGTGCCGCGCTATGTGGTTTTTTCCGACGGATCGTGACCAGCTTCTTCCTTGTTTGGCCCCGCCTTGTTTGCTGGTGGCGAGCTCGCTGCGGTGGCCTGGACCGGCGAGGGGGTCTGTGCCCGCCGGGCCGCTTGGTCAGGTACGCTTGCAAGAAAGTCGGACAGCGCGGGGACCAAGGTGGTTGGTGTCGAAGCCATGCTGCTGCGGGCTTGAATTCGCTGGGGTGCACTGCTGTTTGGCAGGAATAGGAGAAAGGGCTGTGGCAACGGCGAGTCGCTGCCATGGGTGAACGAAGCAGGGAAAATGCCTTGTCCTACCAGTTGCCTACACTGTTCGCTCAGACTCGCGCTCAAATGGTTGAGATCTCGCTGAAAGGCCGGCGGTAGCGTGATCGGCCTCAAGCCGTCAGCGGAGCCTACGCAAGCCGTGATACGCGTAGGGCCATCCGTGGATTCGGCTGGGCCGTCAGGTGCACGCAATAGGCTCCGATTGTTATGCAGCATCAGTGAGACGACCGGGTGCGAAAGGTGGGTAGGGGTATCTCCCACAACGATATCCAGCAGCTGCCGGTTCTGCTTCAATGCTTCCGTCAGGCAGACAAAAATCACCGTATCGCCGATTGGATTGTGGCTGAGGTTAAGCGAAACCAGGCCGGTATTCCGAGTCAGCATTACGCTCAATGCCCGAGCGCCCTCGGGGCCAATGCGGTTATGGGACAGGTCCAGGCTGCACAAAGCGCTATTGGTCTCCAGCGCGCGAACCAGTTCGTCGATCCGTCCATCGTCTAGCGCCATATTGGAAAGGCTGAGCGCGGTCAGTGTTGCGTCGTTTGCCTGAAGACGCCGCAGGATATCGGGCCAATCGGGACGGTGATTCACTATGCCCGAGGGTTGGGAAAAGACGGATGGCGGACGTGTTGGCAAGGGCTGCATAGGATTTTCCTTTGCTGAGAAGACACTGAGGGAAGGGAATGAAAAGGCCTGGTGCTACCGCCAGGCCTGGAGTCATTCGAGCTAAGGAAAAATTCTGTGAATGGCAGCAGGCCCCCTCTTTTGCAATCGGGGCAAGGCTGTCGCTATTCGCCCATCCGCATCGTGTTGGACAGCGGGTTCAGCTTTTTCGGCATGTCTTGTTTCGCCGCTCAGAAACTACCCGCGCTGCGTGGATGTTGCCCGAGAGTCTTGGCAAGGCTCTCGGCAGGCGTGGCCTCCCGGTGATAGAGGGTGCTGACCATTGGCTGGTATTCGGACGCATATCGATGCAACTGTGCGTCCAGGGCGTTGGTGAGCGAAGCCGGGCAAACTCCCTGTTTCACCAGCTGTTTATCCTGTTCGCTCAGATTTGTGCCCAGGTTGTTGATAGCTTGCCGTAAGTGCGGTGGCGGCGCGAACGGCGTCGGGCCGCCGTCAGCGGAGACCGTCCACGTCACCGCATCCTGCTGGCTCAGGTTTGCACACAAGCGGTTGACATTTTGCCGCAAGGCCAGCGGTAGCTTGATCGGCGTGGCGCCGTAGCGGGAGACCGCCCAAGTGATTTCTCGATTGGAGACGCCCGTGGATTCGGCAGGGTCGCCAGCCGGGCGCAATAGCTCCCAATTGGCTTGCAGCAACAGCGGGATCAGCGGGTGTGGCAGCCTGGTCTGGTTATCTCCCAGAATGATATGCAGAAGACGCCGGTTCCGTGTCAGCGCTTCGCTCAAGCAGACAACCCCCGTATCGCCGATCGGATTGTGGCTGAGACCAAGCGAAACCAGGCTGGTATTCCGAACCAGCATATCGCTCAACGCCCGAGCACCCTCGGGACCGATGCGATTATGGGATAGGTCCAGGCTGCGCAAGCTGCTGTTACCCCGCAGGCTGCGGGCCAGATCGTCGATCCGCTCGTTGTCGAGCTCCCTGCCGGAAAGGTTGAGCACGGTCAGTGTTGCATCGTTTGCCTGAAGACGCCGCAAGGTATGGGACCACTCGGGAAGGATATTCGCCGTACCCGAAGGTTGGGGAAAGGCGGACGGCGGGCGTGTTGGCAAGGACTGCATAGGATTTTCCTTAGCGAGAAGACGCCGGCGTTGCTGTCGGCGGGAAGGGAATGAAAAGACCACGGCGCTGCTGCCGAGCCTGATTCATCCGAGCTAAAGAAAAATTCTGTGACTGACCACCCCGCTCTTTTGCAAACGCGACCAGGCTTTCTCTATTTGCCCATCTGTGGTGCCTATCAAAGGTCGAACGACCCTAGGTGCTTCATGGGAAGGTGCGATTGCTGCTTTTTTATAGTGAGTACCATTTTATGAAAGATATTGCTGATTTTTGGGTATCAAATACATCATAAACTGACCGAGCTGAAGAACGTTGCTCCGTAATATGTTGTTTAGTTTTATTCAAATTTTTAAGAGGTTAAGCTATGCTAAATCACAATGCTGCAGTGAGGTCATTCAATCTAAGAGCGGATGCCTTAGTGGATGTTCTAAAAAAAGCAGAGTTTATTAAACGAAGAACTGTAGACGGAGCCGGAGAAATTACTATTTCTCAGGTATCACTGATTTCGGCTATGGAACAGGCGGCGGTTTGCAGAGGAAGTTTGCTCCAAAGATTTTTTGGGGGATTGCAAAACCTCTTTTTTGGGAGGGCTGATACAAGAAGATTGCAAGCGCAAGCAGATATTGGCTTAATAACTAGAGCGCTAAATAATGTACCGAAACGCAACGTGGTCAACGTTGACTATTCAGAGAGGTTGGTAGCGCGGGATTTAATTATTTTGGCGAAAAAAGAAGAATTGAACGTGCGGGCTGGGTACAAGAATGTAGAAATTGCATTTGATGAAAATGACGGCCAAGTGTACATGAGAAAAAATGGTTATCAGCGAACAACATCTGAAAAACTGTTTAATGTTTACGAATGCCGAGTTATGTAGAGTGGGTCATTTTATCCACCGTGACCTTCCAAGGCGCCCGCGCCCGCGCCTGTGTCCATTGGATGACTCACCCTACGAAGTGCTGAGCTTATGCGACGGTTTCGAGTCCAAGGCTATTTTGGGGGAAAGGTGGCTAATATCTTCTTTCAACACGTCGATGTCGTCAGCCAAAAATTGAGTACCTAGGCTATCCCTCAGCCTTCGGGCCCGCGCCAGCCGCTCTTCGGGTGCAATCTTGACAGGCGCAAGTACCGACTCCAGGCATACGATGGCTTCGCTGTTCAGACTGCGGCGATGTTGCTCGGCTGATGCCTTCAGTCGCTCGTACACATGGTCGGGGATATTTTTTTACGTCAGTGTTGTAGGCATGATGTAATCCAACCAGAACGGAACCAATATGGTTGTATATTATGTGCTCTGGGCGATGTCGCCTAGTGATTAACTACGAGCAAGCCGAAAATTAACAATGCGATTCTGAGGATTTGGCAAGCTAACCAAAGGCGCAAATCTAGGTCGCAGGATTACGACCTGGCTGCTGGCCTCTTTCGTAAAAGAGGCCAAGCTATCGCTATTCCCCCATCCGCATCGTGGTAGACAGCGGGGTCTGCAATTCGGCCTTCAAGCGCTCGCCCAGGGTACGTGCATCGGCCTCGCTGGCGAGTTGCTCCAGCCCCACCCGGAAGCGCCCTTGCGTCAGTGGGCGGATCTTGGCGGCATAGCCCGCCTCGCGCAGGGTGTCATACCAGCGCAGCGCTTCGTCCTGGTTGTCGGGCAGGGCCAATACCAGCCGCCAGCGCCCGGCCGCGCTGGCCAAGCCCTTGCCGGCCTGAGGTTCGGTCTGGGGCGCCCAATCGCGGGCGACCTTGTCGGCATCCACCTTGGCCACCGGCAAGGCCGGCTTGCCCTTGGGCGCGACATAGAAATCCAGGGGCTGGTCCAGGTTGGTGAAGCCGCTTTCGCCCTCGTGTTCCACGCTGACCCTGCCTTCCAACAGGCAGACCAGGTCCTTTTCCGCGTCGGCCTTCCCCCACAGATCGGTACCGCGGATCCCGGCGGTGACGGTGGCGACGCGGATGTCGACCTCACGCTGGCGGACTTTGTCCAATAGCCCGGTGGTGAAGCGGAAGGCGCCTTGCAGCACGTGGACCGCCGCGACGAAGGGCGTTTTCTTGCCGTCCGAGACATTGAGATTGTCTACCCGGAATACCGCTTCCTCGCCCAGCTTGAGCTGGCTGCCTTCCGGCAGGGTGAGCAGCACCCGCGCGCCGCGGCCGGTGTGCAGCACGTCGCCGCTTTGCAGGCGGATGCCCGGCGCCAGCGGCCGCATTTCGCCGGTTCGTTCCAGCCAGGCGGGCATATTGACGGCGCTGACCGCCGTGGGCGCGGCCGCCACGGTGCCTGCCAGTGTCGTGGCCAGCAAGCCGACCAACAGGAGGGAGCGCATCGGGTAAACTCCTTGAGCAATGCGGGGAAAGACGCTCGGTTATAATCGACGTTTTATTTGGCCGCCACGTCAAATTTCACGTGGGCGGCAAGCGCTTCAGGATAGCCTACATGCACGAACACTACCGCCCATCCGAGGTCGAAGCGGCCGCCCAGCAACACTGGCAGGCCCGCGATGCCTACCGCGTGGTCGAAGACCACGACAAACCCAAGTTCTACGCCTGTTCCATGCTGCCCTACCCATCCGGCAAGCTGCATATGGGGCATGTGCGCAACTACACCATCAACGATATGCTGGCCCGCCATCTGCGCATGAAGGGCTTCAATGTCCTGATGCCGATGGGCTGGGACGCCTTCGGCCTGCCGGCCGAGAATGCCGCCATCGCCTACAACAAGTCGCCGGCGGAATGGACCTACGCCAATATCGCCGATATGAAGTCGCAGATGCAGCCCTTGGGCCTGGCATTCGACTGGTCGCGCGAGCTTGCTACCTGCGATCCGTCTTACTATCGCTGGAACCAATGGTTGTTCCTCAAGATGCTGGAAAAGGGCATCGCCTACAAGAAGACCCAGGTGGTGAACTGGGATCCGATCGACCAGACCGTGTTGGCCAACGAGCAAGTGATCGATGGCAAGGGCTGGCGCTCCGGCGCGCTGGTGGAAAAGCGCGAGATCCCCGGTTACTACTTCGGCATCACTCAATACGCCGATGAGTTGCTGGACAGCATCGACACGCTGACCGAGTGGCCCGAACAGGTGCGCACCATGCAGCGCAACTGGATAGGCAAATCGAGCGGGGTGCGCTTTGCCTTCGACCATGACATCCGCAATGAAGCCGGCGCCCTGGTTCAGGACGGCAAGCTGTATGTCTTCACCACCCGCGCCGATACCATCATGGGCGTGACCTTCTGCGCCGTGGCGGCCGAACATCCGCTGGCGGTACTGGCGGCGCAGCGGCAGCCCGCCCTGGCCGCCTTTATCGAGGAATGCAAGGCCGGCGGAACGTCCGAGCTGGAACTGGCGACCCAGGAGAAGAAGGGTGTGGCGACCGGCCTGTTCGTCACCCATCCGCTCAGCGGCGAGCAGGTGGAAGTGTGGATAGGCAATTACGTCCTGATGAGCTACGGCGACGGCGCGGTCATGGGTGTTCCGGCCCATGACGAGCGCGATTTCGCTTTTGCCCGCAAATACGGCATCGCCATCAAGCAGGTAGTCGGCGTGGCGGGCGAAAGCTTCTCCACCGAAGCCTGGGCCGACTGGTACGGCGACAAGCAGCGTGGTGTCACGCTCAATTCCGGCAAGTACGATGGCCTCGCCTACCAGGCCGCCGTGGACGCAATCGCGGCCGATCTGGCCGATCGCCAGATCGGCGAGAAGAAAACCACCTGGCGCCTGCGCGACTGGGGCATTTCGCGCCAGCGCTACTGGGGTACGCCCATCCCCATCATCCACTGTCCCCAGTGCGGCGATGTACCGGTTCCCTATGCCGACCTGCCGGTGGTGCTGCCGACCGATTGCGTGCCGGACGGCTCGGGTAATCCGCTGAAGAAGCGCGAGGATTTCCTCAACGTGGCCTGCCCAAGTTGCGGCGCCGCGGCCCAGCGTGAAACCGACACCATGGATACCTTTGTCGATTCCAGCTGGTATTTCATGCGCTATACCTGCCCGGATGCCGGCGCCATGGTGGATACGCGCAATGATTACTGGATGCGCGGCGGCATGGACCAGTACATCGGCGGGATTGAACACGCCGTGCTGCACCTGCTGTATGCCCGCTTCTGGACCCGCGCCATGCGCGACCTGGGACTGGTGGAGATCGCCGAGCCATTCAAGGCCTTGTTCACCCAGGGCATGCTGCTGAACGACTCGTTCTACCGCGAGGACGCGGCCGGCAAGCGGACCTGGTACTACCCCCACGAGGTGGAACTGCAGCTGGACGACAAGGGCCGCGCCACGGCCGCCACGCTGAAGGCCGACGGCCAGCCGGTCAATATGGGCGGCGTGGAAAAGATGTCCAAGTCCAAGAACAATGTGGTGGAACCCAAGGACATCATCGCCCGTTTCGGTGCCGATACCGCCCGCCTGTTCACCATGTTTGCCGCTCCGCCCGAGCAAAGCGCCGCCTGGAGCGACAGTGGCGTGGAGGGTGCCTCCCGCTATCTGCGTCGTTTGTGGTCCTTTGTCCACAAGCACGCCGACGCTTTGCGTTCGGCCGGCGAGGTGGGCGAGCAGGACAAGGCCGCCAAGGCGCTACGCTTTGAAATCCACAGCACGCTCAAGCAGATCAACGCCGACTACGAACGCCTGCAGTACAACACCGTGGTGTCGGGGGCGATGAAGTTGCTCAATGCGATGGAAGCCTATCGCGGCGAGGCCGTGGCGGTTCAGCGTGAAGGCCTGGGTATATTGCTGCGGGTTCTCTATCCGGTCTGTCCGCATATCGCCCATGCACTGTGGACCGAGTTGGGCTATGGCGGCGAACTACTGGACACGGCCTGGCCGGAACCGCTGGCCGCGGCCCTGGTGCAGGATGAAATCACCCTGATGGTGCAAGTCAACGGTAAGCTGCGGGGCGAGATCGCGGTGCCGGCCGATGCCGACCGCGCCGCCATCGAGGCATTCGCCCTGGCCAATGCCAATGTGCAGAAATTCCTTGATGGACAGGCACCGAAGAAGGTCATCGTGGTACCCGGCCGTCTCGTCAACCTGGTTGTTTGATCCGGTCCGGCGCCTTGTGCGCCGGCCTCACCGCGGAGCTTGCATGCGTTATCCAGTCGTTTTCGCCGCTACCCTCTTGCTGAGCGCTTGCGGTTTTCACCTGCGGGGCCAGGGCGAGACGGCCCGCTGGCGTTTGCCTCCCTGCACCTGGCCGCGCCGGCCGGCGGGCTGGGCGATGCGCTCAAGCGCCAGCTATCGCTGCGTGCCGACCTGCAACTGCTGGGTGCCGGCCAGGCCGAGGCCATGCTGATGGTGGAAGGCGAGAACGTCGACAAGCAGATCCTCACCGTCAACCGGTCCGGCCGGGTCAGCGAATATCAGTTGCTGTACCGGGCCCGGTTCCGGGTACAGCAGGGTGGCCGCGACTGGATACCGTCCACCGAGCTGACGCTGCGGCGCGACTACACCTTCGATGAAAACAATGTATTGGGCAAGGAAGCGGAAGAGCAGCTGCTGATACGCGATATGCGCCAGGATGCCGCGCAGCAGATCCTGCGGCGCCTGGCCGCCCTCAAGTCCCTGGCGGCGTTGGAAGCACCGGCCGCCACCCGCGCGCCGGCCCCGGTGGCGGTACCGTAATGCCGATCCGCGCGAGTGATCTACCTGGCCATCTAGCCGCCGGCCGCTTATCGCCCATTTATGTGGTACATGGCGAAGAAGCGTTGCTGGCGCTGGAAGCGGCCCAGGCCATTCGCGATGCGGCCCGGCTGGCCGGCTTTGCCGAGCGGGAGGTGCTGACGGTAGAAGCGGGCTTCAAGTGGTCGGAACTGGCGGCCGCCGGCCAGGCTATTTCCTTGTTCGCCGAGCGCAAGCTGATCGAATTGCGCGTGCCCAACGGCAAGCCGGGAGGGGAAGGCGGCGAGGCGCTGCAGCGCTATGCCGCCGGTGCGCCGGCCGACAATGTACTGCTGCTGCAACTGCCCAAGCTGGAAAAAATGCAGCTGCAAAGCAAATGGTTCACCGCGCTGGAAGCCGTTGGCACGGTGGTGGCGTGTCCCCTGGTAAGCCGCAATGAATTGCCAGCCTGGATCGGCGAGCGGTTGGCGCGGCAGCAGCAACGCCTGAGCGGCGAGGCCATGGAGTTCCTGATCAGTCGGGTCGAGGGCAATCTGCTGGCCGCCAAGCAGGAGATCGACAAGCTGGCCTTGCTGCACCCCGCCGGCGAGCTGGGGCTGGAACCATTACGTGCCGCCGTGGCCAATGTGGCAAGGTACGATGTGTGGAGCCTGGGTGAAACCATGCTGTCGGGCGATATCGGCCGCTTGGCCCGTATGCTGGACGGACTGCGCGCCGAGGGCGAAGCGCCCCATCTGGTATTGTGGGCCATGGCCGATGAGGTGCGTGCGCTGCTGCGGGTGGGCCTGGGCCGTTCGCAAGGGCTGAATATGCAGCAGTTGTTCCGCGAAAACCGGGTGTGGGGCGACAAGCAGCGCCACTATCCCGCCGCGCTGAACAGGCTCAAGGCCAGCCAGCTGAAGGGCGCGCTGGCCCATGCGGCCCAGATCGACCGTATCGTCAAGGGTGTGGGCAGTGGCGATGCCTGGGAAGAGTTGCTCAAGCTGGGACTGCGGCTGATGCCTGGCACACCGCCGCGCGTGCCGCTGCGCACGCCCTAGAGATGACAGACCCCAGCGCATGCCTGCTTGGGCGTGCCTTGCGGTATGTCATTTTGAGTTGAGCAGATGAAAGAACACATCCTAATCAACGTCACCCCGCAGGAGACGCGGGTGGCGCTGACCGAAGAAGGCGTGGTGCAGGAAATCCACGTCGAGCGCAGCGCTTCGCGCGGCATCGTCAGCAATGTCTACCTGGGCGTGGTCAAGCGGGTATTGCCCGGCATGCAATCGGCCTTTATCGAGATCGGCCTGGAGCGGGCGGCCTTTCTGCACATCGCCGATGTGATCGAGCAACGCCAGCATCCGGCCGAGCCGCAGCGCATCGAGCGGCTGATGTATGAAGGCCAGAGCGTGATGGTGCAGGTCATCAAGGACCCGATCGGCACCAAGGGCGCACGGCTGTCCACCCAGATCAGCATTGCCGGCCGCTTCCTGGTGTTCCTGCCGCAGGACCACCATATCGGCGTCAGCCAGCGCATCGAGCATGGCCAGGGCCGCGAGCATCTGCGGGAGCGTTTGTTGAGCTTATTGCCGCCGGGGCAGGAGCACGGCGGCTATATCATCCGCACCTCGGCAGAACACGCCACCGAAGAAGAGCTGCGCGCCGACGTGGAGTACCTGAGCCTGATCTGGGCCGACCTCAAGCAGAAGTCGCGTACCTTGCCGCCGCAGTCCATGCTTTACCAAGACCTGGGTCTGCCCATGCGGGTCTTGCGCGACATCGTTACCGGTGAAACGCTCAAGGTCGTGGTGGATTCACGTGAAACCTTCCAGAAGATGATCGAGTTCGCCAGCGCCTTCGTCACCAATGTCGCCCCGCGTCTGGAGCACTATCAGGGCGAACGGCCGCTGTTCGAATTGCATGGCGTGGAAGCGGAGATAGAGCGCGCCTTGGCCCGGCGGGTCAACCTCAAGTTCGGCGGCTACCTGATCATCGACCAGACCGAGGCCATGACCACCGTGGACGTGAACACCGGTGGTTTCGTCGGCACCCGTTCCTTCGACGACACCATTTTCAAAACCAATCTGGAAGCCACCCAGGTCATCGCCCGCCAGCTGCGTTTGCGCAATCTGGGCGGCATCATCATCGTCGACTTTATCGACATGGATAACCACGAGCATCGCGACCAGGTGCTGCATGAACTGGGCAAGGCGATGTCCAAGGACCGGACCAAGGTAACGGTTTCCGGCTTCACCAGCCTGGGTTTGGTCGAGATTACCCGCAAGCGCACCCGCGAAAGCCTGGCGCACGTGCTGTGCGAACCCTGCCCGGTTTGCCAGGGGCGAGGCGAAATCAAGACGGCGCAGACGGTCTGCTACGAAATCCTGCGCGAGATCCTGCGCGAAGCGCGCCAGTTCAATGCACGCGAGTACCGCATCCTGGCCTCGCAAACCGTGATTGATATGTTCCTGGATGAAGAGTCGGCCAATCTGGCGATGCTGGCGGACTTTATCGGCAAGCCCATTTCCCTGCAGGTGGAAAGCGCCTACTTCCAGGAACAGTTCGATGTGATTCTGGTTTAGCGCGACGCAGGGAATAAGCGGTAAGCCACCACTTTATTTCACGAGCGCCGGGTCGAGTGGATTGGCTACCCGTGGTAGCGAATCCGCGCCGGCATCTACCGCCCAGGCCGTCGGGCAGCGTACTTGCGACAAAAGCTTGGCATGCTCGCCGGAAGCCTGAATCTTCTTTAGCCCCGCGTTGAACGCCGTCACCAGTGCAAAGCTGTCCGGCAGCTTGCGCGACAGCATCAGATGGGTAGTGAATTGGTCGGTCATCAGCCGGGGGTGATAGCGCAGCAGATTGGCGCTGCCGGCGCCAAAATGACGGGCCAGCAGATCGCAGGCCACGTTTTTTTCCATGGGGGCGATATCGACCCGGGCGCTGATCAATTTGCGGAGGCTGGACAGATCGTTAGGCGTGAGATCGGCTTGTAGTTCGCCGGACTTGACCATGCTCCACAGCTGCGGCGTATAGGTGTAGTCCTGGATGATGGCCATGCGATAGGGGCGCAGGTCGGCGAGGGTCTGCCAATCGAAGCCAGACTTGGCGCGATAGACGAATACCCATTGTTCGGTCAGGACGTTGTCGCTGAGAAAGAAGCTTTCTTCATGTTCCGGCTTGTGTCCCCAGTAGGCGGTGCCGGTCCATTTGCCTGTCCGCGCCTCGGCCAATGCCCGCGACCAGGGCAGGAAGGTGAACTGCACCCGGTAGCCGGCCGTCTCGAAGGCGCGCCTTACCACGTTGAGGGCGATGCCCTGGTCGGCGCGGGATTGGGTGGCATAGGGCGGCAGTTCGCCGGTGGCGATACGCAGCAGCTTGCCATCCGCCAGGGTCGGCAGACATAGGCATGCCAGGAAAGGAGTCAGGCTGCGTAGGGTCATCGTAATTTTGCAATGGCGTTACATCGCTTTATAGATGACCTTGCGAAGCCGTTTGGTACGCTCCCGGAAACGGGCGCCGCTACGCCCGCCGAAGTGTCTAAACTTGAGGGTCGCCACTGCCACGGTTCGCCATGCCCGACGCCCGCCTACACCGCTTGTTCGCTACGCCCTTGCTGCTGGCCCATCACCCGGCGCCCGCCACGATCAATGCCGCTTTGCTGGAGATGGTACGGACCTTGCAGCGCGGTCAAGCCGGCGAAGACGTCAGCAATATCGGCGGCTGGCATTCCAAGGGCGAGTTGTTCGCGCTCGATAATCCGGCACTGCGTGAACTGCACGCTTTGATCCTGAGCAGCCTGGGTCAGGCGCTGGGTGAAATGGATCCGGCATTGCAAGGTGTCACCGGGCAGGTGCGGGTCACCGGCTGGGCCAACGTTTTGCCGGCCGGTGCCTACCATACGCCGCATCATCACCCCGGCCAGGCCTGGTCCGGTTGCTATTACCTGGCTGTTCCGACGCTGCCCGGCCAGGGCAAGGCCGGGCGCCTGGAGGTGTTCGATCCTCGCAACGGCGCAGATATGCTGCCGCAGCCCGGCCGCTTCTTTTCCCCCAGCGCCCTGATCGATCCGGAACCGGGCCTGCTGGTGCTTTTTCCGGCCTGGCTGCGCCATATGGTGCACCCGCATCCGGGACCGGATGAGCGGGTGAGCATTGCCTTCAATCTGAGTTTTGATCGATAACCGGCATGGCGCGCAATATGCGGCTGCCTTGGTGAGCATTACGTCCGGAAGCGCCGCCGCGCCGTGTTGTAGGCGTCCTTGAGCTTGAGGTATTTCACGCTGGCCGGTTCCAGTGCCTTGACCCGGTCCAGATAGGTCTGGGCCATTTCCATATAGCCCTGGTGCCAGCCCAGCCGCGCCACATAGGCCAGCATGGCATTCACCGCATTGAGCATCACTTGCGCATTGGCCGGCATTTCTTCCACGGCGTGGATGAACTTCTGCACGGCGCCCTCCAGGTCGCCGGATTGGGCCATGCGGACCGCCTCGTTGTTGATCGCAACGATGGCGCGGGCCGTGGTCTCTATCATTTCCTGTCCCAGGTCGGCCTTGCCGACCGTTTCGTACATGGCCGAGATCCGTTCCAGTACGGCGGTGTCTTCGTGGTGATTGCGTATCAGTTTTTGCACGATCTCACCGGCAGCGGCATCTTCGTCCAATTGGTAGCAAGCCTCGGCCAGCTCCAGGGCAAAGTGTTCCGGTACTTCGGTGGTCGCGCCGGCGAACTGCTGCAGGGCCTTGGCCAGGATCTGCTGGGCGCGCGCCTTGTTGCCCTGCTTGATGGCCACCTGGCTCTCCATCACCGTGGCCAGCAGTTCCGCCTGGGCATCGTAGCGGAACTCACGCCTGACATCGGCGGCGGCGCGGGCGGCATCGTTGACATTGCCGCTGCCCAGGTGGGCCTTGGCCAGGCTGGAATAGTCGCCGGCGTCGCGCCAGAACGAGTATTTGGCGATATTGATGGTGGCCTGGAAGGATTTGACCGCGGTGTCGTAATCGCCGTTGCGCATGGCAACCTCGCCCAGCTTCTTCTGCCGCGACACATTGGCGGCCGATAGATCCAACGCTTTCTCCAGCACCGCCTGCGCTTCGCGGTGTTCATGTTCGGCCTGGTGGATGCGGGCCAGCCAGTCATAGGCTTCCATGACCCGCTCGTTCGTCGCCAGCAGTTGTTCGAACAACTGCCGCGCGGTGGCGAAATCCTTCAGATGGAATAGCGCCTTGGCCATGCCCATCCTGGCCCAGGGGATGTCACGGATATCCAGCACCCGCTGGTAAGTGTCGCGAGCCAGGCCGTAGTCGCCAATGGTCAGGGCGATACGGCCCTTCATCTTGAGGAAGTCGATCAGGAAGGGATCTTTGCGTTCTATGCGCTCATTGCATTCCGCCAGCGCCTTGAAATAGTCCTCGGTCATCATGGCCGCATCGAGGGCATTGAACTCGATTTTCTTGCGGTAGACGCGGTCCAGGCGCTGCTTCAGCTCCTCGCCGGTGAAGGGCTTGAGCAGATAGTCGTCGGGTGCCAGTTCGGCGGCGGAGATCACCATGCGCGAGCGGCGCTCGCCGGTGACGATCATAAACACCGCGGACGGCTTGATGAGATTGCGTAGTTTCAGTTCTTCCAGCAGATGCAGGCCATCGTAGCCATGGCCCAGATCGAAATCGCACAGGATCACGTCGTAATCGCCGCGCTTGACCATGCCTATCGATTCGGTGGCGCGGTGCGAGTATTCGATGCGTGTAACGCCGAAGCTCGACAGCGTCGCATTCATGGCCGAGCGCATTTCCTGTAACGCATCGATCACCAGGAAGCGCTTGCTGGAGTAGTCGACCTCGATGCCGCGCGTATAGGCGCGGGCCAGTTCCTGCTCGTGGTCGTCGTCGCCGCCGGCCCTGGCTGCACGGGCCGCGAACAAGGCTGAATTACCGGCAAACTCGGCCATAACCTCTCCTGTGGACGCACTGGAATATTGCGCGTACCCAAGCGGCAGCTCTCCACCCGGCACAGCCGGGTGCTTGCGGTTCGTGGTCACTCAACGATCCCTCGCTGGTTTATCCCACTCCCCCTCACCCGGGCGGCCCCACCCTCGCCGCCGCGAAGGAGCCTCGCTCACGCTCGTTAGCGCATTGAATCAGTGTGTCTTAATCCATCTAGTTATGGAGCGAGCGGACCCGTCGGACGCGTGATATTCACTCGCTCAATTAATTAGTGTAAGCCTTGCATAGTCAAGCGCAAGCCACTTTACGCCGACCGCGCCGAAGTTGACCTGCACGTTGGCGCTTTTGCCGGTGCCGTCGTAATCGACGACCACGCCGTGGCCGAACTTGGGGTGCTCGACATTGGCGCCCACCCTAAGCCCATGTTCCGGCGCGGTCTTTTCGATTTTTCGGGTGGGCATGGCGGCCGGCGCATAGCCACGGTTCAACCACTTCAGCAGGTCTTCCGGAATCTCGCTCAAGAAGCGCGAGGCGATGGAGAAACGGGTCTGGCCATGCAGCATGCGGCTTTGCGCCAGGCTGATATACAAGCGCTGGCGGGCGCGGGTGATGGCCACGTAGGCGAGCCGGCGCTCCTCTTCGACGGCCTCGTTGCTGCTCAGGCTATTGTCGTGCGGGAACAGCCCCTCCTCCACGCCCGTCAGGAAAACGGCGTGGAATTCCAGACCCTTGGCGGCGTGCACCGTCATCAGTTGCAGGGCGTCCTGGCCGGGGGCTGCTTCATGTTCGCCGGCCTCCAGGCTGGCTTGGGTGAGGAAGGCGGTGACGCTGTCCTCGTTGTCCTGGATAAAGCGGGCGGCGGCTGATACCAGTTGTTCCAGGTTTTCCAGCCGCTCCTGGCCTTCCTTGTCGTTACGATAGTGCTCGATCAGGCCCGACTGTTCGATGGCCAATTGCACCAGTTCGGTGAGATTCAAGCCCGCCATCTGGGCTCGCATACCCTCGATCAGCTGGACGAACTTGCCCACGGCGGCCGAGCTACGGCCGGCCCCGCCCGAGCAGGCGGCCAGCCAGATGCTGCTACCGCCGCCGCGCGCCGTTTCGCCCAGAATCTCCAGGGTACGGTTGCCGATGCCGCGTGCCGGGAAATTGATCACCCGCAGCAGGGCATTGTCGTCCTCGGGGTTGGCCATCAAACGCAGATAGGCCAGCGCGTGCTTGATTTCCTGCCGCTCGAAAAAGCGTAGGCCGCCATAAACCCGGTAGGGCAGACCGGATTGGAACAGGGCATGTTCAAGCACCCGTGATTGGGCGTTGGAGCGGTAGAGCAGCGCCATATCGCTGAGGTTCTGGCCCTCGCGGTGCAGTTGCCGTACTTCGTCCACGATAAACTGGGCTTCTTCGAAATCGCTGGCGGCTTCGAACACGCGGATCGGCTCGCCGGCCGCCTGGTCGGTCCACAGGTTCTTGCCCAGCCGGCCGCGATTGTGCGCAATCAAGGCATTGGCCGCGTCGAGGATATTGCCTTGCGAGCGGTAGTTCTGCTCCAGGCGTATCAGGGTATCGACCTTGAAGTCGGTTTCGAAGTCGCGCATGTTGCCGACATTGGCGCCGCGAAAAGCGTAGATGGATTGGTCGTCGTCGCCCACCGCGAACACGGCGGCACCGCCGCCGGCCAGCAGCTTGAGCCATTTGTACTGCAAGCGGTTGGTATCCTGGAACTCATCCACCAGCATGTAGCGGAAACGCGCCTGGTAGTGGCCGCGCAGCGCGGCATTGTCGCGCAGCAGTTCGTAGGAGCGCAGCAGCAATTCGGCGAAGTCCACCACGCCTTCACGCCGGCATTGCCGCTCATACTCCTCATAGAGGGCCTTGAGCTGGCGGGTGTAGTCGTCCCAGCATTCGACCTCGTGCGGCCGCCGGCCCTCTTCCTTGTTGCCATTGATGAAATTGGCCAGCTCGCGGGGCGGATATTTCTCATCATCGATATTCAGCGCCTTCAGCAAGCGCTTGATGGCCGACAACTGGTCGGCCGAGTCGAGGATCTGGAAGGTCTCCGGCAGGCCGGCATCGCGCCAGTGCATGCGCAGCAGGCGGTTGCACAGGCCGTGAAAGGTCCCGACCCAAAGCGAGCGGGCGTTGACCGGCAACTGGGCCGCGATGCGCGTCAGCATCTCCTTGGCGGCCTTATTGGTGAAGGTCACCGCCAGGATGCCGTGCTGGCTGGCCTGGCCGGTACTCAGCAGCCAGGCGATGCGGGTGGTCAGCACCCGGGTCTTGCCCGAGCCGGCGCCGGCCAGGATCAGCGCGGGGACCGCCGGCAGGGTGACGGCGGCATATTGTTCGGGATTGAGGCCGGAGAGTAGCGAAGACGACATGACGGCTCTTGTCTGAGCCGGCCGATGGAGCGGCCAGACCAAAAGTGGATGGAAGGGAATGCGCCCGATTCTAGCAAGCCGGCCAGGCGGGCCGGTAAACATATGTTGGACTTGCCGAATTGGGCACTCAGCCTGCACGCTTGTTCATGGCCTCTCCAGCCAAGCGCTTGTCCGGATTCGAAAATCGGTGGCTTGCCGGCACGCTCTTCGGCAGCCGCGTCCGGTATAATCCAAGCCCTTTTCTATCCCTTTTGGCCAGCCTCGCCTCATGAATGTTTTTTACGAAGAAGACGGTACCTTCAAAGTTGCTACCGTGATGAGCGAGACCGACGCCACCTTGCAGGTCGAGGACGCGCGCGGCAAGCGCAGCAAGATCAAGGCGGCCGATGTCCGGTTGCGCTTCGACAAGCAGACGCTGGGCGAATTTCTGCCGGCGGCGGAAGCGCTGGCGGCCGATCTGGACCTGGATTTCCTGTGGGAAGTGAGCGCGGGCGAGGAATTCGGCTTCGCCGACCTGGCGAAGGAATATTACGGCCCCAGCCCCAGCGTGCTGGAGTCGGCCGCCTTGGTGCTGCGCCTGCATGGCGCGCCCATGTATTTCTATCGCAAGGGCAAGGGCCGTTACAAGCCGGCGCTGGAAGACAATCTGCGCGCTGCCAAGGCCGGTATGGAAAAAAAGGCCCGCGAGGCGGTGCTGATGGCCGAGTGGCAAGCCGAGCTGCAAGCCGGCCGCTTGCCCGAGGCGCTGAAGTCGCACGTCCGGTCCTTGCTGCACCGGCCGGACAAGAACACCATCGAGTGGAAGGCCGTGGCCGCCGCCGCCGATGCGCTGCACAAGTCGCCGCTGCGCATGTTGCAGGGTGCCGGCGCCATCCCCGATGTGGAAGCCTGGCTGCTCGACGGTTTCCTGACCGAATACTTTCCGAAAGGTACCGGCTTTCCGGCCATGGAGCTGCCGCCGGCACCGACCGACCTGCCCGATGCCGGCGTGCGGGCCTTCTCGATTGACGATGCCAATACCACCGAGATCGACGACGCGCTGTCGGTTACCGTATTGCCCGACGGCAATACGCGCGTCGGCATCCATATCGCGGCGCCGACCTTGGGCCAGGACGCCGGTTCCACTATGGAACAGCTGGTACTCGGGCGCCTTTCCACCGTCTATTTCCCTGGCGACAAGATCACCATGCTGCCGGACGAGGTGGTGCAGGCCTTCACCCTCGCCGAAGGCCGAGACTGCCCGGCGGTCAGCCTGTATGTGACGGTGACGCCCGATCTGCAGATCATCGCCAGCGAAAGCCGGCTCGATCGCGTGCATATCGCCGCCAACCTGCGCCACCACGACCTGGATCCGGTCTTCAACGAATACACCGTGGCCCTGCCGGACGGCGGGCCGGACTACCCCTGGAAAAGCGAACTGCTCTGGCTGCACCGTTTTGCCATTGCGCTGGAGATCGGCCGTGGCAAGCATGATCCGAACCGGATCGAGCGCCCCGATTACAACTTCGCGATCGAGCGCGATGCCGCCGGCGCCAAGCGCGTCCAGATCGGCCTGCGCAAACGCGGTAGCCCGATGGACAAGCTGGTGGCCGAGCTGATGATCCTGTGCAACAGCACCTGGGGCAAACAGCTGGCCGATGCCCATATCCCGGCGATCTACCGGGCACAGGCCATGGGTCGGGTAAGAATGACCACCCAGCCCTCGCCGCACGTGGGCCTGGGTGTGGCGCAGTACAGCTGGGCCAGCTCGCCCTTGCGCCGGGCGGTGGATTTCATCAACCAGCAACAGCTGCTTGCCATGCTCAGCGGCCAAGCGCCCCGCTATGCGCCGCGCGACCCGATGCTGTTCGGCGCCTTGCGTGACTTCGACCAGACCTACAACGCCTACGCCGAATTCCAGGGCCGGATGGAGCGCTATTGGTGTCTGCGTTGGCTGGAGCAAGAGGGCGTGCAGGAGATCGGCGCCACCGTGATCAAGGAAGACCTGGTGCGCTTCGACGGTATCCCGCTGGTCCTGCGTATCGCCGGCCTGCCGGAACTGGCGCGCGGAACGCCGCTGAAGCTGCAATTGATCGCGACCGACTATCTGGATCTGTCGCTGGAATGCCGACTGTTGGAAGCGGGCGAGCCTGTGGCGGTGGTGGAGGAAGAGGAAGACGTGGCCGATATCGCCGAGACGCTACCCGAAGAGGGCGAGCCGGCAGCGGCGGAAGCGGTGCTGGAGGTCGATGCGGCCCCGGCCGGCGAGGCGGTCTGAGATGGCCATGCGTCCCAAGAATCGCATCGACCACTTTTTGCCGGTGCGCTTCAGCAACGGCAGCCTGGTCAAACAATTCTCCAAGCCCTGCCTGAAGTGCGGCCAGATGCTGCATGCGCGCGAAATGCATGGCATCGCTCGCCTGCTGGACGATCATCTTGCCCTGGCGGCGATCGCCCATTGTCCCGCCTGCCATGGCCAGTTCGGCATCAGTTGCGTGATCGACCGCGACAAGCGGGTGCGCCGGGTGAGCTTGCCGGCATGGTTGTTCATGATCTATCTGCGGGCTTTGCCGGTACAGGCCGGCGAGCAGGCCGCGCATGAGCAGGCGGTGGCGGAAGTAGCCCAGGCGCAGCGGCGTGAACAGGAGCAGGCGGTGCGGCCGGTCGCGGTCGAGTATCCGCGCGCCGATACCGCCATCGGCCGCTATGCCGATAAGCCCATCCCCGCCTATATCGTGGTGCACGGTGCGGAAGTGCCGTTCGACCGCGTCGAACCGGATGGCCGCGTCACCGATGGCGAGTACCTGCTGGATGGTTGCTTTGTATATAAGGCGGCGCAGTCATGAGGAAACCGGCTCCTTGCGCCGTCGCAAGTTCGAATAAGCATTTCGTTTCGCCCTGAGTCACTCCAAGCCAAGCCCCGTTTCTCACAAGGAAGCCTTATGTCACAACGCACTCCCCTGTTCGATGCCCACCTGGCCGCCAACGGCAAGATTGTCGATTTCGCCGGTTGGGAAATGCCGATCAACTACGGCTCGCAGATCAAGGAGCACGAGGCGGTACGCAGCGACGCCGGCATGTTCGACGTGTCGCACATGACGGCCGTGGATGTGCGCGGCGAACGCGCTACCGCCTTTCTGCAACAGCTGATCGCCAATGATGTCGCCAAGCTGGGTTTCGAAGGCAAGGCGCTGTACTCAGGGATGCTGAACGAAACGGGCGGCGTGATCGACGACCTGATCGTGTACCGGACCAGTTGGGGATACCGGGTAGTGATCAACGCCGGTACCACGGCCAAGGATCTGGCCTGGATGGAACCGGTCGCCGCCCGCTTCGGGGTCACGCTGACGCCACGCCGCGATCTGGCCATGATCGCCGTGCAAGGTCCCAACGCGCTGGCCAAGGCTGCCGCCGCCAAGCCCGAAATCGCCGCGCTGATCGAGAGTCTGCAGGTATTCGTCGGTCTGCCGCATGGCGAATGGTTTGTCGCCCGCACGGGGTATACCGGCGAGGATGGCCTGGAAATCACCATGCCGGCAGCCGAGGCCGAACCGTTCTGGAATGCGCTGCTGGCGGCCGGCGTCGCGCCTGCCGGGCTGGGCGCGCGCGATACGCTGCGTCTGGAAGCCGGCATGAATCTGTACGGCAATGAAATGGACGACAATGTGTCGCCGCTGGCAGCCGGCATGGGCTGGACCGTCGCCTGGGAGCCGCTGGACCGCGATTTCACCGGTCGCCGCACGATAGAAGCGGAAAAGGCGCAGCGTAGCGCCGGCGGCGCCGGGCTGTTGAAGCAGGTGGGCCTGGTCTACGAAGGCAAGGGCGTGTTGCGTGGCCATATGAAAGTGGTGAGCGAGGCCGGCGAAGGCGAGATCAGCTCGGGCACCTTCTCGCCCAGCCTGCAGGTCTCCATCGCCATGGCGCGCGTGCCGCTGGCGGTCAAGCTGGGCGACACGGTACAGGTGGATGTGCGCGGGACCTTGCAGCCGGCCCGTGTGGTGAAGATGCCCTTCGTGCGCAACGGCAAGAAGGTATTCGAATAAGCAAATGCTTGTAGCAGCAGCGGACTTCACTACACATTTGGTAGAATCCGCGCCAATTCTTCCCGACCCGTGCCAGCCAGCCCGGGTCGATCCAAAACCTCGGCGTGAACAGCGCCCCATTAAACCGGAAGTGACCCAATGAGCACCCAAATCCCAAGCGATCTGAAATACGTTGCCAGCCACGAGTGGTTGCGCGTTGAAGCCGACGGCAGCGTGACCGTGGGCATTACCGACCATGCGCAAAGCCTGTTGGGCGACGTGGTGTTCGTGGAAGTGCCCGGCGTGGGCGATGTGCTGGCGGAAGATGACCAAGCCGGCGTGGTCGAGTCGGTCAAGTCGGCTTCCGACGTCTACGCCCCCATCGCCGGCGAGATCGTTGCCGTCAACGAAACCCTGGCCGATACGCCGGATACCGTCAACAGCGACCCCTATGGTGCGGGCTGGTTCTTCCGCATCAAGCCGGCCAATGCCGCTGATCTGGACCGCTTGATGGACGCCGCCGCTTACGGCCAGGAAATCGGCGCCTGATCCACCGACCTGCTCCCGCCTTGCGCGGGAGTATTGTTTTTCACCGGTCGCGTTAAGCGGCCGGTTTGCCATTGCCATTGCACTTGCCTCGCGCAAACAAATCGATAAGGGTCATACCATGACGCCGCTTTCTTCCCTCGAAAACCACAACGAATTCATTCACCGCCATATCGGACCGGACGAAGCCGAGATGGCCAGCATGCTGGCCACCGTTGGATCCGATACGCTGGACGCGCTGGTGAAGGATACGTTGCCGGCCGCCATCCTGGGTGGCACGCCCTGTGCCCTGCCCGATGCGGTAACCGAAGAAGCGGCGCTGGCGGAGATCCGTGCCATCGCCGACAAGAACGTGATCGCCCGTTCCTTTATCGGCATGGGTTACCACGAGACCATCACGCCCAAGGTGATCCTGCGCAATGTGATGGAAAATCCCGGCTGGTATACCGCTTACACCCCCTACCAGGCCGAAATCTCGCAGGGCCGCCTGCAAGCACTGCTGAACTTCCAGCAACTGGTGCTGGACCTGACCGGCCTGGAGCTGGCGAATGCCTCGCTGCTGGATGAGGCCACCGCGGCCGCCGAAGCGATGGCCATGGCCCGCCGTGTTTCCAAGACCAAGTCCAACCGCTTCTTCGTCGACCGCGATGCCCTGCCGCAGACCATCGACGTGATGAAGACCCGTGCCGTCGCGTTCGGCTGGGAACTGATCTATGGTTCGGCGGCCGAAGCCGGCGACCATGAAGTATTCGGCGCGCTGTTCCAGTACCCCAACGTCAATGGCGAGATCGCCGAGCTGGAAGCCGCTATCGCCGCCATCAAGGGCATGGGTGGCCTGGTGGCGCTGGCGACCGATCCGATGGCGTTGGTGCTGCTCAAGTCGCCGGGCGCCCTCGGCGCCGATATCGCGCTGGGTTCAGCGCAACGCTTCGGCGTGCCCATGGGCTTCGGCGGTCCGCACGCGGCCTTCTTCGCCACCCGCGACGAATACAAGCGTTCGGTGCCGGGCCGCATCATCGGCGTGTCCATCGATTCGGCCGGCAACCCAGGCCTGCGCATGGCCTTGCAGACCCGCGAGCAACACATCCGCCGTGAAAAGGCCAACTCCAATATCTGTACCAGCCAGGCGCTGCTGGCCAATATGGCCTCGTTCTACGCCATCTACCATGGCCCCGAAGGCCTCAAGCGCATTGCCAATTGCATTCACCGGCTGGCCGCCATCTTCGCCGATGGCCTCAAGCGCGTCGGCGTCACGGTACAGACCCGCCACTTTTTCGACACCGTGGTGATCGACCTCGGCGCCAAGACCCATGCCGCCTACGAGGCTGCCCTGGCCGCCGGCTACAATCTGCGCCACGTCTCCAGCAGCCAGCTGGGCGTGAGCTTCGGCGAAAACGCCTCGCGCGCCGACGTCAAGGCGCTGTGGAACGCCCTGCTGGGCGATGCCGCCAAGGCATTGGACGTGGAAGTGCTGGACCAGGAGCGGGTAGCCGCCCTGCCGGCTGCCCTGCTGCGCAGCGATGCCATCCTCAGCCATCCGGTCTTCAATGCCCACCATACCGAAACCGAGATGCTGCGCTTCCTGAAGAAGCTGCAGAACAAGGATCTGGCGCTGGATCATTCGATGATCTCGCTGGGCTCCTGCACCATGAAGCTCAATGCCACCGCCGAGATGATCCCGGTGACCTGGCCCGAGTTCGGCGGCATCCACCCGTTTGCCCCGGCGACCCAGACGCGCGGCTATCTGGAACTGATCGAAGGCTTGTCCGAACAGCTCAAGGCCATCACCGGCTTTGACGAAATCTGTATGCAGCCGAACTCCGGCGCGCAGGGCGAATACGCCGGCCTGCTGGCCATCCGCCGCTATCACGAAGCGCGCGGCGAAGGCCATCGCAATATCTGCCTGATCCCGCAATCGGCGCACGGCACCAACCCGGCCACCGCCCAGATGATGTCCATGCAAGTGGTGGTGGTGGCTTGCGACGACAACGGCAACGTCAATGTCGCCGACCTGAAGGCCAAGGCCGAGCAGCACGGCAAGAACCTCGCCTGCCTGATGATCACCTACCCGTCCACCCACGGGGTATTCGAAGAAGCGATCCGCGAAATCTGCGATGTGATCCACAGCCATGGCGGCCAGGTGTATATGGACGGCGCCAACCTGAACGCCCTGGTGGCCCTGGTCAAGCCCGCCGAGATCGGTGCCGACGTATCGCACATGAACCTGCACAAGACCTTCTGCATCCCGCACGGCGGCGGCGGCCCGGGCATGGGCCCTATCGGCCTCAAGGCCCACTTGGCGCCGTATATGGCCAACCACGTGGTCGCGCCGGTCGATGGTCCGCACCGCGGCCAGACCGCCGTATCCGCCGCACCTTTCGGTTCGGCTTCCATCCTGGTCATTTCCTGGATGTATATCCGCATGATGGGCGGCAACGGGCTGAAGAAGGCGACCCAGGCAGCGCTGTTGAACGCCAACTATATGGCCAGGCAACTGTCGGTCCACTACCCCATCCTGTACACCGGCAAGAATGGCCGCGTCGCCCACGAATGCATTATCGATCTGCGCCCATTGAAGGCCGAGACCGGTGTGACCGAAGTGGATATCGCCAAGCGCCTGATGGACTTCGGTTTCCATGCGCCGACCATGAGCTTCCCGGTACCGGGGACCTTTATGATCGAACCGACCGAGAGCGAATCCAAGGCCGAGATCGATCGTTTCGTGGCGGCCATGGCCACCATCCGCGCCGAGATCGCCAAGGTGGGCGATGGTAGCTGGCCGGCCGACAACAACCCGCTACGGCACGCCCCCCACACCCAGTTCGCCGTGATCGGACCGTGGGAGCGGCCATATAGCCGCGAAGAAGCGGCCTATCCGCTGGCCTGGGTGCGCGACAACAAGTTCTGGCCAAGCGTGGGCCGGATCGACGATGCCTACGGCGACCGTAATGTGGTGTGTTCCTGTCCTAGCATCGAGGCTTATCAGTAAACGGGCTGCCCATGCCCCGTAATGGGGCATGGGCAGGGTGGCTGTTAGAATCAAAAGTTCCCTAGCGGCTTACCATTGCGTAAAGTTGTAACGTGCCAGGGAAGCGCTGAGCGCAGTCACCCCGCCCGATACCTGAGGAAACCATCCATGAGCGCTTTGCCCGATATCCTGCACCAACCCATCCAGGCCTTGCTGGAGGAGGGTGACAAATTCTTCGATAAGGGCAAGCTCGACGCCGCGCTGCTCAAGTACGAGGAGGCCCGCGCGCTATTGCCCTCCGAAACCGAGCGCTGGGAAGCCAGTACCTGGGTGCTGGCCGCCATTGGCGACGCCAGCTTCCTGCTGGCGGACTTCGCGGGTGGCCATGCCGCGCTGTCGCAGGCGCTGCGCTGTCCGGAAGGGGCGGACAATGCCTTTATCCTGTTGCGTCTGGGTCAGTGCGAGTTCGAACTGGGACGGCCGGACAGTGCCCGCCAGATGCTCAGCCGGGCTTTTGCCGTCGGTGGTGACGAGGTATTCGAGGACGAAGATCCCAAGTATCTGGCCTTGGTCGATGCTTGAGTCTTGAGGACGCCGCATAAAAAAACCGCCCAAATTTTTATGGGCGGTTTTTTTTGCGCGGCAGCTTAACGCTTGAAACGTGCCTCGGCCAAGCGGTCGGCAACCGTGCTGGTCGGCAGTTGTTCGCGGTCGGCGCGGACGAAGACCTCGGCCAAGGTCTCGCCGATGCGGCGCACATGGGCTTCCACTTCGTTTTCCGGCTTGTCCAGGTACTCGTAGCAGACCTTGATGATACCGCCGGCATTGATCACGAAGTCGGGTGCGTACAGCACGCCCTTCTGCCGCAGCAGCTCGCCGATCTCGGCGGTGGCCAGCTGGTTGTTGGCCGCGCCAGCGACGATACGGGCCTTGAGACGGTCCAGGGTGCCCAGGTTCAAGGTGGCGCCCAAGGCGCAAGGTGCGTAGATATCGGCTTCCACATCGTAGATCGCCTCGACCGCCACCACCTGCGCACCCAGTTCTGCCTGGGCCCGCTCCAGGGCAGCCTGGTCGATATCGGCCACGATCAAGCGGGCGCCGGCCTGCTTCAAGCGGCGGGCATAGTCATAGCCGACGTTGCCCAGGCCTTGCAGGGCAACCACCAGGCCCTCCATGCTGTCGCGGCCCAGATGATGCTTGACCGCCGCCTGCGCGCCGACAAAGCAGCCCAAGGCGGTATAGGGGGAAGGATCGCCGCTGGCGCCCAGGCCTGCCACATAGCTGGTCTTGCTGGCCACATGGGCCATATCGTGGTGATGGGTGCCGACATCCTCGGCGGTCACATACCGGCCGCCCAAGCGCTCCAGCGCCTCGCCCAGCGCTTCGAACAGCGCCGGCGTCTTGTCGGTTTTCGGATTGCCGATAATCACGCTCTTGCCGCCGCCGATGGGCAAACCGGCCACGGCATTCTTGTAGGTCATCCCGCGCGATAGGCGCAGCACATCGTTCACCGCCTGTGCCTCATCGCGGTAGTTCCACATGCGGCAACCGCCCATGGCAGGGCCCAGATTGGTGTTGTGGACGGCGATGATGGCCTTGAGCCCGGATTTGGGTTCGCAGGCGAATACGACTTGTTCGTGGGCGTCGAAGTTCGGTTCGGAAAAGACAAAGGCGGTCATGCTGGAGGCTCCGCGCGGAAACGGCCGATGCTGCGTGGAGCCGGCGTTGTCCGCAGAAAAATCGTGTTTTTCGGGTTAGCGCGCCAGGACCGATAAGCCGTGGCGCGATTCGGTTGACAATTATGTCGTCAGCCAAGTGCGAATCGTAATGCGGGTAAGCCGCATTGGCTAGCACTGCGTCGCATCGGTGGCTGTGCTGCGTCGGTTTCTGCCAGGTACGGCTGGAATCGCGCCGTCCGGGCCATGCGGCAGTTAAATGTCTTTTGCATAAAAATTAAAGTCTCTGTTGTTTTACAACAGCGCATCGGATTGTAGTTGATAAAATAAGATGGTCATATATGTATTTGCTAAGGGTGTGAGTGGTAAATAGATATAAAGGAACAAGTAATCAATAGCCTATCCGAGTCTGGGTGATGTTTCAAGGTGTCGGCTTGTTTATGCTGGTATGGATGGCGAATGATTGGAACGATGAGTTATATGTACAGCCATGGCTTTCGCGGCTAGCGATGGAGCTATCCGGGGAAGATAAAGCGTTGGTTAATTTATTCGCGGTCTTGGCCGCATTTCAAAAATCTTCGGCAAGACAATTCAGCGGACGGTGCTGGTCTTGTCTTATTGAAAAAAAGGTAATCATCATGTCAGCTATCGCTTCTGTTCAAGGCTATCTTTCAATTCCCGCCGCCGAAGCGCGGGCCGAGGGGTCCTGGTTTGTCGCGCGTGGTTCCGGGAATCGTTATGAAGTCATGCAACTGGTCAAGTCGCCCTGCGCGGGTTCGTCAACGAGGGCTATGCCGGCCTCGACCGCCAATGGCACCCTGTCCGGAAACTCCTTCGAGCTGATCACTCCGTCCCAAAACGAATGAACCGCAGTGGTGCCATCGGTACGCCTATGGGTAGGGTTGGGTAAATCTGAACGGACCGAAAGGCGATTTCGGCCCGCTCAGCCTATGCCGCTTATCTCCGGAATGTTCCCAGCAGCAGACCGGCGCCGACAAAGGCCCCGCCGGCGGCACGATTGAACCATTGCATGCGTCGTCCCCGCTTCAGCCATTGCGCCAATTGGGCGCCGCCGCTGGCGTAGATGCACATCCAACCGGTTTCGATCACGATAAAACTCAGCAGCAGGATGCTGGCCTGCGCGGCGAAGGGCTGGTTACGATCCAGGAATTGCGGGAAGAACACCACGCCGAACAGGATGGCCTTGGGATTGGAGAGGGCAACCAAGATGCCGATGCGAAAGCGCGCCCAGGCGCTATCTGCGTCCGGACGTCCTTCGGTGCGCATATCGCTATCGGCGCTGCGCCAGGTCTTGATACCCAGATAGATCAGGTAGGCGGCGCCCAGGTATTTGATGGCGTCGAAGGCATGGCTGGAAGCCAGCAAGACGGCGCCCAATCCGCCCAGCGAGATGGACAGGATGATGGCCAGGCCGGCCAGCAGGCCCAGCATGGTGCTGAAGGTACGCGACAAGCCATGGTGTATGCCATGGGTCATGGCCAGCAACATGTTGGGACCGGGTGTGCCGGAGATCAGGAAGACGGCGGCGAGGTAGGCGAGCCAGATATTGAGCGACATGATGGTGTTCCTGGGTAGATGCTGGAAAGCAGCAGCCAGATGCTAGCATCGCTTCGATACGCGTGGCACTGGATAGTGCGGCTTGTTCGTGGTCTGTGAAATTCAATAATAATATCGATTATGATTGGAATCATCAGAAGGAATTTTTGCAAATGAGCAAGCCTGTTGGATGGAAAGCTGCACCAGTCAGCAATAGGGACGCCTGGCCGGTTCCTATCGGTATCTTCGGTAAGACGGCAATAAAACCAACACACGAAATTAAATTAGCGGATTCAAAAGGTAGTCGAGGAGATAGTATCTTTTACGTTTTCTTCCGTAGGATCCTGCAATTATTTTTCTGCTTCGGTGAACGCAAGCAGAGATCCGTAAGTGAGTCACGCCAAGATAATCAGTGCACTTCATTAAATAGCCGAGTCACACTTGCCAAAGCTGCGGAATTACCCGAAGGACCCGTGATGCCTCCCGCGAATTGGTGCGTAGAGCTAACGAACGCCCAGGCAGTGGAGCTCTTCGGCGAAAACGCGTTGTTATCTGACGAAACACCGGTGGTATTCACGGCAGACGCAGCCCCGATCACCAGTAAAGAATTTTATTGTGAACCCGCTAAAAATTTCCTGACCGCCACTTTACCCGCTAGCGACTCGCCGAGCTCACCAGCGGTCAATATCCAACCTTCATGGCCGGATGAACCAGGCGTATCGTCCTGCGGTAATGGCTTACCCGCTGTCGAAGAAGTCAATTCGGAAAAAGTGCTTGCCCTCGAAAAAATTCCCGCACCGGCTACACAAGCAGCGAGCGGCCCGAAAATCTCGTTCCTGGCTAATCCATTATCTATCGAGGCGGAGAAACCAACAGACGAGCAAGGTAAAAACGTAGCATCATGCGATGAAACCCGGCATCGCGACGAATCAAACCCGGATCTATTGTTTCCGAATCGGGGGCGAAAAATAAAAGGGGGGTGCTTTTCAAAGGTAAAGAAAAAACCAAGGCACCCTCCCGTTATAAAAAAGAAAGTAGTAAAAATCCTCAATGATGATGATCCAATATTGGAATTGCGCAAACGAGAGATAGAGAAGCGCATTCCAGGATTGGTGGATGAGTACGGAACTTTTCAATATTGTATTGCTGATTTGAAGGTTCGACTCAAAGATCTCCAGCCTAATTCCAAGCAAGCTGATAGTCGCCAAAAAGCGGAGGGCGTTGCACTGGGGGAAATACTGGAAATACAAGAAGGAAATTTGATGAAACTAAGGAATAAACTTGTAGAATTAAAAAAAGAATATCTTTCAAATCAAGGAGGTGCTCTGCATTTTTTAAATGTAATCGAGGCTGAGGAAAATAATTGGCGGGCAAGGAAATCTGCAAGACTTGATGAAGTTCAATCCGCTATGCAGCTTGAGCTGAAGAAAGTCATGGAAATCAGGAAATCAACTCCGGAAAATATAAAGCCCGAGGCGCGACGCGGCAGCGCACCTGCCGATAAGGAAAATGAGGAAAATGAGGCGATTTTAAAAAAAACCGACCATAACATTGCCGTGCTATCTTACGAATTAAAGGTAATAGAAAAATATTTGACAGAAAATAAAATAAGCTCCGGCCCGGCAGGGTTGTTCGACGAGGGCATGCTTTGATCCTTATCCTGATGTAATAGCGCCTTGCAGTGGCGCGAGCGGAGAGGTAACGCCACGCATATCCGTGCGACCAACAGTGCATCGCGCATGCCACGCTTGGCCATTTTTTGTCTTGCCCGGCGCCCGAGCTGGAAACAGCCATCGGCAGTAGAATGAATTCCTCATTATTCGACCCGCACTTGCCGCCATGGATTCCGTCTCCCTGTATCAGCAGCTATTGACCCGCGATAGCCGTTTTGACGGCCGTTTCCTCAGCGGCCTCGCCGCTGCCGGCCGCTACTGCCTACCTTCGTGCGCGACCCCGCCGGCTCCCTTCGAGCAGCTTGGTTTCTTCCGCAACGAAGCGCAGGCACGCAAAGCCGGCTTGCAGCCCTGCGAGTACTGCCGGCCCGATCTGTTCTACCAGGGCACGCCCTTTGATGAGCAACGCTACGAGGCGGTATTGCAAAGTCTGCATAGCGACGCACCTGGCGCACGGATGGCCGAATTGGCCCGCCAGGTGGGATTGACGCAGCAGCGGCTGGACCAATTATGCCGGCGGCACGGCCATCTACCGGCTGCGGCACTTTTGCTGCGCTATCGGCTGGAATGGGCGCAGCGCCGTCTGATGCAAGTGGCTGCGCCGATCGAAACGGTCGCGGCGGCGGCGGGTTTTGCCGATGGGGCGGCTTTCCAGCATGATTTTCTGCAAGCTTTTGCCTTGGCGCCGCAGGCCTACCGCGATCTGCCCGCCGGGAGCCAATTCTGCCTGTCGCTTCCCGCCGATTACCGTGCAACCGAAGTATTGGCCTATCTGGGGCGCGATGGCGACGGGCCGGCGGAACGCCTGCGGGGCAATAGCGTGACCAAGGCGGTATTGCTGCATGGCAGGCCGGTACGCCTGTGCATGCGGATCGAGGCGGAGACCGCCCACTGCGAGGTATTGGGCGAGGTCGCGCCGGATATGATGGTGGCGGCACACCATATGGCCCTGCGCTGCCTGGGTTTGGCCGAGCGGCCGACGCTGCCGGATGGCCAGGCACGCACAGCGGACGCAAAGCGTTTGTTGGCCATCCGACCGGGATTATGCCTGCCCTTGAGCGGCACGGTATTCGAGGCTTTGGTCTGGGCCATCGTGGGCCAACAGGTGAACCTGACCTTCGCGGCCAAGTTGCGGCGGGTGGTGATCGAGCTGGCCGGGCGGGAGGCCGGTGACGGCATGCTTGCGCATCCCGATATCGCCGCGGTGGCCGCGCTGGACCCCGCCGTATTGCACGGCCGCCAATTCTCCCGCTCCAAGGCCGAATACCTGGTGGGTACCGCGCGCTATCTGCTTGAACACGGCTGGGATATGGAGGCTTTATCGCGGCAATCGGCCCCTGCCATGCTGCGCCGTTTGACGGCTATTCGCGGCATCGGGCCCTGGACGGCCCAGTACACGCTGATGCGCGGCGCGGGATTCGGCGACTGCGTGCCGGTCGGCGATGCCGGGCTGGTATTGGCATTGCAACGCTTCTTCGCCCTACCGCAGCGCCCGGATGCTGAACAGACCTTGCAACTGATGGAGGGTTTCGCACCCTGGCGCAGCCTGGCAACGGCACATCTGTGGGCAAGCTTGCAGGAGGCCGCATGAAGAGGGATCTTGCCTGGGACGGTATTCCCTCGCCATTTGGCGACATGGTGGGTGTGGTCGATGAGACGGGCGCTTTGTTGAGCCTGAGTTTCGGGCCGGACGCGGTCGCCGCGGCAGAGCGGCGCGGTGCCCAATGGCAAGCGGCCAGGCTGGTGGAAGTGCGGCGGCAGCTGGGATCCTACCTGGCGGGAGAGCTACGCCGCTTCAGCCTGCCCTTGGCGGCACCCGGAACACCTTTTCAGCGGGAAGTATGGGCGGCGCTGTGCGAGATACCCTATGGCGAAACCCGCAGCTATGGCGAGTTGGCGCGTGCGCTGGGCCAGCCGGGGGCGGCGCGCGCCGTGGGTCGTGCCAATGCCACCAACCCTATCGGCCTGGTAGTGCCCTGCCATCGGGTAATCGGCGCGGACGGCTCGCTGACCGGGTATGCCGCCGGCTTGCCGCGTAAGCAAGCCTTATTGCGTTTCGAGCAAGCCCACCAGCCTTACCTTACCGGCACGCTGCCGCTTTTTCCGGAAGACTAGCGGTACGCCCGGCACCAAATGGCAAACGGGCCCGGATCGTTCGGATCCGGGCCCGTTTGCGTACGACTGGCGCTGTTTCAGCCCTTCAGCGGTTCGAGCAGCTTTTGCAGCTCGCCCGATTGGTACATCTCACCGATGATGTCCGAACCGCCGATGAATTCACCGTTGATATAGAGCTGCGGAATGGTCGGCCAGTTGGCGTATTCCTTGATGCCTTGGCGGATTTCATCGTCGATCAGGACGTTGACGGGATGGAACGACACCTCGCAGGCCTTCAGAATGCTGGTTGCCTTGGCGGAAAAACCGCACTGCGGAAAGGTCGGGGTACCCTTCATGTACAACACGACCGGGTTTTCGGTCACGGTTTGACGAATCTTTTCCTGGGTACTCATAGCGTTCTTCCTTGCGTGCGCCGGCTGTGGAGTCACAGCCAACGTTAAACGATTAAATTCAATCTGAAATTTTACGCGGCCGCTTCAGCAGCTGTCGATCTCCATTTTGCCCACCGTACGACCTTTTCCGTCGTACGCGATTCAGTCGGTGTTAACCCCGTTGCCGCTACAAGTACGTTTAAGCATTACCGATACCGACTGGACCAGGAGCACGCCATGAAAAAAATGCTATTCCCTCTTTTGCTCGTTACCGCCTCTTTGGGCGCCTTGGCCGAACGTGGGCAACAAGTTGAGTTGCGCGTCGAAGACCGCTACGGCCGCGCCTATCCCGAATACCATCAACGCAATCGTGCCTGGGTGGCGGGTGAGGAAGGCGAGCCGTACCAGCTGCGCCTGCGCAACCTGAGCCGCGAGCGCGTCATGGTGGTGTTGTCGGTGGACGGCATCAACGCGGTCAGTGGCGAAACCGCCGCCTTTCGGCAATCCGGTTATGTATTGGAGCCCTATGCCGATACGGTGGTGACGGGCTGGCGCAAGTCCATGGGCAGCGTGGCGCGCTTCTACTTCACCGATCTGGGCGATAGCTACGCCGCCCGTACCGACCGCCCATTCGACGTCGGCGTAATCGGTGCGGCCGTGTTCAATGAACGCCGCTACGTTCCGCCGCCGGCCGCCATCGCCAAGGAAGGCAATCGGCCGCCGATGGCCTCCCGCAAGGCGGAGAGCGCCGCCGCCATGGGCACCGGCCATGGTGAAATCGAGGAGTCGCATGTCCGGCGCACCGAGTTCGAACGGGCCAGCGAACAGCCGCGCGAAGTGCTGGCGGTGCGCTACGACAGCCGCCGCAACCTGGCGGCGGCAGGGGTGATCACCGAGCGGCGCTGGCGCGAACGGGCACGGGACCAACCCAGTGCATTTCCTCGCGAGGGGTTTACGCCGGATCCACGTTGGTAATTTGGACGGTGTTAAATACTTTGGCCGCTGGCCGGTCCTGGCCAATGGCCGCCGCTGACGCGTTCGATCCCGGCCAGGTCCTGCCAGCTTTGTACCTGGTCGAAGCCGGCCGCATTCAGCAGGTCGCGGCTGGCGGCGGCTTGATCGTAACCGTGTTCGAACAACAGCCAACCGTTCGGGCGTAGATAGGCAGGCGCTTCGCCGACGATGCGGCGGATATGGACCAGGCCGTCGCCTTCGTCGGTCAGCGCATTGCGCGGTTCGAAGCGCAGGTCGCCTTCGGCCAGATGATGGTCGGCGTGGGCGATATACGGGGGATTGGAGACAATCAGGTCGAAGCGCTCATCGGTCAGCGCGCTATACCAGTCGCTTTGCCCGAGCAGGATGGGGGTGGCGTGTCGTTCGGCATTCCGCATGGCGACGGCGAGTGCTTGTTCGGAGATATCGACCGCCCGCATATCCAGCAGCGGCCGATGCTTGCGCAGCGAAACGGGAATGATGCCGGAGCCGGTGCCCAGGTCCAAGGCGCTGCACGCCCGTTCCAGCGGGAGGCGCGCCAATGCCAGTTCCACCAGCAGCTCGGTTTCCGGACGGGGAATCAATACGGCCGGACTGACGATAAATTCCAGGCTGAAGAATTCTCTCGAGCCGACCAGATAAGCAACCGGTTCCCCTTCGTTGCGGCGCCGCAATAGATCGCGGTACTGCCCTGCCTGCTCGGTACTCAGCACCGTATCCGGCCAGGCCAGTTGACGGGTACGGCTCAAACCGCCGGCGTGGCTCAGCAACAGGCGGGCTTCCAGGCTGGGTAGCCCGCTGGCACGTGCCTCATCGATCAATTGCTTAACGCTGTTCATACCATGGCCCAGACTGGCCGAGGCGCCAGCGATATCGAAACGAACTGTTTGTGATAAAGAAAGCCTTGCACGCAATCGACCTGCAAGGCGCGGGCCAATTGCAGGTCCTCTTGCCGTTCCACCCCTTCCAGGATCACGCGGCAGCCGCATTCATGGGCGAAGCCGATCAGATGGGTCAGGGCGGCGCGACACTTGGCGTCGCGCGCGCGCGCCAGCCAGGAGCGGTCGAATTTAAACCAGTCCACCGCCATCAATACGTCCAGGGAAATCATCGAGTTTGGTGCGCCGATATCGTCCAGCGCCAGCCGGATGCCGCGGGCCGAAAAGGCTTGCGCCAGCTGCTGCGATAGCGAGGCATCGGTCACATTGGCATTCTCGATGATTTCCACCACCAGGCCTTGGCGCGGCGACATCAAGGTCAGCAGCGGATCGACCGGCTCGTTCGCGGTGACGGCATAGGCATCCGGATCGAGATTGACGAACAGCAGCTCGGCCTGCGTGGGTGCGTAGGCCAGCTGCAGGCGCTTCATATCGTATTCCAGCTGGAACAGGCTGAGCGGGCTGCCATGCAAGGCCTCGAACACGCCCTTGGGCGCCAGCGGCTGGCCGTCGGCCGCGTAAAATCGCGCCAGCGCTTCGTAGCCTATGGGTTCGTCGCGCTGCAGATCGACGATGGGCTGGTATTCGACGCCGTACCGCTGGTGGCGCAGCAGATCGAGCAGCACGGTGGCTGGCAAGCGGGCGCTGGCCGGATGGGCGGAGCGTTCGGAGATGGGCGAGAACATGGCGGTGATTATGACATGAGACTTAGGGAAGCCATGGAGCCGCGTTTACACTTATGCGGCGCGCGAAATCGATGGCAAGGCCGTCATACCAGGAAGATGGTGGCCAAGCCAAGAAAGATGAAGAACCCCATGCTGTCGGTGGCCGCGGTCAGGAAGACCGAGGAGCCGTAGGCTGGGTCGCGGCCCAGTTTGTCCATGGTCAACGGTACCAGCAGCCCGACCAGGGCGGCGACCTGCAGGTTGAGGATCATGGCAGCCGTCATCACCAGGCCCAGCTGGAAATCGCCGTACAGCAACCAGGCGATCAGGCCCAGTACACCGCCCCACACCACGCCGCTCAGCAAGGCGATGGCATGCTCCTTGACGATCAGGCGGCGCGCGCTGGAGGGGTTGATCTGTCCCAGCGCCAGGCCGCGCACGACCAGGGTGACCGTCTGGGTGCCGGTGTTCCCGCCTATGCCCGAGACGATGGGCATCAGCGCGGCCAGGGCCACCAGTTGGTGGATGGTGCCCTCGAACAGGCCGATGACGCGCGAGACGAAGATGGCGGTAAGAATATTGATCGCCAGCCAGGGCCAGCGATTGCGGGCGGATTGCCATACCGAGCTGAACAGGTCTTCGTCTTCCTTCAGGCCCCCCAGGCTGAGCATTTCCGCTTCGGATTCTTCGCGGATCACGTCCACCATCATGTCCACGGTCAGCCGGCCGATCACCTTGTGGGTGGAGTCGACCACGGGGGCGGAGACCAGGTCGTAACGCTCGAAAGCCTGGGCCGCGTCGCCGGCATCATCGTCCGGGCGAAACATCACGACTTCGTGGGCCATGACTTCGGAAACATCCCGGTCCGGATCGGTAATCAACAGGCGCTTGATCGGCAACACACCCTTGATGCGCTGGTCATTGTCGACCACGAACAGCTTGTCGGTATGGTGCGGCAGTTCATCGAAGCGGCGCAGGTAGCGCAATACCACTTCCAGGGTCACATCATCGCGAATGGTGACCATGTCGAAGTCCATCAGCGAGCCGACCTGGTCGTCGGCATAGGACAGCGCCGATTGCAGTTCGGCCCGTTCGTCCTCTTCCAGCGAGCCCATCAGCTCGGACATCACGTCCTGCGGCAGATCGGGCGCCAGGTCGGCCAGCTCGTCGGTATCGAGGTGTTCGGCGGCGGCCAGGATCTCGGCCCGGTCCATATCGGCCAGCAAGGTCTCGCGGACCGAGTCGGATACCTCCAGCAGCACATCGCCTTCGATCTCCGGCTTGATCAGGCCCCAGGCGATCAGGCGGTCTTCCAGCGGCAGCGATTCCAGCACAAAGGCGATATCGGCCGGATGCAGCTGTTCCAGGCGCTTTTCCAGCTCGGCCAGGTTCTGCTTGTGCACGATGGTTTCCACCAGGGCGTGCTTGTGCATATCCTGTTTGTGTACCAGGTTTTCCACCAGGCGATGGCGATTGAGGATGCGCACCACCTGCTGCAGGGTTTCCTGCAAGTTTTCTTTTGGCTTAGGGGCGGGAGCGGTCATACCAACAACCTCGGAACTGGCGGAAAATCGGGCGGCGTAAAAAGCCGCGCGAGTGTAGCACGGGTGTCCAGCTCATTATTGCCGGCCTGACGCCGTATGCCTCTTGAAATCGGCGTGGTTGGCTAAATTTGTCATCCGACGGAATGTGCTTCCACCCTCCTTCCATCTCAGGCAGGCTGCATACTAGGCTGCCTACGCCACGTGACCGCCTTTCATAAAAGAGTTCACCATCATGAATGTTCCCCACCTCGCCACCGCCCTGACCGGCCCGCTACTCGACCTTGAGCGCAAGATGCTGGCCGCCCAGCCCGATATCGAGGCGTGGTTCCGCAGTCAGTGGCTGGAAAATACCCCACCCTTCTATGGTTCGGTCGATTTGCGCAATTCCGGCTTCAAGTTGGCGCAGGTGGATATGAATCTGTTCCCGGGAGGTTTCAACAACCTGAATCCCGACTTCACGCCACTTTGCGTGCAGGCGGTACAGAGCGCACTGGAAAAGATCTGCCCGGATGCGCGGCGATTGTTGCTGATCCCCGAGAACCATACCCGTAATGCCTATTACTTGCAGAATGTGGCGTCCCTGACGCGCATCCTCAAGTTGGCGGGCTTGAATGTCCGGCTTGGATCCTTGAATCCGGAAATCACCCAGCCGACCACGCTGGCGCTCCCGAATGGCGGCTCGCTGACGGTGGAACCGATACAGCGCAAGGGACGCCGCGTCGGTGTGGAGGGTTTCGATCCCTGCGTCGTGCTGCTCAATAACGATCTGTCGGCCGGCATCCCCGATATTTTGCGCAATATCGACCAGAACCTGCTGCCACCCTTGCACGCAGGCTGGTCCACCCGCCGCAAGACCCAGCATTTTGCCCAGTACGATGGCGTGGCGTCGGAATTCGGCGAACTGCTGGGCATAGATCCTTGGTATATCAATCCGTATTTCGGCCAGGTCAGCCAGCTCGACTTCCAGACGCGCGAAGGCGAGCAGGAATTGGCCGCCGAGGTGGAGCGGATATTGGGCATGACCGCCGCCAAGTACCGCGAGCTGGCCATCGATGCCGAGCCCTATGTGATCGTGAAGGCCGATGCCGGGACCTATGGCATGGGTGTGATGAGTGTGAAGTCGCCGGAAGACGTGATCGGTCTCAATCGCAAGCAGCGCAACAAGATGGCGGTGGTGAAGGAAGGCCTGGAAGTGAGCGATGTGATCGTGCAGGAAGGTGTACCGACCTTCGAGACGATCGAGGATGCCGTGGCCGAACCGGTGGTCTATATGATGGATCGTTACGTGGTAGGCGGTTTCTATCGCGTCCATACCGAGCGCGGCGCGGACGAGAATCTCAATGCGCCCGGCGCCTATTTCAAGCCGCTGGCCTTTACCACGCCCTTGTCCACGCCCGACTGCGACGGCAGCCCCGATTGCGCCCCGAATCGCTTCTATGCTTACGGCGTGGTGGCTCGCCTGGCCTTGCTGGCCGCGTCGCGCGAGATCGAGGCCACGGAACCAGTACAAGAAGAAATCAGTCTTGCTATCTAAGTTCGCGCCCAGGGTGGGTGTGGACGATAGAACCTAGGAGGAAAAGATGAAGCTACGATATCTACCGGCCTTGGCCGGATGCTTGTTGGGCGCCAGCCTGGCCGTTCATGCCAATCCCGCCCCGGGCGAAGGCGCGCCCGCCGGCGCGCACGTGTCATTCGTCGGCTTGAAGGACGGTGCGGTGGTTCCTGCCACCGTGACGGTGAAATTCGGCATCAAGGGCATGAAGGTGCGGCCGGCCGGCGAGGATCCCTACGATAGGGCAAGCGGCCACCACCACCTGGTGATCGATGCACCGCCGGTTCCCCAGGGCCAGGTAGTGCCGACGGACGAGAAGCATATGCATTTCGGCAAGGGGCAGACCGAGGCTACCATCACCCTGACGCCGGGCCCGCATACCTTGACGCTGCAGTTCGCCGACGGCGCGCACAGTTCTTATGGCCCGGCCTTGGCTGCCACGGTGCACGTGAAGGTCGAAGACAAACCGGCCAAGTAAGCCGCATCCCTGGCGCAACCGACTGTTCCTGACCGGTCTCGCATGCGAGCGAGGCCGGGTCGGAAGGTTGCGTAAACCACCCAATACCGAGCCCCTTATGCGCCTGGCCTTTCTTGCCGACCCGCTGGAACATTTCAAGATCTACAAGGACAGCACCTACGCCATGATGCGTGAAGCGGCTGCGCGTGGACATGCGCTGTTCGCCTTCGAACAAGCCGATATGCGGGTGCTGCAGGGGCGTGTGCTGGCCGATATGCGGCCCATCACCCTGGCAGCGGAAGGGGGGAGCTGGTTTACCGCCGGCCCGCGCGAGACCTTGTCCTTGAACGAGGTCGATGCGGTGGTGATGCGCAAGGACCCGCCCTTCGACAGCGAATATCTCTACGCCACGCATTTGCTGGAACACGCCGAGCGGCAGGGCGCGCGCATCTTCAACAAACCCCGTGCCTTGCGCGATTTCAACGAGAAGCTGGCTATTTTGCGCTTCCCGCAATTTACCGCGCCCACCATGGTATCCAGCCAGGCCACGGATATCCGGGCCTTTCTGCGCGAACATGGCGATATCATCCTCAAGCCGTTGGACGGCATGGGCGGAAGCGGGATTTTCCGCTTGCGGCCGGAAGACCCAAATATTGGCACCATCCTGGAAACCCAGACGCATCACGGCCGTATCAGCTTGATGGCGCAACGCTATCTGCCGGCCATCGCCGACGGCGACAAGCGCGTACTGCTGATCGCCGGTAAGCCGGTGGATTGGTGCCTGGCCCGCATCCCCATGCAAGGCGAAACCCGTGGCAACCTGGCGGCCGGCGGCACCGGCGTGGCACGGCCCTTGAGTGCCCGCGACCGGGACATCGCGGAGACACTGGGGCCGGAGCTGTTTGCGGAGGGGCTGATGCTGGTCGGCCTGGACGTGATCGGCGATTCGCTGACCGAAGTGAATGTCACCAGCCCCACCTGTTTCCAGGAAATCAGCGCGCAATCGGGCATCAATGTTGCTGGTTTGTTCGTGGATGCAATCGAAGCCGCGCTTGGCTAACGTGGCCGGCGCTCGCCTGGTCTTACCCTGGCGCTGCTAGAATCAGCCCTAACGCAGTTCTTCGAGCTTGAATATGGTTGGAATTCTATTGGTTACCCACTATGGCTTGGGCGAAAGCCTGGCCGAGTGCGCCGCGCACGTACTGGGGCGCCCGCTGCCGCAGCTGCGCTATCTGCCCGTCTACCGTTCGGATGATCCCGACCTGGTGCTGGAACGGGCGCGCAGTCTGATTCGCGAACTGGATACCGGTACGGGCGTGGTCGTGCTTTCGGACATCTATGGCGGTACGCCGTCCAATGTAGCCTACCGTCTGATTGAACCCGGCCGCGTCGAAGCGGTTGCGGGCGTCAATCTGCCCATGCTGGTGCGTACGCTCAATTACGGTCACGAGGCGCTGGAAATCGTGGTCAGCAAAGCCGTTACCGGCGGGCTGGAAGGCGTGATGTACATGCTGCCGCCCAATACCAAGGAAATCGGATAAGCCATGCCTCAACAAGAAGTCGAGATCATCAATAAGCTGGGACTGCATGCACGCGCATCGTCCAAATTGACCCAGTTGGCCAGCCGCTTCAAGAGCGAGATCTGGCTGAGCCGCAACGGCAAGCGGGTGAACGCCAAGAGTATCATGGGCGTCATGATGCTGGCGGCGGCCAAGGGTAGTAAGGTTGCTATCGACATCAGCGGCGAAGACGAAAGTGAGGCCATGGCCGCCATCACCGAACTTATCGCCAATCGCTTCGACGAATCGGAATAGAACCGGGGGGCGGGACCATGACTATCAGCCTGCACGGCATCGGCATCGGCGGCGGTATCGCCATCGGCCGTGCCCATCTGGTGAGCCATACCGACCTCGAAGTGGCGCACTACGAGATCACGGCGGCCGAAGTGCCAGCCGAAATGGCCCGTTTCGATGCGGCCGTGCGCGCCACCCGCAAGGAACTGGAGCAATTGTGGGGCAGCATCCCGGAGAATGCGCCCACCGAGCTGGGTGCCTTTCTCAGCCTGCACGTCATGCTGCTGAACGATCACACCATCAGCCGCGAGCCGCGCGATATCATCAACGAGCGGCGCTGCAACGCCGAATGGGCATTGAAGCTGCAGCAGGATCGCCTGCTGGCGCAATTCGACGAGATCGAAGAAGAATATCTGCGCGAGCGGCGTAACGATGTGATCCAGGTGGTGGATCGCATTTTCAAATCGCTTGCCGGACAGGGCGGCGGCCATTACGTGCCGCCCGATGATAGCCGCGAGCGCATTCTCGTCGCGCATGATCTGTCGCCGGCCGATATGGTGCTGTTCAAGGAGGCCAATTTCGCCGCCTTCCTGACCGATATGGGCGGCCCCACTTCACATACCGCCATTCTGGCCCGCAGCCTCGATATCCCTTCGGTGCTGGCCCTGCACCATGCCCGCCAACTGATCCGCGAAGAGGAAACCATTATTGTCGATGGTACGGCGGGCGTGGCCATCGTCGATCCCAGCGAGACCATCCTGGCGGAATACCGCAAGCGACAGGCGGGCTACGCGGCGGATCGCAAGAAGCTCAAGGGGCTCAAGAGCACTGCGGCAGTGACGCTGGACGGCACCGCCATTGAGCTGTTGGCCAATATCGAAACACCCGGCGATGTGGAACACGTCAAGGCCAATGGTGCGGCCGGCGTCGGGCTTTATCGCTCCGAGTTCCTCTTTCTTGGCCGTGACGACCTGCCGGACGAGGAAGAGCAGTATCGAGCCTACCGGGCGGTAGTGGAAGGTATGAAAGGCATGCCGGTCACCATCCGGACCATCGATCTGGGTCGGGACAAGATGCCGAAATGGGCCGACGAGGAAGCGATATCCGCGCCGAATCCGGCCCTGAGCCTGACCGGTGTGCGCTTGTGCCTGGCCGAGCCGCATTTGTTCCGCACGCAATTGCGGGCACTGCTGCGAGCGGGCCTGCACGGCGATCTCAAGCTGCTGGTACCCATGCTGGCCAGCCTGGCGGAAGTCAGCCAGGTATTGTTCCACGTGGAGCAGGCAAAGGAAGCGCTGCGCGAGGATGGCGTCGCTTTTGCCGACAATGTCGAAGTGGGGGGCATGATCGAAGTGCCCGGCGCGGCATTGACGGTCGGCCATCTGCTGCGCAAGCTGGATTTCGTTTCCATCGGTACCAATGACCTGATTCAGTACACCCTGGCGGTGGACCGTGGCGACGATAGCGTCAGCCATTTGTACGATCCCTTCCATCCGGCGGTGCTGGGCCTGATCGGCCATGTGATACGCACGGCCAACCAGGCCGACGTGCCGGTTTCGGTCTGCGGTGAAATGGCTGGCGACGTGCGCCTCACCCAACTACTGCTGGCCCTGGGGCTGCGGCGGTTTTCCATGCATCCGGCGCAGCTTTTGAACGTTAAACAGATCATCCTCAATAGTGATCTTAAGCTGCTGGCGCCCTTGGCCAGCGAAATCGAACAAGCCCCCGATGCCGATCGCGTCCGTGCCCTGCTCGACGGGCTGGATGCGGGATGAGCCGGCCCATTCGGCTGGCTATCATCCGCCAGAAATACAATCCTTCGGGCGGTGCCGAACGGTTTGTCAGCCGTGCCATTGCCGCGCTGGCCGGCGCGGTGGAGGTGACCTTGCTGACCCGCAAGTGGGAAGACCACGCGGGCTATCGCAGCCTCACCGTCAATCCCTTCTATTTCGGCAGTGTCTGGCGCGAATGGAGTTTCGCCCGGGGGGTCTGCAAGTCGTTGGCGCAGGCTGACTTCGATCTGGTGCAATCGCATGAGCGTATCGCTTGCTGCGATATCTACCGCGCGGGCGACGGCGTGCATCGCGAGTGGTTGCTGCAACGCCGGCGCCAGTTGGGTCCGTTCAAGCGCTTGGGTCTTTGGCTCAACCCGCAGCATCACTATGCGCTGGCCGCCGAAAAGCGACTGTTCAATAGCCCTCGGCTCAAAGCCGTGATCTGCAATTCCCGGATGGTGAAAGAGGAGTTGCAACGCTGGTTCAAGCTGCCGGACGAAAAGTTGGCGGTGATCTACAGCGGCATCGATGCCGAGCAATTCCAGCCGGACCAGGCAGCCGTCCAGCGGGAGGCGTTGCGCCGTCAACTGGGTATCGGCCTGGATACGGCGGTGCTGGTCTACGTGGGATCGGGATTCGAGCGCAAGGGCGTAGCGTGCTGCCTCAGGGCGTTGGCCGAGTCGGGTTCGGCCAGCCACCTGGTGGTGGTTGGGCATGACAAGCGTGCCGGTCGTTACCGCGCCTTGGCGGCCCAGCTGGGGGTGGCCCAGCGCGTGCATTTCGTCGGGGCGCAAAAGCAGGTTCAGGATTGGTATGGCATGGCCGACGCGCTGTTCCTGCCCACCCTGTACGATCCCTTTCCCAATGTTGCCCTGGAAGCCTTCGCCTGTGGACTGCCGGTGCTCACCAGCGGCAAGTCCGGCGCCGCCGAGTTCGTGCACGAAGGAGAAAACGGCTTTGTGCGCGACGCACTCGATCACCGTGGTTTTGCCGAACTGATCGCGGCACGGCCCCGTGCCGACGATTGGGCCGGCATGCGCGCGGCTGCCCGTGCCACCATCCTGCCCTACTCGCCGGCCGCCATGGCTGAGCGCCTGACGGCCTTGTATGCGAGCTTGCTCGAGAACGCAAAAGCTTAAATATCGCCCTCGGCCAGATTACCGTTTTCTTCCAGCCAGGCGCGACGGCTGCTGGCCTCGCCCTTGCCCATCAACATGGTCATGATGCGGCGGGTGTCGTCCTCGATGTCGTCAAAGTCGATTTGCAGCGTGCGGCGGGTGTCCGGGTTCATGGTGGTATCGAACAGCTGCTCGGCATTCATTTCTCCCAGCCCCTTGAAGCGGCTGATGGCCCAGCTCCCTTCACGCACTTTCTCCAGCCGCAGCTTGTCCAGGATGGCTTCCAGCTCGCCATTGTCGAGCGCGTAGAACTTGCGGGGCGGCTTGGTCTTGCCGGCGCCGGGTACATCGATGCGGTACAGCGGTGGCTGGGCGATATGGATATGACCATGCTTTACCAGCAGGGGGAAATGGCGGCAGAACAAGGTAAGCAGCAGCACCTGGATATGCGAACCATCCACGTCGGCATCGGACATGATGCAGATCTTGCCGTAGCGTAGCCCGCTGATATCGGCCGGGCTGTTCAGGGTATGCGGATCGACGCCGATGGCTACCGCGATATCGTGGATTTCATTGTTGCCGAACAGCTCGCCCTGATCGACTTCCCAGCTGTTGAGCACCTTGCCGCGCAGGGGCAGGATCGCCTGGAAATCCTTGTCGCGGCCTTGCTTGGCGCTGCCGCCGGCCGAATCGCCCTCGACCAGGAACAATTCTCGGCGGGTCACGTCATCGCTGGTGCAGTCGGTCAGCTTGCCCGGTAGCACGGCCACCCCGCTGCTGCGCTTCTTGATCACGGTCTTGGCCGCTTTCAGGCGCGCCTGCGCTTGGCGGATGGCCAGCTCGGCCAGCTTCTTGCCGTAGTCCAGATGTTCGTTCAGCCATAGCTCGAACGGATCGCGTACCTGGGTGGATACCAGCCTCAGCGCATCGCGGCTGGATAGGCGCTCCTTCGTCTGGCCCTGGAACTGCGGGTCGAGCACCTTGGCGGACAATACGAAGGAAGCGCGGGCGAACAGATCTTCCGGCAGTACCTTGACGCCCTTGGGCAGCAGATTGTGCAGGTCGATAAAGCTCTTGATGGCGGTGAAGACCCCGTCGCGCAGGCCGGTTTCGTGCGTGCCGCCGGAAGGCGTGGGAATCAGGTTCACATAGCTTTCGCGGGCAATGCCGCCTTCCTCGGTCCAGGTGATGACCCAGGCGGCGCCTTCCCCGTGGGAAAAGCTGTCGTTGGCTTCGGTGATATAGCGCTCGCCCCGGAACAAGGGCACCGCCAGCTCGGCGTCGGCCAGCTTTTCGTTCAGATAGCCGGCCAGGCCGTCCGGATAGTTCCAGGTCTGGCTATCGCGGCTGCCGTCCTTTTTCTCGACGATCAGCGTCACGGTAATGCCTGGCAGCAACACCGCCTTGGAGCGGAGGATATGCACCAGTTCGCCAAACGGAATATTGGGCGAATCGAAATACTTGGGATCGGGCCAGCAGCGTACCGCGGTGCCGGTATTCTTCTTGCCGACTTCCTTGACCATTGCCAAGGGCTCGATCACGAAGCCGTCGCCGAATGCCAGCGCATGCTCGGTGCCTTCGCGCTTGACCCGCACTTCCAAGCGGGTGGAAAGCGCATTGGTCACGCTGACCCCCACGCCGTGCAGACCACCGGAGAAGCTGTAGGCTCCGCCATCCTTCTTGTTGAACTTGCCGCCGGCGTGCAGCTGGGTAAATACCACCTCCACCGTGGGCACGCCCATCTCGGGATGAATCCCCACCGGAATGCCGCGCCCATCGTCGCTGACCGCAATCGAGCCGTCCTGGTGCATGACCACCTCGATATGGTGGGCAAAGCCGCCCAGCGCCTCGTCCGCGGCGTTGTCGATAACTTCCTGCACGATATGGAGCGGATTCTCCGTACGGGTGTACATGCCGGGCCGGTGTTTTACCGGTTCCAGGCCCTTGAGTACCTTGACTGACGATTCATCGTATTGCGGTGCGGCGGCCATTGCGCGATTCCTTTGCTGCGAGTTGGGGCGGAGTCTAGGGGCCGCCGGGTGGCTCGGCAAGCGGTGCGGTTGCCGAAGCTGTTCCGTCAGGGCCCGTAATGCAAGCGGGCCGCCACGGATCAACCGTGGCGGCCCCTTGGCCGCTGCGCCGACAATGACTACCGGTGGGATGCCTGATCAGTATTCGTCAGGGCAAAATGGGTCGATTACTGCCCGCTCAACACGATATTGAACTCATGCCCAGGCTCCAGCGAAAGGGTAGGCAGCAAGGTTTCGGTACTGCGTACCTGGCGGATCGCCTCGCCGTCCGGCTGGGCTTTCCTGTTGTCGTCCATCAGGTTATCGGTCAGGCCTAGCGAGGCCTTGCCCAACGCCGACTTGGCGGTACGTACCAGGAAGTTCTGCTTGACCTGGGCGCCCACCCCCATCAGCAACAGATCCTTGGCGGCCTGGCCCCAGGCGATCGGGCTCTTGATGCCGCCAAAGCCATCCTTATCCACGGCAAAGCCTTTCACCGCCTTGGTGGCCAGTTCGCGGCCGCTGGCGTCAAAGCAGCGTAGCAGCCGTGGTGTCACGATCACCCGTTCGGATGACAGATTGGCCCAGGCGTCGGCTTCGTAGACGCAGTCGGCGGCGTTGATCACGGCTGCACGGCTGGGTTCGTTCAAGCGCAGGATCAAGGGGCTGGGGAACGCACGCGCATCCGCTCCGGTCGGAACATCGGCGCCGATCAATACGCTGACCGAAACCGCTCGATTCCATTGTGGCGGCGCCGGTTTCGGTGCGGCGGGCGCGGGGTCGGCCGCCATGGCCATGGCGCTGCAAAGTGCTAGGGGGACGAGCTTCGTGATTAGGCGCATAGCGTTCTCCGTTCTCCTCGATTGTCTTCGGGATGGTAGACCATGATGGGCATTAGCAGAAATCGGGCCTGAGCTAGGGTGGCCTTATGCCACGTTTCTACTAAAGGCTAATGGCAGGAGTAAACAAGTCAATCTCAGCAAGGTTGGCCCCTCGTGGTGGTCAAGCTGTTGGAAGTGCTGACTAGATTTTGCTTTTTAGATTTTCATCACCTGGCCGGCAGTGGCGGACACATGGAGAATGACAATGGGCACGCTATTCGAGAGCATCAAGCAAAGTTTGGGTGAGGCCATCCAGCATCAGAGCGGTGAGAAGATCGCTACCGTCGAGCATCAAATGGTTCCTTTGGACGTAAAGTCCATTCGGGCGCGCACCGGACTTTCTCAGCAATCTTTCGCCGCCCGCTTTGGGGTAAGCCTTGGTACCTTGCGCCACTGGGAGCGAGGGGATCGCCAGCCGCATGGACCGGCGCGTGTATTGATGCGAGTGATCGATGCAAATCCAAGCGCTGTGCTTGAAGCACTAAAGTAGTCGCCAATGCCCGTACGGTTCCTTGCAGCACGGGTGCCAGGACCACTTCCCTAGTGGGAAGCGGGTGAGTAACTTGTTCTGTGCTTTCCCATGGTGGCGGATCAAATTTTCGGGAGGGCTTTCAGCTTGTTCTCGATGTTGATCCGAAGCTTGTCGGCTCTTTCCTGTTCGGATGTATCGCCGCATCGGGCGAGCAGGCTCAATCCCATCCGGCACTGCCGTACCGCTTCTTCGATGTTGTTTAACTCGCGATAGCACGATGCCAGGGTGGAGCGGCAGGTTGCCTTGCCCAGGATTGAACCCGGGCTGAGGAGCATGCTGAATAAATCGAGCGACACATGGAGTTCCTCGACCGCCGCCTCATAAATACGGTCTTTGTAATATTGTATTCCGTCGTTGTAATGCGCAAGCGCTTGCGTGGTGATGGGGGCATCGGCCGATTGGACACTTGGCGCCTCAAGGACACGATAGGCGTGCTGTGGAATAATTTCGCCGTTCTTTTTGAAATAGCGAGGCACGCAATTACATGAATTCCAATAGTTTGTTTGATAAGTAATGCCGACATGTTCATGTTTTTTTATTGGAAATACTGTTCGAAATATAATAACCGGTATGTCGTTGAACAGGGAAAGCGAAGAGCGGACGTTGCAGGTGGCTAATTGTTCTTTCAAGCCGTGAGCCGTGAATGACAGATTTTCCAGTTCGTCGTCGCGGAACTGGGTGGGGCTGTAGAGTAGATCTTGTTTTAATTGGTCGAGCCGCATGTCCAGGTCGATATTATTTTCCTGTATAAGCTGCCCATGTTCCTTCAAAACCACTTCCTTCAATTGCGCTATATATCTATTGTAGTCCATCGGGCAATGCTGCATAAAACGAGAGAGGCCGCCCATTTTTTCGGCGCAAATGCCCTTTACCTTCAACTCGGCGTAGCGATTGAGTATCGTGGACTTTATCCAGGTGAAATCATAACCATTGCTAAATGCCTTGGTTTGCACATCTTCGATATGACCCGCATAGAGAAACAGCACGGTATCGCCGGGAATGTCTTCCTTGGCGAACAGGCCATAACCGATGGAATTGTCCATGTGGCAAATTACCAAGCTGTCGAAAGGGTTGCTCAGTCGAGCGCGAATAGTCTGCTCCGAGGGTTGTTCTGGCAGATTTCTTATGTGAGCAAGCATTTGCGTGTCCGATAGATAATCCTTGAGTTCATTGGGGTCGCCAAATAAGGATTCGGTATATTTGAAGTGACATTTTTCCTCGAGTTGCTCGGGACGGAGGTATTCAATCTGCATGCCTCGGCATGGCGGATTTTCTGAAAAAGGGATAAGGTCCAGCCTTTTTGCCGAAATCAACGGTATCGAAAGTGAAGGCTTGCTGGTTGATACACTGAGCATGGAGGGTCCTTGGCATTTGATGGTGTTTCGATGAATGGCACGTCAAGTTGATGTCGATGTAAATGAATTGACTTCCGAAAATTTACGGAACATTTTGTTTGCCTGCATCGATGCACTGACTGTTATCGCAACAAGCAACGACCGGTATATGCCATACGGGTCAATTGCCCTCTTCCGCATTTTCGCACTGACGGTAAGCTGCGAATGGCTGATTTCGACCGAGCAAGGCGATAAATCTCATGCCGTTGACCACTCGCACATCCGGGACATTCTCTACCCGCTGGAGGTGATTTATTACCCTCGAATTTTCAGGAGAGCTGCCAGCTTGTTCTCGATGTTGAGCCGAAGCTCATCGGTTCTTTCCTGTTCCGCCGAATCACCGCATTGTACGAGCAGGCTTAATCCCATCCGACACTGCGATATCGCTTCTTCGATATTGCCAAACTCGCGATAGCACGATGCCAGGGCGGAGCGGCAGGTGGCCTTGTCCACGTTCGAGCCCGGGGCGATGAATATGCTAAGTACCTCGAGCGAAGCATGGAATTTTTCCGACGCCCCCCCGGATTTGAGTAGCACCACGATTTAGAGTCCAATCCCATCGAAGGAGATTGGACATGAAGAAGCGCTTCACCGAAGAACAGATCATTGGGATCTGGGAGGGCGAGACCTCCAATAATTGGTTCGTAACCGCTTACAAGGCAATCTGGAATAGCCCCATCCATCTCTTGGCGGCTAGCCTCCGCAACTTGAACTCGTCCAGTTACGGATGATTCCGCGGCAGATTCCTTATCCATTCTTCATGGATGGTCCCGAACCGCGAATGGGTACAGAACGTTTGCATCCAGTATCGCCGTGTAAAGGGCTGGACCAGCCATCAGTACCGTGGGCGTGATACCCGCAGGAAACTGGCCGCTTCCTGCGTGGTGAGTTCATGCTTGTAAGGCACCAGGTTAATCGGCTGACGCTGTGCCATCAGGCCGAGAATGTCGGCAAAAAAACCCGCGCCGAACGGCGTGGAGGAATACGAAAAGGCCCCAGGTGCTTTCGCGCCTAGGGCCTTCATGTTCTTGGTTGCGGGGACAGGACTCGAACCTGTGACCTTCGGGTTATGAGCCCGACGAGCTGCCAACTGCTCCACCCCGCGACAGAGAGGCGAATTATGTAGATAGTCGGACCACCCGTCAAGCACTATCTGCAAATCATCTTAATCCGTCCATTGCACCCAGCCGGTATAGGCGGTCAGCAGCACCAACAGGCCGAAGCCGATGCGGTACCAGGCGAAGGCCACGAAGGTGTGGCTGACCAGGAAGCGCAGCAGGGCGCGCACCGCGATCAGGGCGAAGATGAAGCTGGCGACGAAGCCGATGCCGAATACCAGCAGGTCGTTTTGGTCCAGCGAGTGCCAATGCTTGAACAGGCTATAGAGCGAAGCGCTGCCCAGTACCGGGATGCCCAGCAGAAAGGAAAATTCGGTTGCCGCCTGGCGCGACAGGCCGAAGAACATCCCGCCGATGATGGTGGCGCCCGACCGCGATGTGCCGGGTATCAGCGCCAGGCATTGCGCCAGGCCGACCTTGAGGGCGTCACGTGGCGAAAGGTCCTCCAGGGTGGCGACCGATACCGTGTGTTGGCGCTTTTCCGCCCACAGGATGATGACGCCGCCGACGATAAAGCTGATCGCCACGGTAAGCGGATTGAACAGCGCGGCCTTGATCTGCTCGCCCATCAGCTTGCCCAGCAGCAAAGCGGGGATGGCTGCCACCATCAGATTGATCAGCAATTGGCGGCCCGGGCCCGGCTGGCCGGCCTGGCTGACGGCGCCGATCAGCCTGGCGCGGTATTCCCAGACCACGGCCAGCATGGCGCCCAGCTGGATAAAGATCTCGAATACATCGCGCTTCTCCTTGTCCAGAAAGCCCAGGAGATGGCCGGTGAGGATCAGGTGGCCGGTACTGGAAATGGGCAGGAATTCGGTGATGCCTTCCACCACGCCCATGACGAGCGATTTGAACAACAACAGAAAATCCATGAAATGGCCGTTGAAAAAAAAGACGATTATATGCGCCAGCTTGAGTCGGGGTTGATCAGTTGCTTTTGCCGCGCAGTGCGGCACCTGTTGCTGCCCGATATATTGGCGAATGACCTCAATGGGCGCACCGCCACAACTGCCGGCGAAATAGCTGGGCGACCAAAGCGTGCCGCCCCATAGCTTGCTGTGGATACTCGGGTAGTTCTGCTTGCGGATCACGAGGCTGTAGACGGGCGCCTTGGGCGGGAAGTTCACCAGCAGGTGAACGTGGTCGTTCTCGCCGTCGAACTCCACCCGCTCGTGTGTTCTTTAAGAAAGCAGGGTCTCTGAGTTTGATATCGCCCGAAGTCGGGGCGTCGGGCCAAGAATCCACCGAAGCGACTATACAGTTCAGCGTATAGCGCCGTAGGAGTCCCCCCGCCTTGCCGGCCTCAAGGCCGGCGAGCGTTAGCGAGAGGTGGGTGAGGACGTCAACGAACACAACGAGGATAGTGTTTCAGTTGGGCCGGGTCTGCTCTTCCAGCCACCCCAGCCACTGCATGGCGTGCTCGCGGTTACCGCCGCACATTGCCTCGCTGGGCTGCAGCGACGAGCACACCTGAGGCCGTTCCGGCCGGCCAAATATCCGGCAGCGCTGGTCCTCGCCGAGCTGGATGCAGCGTATGCCGGCCGGTTTGCCGTCCGGCATGCCCGGGATAGGGCTGGAAATGGAGGGCGCTGTGCAGCATGCGCCGCAGTCGGAACGGCAATGCATGCTACTTGCCCACCTTGTCGCCGTAGTTGACCAGCAGGACGCCGGCTACCACCAGGGTGGCGCCGATCAGGCGCGGCGTGGAGAGTTCACGCAGCGCCAGACCCAGCCAGCCAAAGCGGTCGAACAGGAGCGACAGCAGTACCTGGCCGGCGATGATCAGCGACAGCATGGCGGCCATGCCGATGCGCGGCGCCAGCAGGGTGGTGCCGAAGACGAATAGTGCGCCCATCAAGCCACCGGTAAGTTGCCACCAGGGCGCGTTGCCCATGCTGGCTAGGCCTTGCCAGCGCTGTCCGCTCAGCATGCAGATCAGTACCAAGGCCAGCGTGCCCACGCAGAATGACAGCAGCGCGGCCAGCAAGGTGCTGCCGCCGATCTGCAGCTTTAGCTGGTTGTTGACGGCGGCCTGCAAGGGCACGACGCAGCCAATGGCAAAGGCGAGCAGGTAAGGGAAAACGTTCATGGTGACGGGCGGAGTCGGCGCGGGGAAGGCTAGCCTAACAGACCTTCCGCCTGCATGGCTGCCCGTACGGCCGGGCGGGCTGCGATGCGCTGCATGAAATCGCCCAGTTTCGGCCAGTCCTGCAAGCTCATCCCGATGTAGTTGCACCAGTTGACGCAGGTGAACAGATAGCCGTCCGCCACACTGAAACGCCCGCCCAGCAGGAAGTCGTTGGCGGCGAAGTGGCTGTTCAGCCAGCCGAACCAATGGCTAAGTCTCTCCTGGGCCGCTTGGCGGGTTTCCGGCGCGCTCGCGGGATTCCATAGGGGGCTGAAGCCCTTGTGGATTTCGGTGCTGATAAAGTTCAACCATTCCTGCAAGCGGACCCGTTCAAGGCTGCCATTGGCCGGCGCCAGACCGCTGTTGGGCGCCAGGTCGGCGAGGTATTGCACGATGGCCGTGCCCTCGGTCAGCAGCTCGCCGTTGTCCAGCCGCATAGCGGGTACGTAGCCCTTGGGATTGATGGTGTAGAAATCCACGTCGGCGGCGGTGCGATGCGTCTTGGTATCGACTTTTTCGGTGTCGAAAGCCAAGCCGGCCTCGCGCAAGGTGATATGGACGGAAAGCGAGCAGGCGCCGGGGGAGAAGTAGAGTTTCATGGCATCTTCCAATTTTGGGTGGATGAAGGGTCGTCAATGAGTCTAGGGTGTGGTCGGGCAAGATTTCAAGCATCGACTCGCGCTTCCGGCGGTTCGAAATAGCGGACCCGGTTACGGCCGGCGTGCTTGGCGGCATAGAGGGCCTGGTCGGCCTGTTTCAGCAGTACTTCGAACCGCTCACCGGTGGGCCGGCAGAATGCCCCGCCTATGCTGACGGTAAGCGCGAGGGCAAGGCCGTTGTCCAGCGTGACAGGCGTGTCGGCCAGCTTGGCGCGCAAGCGCTCGGCCAGGTCCCGCACACCGCGTTCATCGTCGGCCGGCAGCAGGATGGCGAATTCCTCGCCGCCCAAACGACCGAACAGATCGGTTTCGCGCAGTTCGTCCCGCATCATGCTGGCGAAGCTACGCAACACTTGGTCACCGGCATCGTGGCCGTATTGATCGTTGACCGCCTTGAAATGATCCAGGTCCAGCATCAGCACGCCGAGCGAGACCGGGTAGCGAAGGCTTCGCAGCCACTCCTGCTCCGCGCGTTCGAGAAAATAGCCCCGATTGGCAATGCCGGTCAGCGGGTCCAGGGTGGCTTTACGCCAGAGTGTTTCCTCCATGGCCTTGCGTTCGCCGATATCGTGCAAGCTCACCAGATAGGCGCGCTGCGCCCGATATTCGATTACCGATGCGGATAAACCCACCCAAAAGCCGCCCCCGTCCGACTTGCGGAACTTGATTTCATGATCGCTGATCGATTGTTGGCTGTTCAATTGTTCGACGATCTGGGCATGCTGTTCCGGATAGAGATACAAGGCCGACAAGGCCACGCCGACCAGTTGTTCGGCGGGCCGGCCGCACAGTTGGGCAGCGGACGGGTTGACGACCAGGATCTGATTGTTGTCCGCACCGACCAGTAGCAGCGGCCGGGACAAGGTATCGAGGGCTCGCAGCAGATGGCTGTCCTGTTCCTGCAGCCGTGCGGCGCTGGTTCGCGCCGCCAGTGCCAACTGGGCTTCGCGCCAGCCGCGCCAGGTCATGGCAAAGCTGAATAGCAGCAAGAGCGTGAAGGCGATGCAGTAAGCGCCGGCCTTCAGGCGCCAGTCATTGAAGTAGGCGTCGTCCGGTACGCCGACCAGGGTAATGAAGGGAAAACTTTCCAGGCGGCGAAAACTGTAGCCGCGCGCCAGCTCGTCGAAGGGCCAGCGCATGACCTGGTAGCCGTTGCTGCGACCGTTGACCCAGCTGGCGAAATCGGCGCTGTCCGGCAAGGGTTTGCCGATGGCATCCGGCAATTCGGGGTAGCGCCCGACCAGCAGCATATCGTTGTCCAACAGGGCAAAAGCGCTCTCCGCGGCTGCTTCCAGGCGACGGGCGAGCTGATTGAAATACTCGAGGTTGACCTGGGCGACCACCATGCCGCCCAGTGCCCCGTCGGGCGCTGCGATGCGCCGGCCCACCACGAAGCCGAGTTCCGCTTTGCCGGATAGCCGCTTTGGCCGGGTAATCAGCAGCTCCTGGCCAGGCATATCGCGCAATAGTTGCAACAGATATTGCTGCTCGGCATCGGCGTGTCGAATCTGCTGGGGGGTAAGCGACCATCGGCCGTCCGGCGACAGCAAGCTAAGTGTGTCCACCTGCGGCAGTGTGCTCAATTTATCGTCGAGTAGTTGCTGGAGTGCGCTCAGCTCGGCGGGGGGCAGTTGGCCCAGGCCGGCCAGCGTGGCGGGCGCGACCTTGCCGGCGACATCGCGCAATACCAGGTCGGTTTCGCGAAAGGCGCCGTCCAACTGCTCCTTTAACAGCAGGGAAAGGTTTTGGGCGGCCAGCTGGGACGCTTTGCGGGTACCCAGGTGGGACTGGTGCAATTCCCACGCGATCAGCCCGGCCAGCAGCAGGCCGGCCAGGCACTGCCATAGCAGCATGCCGCGGCGGGCCTGCAGAAACGCCGGCAAATCGGCAAACGGTGGCCGCCGGATTTCGGTGTGGGGCCTTGAACGGGGCATGGGCGCGACCTGGCAAACATACCGGCCCAGTATAGGAACTGGTGGCGAGCACGGGTGGCGAACTAGCGCCTTACTTGCCCGGCATGGTGCTGCGGCGCCAGATCAATACGTTTGCAGCGCCTGTTTAATGCGCGGGCATCCACGCCATATTGATATGCTCGATATCGTCTTCGAGGTAGATATCGCTGAACGGCACGAAACCCAGCGACTCATAGAAGCCGCGCAAGTAGAGTTGTCCCGCGATGCGGTTGGGCTGGCCCGGATAGCGGCGCCGATGTTCGGCCAGGCCTTCCAGCATCAGCGCCTTGCCTGCCCCGGTGCCGCGCGCTTGTGCGGAAGTAACGACGCGGCCTATCGACGGTGCATCGAACTTCATGCCCGCCGGCACCAGGCGCAAGCAGGCTTGCAATTGGCCGGCCTCGTCGCGTCCCAGCAAATGTAAGCTGACCGGATCGAGCTGGTCCAGGTCTGGGTAGGGACAGGCCTGCTCGACCACGAAGACGGTTTGCCGCAGGACACCCACTTCATGCCATTGCAGCGCGCTCAGTTCCTCCAGCCGGCTCCACTGCCAACTCAGGTTCATGCTTCTTCCAGTCTGTTGCGCGCACGGGCGATCGCCGCCCGTACCTGATTCGGCGCGGTGCCGCCGATATGGTTGCGGCTGGCCAGCGACCCTTCGGGAGTCAGGACTTCAAAGACTTCCGCCGAGATCAGCGGCGAGAACGTGCCCAACTCCACCAGGCTCAGGTCTTCCAGGTCCTTGCGCTGCTCGCCGGCATACCGGACCGCCAGGGCGACCGCCTCGTGGGCATCGCGGAAGGGCAGGCCCTTCTTGACCAGATAGTCGGCCAGGTCGGTGGCCGTGGCATAGCCCTGCTTGACGGCGCGGCGCATCGCTTCAGGCTTGACCACCACGCCGCGCATCATGTCGGCCACGACCCGCAGCGTGGCGGACAGGGTGTCGACGGTGTCGAACAAGGGTTCCTTGTCTTCCTGGTTGTCCTTGTTGTACGCCAGCGGCTGGGCCTTCATCAGGGTCAGCAAGGCCACCAGATGGCCGGTGACGCGGCCGGTCTTGCCGCGCACGAGCTCCGGCACGTCCGGGTTCTTTTTCTGCGGCATGATCGAAGAACCGGTGCAATAGCGGTCCGCCATATCGATAAAACCGAAGCGCGGGTTCATCCACAGCACCAGTTCTTCCGACAGGCGCGACAGATGCGTCATCACCAAAGCGGCGGCCGCGGTGAACTCAATGGCGAAATCGCGGTCACTGACCGCATCGAGCGAGTTTTCGCATACGGCGTCGAAGCCCAGTTGGCGCATGACGAATTCGCGATCGATCGGGTAGCTGGTGCCGGCCAGTGCGGCGGCGCCGAGCGGTAGGCGGTTGACGCGCTTGCGGGTGTCCTGCAGGCGTTCCACATCGCGGGCCAGCATTTCCACATAGGCCATCAGATGGTGGCCAAAGGTGATGGGCTGGGCGACCTGCAGATGGGTAAAGCCCGGCATCACCGTGTCGGCGTGTTTTTCCGCCAGGTCCAGGAGGGAGCGTTGCAGTTCGCCGGCCAGATGGATGAGGGCGTCGATCTCGTGGCGCAGCCACAGGCGGATATCGGTAGCGACCTGGTCGTTGCGGCTGCGGCCGGTATGCAGGCGCTTGCCGGCGTCGCCGATCAGGTCGGTCAGGCGCTTTTCGATATTCATGTGCACGTCTTCGAGATCGAGCAGCCACTCGAAGCTGCCCTCGCGAATGGCGGCCAGGATCTTGCTCATGCCATTGGTGATGGCGGTCAGGTCGTCGTCGCTGAGGACGCCCACCTTGTTGAGCATCTGGGCGTGCGCCAGCGAGCCCTGTATGTCGAATTCGGCCAGCCGTTTGTCGAAGGACACCGAGGCGGTATAACGTTTGACCAACTCTGCGACGGGTTCGGAAAAGCGACCTGACCAGGTTTTCGGGGAGGCGTCATGCATGAACGCAGGTTCCAAGTTTGGTGCGATGGCGCGATTATAGGGCAATCGGTACTTTTGCCGCAGTGCGACAAAGACAATAGGGGGTAAGACGTGGTATTTCCCGTTAATACCCGCTCGATTCCGGCGGGATTTCAAGGTGGGCGCGACGCCGGCGGCGGGTACGCCCGGGCGGCGATCCGGGCAGGGTTTTCAAATGGCCTTGCCCAAGCTTGCGTTAGCTCGGTTTTCGGGGCGCCAGGTCGCTATAATGCGCCGATTCGCGTGGCAACCGCCGCGCTGTTGCAGAGTGGGACATGAGCAAGGACTATAAGCAAAGTGGCAAGCGCCCGGCCGCGGGTGCCGGCAAACGTGGTGGTGGCGGTAGCGGCGGGTCGATCTTCGCCGGCCTGTTCATCGGCCTGTGCCTGGGCATCGCGATCGCCGTGGCCGCAGCCCTCTATCTGAACAAATCCCCCAATCCATTCGGCAGCAGGGTGTCTAAGGCCGGCGCTGCTGCCCAGCCTTCCCCTGGCCAGCCGGAGGTGTTGGCGCCGACTGGCGGCGGCAAGGCGCCGATTGCCGTACCGCCGCTTCCGCCGGCAAGCGATCCCGCCACCCCGGCCAAGCCGGCACCCGACCGTTTCGATTTCTATACCATGCTGCCGGAACTGGGCGGTGATGCCAAACCCGAGCCGAAAGCCGTGGTCCCCAGCAAGCCGCCCGAAGCGAATCCTCCTGCCACGGTCCAGCCGGCCAAAGGGAGCTATTTGCAGGCGGGGGCTTTTCAGAATGAGACGGATGCCGATAATCTGAAGGCAAAATTGGCCTTGCTCGGTATCGAGGCCAATATCCAGACCAGCGAAGTAGCCGGCAAGGGCGTGCTGCATCGAGTCAGGATAGGCCCGCTGGCGCGCCTGGAAGATATCGATCGTCTGCGCAGCCAGCTCTCCGTGAACGGCGTCGATTCCGCCTTAATCAAACAGTAAGAAAATCCCTCGATACCTCAGGAGCCATAATGCGGTTTGCCAAGTTGTTTGCCCGCCTTCTCGCCACCGGCCTTGCGCTGGCTGCCCTTACCACCCATGCCGAGCCACGTGCCGGCGTCGATTTCGACTATCTGTCCAGCGCCAAGCCGACCGATGCCCCTGGCAAGATCGAAGTGATCGAGTTCTTCTGGTATGGCTGCCCGCATTGTTTCCACCTCGACCCCAAGGTCGAGGCCTGGGTGAAGACGCTGCCCAAGGATGTGTCGTTCCGCCGCGAACACGCGATGTGGGATGGCCGCAGCGATATGACCGGCCATGCCAAGATATTTATCGCCCTGAAGGCGCTCAACCAGGTCAACGCACTCACGCCCAAGGTGTTCGAGGCGGTGCAGCAGAGCAAGATCGAGCTGCGCGACGAGAAGGTACTGTTCGATTGGGTGGCCAAGCAAGGCGTGAACCGTGCCCAGTTCGAAGCGGCTTACAAGTCCTTCAGCGCACAGTCGCAATTCACCCGCGCCAGCCAATTGACGCGCGACTACCAGATCGATGGCGTGCCGACCTTTATCATCAACGGCAAGTACAAGACTTCGCCGTCCAAGACCCAAAGCGAAGACAAACTTTTCGTCGTGATGAACGAACTGATCGCCAAGGAACGCGCCGGCCTCAAGCCCGCCAAGGCTGAAGCCAAGCCTGCCGTCGCTGTTGCCGCGGAAAAGAAGAAGTCCTGAAGCAGGACGACTTCGGTAGAAATCAACGCCACCTGATTTTTCGGTGGCGTTTTTTCTTAGCGCCGCGGGGATCGCGCCAGCAGCAAATACCCCGCCACCGCAGACAGCAGCGACCCGACCAGGATCCCCAGCCGGCTGGTTACCAGCAAATGCGGATCGTCGCCGCTGAAGGCGAGGCCGGAGATAAACAGGCTCATGGTAAAGCCGATGCCGCACAGCAGCGCGGCGCCGTAGATCTCCCGCCATCCCACCTGCTCGGGTAGACGGCCCAAGCCGGACTTGACCGCCAGCCAGGCAAAGGACAAAACCCCCAATTGCTTGCCGATCAGCAAGCCCAGTGCGATGCCCAGCGGGGCGGGTTCCAGCAGGTTGGCCGGGCTCAGGCCCTGCAAGGGGATGCCGGCATTGAAGAAGGCGAACACCGGTAGCACGAAGAAAGCCACCGGTCCGTGCAGCGACGCTTCCAGTGCGCGCAAAGGCGATTCGCCATGCCGATTGCGCGTGCGCAGCGGCATGAAGAAGGCGGCGGCCACGCCTGCCAAGGTGGCATGGATGCCCGACTTCAAGACGGCGACCCACAGCACCAGGCTCACCAACAGGTAAGGAAAACCCCGGCTGACGCCGCGCCGATTCAATTGCCACAGCAAGGCCAGCGCGCCGACCGCTACCAGCAGTGCCTGGGGTGATACGCCATGCGAATAGAACAAGGCGATGATCAGCACGGCGCCCAGGTCATCGATGATGGCCAGTGAAACCAGAAAGACCTTCAGGCCCATCGGTACGCGCGGCCCCAGCAGGGTCAGCACCCCCAGGGCGAAGGCGATATCGGTCGCCGCCGGAATGGCCCAGCCGCGCAGGGCGGCGCTATCGTGGTAGGTACAGGCGAGATAGATCAGCGCGGGCAACAGCATGCCGCCGATCGCGGCGATGGCCGGCAGCGTGGCGCGCTGGCGGTCGGCCAGTTCGCCTTCCAGGAGCTCGCGTTTCAATTCCAGCCCGACCAGATAGAAAAATATCGCCATCAAGCCGTCGTTGACCCATAGCAGGAGTGGTTTGGCGATGGCGAATTCGCCCAGGCTGACGGCAACCGGGATGCCGAGCAGTTGCGCGTAGGCACCGGCCAGCGGACTGTTGGCCGCCACCAGCGCCAGGATGGTGGTCAGCATCAGCAGCACGCCGCCACTGGATTCGTGCTGGATGAATTGCTGGATGCTACTTCGCATCGATCTCTCCTCTGTCAGGCTTGGTCTTATTGAATTGCACGACGGGTGCGCTCGTCAGGCGCCGCATTTCCCTACGCGCCCAGGCATGAAAGACTACTATCTGAAGCGACAGGCCGGCGCGGATTTCGTGCCGGCCGGGAGAAAATCATGTTCAGCGTAGTGCGTGACGGCGATGGTCGGATTACCGGCATCTCGCGGGAGGAAATTCCCGGTGCCGAGCGCTTGGATGCCCATCATCCCGATATCCTGCATTTCCTTGACCGGCCGCCGGACCAGGAAATCTTCAGCGATGCCGATGCCGATTTCGTGCGTGTGATCGAGGATGTGATCGATGCCCTGATACATAACAATGTCATAAAACTGACCGATCTACCGCCTGCCGCACAGAAGAAGCTGCTGCTGCGCAAGGGTATACGCAATAAGCTCGGTGGTGCCCTGGACCTATTGGGCAACGATGACCTGATCCTTTGAAGCCAGGCCATGCCAGGTTCCGCGCAAAGGCTATATAGGCTGTGGATAAGCCGATCGGTTGAAGTATTAGGTATTTCTACTATTTCGGTGATGTTTGGCTTCATCGCACGGGGCGGTTAGGCTGTAGCCAGCAAAGCTGCTAAACAGGTAGCAAGCCCCGGCCGATCCACCCTGCGTGCGAGCGCGACTTATCACCACTCCGGCAAGAAGACCCCATCCCCTGCCTATGACACCCTCCTCCACCGCCGCGCCGCTACCCATCGATTCCCTGTCCTGGCACGTCGGTGAGCACCATACCCGCTTCGACCCCCTGCTGGACTGCGTGGTATCGATTGCCCGCATCTTCGGTATCAACACCACCCGCGAATCGCTGTCGGCCGGTCTGCCGCTGGTGGACAACCAGTTGACGCCGGCCCTGCTACCGCGCGCCGCCGCCCGTGCCGGGCTGACCGCGCGGGTGGCGCGGCGGCCGCTGGACGAGCTGAGGCCCGGTCTGTTGCCCTGCATTCTGCTGCTCAAGGGCAAGCTGGCTTGCATCCTGCTGGAATGGCTGCCGACCGGCGAAGCCCGGGTACGCTATCCGGAAGGCGGCGAGTCGGCCGATGTGCTGAGCCGCGCCGAGCTGGAAGCGCTCTATACCGGCGTGGTGTTTTTTGTGCGGCCGGTATTCCATTTCGAAACCCGCACGCCCGCCACCGGCCAGCTGAAAACGCGGCACTGGTTCTGGAGCGTGGTGTGGCAGAACTGGCGCCTATACCGGGACAGTCTATTGGCGGCCCTGCTGATCAACTTCTTCGGCCTGGCCCTGCCGATGTTCTCGATGACGGTCTACGACCGGGTGGTACCGAACCGCGCCGAGGAAACCCTGTGGGTGCTGTCGCTGGGCGTACTGCTGATGCTGATCTTCGATGTGGTGCTGCGCGTACTGCGCGCCTATATCCTCGATACCGCCGGCAAGCGGATCGACGTCACCCTGTCGGCGCAGATCATGGAACGGGTACTGGGTCTTCGCCTGGCGGACAGGCCCGCTTCGGTCGGCTCCTTCGCCGCCAATTTGCGGGCTTTCGAATCGGTGCGCGATTTCGTCGCTTCGGCCACCATCACCACCTTGGTCGACCTGCCCTTTGTGTTGCTCTTTCTGCTGGTGATGACCTGGATCTCGCCTTGGCTGATCCTGCCGCCCTTGATCGGCATCGTACTTTTACTGGCCTGCGCGATGGTGGTGCAGCAAAAGATGCAGGAGCTGGTGGAACTGACCCAGCGCGCCGCGGCCCAGCGCAATGCCACCTTGGTGGAGAGTCTGGTCGGCCTGGAAACCATCAAGTTCATGGTGGCCGAGGGGAGTTTCCAGCGTAAGTGGGAGCAGGCCAGCGTCTTCCTGGCGCAGACCGGCGCCAAGCTCAAGCTGCTGTCGTCCGCCACCCTCAATATCGCCCAGGCCTTGCAGCAACTGGTGTCGATTTGCGTGGTGATCGTCGGGGTCTATCTACTGATCGACCGCGAGGTCAGCATGGGCGGCATTATTGCTGCCTCGATGCTGGCCGGCAGGGTGATGGCGCCCTTTGGCCAGGTAGCGGGCCTGATGCTGCAATATCACAACGCCCGCAGCGGCCTGGGCGCGGTGGAAACCCATATGAAGACCGAGCCTGAGCGGCCGGAAGAGTCGTCCTTCCTCCACCGCAGCGGCTTTCAGGGGCGGATCGAATTCCGCAATGTCAGCTTCGCTTATCCGGGGCGCGAGGACAGCGCGTTGAACAATGTGTCGTTCAAGATACGCGCCGGTGAAAAGGTCGCCATCATCGGCCGGGTCGGATCGGGCAAGTCCACCCTGCAAAGGCTGATGCTGGGCTTGTACCAGCCCAGCGAGGGCGCCGTCTTGATCGACGGCATCGATGCGCGCCAGATCGACCCCGCCGAACTACGCCGGGCCACCGGCTTCGTACCGCAGGACATCAATTTGTTCTACGGCACGCTGAAGGAAAACATCGCCATGGGCGCGCCTTTCGCCGACGACCAGATGATACTGACCGCGGCTGAAATCGCCGGCGTGACCGAGTTCGCCAATCGCCATCCACGCGGCTTCGATATGCTGGTGGGCGAGCGCGGCGAGTCGCTGTCCGGCGGGCAGCGGCAGGCAGTGGGCATCGCCCGGGCCTTGCTCAATGATCCGGCCATCCTGTTATTGGATGAGCCCAGCAGCGCGATGGACCATCAGAGCGAGGATATGCTGAAGACGCGGCTGCGCAAATTCGCCGATGCCAAGACCATGGTGCTGGTGACCCACCGCACTTCGCTGCTGGACCTGGTGGATAGGTTGATCGTGATCGACAACGGCCAGGTGATGGCCGATGGCCCCAAGGCACAAGTGGTGGAGGCCTTGCAGAGCGGCCGGATCGGCAGGGCCGCCTGATGTCGCGCGTGTTGAAGGGCCTGCAAGCGCTCTACGCACCCTGTTCCGCCTGGCTGGACCGAGCCATGCTGGGCCTGTTGGGCGAGGGACGCGACAAGGACATGGATTTCGATGCCGATGCCGACTGGGCCATCGCCGAGCAGACCCCGCGAGGCGCACGGGTGGTGGTCTGGCTGAGCATAGGCGCCTGCCTGGTCTTGCTGATCTGGGCCGGCCTGGCGCCTATCCATGAGGTCACCCGCGGCGAAGGCAAGGTCATCCCCTCCCGGCAGGTGCAGATACTGCAGAGCATGGACGGCGGCATCGTGTCGCAGATCCTTGTCAGTGAAGGCCAGGTGGTGCAAGCCGGCCAACTGCTTTTCAAGGTCGATCCCACCCGCATGGTGTCGTCCTTGCGCGAGAACCGCGCCCAGTACCTGGCCCTGTTGGCCAAGTCTGCCCGGCTCAAGGCACTCGCCGACGGGGCGGCCTTCATCCCGCCGGAACAGGTGCTGAGCGAGGCGCCGGAAATCGTCGAGCAGGAGCGGCAGATGTACGAATCGCGCCGCGCCGAGCTGAATGCCTCGGTGGGGGTCGCCAGCCAGCAGGCTTCGCAGCGCAGCCAGGAGCTGGTATCGGTGCGGGCCCGGCGCGAACAGGCGGCGCGCAGCTATGATCTGACCGCGCAGGAGCTGGAATTGACCCGGCCCCTGGCCAAGACCGGCGCGGTGTCGGATGTGGAGTTGCTGCGGCTGGAGCGCGATGTGGCCCGCTATCGGGGCGAACGCGACAGTGCCAATTCCGATATTCCGCGCCTGCAGGCGGCCATCGGCGAGGCCAGCCGCAAAATACGCGAAGTGGAGCTGGCATTCGAAAACCAGGCCCGGGCGGAACTGAGCGAAAGCAATGCCAAATTGAGCGCCTTGTCGGAAGGCAGTGTCGGCCTGCAGGACCGGGTCAAGCAGACGGAAATCCGCTCGCCGGTAAAAGGCACCATCAAGCAGCTCAAGATCAATACCGTGGGTGGCGTGGTACAGCCTGGCAAGGACCTGGTGGAAGTGGTGCCGTCCGACGATGCCCTGCTGCTGGAAGCGCGCATCCTGCCAAAGGATATCGCTTTTCTGCGGCCTGGCCAGAAAGCCCAGGTCAAGTTCACCGCCTACGATTTCGCGACTTATGGCGGCCTGGATGCAACGCTGGAGCAGATAGGCGCGGATACGGTGACGGATGAGAAGGGCAATGCCTTCTTCCTGGTACGGGTGCGTACCGTATCGGCCGACCTGGGACCGCAGAAATTGCCCATCATTCCGGGTATGGTGGCCCAGGTCGATATTCTTACCGGCAAGAAGACCATCTTGTCCTACCTGCTCAAACCCATCTTGCGTGCCAAGGCCAATTCCCTGACCGAACGATGAGCCCAATTTTTCTACTGAGCACCGATGGGGGGCTGCTGGCACATTGGCGGCGCAGTCTGGGCATGCCCGATGCGCCCGGCCTGGACAGCTTCGCGGCGCTGGCAAGCGAAGGTGTGGCCCACGGCAGCGTGATCTGGCTGGACCAAGCCGTCCCCGATCTGCCGGCTTGGTCCGACCCGCGTTGGGCGCCTTTGCTGGCGTGCGCCAAGCTGATTTACGCCAGCAGCTTTCCTCGGCGCGAGCAGGCGCTGGCTGCCTTGGATGCCGGCAGTGCGGCCTACTGCCACGCCTACGCCGATGCCGGCACGCTGCGGCAGGTGCAAGAAGTGGTCAGCGCCGGGCACGTCTGGGTCGGACGCGAACTGATGCAACAACTGCTCGCCAGCGTACAAGCGGCCCGCTCCGTGGTCGCATCGACCTGGGGCGAAGGGCTGACCGAAAGGGAACGCGAAGTCGCGCAATTGGCTGCCAATGGCGCCTCCAACCGCGCCATTGCCGACCAATGCGGGATTACCGAGCGCACCGTCAAAGCGCATCTGGCCGCCGTGTTCGCCAAGTTGCACCTGACCGATAGGCTGCAACTGGCCCTGCGCGTACATGGAATCACCTGAAAACTCGGGCTTGCCTCACCTACCTGTACCCAAGGCCAATATCGCGCGGCCTCCCATCTCGCTAGCATGAGCTCCATTGCCCCCTATTCGTTCTGGAGTACTAGCCATGGCCGTCGATCTTATTACCGCCCAAGTCCGCGTCGCCCTTCTGCAAGGTAAGGCTTGGCTGGTAGACGCCAGTGGCCAGCGGACCGAATTGAAGGTGGGCGACCTGATTCGCGAAGGTCAGATCGTCGTGACCGATGCTGGCGCCCAGCTGGAATTGGCCCTGCCCAATGCCCAGACCATCGCCGTGGCCGGTGGACGCGAGCTGTTGATCGATGCCAATCTGCTCGGTACCGCGCCCGTTGATGCCACCGAAGCGGCCTTGGCCAGCCTGAATGCCGGATCGGATAAGGTCATCGCGGCGCTGAACGAGGGCAGGGATCTCTCCACCGAGCTGGAACCGACCGCGGCGGGCCTGGCAGGTGGCGAAGGGAGCGATGCACACGGTTTTGTCCGCTTGTTGCGCATCGCCGAAACGCTGGATGCCGATGCATTCCTCCAGTCGGGTGGGGCGGGCGGCGAGGAAAGCATCGATCAGGCGCTGCCGACGACCGCCAGCCTGGGCGGTCCGCAAGTGCTGGACGACGCCTTTAGCGTGGACGAGGACAGCACGATCACTTTCGACGTGCGCCTGAACGACAGCGATCCCAATGGTGGCCAATTGACCCTGGTCGGCGTGCCCACCACGCCGACCGGCACGGTGGTGCTCAATCCCGACGGCACCCTCAGCTATACGCCCAACCCCAATTTCAATGGTGTCGTCCAGCTCGATTACACCGTCAGCAACAGCCGCGGCGAAACCAGCCTCGGCCAAATCACCATCACCGTGAATCCGGTCAACGATGCACCGGTGCTGGTGGACGGCAATGTGCCGCTGGGCGAGGCGATCAGTGTCAGCACGCCGGAAGATACGCCGGTCAGCGGGACCGTGGCGGCCACCGATGTGGATGGCGATAGCCTGAGCTTCGGCAAGGGCAGCGACCCCAGCCATGGCACGGCGCAAGTCAATAACGATGGCAGCTGGACCTACACCCCCGCCGCCAACTACAACGGCGCCGATAGCTTCACCATCACGGTCAGCGATGGCCAGGGTGGTAGCGACACGGTCACCGTCAATGTCGGCGTTACGCCGGTCAACGATGCGCCGGTCTTCGTCGACGGCAATCGCAATCCATTGGGCGACGATATCAGCGTCACCACCCCGGAAGACACGCCGGTTGGCGGAACGCTGCAAGCCACCGATGCCGATGGCGATACCCTCAGCTTCGGCAAGAACAGCGAGCCCAGCCACGGTACCGCGCAAGTCAATCCCGACGGTAGCTGGACCTACACCCCCGGCCCCAACTACAACGGCGCCGACAGCTTTACCGTCAAGGTGGACGACGGCAAGGGCGGTACCGATACCCTCACCATCCAGATCGGTGTGACACCGGTCAATGATGCGCCGGTCTTCGTCGATGGCAACAATAACCCCCTGGGCAACGATATCAGTGTCAGTACGCCGGAAGACACGCCGGTCAGCGGCACCTTGACCGCCACCGACGCGGATGGCGACAGTCTCAGCTTCAGCAAGGCCAGCGACCCCGCCAATGGCGCCGTGACGGTGAATGCCGACGGTAGCTGGACTTATACCCCTGCCGCCAACTACAACGGCCCGGATAGCTTCAGCGTCATCGTCAGCGATGGCAACGGTGGTAGCGATACGCTGATCGTCAATATCGGCGTTACGCCGGTGGCCGACCCCCTATTCCCCACGATCACCCTGGCCGCCAATATCACCGCCGACGATGTGATCAGCGCGGCCGAAGCCGCCGGCACGGTGAACGTTACCGGCAGCGTGGGCGGAGACGCCAAGGTGGGCGATACCGTCACCCTGACCATCAACGGCGTGAACTACACCGGCACCGTGGCCGCCGGCCGTACCTTCAGCATCGCGGTCGCGGGCAGCGACCTGGCCGCCGATGCCGATCGCACCATAGCCGCCAGTGTCACCACCACCGATGGGGCAGGCAACTCGGGTACCGCGACCGATACCGAAAGCTATACCGTCGCCGTCGGTCTGCCCGTCCCGACCATTTCGCTCGATGCCAATATCACGGCCGATGACGTGATCAGCGCGGCCGAAGCCGCCGGCACGGTGAACGTTAGCGGTACTGTCGGCGGAGACGCCCAGGTGGGTGATACCGTTACCTTGACCATCAACGGCGTGAATTACACGGGTACCGTAGCCGCCGGTCTTACCTTCAGCATCGCGGTCGCGGGCAGCGACCTGGCCGCCGACGCCGACCGCACCATCGCGGCCAGCATCAGCACTACCGATGGTGCCGGCAATACCGGCACGGGTACCGACACCGAAGGCTATACCGTCGCAACCGGCTTCCCGATTCCGACTATCGCGCTTGATGCCAATATCACCGCCGACGATGTGATCAATACCGCCGAAGCCGGCGGTACGGTGAATGTCACCGGTACCGTCGGCGGCGATGCCCAGGTGGGCGATACCGTCACCCTGACAATCAACGGCGCGAATTACACGGGTACCGTGGCCGCTGGTCGTACCTTCAGCATTGCGGTGGCGGGCAGTGACCTGGCCGCCGATGCCGACCGCACCATCGCCGCCAGCGTGACCACCACGGATGGCGCCGGCAACAGCGGGACGGGTACCGATACTGAAAGCTATACCGTCGATACGGCCGCGCCCGTGCCGACCATTTCCCTTGATGCCAATATTACGGCCGACGACGTGATCAACGCCGCCGAAGCCGGCGGCACGGTGAACGTCACCGGTACCGTCGGTGGCGACGCCCAGGTGGGCGACACCGTGACGCTGGTCGTCAACGGCGTGAGCTACACCGGAACGGTGGTGGCCGGCCTGACCTTCAGCATCGCGGTCGCAGGCAGCAATCTGGCGGCCGATGCCGACCGTACCATAGCCGCCAGCATCACCAGCACCGACGCTGCCGGTAATAGCGGCACGGCGACCGATACCGAAAGCTATACCGTCGCAACCGGCTTCCCGATTCCGACCATCGCGCTGGACGCCAATATCACCGCCGACGACGTGATCAATGCCGCCGAAGCCGGCGGTACGGTCAATATCACCGGCACGGTGGGCGGAGACGCCCAGGTGGGTGACACGGTGACGCTGGTCATCAACGGTGTGAATTACACGGGTACCGTGGCCGCCGGGAATACCTTCAGCATCGCTGTGGCGGGCAGCGACCTGGCCGCCGATGCCGACCGCACCATCGCGGCCAGCGTCAGCACTACCGATGGGGCCGGCAATACCGGCACGGGTACCGACACCGAAGGCTATACCGTCGCAACCGGCTTCCCGATTCCGACCATCGCGCTTGATGCCAATATCACCGCCGACGACGTGATCAATGCCGCCGAAGCCGGCGGTACGGTGAACGTTACCGGCACCGTTGGTGGCGATGCCCAGGTGGGCGATACCGTTACCCTGGTGATCAACGGCGCGAACTACACGGGTACCGTGGCCGCTGGTCGTACCTTCAGCATTGCGGTAGCGGGCAGCGACCTGGCCGCCGATGCCGACCGTACCATTGCCGCTAGCGTGACCACCACGGATGGCGCAGGCAACAGCGGGACGGGCACCGATACCGAGAGCTACACCGTCGATACGGCCTCGCCTGTGCCGACCATCACGCTGGATGCCAATATCACCGCCGACGACGTGATCAACGCCGCCGAAGCCGGCGGCACGGTGAACGTCACCGGCACCGTCGGTGGCGACGCCCAAGTGGGCGATACGGTGACCTTGCTCATCAACGGCGTGAACTACACGGGTACCGTGGCTGCCGGGAATACCTTCAGCATCGCGGTCGCCGGCAGCAATCTGGCGGCCGATGCCGACCGCACCATCGCCGCCAGCATCACCAGCACCGACGCTGCCGGTAATAGCGGCACGGCGACCGATACCGAAAGCTATACCGTCGCAACCGGTTTCCCGATTCCGACCATCGCACTGGATGCCAATATCACCGCCGACGACGTGATCAATGCCGCCGAAGCCGGCGGTACGGTGAATGTCACCGGTACTGTCGGTGGCGATGCACAGGTGGGCGATACCGTTACCCTGGTCATCAACGGCGTGAACTACACGGGTAACGTGGCCGCCGGGAATACCTTCAGCATCGCAGTCGCGGGCAGCGATCTGGCCGCCGATGCCGACCGCACCATTGACGCCAGCGTCACCACCACGGATGGTGCCGGCAATAGCGGTACGGGTACCGATACCGAGAGCTACACCGTCGATACGGCCGTACCTGTGCCGACCATCACGCTGGATGCCAACATTACCGCCGACGACGTGATCAACGCCACCGAAGCCGGCGGCACGGTCAATGTCACCGGCACCGTTGGTGGCGATACCCAAGTTGGCGATACGGTGACCTTGCTCATCAACGGCGTGAACTACACCGGTACCGTGGCGGCAGGGAATACCTTCAGCATCGCGGTCGCGGGTAGCGACCTGGCGTCCGATGCCGACCGCACCATCGCTGCCAGCGTGACCACGACCGATGCAGCAGGCAATAGCGGCACCGGCACCGATACCGAAAGCTATTCCGTCGCCACAGGCCTACCTGTCCCGACCATCACGCTGGACGCCAATATCACCGCCGACGACGTGATCAATGCCGCCGAAGCCGGCGGTACGGTGAACGTTACCGGCACCGTGGGTGGCGATACCCAAGTGGGCGATACGGTGACCTTGCTCGTCAACGGCGTGAACTACACGGGTACCGTGGCGGCAGGGAATACCTTCAGCATCGCGGTCGCGGGTAGCGACCTGGCCGCCGATGCCGACCGCACTATCGCTGCAAGCGTGACCACTACCGATGCAGCAGGCAATAGCGGCACCGGCACCGATACCGAAAGCTATACCGTCGCCATAGGCCTACCTGTCCCGACCATTGCGTTGGACGCCAATATCACGGCCGACGACGTGATCAACGCCGCCGAAGCCGGCGGCACGGTCAATGTCACCGGCACCGTTGGTGGCGACGCCCAGGTGGGCGATACGGTGACCTTGCTCATCAACGGCGTGAACTACACGGGTACCGTGGCTGCCGGGAGTACCTTCAGCATCGCGGTTGCGGGCAGCGACCTGGCCGCCGATGCCGACCGCACCATCGCCGCCAGCATCACCACCACGGATGGTGCCGGCAATAGCGGTACGGGCACCGATACCGAGAGCTACACCGTCGATACGGCCGCGCCTGTACCAACCATCACCCTTGATGCCAATATCACCGCCGACGATGTGGTCAATGCCGCCGAAGCCGGCGGTACGGTGAACGTTACCGGCACCGTGGGTGGCGATGCCCAGGTGGGTGATACCGTCACCCTGACCATCAGTGGCGTGACCTACACCGGTACCGTGGCTGCCGGGAGTACCTTCAGCATTGCGGTCGCGGGCAGCGATCTGGCCGCCGATGCCGACCTCACCGTTGCCGCCAGCGTGACTACCACCGATGTTGCCGGCAACAGCGGTACCGCTAGCGATACCGAAAGCTATAAGATCGATACCAGCGTCCCGGCACCCACTATTACGCTGGATGCCAATATCACCGCCGATGACGTGATCAATGCCGCCGAAGCAGGCGGTACGGTGAATGTCACCGGCACCGTCGGTGGCGATGCACAGGTGGGCGATACCGTTACCCTGGTCATCAACGGCGTGAACTACACGGGTAACGTGGCCGCCGGGAATACCTTCAGCATCGCAGTCGCGGGTAGCGATCTGGCCGCCGATGCCGACCGTACCATTGCCGCCAGTGTGACCACCACCGATGTGGCAGGCAATAGTGGTACCGGTACCGATACGGAAAGCTATACGGTCGATGCCAGTGTACCGGTGCCGACCATCACCCTTGACGCCAACATCACCGCCGACGATGTGGTCAATGCCGCCGAAGCCGGCGGTACGGTGAATATCACCGGCACGGTGGGTGGCGACGCCCAAGTGGGTGATGCGGTGACCCTGGTCATCAACGGTGTGAACTACACCGGTGCCGTGGTCGCCGGGAATACCTTCAGCATCGCAGTGGCGGGCAGCGACCTGGCCGCTGATGCCGACCGCACCATCACCGCCAGCATCACCACCACCGATGCGGCAGGCAACAGTGGTAGCGCTACCGATACCGAAAGCTACACGGTCGATACCGGCGTACCGGTGCCGACCATCACGCTGGACACCAATATCACGGCCGACGATGTGATCAACGCCACCGAGGCCGGTGGTACGGTCAATGTCACCGGCACGGTCGGCGGCGATGCCCAGGTGGGCGACACCGTGACGCTGGTGATCAATGGCGTGAACTACACCGGGAACGTGGCGGCGGGGAATACCTTCAGCATCGCAGTGGCGGGCAGCGACCTGGCCGCCGATGCCGACCGCACCATCGCCGCCAGCGTCACCACTACCGATGCGGCAGGCAACAGCGGTAGCGCTACCGATACCGAAAGCTATACGGTCGATACCGGCGTACCGGTACCCACCATCACGCTGGCTGCCAATATCACGGCGGACGACGTCATCAACGCCACGGAAGCAGGCGGCACGGTAAATATCACCGGCACCGTCGGCGGCGATGCCCAAGTGGGCGACACCGTGACGCTGGTGATCAATGGCGTGAATTACACGGGGAACGTGGCGGCGGGGAATACCTTCAGCATCGCGGTGGCGGGCAGCGACCTGGCCGCCGATGCCGACCGCACCATCGCCGCCAGCGTCACCACCACCGATGCGGCAGGCAACAGCGGTAGCGCTGCCGATACGGAAAGCTATACGGTCGATACCAGTGCACCCGTGCCGACCATCACGCTGGATGCCAATATCACCGCCGATGATGTGATCAACGCGGTCGAAGCGGCCGGCAATATCAATATCACCGGTACCGTCGGTGGCGATGCCCAGGTGGGCGATACCGTCACCCTGACCATCAATGGCGTGAATTACAGTGGACTGGTGGCGGCCGGCCGGATTTTCAGCATCGCCGTTCCCGGCAGCGGCTTGAACGCCGATGCCGACTGGGTGGTCGATGCCCGTGTCACCAGCACCGATACCGCCGGCAATTCCGGCACCGCCACCGATACCGAGAGCTATAAGGTCGATACCAGCGCTTCGGCCAGCATCACGGTCGCGTCCATCACCGCCGACAATATCCTCAATACCAGCGAGTCCGCCGGCACCGTGGCGGTGACCGGCACCGTGGGCGGCGACGCCAAGCCTGGCGATACCGTGACGCTGACCATCAACGGCAAGACTTTCACCGGTACGGTCCAGGCGGGCTTTGGCTACAGCATCAATGTGCCGGGCAGCGATCTGCTCGCCGATGCCGACCGGCGCGTCGATGCCAGTGTCACGGCTGCCGACTCGGCAGGCAATGTGGCGACCGCAACCGCCAACCAGGTCTACACCGTCGATACCACCGCGCCGGTTCCGACCATTACGCTGGACGCGAATATCACGGCGGATGACATCATCAGTGCCGCCGAAGCGGGTGGCCCGGTCAATATCACCGGCACGGTGGGGGGCGATGCCAAGGTCGGCGATATCGTCACCATTACCGTCAACGGCGTGAATTACCTCGGGACGGTGCAGCCGGGCAAGACCTTCAGCATTGCCGTACCGGGCAGCGGCCTGGTCAGCGATGCCGACCGGGTCGTCGATGCCCGCGTCACCACCACCGATGCCGCCGGTAATCCCGGCAGCGGTACCGATACCGAGGGCTATTCGGTCAATGCCGCGCCGCCGGTCAATGGCGTACCGGGCGCGCAATCGCTGGCGGAAGACAGCACGCTGGTATTCAGTGTGGGCAACGGCAATGCCGTCACGGTGGCGGATGCGGATGGCGGTGCGCTGACCACGGTAGTCAGCGTCGGCAACGGCACCCTGACCGCGGTCGTCTTCAACGGCGCCAATATCACCAACAACGGCAGCGGTAGCGTGACCATCAGCGGCACTGTGGCCTCCGTCAATGGCGCCTTGAACGGCCTGGTCTATCGGCCGACCGCCGATTACAACGGCAGCGCCACGCTGACCGTCACCAGCCAGGATGGCGTCAATATCGATAGCGACACGGTGGCCATCACCGTGACGCCGGTAGCGGATATCGTGGCCGATATGGTGACCACGGCGGAAGACAAGCCGGTGACCATCATCGTCAACAGCAATGACCACTTCGAAAATCCCGGCCATCTCGTTGTCGCGGTCAATGGTAATTCCATCACCGCGGCAGGCCCTGGCATCGCGGTAGCCAATGGCATCGTGACCTTGAATGCGGCAGGCGAACTGATCTACACGCCGCCCGCCGACTTCAACAATACCGCCGCTACGCCGGTCACGTTCACCTATACCGTCCGGTCGGGCGGCGTCACCGAAACCGCCACCGTGAGCGTCACGGTGAATCCGGTCAACGACCAACCCAATACCAGTAATCTGGCCGTGACCGGCAATGAAGACACCGTATTGACCGTGGCCCTGGCCGGCAGCGATGTGGATGGCACCGTCAACGGTTACCGGATCAGCACCCTGCCGCTTAACGGCACCCTGTACAAGGACGCCGCCGCCACGCTGGCGGTGACCGCCGGCGAGGTGGTCAGCGGCCCGGTCTACTTCAAGCCCACGGCCAATTGGAGCGGCAGCACCAGCTTCCAGTACGCCGCCCGCGACAACAGCGGCGAGCTGGACTTCACGCCTGCCACCGCCACCCTGACGGTGACGCCGATCGCGGATGCGCCGACGCTGACCTTGATACCGGCCGGCGTGTTCTCCACCCAGAACTTCGAAGGCATCGTCCCGGCAGGCACGGCCTGGACCAATATCGCGCTACCGGCCGGCAGCCCGTGGAAGACCGATAACCCTGGCAACAGGGTGGAAATCGGCACGGCCAATACCTATGCCGGCAATGGTTCGAATAACTATGTTCTCGAACTGGAAGCCAATACCGGCGACGCTTCCAATCTGTACACCACGGTCAATACCGTGCGGGGCAATATCTACCATCTGAGCTTCGACTACTCTCCTCGCTCGGGTAGTGAATTGAACTCGCAGATCGATGTGTACTGGGGCGGTGCCAAGGTGGGTACGATCAGCTCGCCGACGGTGGGTTTCCAGCACTACGACCTGGAATTCGTCGGTACCGGCGCGCCGACCCGGCTCGAATTCAAGGGTACCACCCAGGATTCCTACGGTGGTGTCGTGGACAATATCGTGCTGGACCAGCCCATCAATGTGGGCGGGCAAGGCACCACCATCGCGCTGGGCGGCCTGACCGCCGGCCTGGTGGATACCGATAGCTCCGAAAGCCTGGCGGTGGCCATCGGCAATATCGTGCAGGGCTCCATCCTGGCCGACAACGCCGGCCATAGCGTCACGGTGGGTGCCAGCGGGGTCGCCATTATCACGGGCTGGGACTACACCCACCTGACATTGACGCCACCGGCCAGCTACAGCGGCCAGATGGCGCTGGACGTGCAATCCGTCGCGCTGGAAAGCGTGGGCGGCAGCTCCTACACCACCCATGCCACCTTGAATGTGTCGGTGGTGGCAGCCGTCGACAAGACGCTGGGCGCTGCCGGCGAGCTATTCGGCAATATCGCCAACGACACCCTGGGCGGGAGTAGCGGCAACGATACCCTGCACGGCGGCCTGGGCAATGATGTCCTGAACGGCAACGGCGGCAGCGACCTGCTGCATGGCGGCTTGGGCAACGATACGCTCAGTGGCGGCAGCGGCGCGGATACCTTCCGCTGGCAACTGGCCGAAAGCGGCACCGGCGGCAGCCCGGCCAGCGATATCGTCACCGATTTCAGCAGTGCCAGCTTCGCCAGCGGCGGTGATCGGCTGGACCTGCTGGATCTGCTGCAAGGCGAGAACCATGGCAATGGCGTGGGTATCGGCAACCTGGGCAACTTTCTGCAGTTCGAGAAGGTCGGTAGCGATACGGTGGTGCATATCAGCAGCAATGGCGGCTTCAACGGCGGCTATAACGCCGGCAATGAAGATCAGCGGGTGGTGCTGAGCAACCAGGATCTGACCATTGGCGGCACGCTGAGCAATACCGCCATCATCCAGGACCTGTTGAGCAAGGGGAAGCTGTCGGTGGATTGAAAAACGCCGCTAGACAAAAAGACCGGGAAAACGCTTCCCGGTCTTTTTGTTTCAGGCCTGTCGTGGCTTACCCCAGGCCATACTGCCTGGTAGCCAACGGCCCCGTCATCCCCTGTGTGCCCAAGCGGCACAGGGTCTGCCATTCCGCTTCGGTATGCACCGCCTCGGCCAATACCAGCAGCCCGGCGCCATCGGCGACGCCGATGATGGCCTTGAGCAGCATCTGGTTGCCGTCCTGCTGGTCGATATCGCGAATAAAGCTGCCGTCTATCTTCAGGTAGTCCAGGCGCAGGTCGTAGAGTGCCGGTATGCGGCCGAATTGGCGGCCGAAATGCTCGATGCCGACCTTGCTGCCGAATTCGCGCACGATGGTGGAGAAGGTGACCAGGCGCTGGTAATCGCCACCCAGGCCATATTCGTTGACCTCGAACCAAAGCAGCGAGGCGACCTCGCGGTAGCGCGCCAGCAGCGGCGGCAGGCTGGCAAGGAAGGCCTCGTCGCTGATGGAGGCGGAGGAGATATTGACGGCCAGCGGTTCGCTCTGGCGCTTGAGCCGTTCGCACGCCAGTTCGATGGCCACCAGGTCGAGCTGCCCCAGGTAGCCGAAGCGGCCGGCCATGGGCATGAACTGGCCGGCGGTCAGCAACTCGCCCTCCTTGGGTTGCAGGCGTAGCAGGACTTCGTGGTGGATCAGCTGCTTGTGCAGATCCAGGACCGGGAAACTGGCCATTTCAAAGCTGCGATAGGCCAGGGCGCGGTCAAGGATCTCGCGCCATTCCTGCAGGCCGACCCCCTGGACGGTTTCGATCTCGCCCAGCGCATACTGGTTGCCGCCCTGCGCTTCGGCCCTCGCCAGGGCCTGGTCGGCGGCCGACAGCAGGCTGCCTTCGTTGCTGCCGCGCTGATAGAAGGCCACACCGATATGCGCGATATTGCGTGCTTCGGTATGCCCTTCCAAGGCGATATCCTGCAGTGCCTGCAACAGGCCCAGCGCCGAGGCTTCCGCCTGCGCCACATCGGCGTCCTGGGCCAGTACGGCGAAATCGGCGCCGTTCAATCTCGCCAACAGCCAATCCTGCCCTGCCGGCAGGCCGGCCTGCAACTGTGCGCCGACGCGGCGGATATAGCCGTCGGCCTCGGCGCGGCCCAGGCTGCGGTTGATGCCCAGCAGGTCGTGCAGGCGGATCAGCAGCAATGCGCCACGGGCGGCGGCGCCCTCATCCGCCAATGTCTGCCGCAGCCGGCCGAGAAAGTGGTCGCGATTGGGTAGGCCGGTCAGGGCGTCGCGGTTGGCGGCGCCGCGCAGATCTTCGATCCGGGCCGCCTGCTCGGCAAACATGGCTTTTACCCGGTCCACCATCAGATTCATGCTGCGCACCACCCTGCGCAGTTCGGTGACATTGGGCTCGGCGATGGTGATGAAGTTACGCTTGCCGATTGCATCCGCCTGCACCATCAATTGACTGAGCGGCCGCCGCACCCAGCGTATCAAGGCAAATACGGCCATGGCCGACAACATCCCCGTCAGTGCCATCACCAGCAGGAAATTACGCGCCCCCAACCAAAGCGACTCGTAGGCAAAGCGTTCGTGCGCGACCAGGACCACCTTGCCGGCCTGATTCCAGCCATCCGATACCATGCCGGTCCCGGCTTCCACATGCAGCGGCATCAGCCGGCTGAACCAGGCCGGCACCCGTGCGCTATCGGCATCGTTGCGGCGCTCCACCCGAACCCGGCCGTGCACATCCTCGAAGCGGATCATGCGGAAATGGCCGGAATCGAACAGGGCGCTGACCAGCAGCTCGGTGGTCGCCAGGTCCTTGCTTTGTTGCGACATCGACAAGGCCAGCGAAGCGGCGCTATCCGCGCTTTGCGCCATCAGCTGCTGCTCCAGGTACTGGCGGGCGCTGGCAAGATTGACCGCGAAACCGCCCAGGAAGGCCAGCAGGGTGGACAGTAGCACCACCAGCCATAGCTGCCGTAGCAAGGACATCGTTATTCCCCTTTCGATGCGGCGCACCGCGTGCGGACAGCGCGATTCATAGTTCAAAGCCCTCGGTCTGCATTCTGGCCACCAGGTCTTTCCAGCGCGATAGCCGATCCACCGAGGACTTGGCCTGTCCGCCGCCGGCTACCCAGATGCCGTCGCTGTTGAAGCTGAATACCGGCGAAAGATCCGGCCGGCGCGAGGCGGGGCGGATATCGCCCAGCAGATTGTCCAGTACCAGTGGCTCCGCGTCCGGCTGGGCATAATAGGCAAGCACCATATGCGCTTGCGAGACCGTGCTGTTCAGGCCGCCTATCTTGGCCTTGACATAGGTCAGGCGCAGTTTGGCGGGCGCCATGCCCATCAATTGCAGGCTGAAATATTTGGCAATGACAAAATCCTCGCAATCCCCACTGCCGCGACCCAGGGTTTCCATGGGCGTGGCCCAGAAATCCGCTTGATTCCATATCGTTATATCTTCGCCGAAGCTGACTTGGCGATTGAAGAAATCATTGGCGCGCTTGAGTTGTTCCATTTCACCCACGCCGGCGCCACCACCGACCAGCTCGCGCCAGCTGTTGAAGCGCGGCACTGCGGCAACGCCCCAGCGTTGGCTGAATGCCTTCAGCAGGCGATCGAAATCCACCGCTGAATATGCTAATGACATTATTAATAAGCAGGCTGCCAAGCCGCTCAAATATAACGGTACGCTGCGCTTTATTGCGCCAGTCGAGGGATATAAACCGGTCCTGTTCATGAAGCGGGTGGTAATTGGTACGCCGGTACAACGATTTATCCGCAAGGTGAATAAGGAAAGCCTGAATAGTAGTAGTTAGCGCGATATGTAAAATAAACAAATATGGGTCGCTATAATCCAGTGCGCTGCCAAGCCCTGGCGGCGATGCCAGACCGCTGTTGGAACGTATCGGACATTTCGCATTGGACGTCCTTGGAGTGTGTGGAAATTGAAGACTAGAACAAACTACCGGCTGGCATTGACCAGCTTGGGCTTGTCCGTCGTAACGGCCTACGCCCAGGCACCCGTGGATCTGAAGTCGGCCGTCGAGCAGGCGGTGCTGCAGCACCCGGAAGTCCGCTTGCGCCATAGCAATCTGGACGCCGCCGGCGAGGAGCAAAGCGCGGCACGCGGCGCCTGGCTGCCGCGTTTGGACGTGCAGGCGATTGCCGGCAGGGAGCGCAAGGAAACCCCCACGCTGGGGTCGTCCCGTTCTTATTCGCATCCCAGTACCTTGGTGGAATTGCGTCAGACCCTGTTCGATGGCTTCGCCACCAGTAGCGAGGTACGCCGGCTCGGACATAATCGGCAGACCCGCTATTACGAATTGCTGGCCACCAGCGACGAGGTCGCCCTGGAGGCGGCGCGGGCCTATATCGATGTATTGCGCTACCGCGAATTGACTGAATTGGCGCGCAATAATTACGGCACGCATGCCGAGATTCATGGCCAGCTGAACAAGCGCGTCACGGCCGGCGTCGGGCGGCGGGTCGATCTGGAGCAGGCAGCCGGGCGTCTGGCGCTGGCGGAATCGAACTGGTTGACGGAATCAAGCAATCTGCACGACGTATCGGCCCGTTACCAGCGCTTGGTGGGCGATTTACCCGCGCCGACCTTGGCCAAGCTACCGCCCCTGGAAGCGGCGTTGCCCCGGCGCGAAGGCTTTCTCGCCGAGACGATTTCGCGCAATCCGTCTTTCCTGGCCGCCGTCGCGACCATACGCGCCAACCGTGCCGATACCGATGTGCGCCGCGCCGGCCGCTGGCCCACCTTGGAGCTGCGTGCGAGCCAGACCCACCAGCGCAACGAGAATGGCGTAAGCGGCACCTATCGCGACAGCGCCGTGCAACTGGTGCTCAACTACAATCTTTTCCGCGGCGGTGCCGACAACGCCCGTGTCCGGCAATTCGAGGCCCAGCTCAATGCCGCTTACGAGCTGCGCGACAAAACCTGCCGCGATATTCGCCAGACGGCCCAGATCGCCTTCAACGATATCCAAAGATTGGGTGCGCAGCTGGGCTTGCTGAACCAGCACGAGCTGTCCACCGCCAAGGCGCGCGATGCCTATCGCCAGCAATTCGATATCGGCCAACGGTCCTTGCTGGACCTGCTCGATACCGAGAACGAGCTGTTCGAGGCACGCCGCGCCTTGAGCAATGGCGAATACGATCTGCAACTGGCACGGGTAAAGGTATTGTCCTACTCCAGCCGCCTATTGGGCGCCTTGCAGTTGCGGCCACCGCAGGCAAAAGAACCGGAACAGCCGGGCGGCGTTGCCGAGGACGACAATCTGCTGCGTTGCAGTACCGAATTGCCGCCCGGCCTGACCCTGGACAAGCGCAACCTGCCCACGCCGTAACGGCCGTACGGCATCAAACCTGGTGGTATTCCCGATACCACGCCACAAAGCGCTGCAAACCGCTGGCAAGCGGCGTCGAAGGGGCAAAGCCGGTGAGCTGGCTGAGCCGGTCGGTGTCGGCATAGGTGGCCGGCACATCGCCGGCCTGCATGCCGACCAGTTCCTTGATCGCCTGCTGGCCCAGGGCGGCTTCCAAGGTCTCGATAAAGCCCAGCAGGGGTACCGACTGATGGTTGCCGATATTCATCAGCCGCCACGGTGCCCAGCTTTCATCGGCCCGGCTGCCGTCGCCGCCCGCGACGGGGGGCAGCGGCAGCAGCTTGACGATGCCGTCGACGATATCGTCGATAAAGGTAAAGTCCCTCAGCAATTGGCCATGATTGAAAACCTTGATCGGCCGCCCGGCCAGGATGGCCGAGGTAAACAGCCAGGGCGCCATATCCGGCCTGCCCCAGGGGCCATAGACCGTGAAAAAGCGCAGCCCGGTACAGGGAGTGCCGTAAAGATGGGCATAGGCATGGGCCATCGCCTCGTTGGCTTTCTTGGTGGCGGCGTAAAGGCTGACCGGATGGTCGGTATTGTCGGCTTCCCTGAACGGCACGCTGGCATTCTGGCCATAGACGCTTGAGCTGCTGGCATAGACCAGGTGCGATACCGGCTGGTGGCGGCAAGCCTCCAGCAGATTGACGAAGCCGACCAGGTTGGCCTGTACATAGGCATCCGGGTTCTGCAGCGAATAGCGCACGCCCGCCTGCGCGGCCAGGTGGATGACCGCATCGAAACCTTCGGCGGCGAACAAGGCCTGCAGTTTGCCGGGCGCGGCGATTTCCAGTTGTTCGAAACGAAACCCGGCCAGCGGGCGCAATTGCGCCAACCGGGCCTGTTTCAGGCTGACGGCGTAGTAATCATTGAGGTTATCTATCCCCACCACCTGGTGGCCGGCGGCCAGCAGCGACTGCACGGTGTGCATGCCGATAAACCCGGCGGCGCCGGTAACAAGAATCTTCATGGCTGGCTCGAATCGGTGTGGCGCCAGCGTTCCATCAGCTTGGCGTATTTGATAAAGGCAAAAAAACTGCCGATGGCGATATGGGCGAACCCGGCCGCGCCATCCAGCCATCCCCCACGGATAAAATAGAAGCGCAGGAAGCGGGCCAAGGGCGAGCTGACCAGCTTGAAAGGATGGGTTCGCTTGCCTTCGCTGAACAGCTTCTCCACCTGCATATCGGTATAACGGTTCTGCTTGCTTAGATAGGCGGTCAGGTCTTCCGCCGAATCGTGCAGCAGATCGCCGGCCAGGGTGGCGACTTCGCCGTGGCTGACGATCACCTTCTCGTGCACTGCGTCTTCGCTCCAGCCGGCATGGCGGCGGTCGAACAGGCGCAGGCACCAGTCCGGATAGGCTTCGCCGTGGCGCAGATAGCGTCCGAAGAAGCGGTTGCGGCGAGCGCAGCGGAAAGCGTTTGCGGTTGGCTGCCGTAGTGCGGCACGGATGCCGGCGATCAATTCGGGGGTCAGCCGCTCGTCGGCATCCAGGCACAGCACCCAGTCGTTGCGCGCCATGCCGACGGCCATACGCTTTTGCGGACCGAAGCCCAGGAAACCCTGTTGCGCCACCCGGGCGTTGAAACGGGCGGCGATGGCCTGGGTGTCATCGCTGCTGCCCGAATCGAGCACCACGATCTCATCCACCAATTCGCGCGCCGACTCCAGGCAGGCGGCCAATTGGTGGGCCGCGTTGCGCGTGATAAGGACCAGGCTGATTTTTTGCATGTGCGGATTTTAGCTGAGCCTGGGCCCGCCGTTATAATCGCGCCATGCCGAAAATCCTCCTGGTGCGCCTATCTTCCATGGGCGACGTGATCCATAACCTACCCGCGGTGACCGACCTGGTCGCGCATTACCCGAATGCCGAGCTGCACTGGGCGGTGGAAGAAGGCTTCGCCGACCTGCCAGGCCTGCATCCCGCCATCGGCAAGATCAAGCCCTTTGCCTTGCGCCGTTGGCGCAAACAGCCACTGTCGCGCCAGAGTTGGCGCGAGTTCCAGGCTTTTCGCGCCGGTCTGAAGGCCGAACGCTACGACCTGGTCATCGATTCGCAAGGCTTATTGAAAAGCGCCCTGGTGGCGCGCAGCAGCGGCGCCGCCATCGCCGGTTTCGACCGGCACGGCGCGCGTGAGCCGCTGGCCAGCTATCTCTATGATCGCCGCTATGCCGTTCCTTCGACGCTGCATGTGATCGAGCGCAATCGCCTGCTGACCGGACAGGCGTTGGGCTACCGTCCGGGCGCCCTGCTCGATTACGGCATCCGTGCGCCCGCCTGCGCGCTGCCATGGCGGCCAGCGGGCGACTATGCCGTGCTGCTGACGGCCACCAGCCGCGACGACAAGCTCTGGGACGAGGCCAATTGGATCGGTTTGGGTCGGCATCTGCTGGCTCAGGGTTTGCGCCCGGTGTTGCCGTGGGGTGGCGAACGCGAACGCGAGCGGGCGGAGCGCATCGTGGCACAGCTACCCGGCGCGGTAGTGGCGCCCCGTTTGAGCTTGGCCGAGGCAGCCCGCTTGCTGGCCGATGGGCGGGTGGCGATCGGTGTCGATACGGGGCTGATGCATCTGGCCGCCGCGCTGGGGATACCCAGCATCGCCTTGTTTTGCGCCTCCGATCCGGGCATGACCGGCGTACTGGCGGCGGGTTTTGCCGTCAATCTCGGCAGCCGTGGCCAGGCGCCTGGCCTGGCGGAAGTCCAGGCCACCCTGGCGCGGGCACTCGCGTGATCTGGCGTCGGCTCTATACCCTTACCTGGTGGCTGGTGCTGCCGCTGGCATTCTTCTATCTGTGGCGGCGCGGCGGCAAGCAAGCCGATTACCGGCGCAACTGGGGCGAGCGGCTGGGGTACTACCCGGCGCGCTCGCCGCGCCCCTTGATCTGGCTGCATGCCGTCTCGGTCGGTGAAACCCGTGCCGCGGTGGGTTTGGTCCGGGCGCTGCGCCTGCGCCATCCCGATCACGGCATCCTGCTTACCCAGATGACCCCGACCGGGCGCGATACGGCCCGACAGCTGTTCGGCGACGAGATCGAGGTCGCCTACCTGCCCTATGACCTACCTGGCGCAGTCGACCGTTTCTTGCGGCATTTTCGGCCGACGTTCGGCGTGCTGCTGGAAATGGAGCTATGGCCCAATCTGATCCATGGCGCCGCGCAACAGGGCGTGCCGCTTTTCCTGATCAATGCGCGGCTGTCGGCCAAGTCCTTGCGCGGCTATCGCAAGGTTGCACGGCTGCTGCGCCCCGCGCTGGCCAAACTGGCGGGTGTGGCGGCGCAGAGCGCCGACGATGCCGAGCGGCTGGCCGAACTGGGTGTGGCAGCGCCGCAAGTGATGGGCAATCTGAAATTCGACTTCACGCCCGATCCCACCCAATTGGCGCAAGGCAAGGTCTGGCGCGAGCGGTTCGGCGACCGTCCGGTCTGGCTGGCGGCGAGTACCCGCGAAGGCGAGGAAGCGCTGTTGCTGGCCAAACCCCTGCCGGCCGATGGCTTGCTGATCCTGGTGCCGCGCCATCCGCAGCGTTTCGACGAGGTCGCGAATTTGCTGGCACAGCATCAGCTGGCCTATGTGCGCCGCAGCCAATGGGACGGCGAACGACCTTTACCGCCTGGTACGCAGGTGCTGCTGGGCGATAGCATGGGAGAGATGGCCGCCTGGTTCGCCGCCGCCGATGTGGCCTTTGTCGGCGGCAGCCTGCTTGATTTCGGCTGCCACAGCGTGATCGAACCCTGCGCACAAGGGGTGCCGGTCCTGGTCGGGCCTTCCAGCTACAACTTTGCCGAAGCGGTCAGCGAAGCGGTCAGCGTCGGTGCGGCGCGGCAATTGGCGGATGTGGCAACCCTGATGACCACACTGACAGCCTTGCTGGCCGACCCCGCCGAACGCGATCGCATGGGCGAGGCCGGCCGGGCATTTGTTGCCGCCCATCGCGGTGCGCTGGCCCGGGCGCAGGAGATGCTGCCCTAAGATAAATGCCGCATATCGAGAATCTGGCCTTTTTCGATGTCTCTTGATTCTGGATAAGCGCGTACCGAGCAGCGATCTCTTACTGAAAGAGGTGAGGAAATTGTGCGTGGATTTGTCCGAGCAAAGATAGTTTTGGCTGCCACGCCTAGACGGAACACGCAGCGCGGCGCCTTCAATACGCCTATTTTTCCCTAACCACGCGGCCCCCTGCTCCGCTTCGCCACCATCGCCGCCAAGGCATCGCGCAGAGGCGAAGGGGGCAGATCCGTGGCGGCGGCGGACAGCGCGGTCAAGGCGGCCGGGCTCAATTCCAGCGTACGTTTTGACGGCTTTTGTTGGTGCGGCAGCAGTTCGACTTGAATTCGGCAGCGAATTGCGTTAATTTTCAAGCCCTTATCATTTAGCTGCAGCACGAGACGTGCTTCCATCTGCCTAAGCTTGGCCGCGACAGCCGCACTGCGGGTCGATACCAGCAGGCAATCTCCCTCGATTCCCACCACGTCGCTCAGCTTGGCGAGGCCGGCCGGCAGCACGGCCTGCCACTGTCCGCCCAGTTGGCGCTGGGCTTTGGCCAGTTTGGCGAGGCGTGCCAGCTGCGGCGAATCGAGGAAGCTTTGGAAGGCGCGTGTGCTCATGGGTTTGCAGCCCGCTGCGGCAAGGCTATAGAAATAGGCATGAATATCATTCTGGTTTCAAACCGCCTTTCGCGCGCGGTGACCCTGGGGCCACGCCATCTATGGCTGGTGGCCATCTTCTGTGGGTTGGCATTGTTCGGCTTGCTGACGGTAGCCAGCTGGGCAACCTATAACCTGACCCGTAGCCTGGGCATCTCGCTGCCTACTTTACCGGGTGTGCCGGTGACGCAACAGCGCCAAATCGATTTGCTGGCGGTCCGGCTGGGGCAGATGCAGGCGCAATTGGTCCGCCTGGATGGCCTGACCCGCCGTGTGGCCGATCGTACCGGCATCGATGCCAAGCCCTTCCAGAGCAATATTGCCGCGCCGCAAGGCGGTGCCATGTCCTCGCTGCCCGAACGTTCCCTGAACCTGGCGCAGCTGCAGGCCCTGGTTGGCGGCGCCGATGGCAAGATCGAAAACGCCATCGACCAGTACGATCTGTTCGATACCATCCTGACCCAGCGCAAACTCAATACCTTCCAGGCGCCGGCCAATCTGCCGACCGCCGCCGGGGTGCGCTCCTCGGCCTATGGCTGGCGCATCGATCCCTTCGACGGCCGGCAGACTTTCCACGAAGGCATAGACTTCGTCGGCGACGTGGGAACCGCTATTTTTGCCGCTGCCGGCGGCAAGGTGCTCAAGGCGGAGTACCACAACGAGTATGGTAATATGGTCGAAATTGAGCATGGCAACGGTATAATCAGTCGCTACGCACACGCCTCGCAGTTGCTGGTCAAGGTCGGCGAGGAAGTCAGGACCGGCCAGAAATTGGCACTGCTGGGTAGTACCGGCCGTTCGACCGGCCCCCATCTGCACTTCGAGATACGTTACAAGGGTGTGCCGCAGAACCCGTTGTATTTCCTGCAGCTGGGCGCCAAGCCCGCGACAGTCAAATTGGCGTCCGATTGAAATAGCATGTGATGGCCCCATCTTGGGTGGGTAGGCATGGCCTAGTGCCTAGGAATTCATACTGCACGGCGGATCGGTTTTCCCCGGTCCGCCGTGTTTTTGCGCATACGCGCGACGACTTGAACAAGGTTGGCCGAATGGCCTGTCTGGAAATACGATGATCGCTTCCCTTCTGAAGAAAGTATTCGGTAGCCGAAATGACCGGCTGCTTAAGCTGTACGGTGTCACCGTTCGCCAGATCAACGCTCTGGAAGGCCAGATGCAGGCGTTGTCGGATACCGAGCTGCAGGCCAAGACCGCCGAGTTCAAGGAGCGCCTGGGCAAGGGCGAGACGCCGGCCGATATCCTGCCGGAAGCCTTCGCGGTGTGCCGTGAAGCGTCCAAGCGGGTCATGAACATGCGCCATTTCGATGTGCAGCTGATCGGCGGCATGGCGCTCAACGACGGCAAGATCGCCGAAATGCGCACCGGTGAGGGCAAGACCCTGGTCGGCACCCTGCCCACCTACCTGAATGCCTTGTCCGGCAAGGGTGTGCACGTGGTCACGGTGAATGATTACCTGGCCCAGCGCGATGCCAATACCATGGCCAAGCTGTATAACTTCCTCGGCCTGACCGTCGGGGTCAACCTCGGCCAGATGCCGCCCGACCAGAAGCGCGTGGCCTACGGCTCGGATATCACCTACGGTACCAACAACGAATTCGGCTTCGACTATCTGCGCGACAATATGGCCTATACGGCGCCCGAGCGGGTGCAGCGCGGCTTGAACTTCGCCGTGGTGGACGAAGTGGACTCCATCCTGATCGACGAAGCCCGCACCCCGCTGATCATCTCCGGCCAGGCCGACGACAATATCGACCTGTATGCCCAGATCAACCTGCTGGCGCCGAAATTGACCCGCCAGGAGAAGGAAGACAGCACCGAGGGCGATTTTTGGGTGGATGAGAAGGCCCACCAGGTGATCCTGTCCGAACAAGGCCACGAGCACGCCGAGCAGTTGCTGACGGAGGCAGGCCTGATCGGCCCGGGCGACAGCCTGTACGCCACCACCAATATCGGCTTGATGCACCATCTGTATGCGGCCTTGCGTGCCCATGCCCTGTATCACCGGGACCAGCATTACGTGGTGCAGGATGGCGAGGTCGTCATCGTGGACGAGTTCACCGGTCGCCTGATGTCGGGCCGGCGCTGGGGCGAAGGCCTGCACCAGGCGGTGGAAGCCAAGGAAGGTTTGGTGATCAACAAGGAAAACCAGACCCTCGCCACCATTACCCTGCAGAATTATTTCCGGATGTATAGCAAGCTGTCCGGCATGACCGGTACGGCCGATACCGAAGCCTACGAATTCCAGCAGATCTACGGTCTGGAAACCGTCATTATTCCGACCAACCGTCCCATGGTTCGTCGCGACATGAACGATCAGGTGTTCCGCACCTCGGCCGAAAAGTTCGGCGCCATCCTGGTCGATATCAAGGATTGCCAGGAGCGCGGCCAGCCGGTGCTGGTCGGTACCACCTCCATCGAGAATTCCGAGCTCCTGTCCAGCCAGCTGACCGAAGCCGGTTATGCGCACAATGTCTTGAATGCCAAGCAGCATGCCCGCGAAGCCGAGATCATCGTGCAGGCGGGTAGCCCCGGCATGATCACCATCGCCACCAATATGGCCGGCCGTGGGACCGACATCGTGCTGGGCGGCAATATCGAGCCGCAGATCAAGCGGGTAGAGGCCGATGCCTCTCTGTCCGAAACCGAAAAGCGCCTGGCGGTGGACAAGCTGCGCGCCGAGTGGACCATCCTGCACGACAAGGTCGTCGCGTCGGGTGGCTTGCATATCATCGGTACCGAACGGCATGAAAGCCGCCGGATCGACAACCAGTTGCGTGGCCGCGCGGGCCGCCAGGGCGACCCGGGTTCCAGCCGTTTCTACCTGGGTATGGAAGACCAGTTGCTGCGTATCTTCGCCGCCGACCGGATCGGCGCGCTGATGGAACGTCTCAAGTTGCCGGAAGGCGAAGCGATCGAGTCGAGCCTGCTGAGCCGGGCCATCGAAAATGCCCAGCGCAAGGTGGAAGGCCGCAACTTCGATATCCGTAAGCAACTGCTGGAGTACGACGACGTCTCCAACGAACAGCGCAAAGCCATCTACGCCCAGCGCAACGAGTTGCTGGAATCGACCGATATTTCCGAGACCATCGCCAATCTGCGCGATGGCGTGCTCGCCGATACGGTGGAACAGTACCTCCCCGCCGGCAGCATGGAAGAACAGTGGGATGTCCCTGGCCTGGAAAAAGCCCTGCTTGAATTCCAGCTGACCGTGCCGGTGAGCCAGTGGCTCAAGGACGAAACCGCGCTGGAAATCGAACAGCTGAAGGAACGGGTGGTTGCCGCCGCGCGCGATGCCTATATCGCCAAGACCGATGCGGTCGGCGTGGACGTGATGCGTCATTTCGAGCGGGCACTGATGCTGCAGATCCTCGACCAGCACTGGCGCGAACACCTTTCCTCGCTGGACCATCTGCGTCAGGGCATCCATCTGCGCAGCTACGGCCAGAAGAATCCCAAGCAGGAATACAAGCGCGAAGCCTTCGAGCTGTTCGAAGGCCTGCTGATGCAGATTCGCCGCGAAGTGGTGCAGTTGGTGATGACCGTGCAGATCCGCTCGCAGGAAGATGTGGAAGCGCTGGCTCAGCACGATGAGCCGGAGATGCAGTTCCATCACGCCGATTACGACGAAGCGCTGGCCGCCAAGCCCGCCGACAACGCAGCGGATCCGCAGACCCGAGCGTATGAAAAAATCGGCCGCAATGATCTCTGCCCCTGCGGTTCGGGTCAGAAATACAAGCATTGCCACGGCAAGCTAGCCTAAAGCAAGCCTTGGAAAATCCGTCATTCCGGTGCCTGCCGGAATGACGGTGGTGGGCACCGGGGCCATGCCCTTACGGTTGCCACCTGGCGATGATCGCGCCTAATTCCCCACTTTGTTGCAGCTTCAGAAGTGCATCGCTCAAGCGTTCCTGCACCAGCGGCGCCTTGGCGCGGAACAGGGCCAGCTGGAAGCTGTAACTGTCGATGGCGGTGGGCAGGATTTCAATTTCCTCGCTTAGGCCGGCCGATTCGATTTCCCGGCTGAGGCCTTGCAGGCGGTAGTAGAAGAAGCGGCCGCGACGATTCTTCAGTTTGATCAGATTGCCTTGCGGCGTGGTGGCGGAGCTGTCCACCGACTGATGGGACAAGCGCTTCAGGCGCTCGATGACGCCGCTACCGGCAACCGCCAGCACGATATTATCGTTGCCCATCTTATGTACATCGTCCCAGCTGGTGGGTCTGGCCGGATCGCCGCGCCGGATGGCAAAGCCATAGTGGGCCTGGTACAGAGGCGGTTCGATAAACTGGAATTTGGCCGCCCGCGCGGTATTGTTGATCAGCGCGCAGGCCAGGTCCAGCTCGCCCACTTCCAGCATCCGCTCTATGCGGGGCAGGGGAAAAACCTGCTGGTCACCGCTGAAGCGCAGGCTTGGCTCGATTTTTTCGATGGCGCGCATGACCTCGATACAGATACCGCCGACCTGGCCATCCGCATGGAGGGTGAATTTAGGGGCGGCGCCATCCTGCGCCGCGGTGCGCAGCACAATTTCCGGCGCGGCGCCTGCCGCCGCGGAGCTTGCCATGGCGGCGAGCAGCAGCGTCGCGAAAAGCCAGCGTGCGGACATCGGTCATCCCCCTTCTCCTGCCGCGAGATGCGGCTATCCTTGGTGGCGACGACAAGCCCGCTCGTGGTCGCTAGCCCAGTTCCTTCAGCAGATTAGCCAACTCCACCGCCGATTTCACCCCCATCTTTTCCAATACCCGGGCACGATGGACCTCGACGGTCTTCATGCTGATATCGAGGCTATCGGCGATCTGCTTGTTCAGCTTGCCGTCCAGGAAGAGTGCCATCACTTCCTTTTCGCGCGGTGTCAGCTCGGCCAGCCGACGTTCGATCTGGCGGCGCGTTTCCCATGTCTGGCGGCGTTCGGTGTCCAGCAGCAGGCATTGTTCCACCAGGCTGACCAAGGCATTGTCGTCGAACGGCTTCTCGATGAAATCGACCGCACCATGCTTCAAGGCGGCCACCGCTTGCGGGACATCGCCGTGGCCGGTAAGGAAGACGGTAGGCGGCGTATAGGCGCGCGCGGTCAGGGTCTGGAACAGTTCCATGCCACCCATGCCGGGCATACGCAGATCCAGCACCAGGCAGGCGAAGCGGCTGACGTCGCGGTCCGCCAGCAGCGCTGCGGCGGATTCGAAGGTGGCGAGCTGATGGCCGCGCGAGGCGAACAACCACTTCAGCGCGTCGCGCACGGCGGCGTCGTCGTCAACCAGGGCAATACGGGGATCAGACGGCATGATGTTCGGTTTCCTTGAAAATGGGTTGAGTGGCCAAGGGCAGGCTCACCACGAAGCGGCTTCCGCCGCCTTCGCGAGCCTCGACGGCCAGGCGACCCTGGTGATGTTCGACGATGGTACGGCAGATATTCAAGCCCATGCCCATGCCCTCCGCCTTGGTGGTATAGAAAGGGCGGAATAATTTCTCCACATCGTCGCTGGCGATGCCGGGACCGCGGTCGGCCACGATCATATCCAGCCAGTCACCGCGCGTGCGGGTTTCGACGGTCAATTCGCAGCGCTCCTGCGGGCCTTCCACCATCGCCTCGATGGCGTTCTTGCATAGATTGAACAATACCTGCTCAAGCATCACCCTGTCCGCAAACAACTCGGTATCGTCGGCCACGCGAATCTCCACCAAGCGCACGAAATGGCGATTGAGCGGCGCGGCCAGCAGCGACAGCACCGTGTCCAGCAGATCGCCTACCCGGCAGACCGAGCGCTTCGGCTCGCGCTTTTGCACGAACTCGCGGATGCCGCGGATGATGGCACCCGCCCGCCGTGCCTGTTCGGAAATCTTGTCCAGTGCGCCATCCAGCTCTTCCGGGCGGAGCTGCCGGCTGGCGACCAGATTGCGGCAAGCGGTGCTGTAGCTGGAGATGGCCGCCAGCGGCTGGTTCAGTTCATGTGCCAGGCTGGAAGCGATCTCGCCCATGGCGATCAGGCGGGCGGTCTGCTGCAGCTTTTCGGTCTGCTGCCTTTCCCGGTCGGCAGCCTGTTTACGCTCGCTGACGTCGGTGGCGATATCCAGCCAGACGCGCGATTGGTCCACCCACAGGGTTTCGCGCCGATGATGCTGGTACCAGCGGCCCAATACCGGATCGAACCATTCGCCGCCGGGATCGGCGTGACGCAGGGGTAGTGCGCAAAGCGGTCCATCCGGCGCGGTCAGGCGGAAAGCTTCGCGGAAGGCACGGTTCGACAGCAGCAGTTCGCCGTTGCGGCGGTCGGTGACCGCCACGGCGGCGTCCAGCCCGTTCAGCACGGCCACGAAGCGCTCGTGCGATGCCTTCAAGGCTTCCCGCTCGCGTTTGAGTTCGGTGACGTCGGTCATGGAGGCCACCCAGCCGGTATGGCGGCCCTCGCCGTCGATCAGCGGGCTGGAGTAAAGCCGCACATCGAAACGCTCGCCGCTTTTGCGCTGGTAGCGTAGCGAAAATCCGTTCATCGGACATTCGCCACGCAAGATGGCGGCGAAGATCTGCGCGCACTGGTTGGTGGTCTCCGGCGCCCAATAAGGGAAGGGGGGCGTGCCGCCCAGCAGCTCTTCCGCTTCGAAGCCCACCATGCGGCAAAAAGCCGGATTGACGTGCAAGGTACGGCCTTCGCGATCGGTGGCGAACACCCCGGAGACCAGGGAATCCTCCAGCGCCTGGCGCATATTCATTTCGCGCAGCATGGCTCGCTCGGCGGTCAGGCGCTCGCGCATATGGCGCTTGAGTACCCACAGCGACCACAGCATCAGTGCCGACAGTCCGGCCAGTACCCAGTAGAGCGCATGTTGCCAGAGCGGCCAGCCGGTCAGGAAGATACGGGCGCGCAGGCGCAAGCCGTAGCCGGGCGGGTCCAGGGCGACGTCATAGCTGAGTGGCCCGGCGTCCGGCAGGGGCTGCTCCGGCCTTGCCGCCAGGGTATCGCCGTCCAGATTGACGATGCCCAGTTGGAAACGCTTGGCGATCCACCACGGCACATAATTGCGCAACAGACCCTTCAGCGAAACGATGGCGACGAAGGCGCCCAAGGTGCGATTGCCCTGCACCGCCGGAAAGGACAGGGCGACGGCCTGGCCGGCACCGGGAAAATCGAAAGGCGGTGTGCTGGAGGCGATACCGATCCGGGCGGAGCGCTGTAGCGGCTCGATGACGGCGGGCACCATCTGCAGGGGGGCCATCGATTGGGCCGGATAACTCCAGACGGCGTCGCCGAATTCATTGGTGTAGGCGATGGCCAGCACTTCGGGGCTGCTGGTCATGATATCGGCGGCGCGGCCATAAAAAGCGCCTTCGCTGATGTCGCCGCGCACCAGGTCATGCGCCATGCCTTCCAATTGCTTCTGCCTGGCGGTCAATTCGGCACGTAATGCACGATCCTGCCACAGCACCGCTTCCACCAGCTCGTCGTGCTGGCGCTGCCGCTCGTTATTGCGGATAAACAGCAGCAAAGCGACGCCGACCGCCAGGAAGCAGATCAGGGCCAGGTTGGGCATGGCCCACAACCAGCGGGCCGGTCGCGGCAGATTGGAAGTGCGTTTCATCAGACGAACCATATGACCCCGAGCCCCCCTTGCCGCTTGGGGCTTTCCCGTATGAGGCAAAAGCCGAGGCGATAGGCGATGCGATTAACTAATCTTCGATAGGGCGCCTTGGGCTGACCGAGCCGCCCTGGCGTCCTCCGAGGCTTATGTAAAGTGGACCGGCAATCTGGTCCGGGAGAATAGAACCATGCGATTTGCCCTCTTGCTGCTTGCCTGCCTGAGTACCCTGGGAAGCGCCGCTGCGAACGATACCATCCTGATCAAGTTCAGCCACGTGGTGGCGCCCGATACACCCAAGGGCCGCGCCGCCGAGAAGTTCAAGGAACTGGCCGAGAAGATGAGCGCCGGACGGGTCAAGGTACAACTCTATCCGAACGGCCAGCTCTACAAGGACCGCGAAGAAATGGCGGCCTTGCAGCGCAATGCCGTGCAGATACTCGCGCCCTCCCTGTCCAAATTCGGTGCCTTGGGTTTGCGCCAGTTCGAGCTGTTCGACCTGCCGTATATCTTCCCGAACGACAAGGTATTGTACCGGGTGATGGACGGCGAGATCGGCCAGGGCTTGCTGCGCCAGCTGAACAGCAAGGGCATCGTCGGCCTGGCCTATTGGGACAACGGCTTCAAGCATTTTTCCGCCAACCGGCCTTTGCGCACCCCCGCCGACTTCAAGGGATTGCGCATGCGCATTCAAGCCTCCAAGGTTTTGGAGGCGCAGATGAAGTCGCTGGGCGCGGTGCCCAAGGTGATCGCCTTCTCGGAGGTCTATAGCGCCCTGCAGCAGCAAGTGATCGATGGCGCCGAAAACCCGGAATCCAATTTCCGTACCCAGCGCATGCACGAGGTGCAAAAGCACCTGACCTTGTCGCAGCACGGCTACGTCGGCTATGCGGTGATCGTGAACAAGACATTCTGGGAGGGTCTGCCGACCGATCTCCGGGCACAGCTCAGCACCGCCATGCAATTGGCCACGGCCTACGAGCGGCAGATCGCCGACGAGGAAAATCGACGGGCGCTGGAGGAGGTACGGGCGGCCCATACCACCGAGATCTACGTGCTGCCGCTGGCCGACCGGGAAATATTACGCAAGCAGATGCTACCGGTGCACCGTGAGTTTCTCGATATCATCGGCAAGGACCTGATCTACGGCACCTATCGGATCGCCGCCGAGGTGGCGGCCGGCAAGTAGGCGCGCGGCTATTCCGCTCCATCCTTGTCCTGTGCCCTGGGATGGGCGCTGTCATACACCGCCGCCAGGTGCTGGAAGTCCAGCAAGGTATAGACCTGGGTGGTGGCGATACTGGCATGGCCCAGCAGTTCCTGGGTGGCCCGCAGATCCTGGCTGCCTTGCAGAAAATGGCTGGCGCAGGCATGGCGCAACCGGTGCGGATGCAGGTGGTCCGGCAGACCCAGCTTGACCGACCACTCGGCCAGGCGCAGCTGCACCGCCCGCGTGCTCATGCGGCGGCCAAAGCGGTTCAGGAACAGGGCGGCGTCGCCGGTTTGCGGTAAGGAGGCCCTATCCTGCAACCAGTCCTGGATAGTGTGGATCGCCATCTCGCCCACCGGCACCAAGCGTACCTTGCCACCCTTGCCGAGCACTTGAAGGGTGGCGCCCGCGTCGCGGAAATCCTCGCAATCGACCCCCACCAGTTCAGATACGCGCAAGCCGGAACTATAGGCCAGTTCGTACATGGCGCGGTCGCGGCGGGCCAGCGGATCGGTATCGGTCAGATTGTCGAGAAAGCCCATGGCTTCGTCCACGCCGACCGGCCGAGGGAGTTTGCGGGCTGCCCGGGGAGCTTTGATGCCTTCCACCGGATTGTGGGCGAAACCGGCTTCGCGCATCAGCAATTTGAACCAGGCCCGCCAGGCGCTGAGGCGGCGGGCGATACTGCGGGGGTCATGTCCTTGCGAATTCATGCGGCGCACGAAGCCACGGATATCCTTGCTGCCCAAGGCAGCCAGATCGGTGTCGCCCGCCAGTGTCAACAGCAGGCCGGCATCGGCCATATAGGCCGAACGGGTCGCGGCGGATCTGCCGTGCTCCCCGCGCAAATAGCGGTCCAGCCGTTCCAGCGGCGTCATGCCCTGCTCTCCCTGCGTGCCACTAATCCAGATAACGGCCAAGCGCGGCCGAAGCCAATTCGCCGATACGCGCCAGGTAGAGGGTGCCCATTTCCGGATAGAAGCGCTGTGGGTCTTCACTGGCCAGTACCAGCAAGCCAAACGGCTCGCCATCCGCCTTCAATGCGACCTGGGTGAACGATTTCAGGTGGGGTGCCGACTCGCCCAGCCAACCCATCACCTCGTCGGTGACATAGGGGCCGCAGTAGGGCGTGGCCAGGCTGCGCGCCAGCACGCGGACTTCCGCATCGACCGGTGCGAACTCGCTCAGCGTCTCGTCCGCCTCGCCGCCCCACAACCGTACCGCCAGGTGCGGCACCCGGAAATGGTCCTGCAGATGATAGTTGAGCGTGCCCAGCACGCCGGCCAAGTCCCGCGCCTGCAGCAGGCCGACGGTAAGCTTGTGGACCTTGTCGCCGATTTGATCGTTTTCCTCACCGAATTGCAGCAGCTCGCCCAGCTTGGTCTCGATCAGCTTGTTCTTTTCCCGCAAGGTCAATATCTGCCGTTCGGCGATGGGTATGGCGCGGCCGCCGTGCGGATGGGGGATAAAGATCTCCGCCACCAGATCGGCATAGTCCTCGAAGAACTTGGGATTGGCTTGCAGCCAGCTGGCTACCTCGTTCGCTTGAATCGACATATCTTGTCTCGCTCGTGGGACGCTTGAATGGTGGATGGCGGCAGCTTACAGCTCGATCTCGCCTTCGAATACGGTGACCGCCGGGCCGGTCATCCACACGGGATGCCCTTCGCCCTGCCAGCGAATAGCCAGCTCGCCGCCGTGGGTATGCACCTTGACCGAGTGATCGAGCAGCTGGCGCCGAATGCCGCTGACCACCGCGGCGCAGGCGCCCGTGCCGCACGCCAGGGTTTCGCCGGCGCCACGTTCGTACACGCGCAGGCGAATCTCGCCGCGATTGAGCACCTGCATAAAGCCGGCATTCACCCGCTGCGGAAAACGGCCGTGCCCTTCGATCAAGGGTCCGTCCTGCGCAACGGCGGCTTGGTCGATATCGGCTACCAGTTGCACGGCGTGCGGGTTCCCCATCGAGACCACGCCGATCTCCACCTGGCGGTCGCCCACTTGCAGCGAGTGGATGACGGTGTCGGCGTCGGCGACAAAGGGAATCTCGGCGGGGGCAAAGCGCGGCGCGCCCATATCCACGGTCACCAGGCCGTTTTCACCCATCTCCAGGGTGATCAGTCCCTTGGCGGTTTCGACCTTGATGCTGCGTTTGCCGGTAAGGCCGCGCTCTCGCACAAAGCGGACGAAGCAGCGCGCCCCGTTGCCGCAATGCTCGACCTCGCCGCCATCGCCGCCATTGAAGATGCGGTAGCGAAAATCGGCATCGGGATGGTGTGGTTGTTCCACCAGCAGAATCTGGTCGCAACCCACGCCGAAATGGCGGTCACCCAGTTTCAGCAGTTGCTGGCGATCCAGGCTCAGCGACTGGCTGAAACCGTCCAGCACGACGAAGTCATTGCCCAGGCCTTGCATCTTGGTAAAACGTAGCTTCATCAACGATCTGCTCCAGAACCGTCTGATTCAAGCCCAAGCCGGGCATATTCAACCATGATGCAGCGATCCATCACGGTCACGATGCCGGCGGCGCGCGCCCGCAGCGCGGCGGCTTCGTTGACGATGCCCTGCTGGATCCAGATGGCGGGCACCTTGAGTGCGATGGCGCTGGTCACGATGGCATCTACCTCGGCGGCCGTGCGGAACACATTGACCAGGTCGATGGGACCGGGGACATCTTCCAGCCGGCCATGCGCGGGCTGGCCCAAGACCTGGTCGACCAGCGGCCTGACCGGCACGATCTCGAAGCCCCAGCGCTGCATCTGGCGCGAGACGCGATAGCTGGGCCGGCTGGTGTTGGGCGACAGGCCCACTACGGCAATGCGGCGGGTGTGCCGCAGCAGCTGGCGCAGTTCCTGGTCGGAGGGATTGGTGAACATGGCGAGATGATGCCACAGCCATGCCACCTCCGCCGGGCGGGTTGATTGTGCAAGGTCATGCAACTTTGGCCTATCCGCCCTTGTCATTATCTGGAAAATATCTAGCGGATATGCCCCCCATGCCAAACAATGATGCCTGGCATTTCAGTCGCGCAGACTTGGCGATGCGCTATATCGATCAGTTCGATACTGGCTTGAATAGCGCACGCGCGTTGTTTGCCCGTCGCAGCATGGGCAAGACTGAATTCCTGCTGAAGGATATGGTTCCCGTGGCACAAGCCGGTTCCCGTGGCACAAGCCAAGGGTTACACCTGTGTATACGTCAATCTCTGGGAGCGGCAAGCCAACCCGTTTGAAGGAATTGCAGCGGTGGTGCGGCAGCGTCTGGAGCAGCCAGACCCTCAGGCCGGGTTCGATACCATGTGGCACCGAATCGACGAGCACAAGCAGCCCATCCTGCTGTTGATCGATGAAGCCCAGGTATTGACGACAAGCAGGCACACGGCAATGAGTGCATCGCTGCGCGCCGGTCTCGATGTGCGCAAGGACGCGGTCAAGATCATTTTCACGGGTTCCGGCGAACAGACGCTACGCACCATGTTCGGCAAGACCAGCCAGCCGTTCTATAACTGGGCGCCGATCGAACCGTTTCCCTTGCTAGGGCGGGAATTTGTCTCCTACATGGTCGCCACGGCCAATCGGGCGCTGCAAAAGACCTTCCACCTGGATGAGGAGATAGCCCAGGCTGCTTTCCTGACGCTCAAGGGGTCGCCGGAAGTCTTTCGGCGCTTTTTGGAGTGCTATCTCACCCGCCCGGATGAAGGCGCCGCCGGCGCGATCTCCATAGCGAACGCCAGCATGTTTTCGGATGAGGGCTTCGCGGCGGCCTGGCAAGCCTTACCCGCCATGGACCAGCTTATCCTGCAGTTTGTCGCCGCCGGCCAGCGCGCCATCACCGGCAAGGCGGCCCGTACCCATTTTGGCCATGCCCTGGGCTTGGACGATGCCGCACCGCTTCATGCCGTGAACAATGCCTTGGCCCGATTGACCGACCCGAGGCGGCATATCCTGGTCAAGGTCGAGCACGGGATCTATCAGTTCGAGGATATGGAATTCGGCCAGTGGATACAGTTGGAGCGGCCCGGCGAATAGCTGTCCCTAATTCCCCGCCGCGCGGGCCAGTGCCGCGTGCGCCACTTCCTCGAAGCGCGCCACCACGGCGTCCCAACCCAGCTGCAAAGCCACTTGGCGGGCCGCCCGGCCCAGCTCCCGCATCACACTGGGGTAGCTGGCGGCATAACGTGCTTGTTCGATGAACTGCTCGCGCTGGTCGAAATCGGCGGTCAGGCCGCTTTCGTGGTGGCGGATATGGGTAGCCGCCGCGGCGTAGCGATAGGCCACCACGCCCAAGCCGCTGGCCATCGCTTCGACCGTGACATTGCCGTAGGTTTCGGTGGTGCTGGGAAAGAGGAAAATATCGGCCGAGGCGTAATGGCTGGCGAGGTCTTCGCCACGGCGCATGCCGGCGAACAAGTGCTGGGGATGGCTGGCTTGCAGGGCGCTCCGTTCCGGACCGTCCCCCACCCAAAGCAATTTGCTGTCCGGGCGGATGGCGCGCATCTCGCGAAAAGCCGCCTGCACCAGCGGCAAGTTCTTTTCTGCCGCCATCCGGCCGACATAGGCGACGACCTGGGTGGCATCGCCCGCCCCCCATGTCCGGCGTAGTTCGCTTGAACGTCTGGCAGGGTCGAACAGGGCGGTATCCACGCCGCGCGAGACGACCTGCAGATGGCCGAAGCCCTGCCCATCCAACCGTGCACGCACGTCCTCGCTGGGGACCAGGGTGGCCAGGTTGCGGTTATGGAAATGGCGCAGATAGCCGCGCACCGGCCTCATCAGCCAGGCCATGCCGTAATGGGCGCTGTAGCTGTGGAAATTGGTGTGGAATTCGGAAATGGCCGGGATACCCAGGCGGCGGGCGGCCTGCAAGGCGCTCCAGCCCAGCGGGCCTTCGGTGACGGCGACGACCAGGTCGGGGCGGTTCTCCCGCCACCGCTTCAACAGGCGCCGGCCGGCCGGCAGGCCAAAGCGCAGGTCCGGGTAGCGTGGTAGCGATAAGCCGGCTACCAGCATGGTGTCGGCGGCCGCGCTGTCGCCCTGCTGGCGCGGCCGGATCAGATCGACCTGGTGGCCGCGCGCGGCCAGGCCGCTGACCATGCGGCCCACGGTCATGGCGACGCCGTTGATTTCCGGCGGATAGGTTTCGGTAACGATGGCAAGGCGGAGTGGGGTGGGACGCATGCTGCGCAGACTGCTGACCGGCCATGTCGGCGCGGTGACGCTGGCATGAAGGTTTCGTGAAACGGGCGAAGCCCTAGTGTTTGTGGCCGTGGTGAGGGTTTTTTACGATTGCGCCCAGGCTGATGACTTTGCCTCGCGGAGGCTGCAGCCAGCTCGGTTGCAGCGTGACATGATCGATGCCGTAGTCCTTGGCCAGCATGGCCTGGCCCGCCGCCAGCAAGCGCGGCCAGGCGTCCGCCACGTCGATGATCAGATGGGCGGATAGCGCCACCCGTTCCGGCCCCAGGTGCCAGACATGCAGATCGTGCACCGATTGCACCCCCTTCAGCATGGCCAGCGCCTTGCCGATCGCCTCCAGGTCGAGATGCGCGGGCACCCCCTCCATCAGCATATGGCTCGATTGCAGCACCAGGTTCCAGGTGGAGCGCAGGATCAGCAGCGCGACCAACAGGGACAGCAGGGGATCGATCGGCGCCCAGCCGGTCAGCCAGATCACCAGGCCGGCCAGGATGGCCGCCACCGAGCCGAGCAGGTCGCCCAGCACATGCATCAACGCGGCGCGCGAGTTCATATTGTGGCTGTCGTTCGACAGTAGCCAGGCCGCCAGCAGATTGACCAGCAAGCCGACCACGGCAATCGCGATCACGCCGACGCCATTGACCGGCTTGGGCTGCATCAGCCGCCCCAGCGCTTCGAAGACGATCCAGCCCACCATGGCCAGCATGAAAAGGCTATTGATCAGCGCACCCAGCACCTCGGCGCGGGCATAGCCATAGGAATTGCGGGTCGAGGCCGGCCGGCGCGCCACCATCTGGGCAAATAGCGCCAGGCCCAGCGCCGCCGCGTCGGTCACCATATGGCCGGCATCGGACAGCAAGGCCAGCGAGCCGCTCCACAGCCCGCCCATTGCTTCCACCAGCGCATAGCCGGCGGTAAGCAGCAGGGCCAGCAGTAATCTGCGGCGGCTGGCGCTATGGTGATCGTGCGGATGCTGCGGGTGGGTGGCGGACATGGACGTATCAGGATAGCAATATTTGCAGGCTTGTCTCGCCAGTGGGCTCGCCCTGTTCGAAGCGCCGTTCGGTGAAGCTGAGCCCTTGCCGGCTTACCCGCACCAGGCTGGCGGCCCGGGTGCCGTAGTCGGCGGAGCGGATAAAGGCGGCCGAGAGCAGGCGCTCCCACTCCAGCGGCACGCCAGTACGGGGCAAATGTTCATCCGCCGCCAGGCTGGGGTCGAGCAGTAGCTGGAACAGTGCCTTGTCCAGCTCGGCTGCGGCATGTGCGCGTGACATCTCTTGCCGCAGACCGGCCTTGAGCTTTTCCAGCTTGGGCCAGGGGGTGTCGAAGCGGGCATTGGACACCGCATGGACGCCTGAACCGAAGCGCACCACGCAATCGAAGCGGCTTTCATAACCCAGCAGGCGCCGACCGTCGTAGAGCAGTAGATTGAAATCGTTATACCGGTCCGCCTCGGCCCGAAGGCGGGCGATATAGTCGGCGGCGCTTTCGTTCCCCTGCAGAAAGCCGCTGACCAGCCCGCCGCGCGACAGCGCATCGGGCTTCGAGCGGCTGGGATCGCGATAGTTCGTCAGCGCGGCCAGCCGGCCGGCCCGGTTCACGCCCAGCCAGCCACCACCCGCGCGCAGATCGCGGCCGGCCAATACTTTCCCGTCATCCCACCAGGCTAGCGCTGCGGCTGGACGAGCATGGAACTCGTCACGATTGGCCAGCAACAGCAAAGGCGTGTCAGCGGTGGGATCCCAGTTGAAGGCAATCAGACACATGCCGGTATTCTGCGGCTTTGCGGGCAAAAAAACAGCCATGGAAATGAGGGGGCATTGTTTTGCCCCTTAGTTCCTAAGCAACCAAGAATCGGACTGTCGAAATCGTGTGCAAGCCGTTGAATTGGATGGCCGTTTGTTTCAGGATGAGCTATGTAAAATTTATAAGTGGTGGAAAAAACGAAAGACGACGGCGACGAAATGGCTACTGTCGCGACGATGACGATGCATTTCAGGCAACCACCTTGTCAATTCTCCATTCATGACCCCCAAAGTGCGCCAGTAGAGCCTGACCGATCGTCTCCACTACAGGAGGCCCTGGTGAAGTTTGAGGACAGTATTCGTCATGATGCTGAAGAGAACGGCGCCTTCTTTGATGTCTGTGGTGCGATGCGCTTGTTTCGAAAGGGGCATCCGGACCACATCGGATTTTCGACAAGCGAAGCCACGGCGCTGCATGGCTGCGCCTTTACCCATAACCACCCGAACGGCGGCGCATTTTCAGTTGCGGATGTGAAAATTGCGTGCAGTATGGAACTGCAAGAATTACGTGTTGTTACAAAGCAGTTTCGCTTTATCATGCGTCCCGGCAGCCAAGGGTGGCCAATTTCGACGCGCATCTCACATGTGCATTCGCAATCTGAGATTGTGGCTAACAATGAGATCCGGCATATGTTGTCTGCTGGGCATCTGTCCTACTATCACTGCGCGGCCGAGCTTGATCACCAGATCTGGGTACAGTTAGCTCACCGCCTTGGATTGACATACAGAAGGGAGAAATCATGAACCCAACCGAACGTTTCCTCGCGGAGTCGGCGGAACTTGAGGAGCGCAACCGTCGAGAAGGCATGGTTGTATTCGATGACCGTCCGACTGTGCGATATATCCAAGCACTCGTAAGTGAGTTGGATGACGAGATCAACCAGGCCGGTGGGTTTGAGGCTTGGCGAGCTAAGCAACGCGCTGCTTGAATCGACAAGCGTGCGATACAGCCTGTTCTACCCATTGTCGCGTTTCGAGGCCCGTGACCGCAGTCGTTCCTGACTGTGGCCTCCCACTCATGCCTCACCTGTTTACCCCTGCCGATTACCGCAACATGCCCTGGCGCAACGGCGGGGGCACCACCTGCGAATTGTTTCGGCTGTCTCATCCGGCGCGGCCAGATGATTTCGCCTTACGCTTGTCCATCGCCGACGTTGCGCAGGGCGGGCCGTTTTCCCTATTCCCCGGTGTGGATCGTAGCCTGATGCTATTGGAGGGGGCCGGCATGCTGCTGGACTTCGGCACCCACACCGTGCGCATGGATCGCCCCTGCCAGCCTATCGATTTTCCCGGGGAGGCGGCGGTCGATTGCCGCTTGCTGGATGGGCCTTTGCGCGATTTCAACCTGATGGTGGCGCGCGATTGGGGCCAGGCCGCACTGCGGGTGTTGGCGCTGGCCGAAGGCGCCGAGCTGGCGCTATCAGGGTGCCAATGGACCTTGGTCCATGCCCTGGCCGGCCAGTTGCGCCTGGGTGGCCGGTTGATCGAGGCGGGCCAGCTCTTGCTGCTCCAGGACGAGGCGGTCAGCCTCCGTGCCGGGCCGGCCAGCAGGGTGGTCGTGGTGGAGGCGGGTGCAACGGTATAATCCGGGTATTGTCCCTTTCCCGGTCCCTGGTCATGTCCGCACCCACCGCACCCGATGCGAATCTCACGGTCGATCTTTCCGGCCTCAATTGCCCGCTGCCCATCCTGCGTGCCAAGAAAGCGCTGGCCGACCTGCCCAGCGGCACGATCCTGCACCTGATCTGCACCGATCCCGGCACGCCTGCCGATTTCCAGGCTTTCTGCCAACAGACCGGCCACGGTATTGCGCACCAGGAGCAATTGGACGGCAAGTACCTATTCTGGCTGCGCCGTCGCTAGGACCGCGCTGATTTTCCTTGCCGGCGGCGAGCCCGCCGGCCCGAACCTATTCGATGGATGCCCGCATGCAAACCCTTACCCTGATCCGTCCCGACGACTGGCATCTGCACCTGCGCGACGGCGCCGCACTGCAAGCGGTCCTGCCCGATACCGCCCGCCGTTTCGGCCGTGCCATCGTGATGCCCAATCTGAAGCCGCCCGTGCGCACGGTGGCCGATGCCGCCGCCTACCGCGACCGTATCCTGGCCGCCCTTCCCGCCGGCATGCGCTTCGAGCCGTTGATGACGCTATACCTGACCGATGTCACCCCGCCCGATGAAATCGCCCGGGTGGCGGAGAGCGGTTTCGTCAAAGCCATCAAGCTCTACCCGGCTGGCGCCACCACCAATTCGGACCAGGGCTTGACCGATATCGCCAAGGCCATGCCTACACTGGCGGCCATGGCCGAACTGGGCGTGCCCTTACTTGTGCATGGCGAGGTGACCGACCCGGCGGTCGATGTATTCGACCGGGAAGCGGTATTTATCGAGCAGGTGATGAAGCCCTTGCTGGAGAAGCTGCCGACGCTGAAAGTGGTGTTCGAACATATCACCACCCGCCAGGCGGCGAATTTCGTCTGGAGCGCGCCGGCCAATGTCGCCGCCACCATAACCGCGCACCATCTGCTGATGAATCGCAATGCGCTGTTCCAGGGCGGTATCCGGCCGCACCACTACTGTTTGCCGGTACTCAAGCGCGAGTCGCACCGCGAGGCTTTGCTGGAAGTGGCCACCAGCGGCAGTCCGAAGTTCTTCCTCGGTACCGACAGTGCGCCGCACGGCAAGCGCACCAAGGAGGCTGCTTGCGGTTGCGCCGGGATGTATACCGCCAACAATGGCATCGAACTGTATGCCGAAGCCTTCGAGGCGGCCGGTGCCCTGGACAAGCTGGAAGGTTTTGCCAGCCGTTTCGGCCCGCTGTTCTACGGCCTGCCGGCCAATGACGACACCATCACGCTGGTGAAGGAAAGCACGCCGGTGGCGAACGAGCTGCCCTATCTGGCGGACGACACCCTGGTACCGCTGCGGGCTGGCGAAACGGTTGCGTGGCGGTTGCAGGATTGATGCGCTTGGCGCCTTTTCGCGAGAAATCGCGGGGGGCTTGACGGCGGTGGTAGACTAGCTGGGCGAAGTCGGCCGGACAGTCGCCGCTCGCCTTCGGGCGGGGGGAGGAAAGTCCGGGCTTCATAGGGCAGGATGCTGGCTAACGGCCAGGCGCCGTGAGGCGACGGAAAGTGGAACAGAGAGCTGAACCGCCGATGGCCGGACCGATAGCCGCAAGGGTATCGATTCGGATCAGGCAAGGGTGAAAAGGTGGCCGCGAGAGCGGTGGCCGGTCGCAAGGCCGGTCCGGTAAGAGCGCACCGCTCGACTGGCGACAGTTCGAGGCAGGCTAAACCCCATCCGAAGCAAGACCAAATAGGCAAGCGTTGACGGGGCCCCCTGAGCTTGCGGGTAGGTTGCTTGAGGCGTGCAGTAATGTACGTCCTAGAGGAATGACTGTCGGCGGCGGGTAACCGCCGTGTCACAGGACCCGGCTTACAGGCCGACTTCGCACTGCTCAAAGAAAAAAGGACGTGGCCAATGCCGCGTCCTTTTTTGTTCTGCGAAGACCAAAGTGAGCTTGCGAGCAGCCAAACCTGATGGCTACGTTTTTGAGCCTCAAAAAGCGTACAGAGGCATAAAAAAATCCGGGCGCTAGAAGTCGATGTCGGTCGGCGGCGCCCGGCTACCGCTGCGATGCGTAAGGCTCAATCAAGTGTAAGGATTGCTGGTTTGCGGAGAAGTTCCGTAATTATTCACGTTTACAGTCATCATTTTCTATCGACCTATTATTTTTAATAGAAAAAGATAATGCCAGGCTAAAAATTCCGCCGTAAATCCATGCCTTTGTATAAGGAAGCGACCTCATCAGCATAGCCATTGAACATCAAGGTCTTACGCTTGAGGAATTCACCGATGCGGCGCTCGCTGGCCTGGCTCCAGCGCGGGTGGTCCACCTCTGGATTGACGTTGGAATAGAAGCCGTATTCCGTGGGAATGCTGCGTGTCCAGCTGCTCACCGGCTGTTGTTCCACCAGGCGGATCCTGACGATGGACTTGATGCTCTTGAAGCCATATTTCCACGGCACCACCAGGCGGATGGGTGCCCCGTTCTGGTTCGGTAGCGGCCGGCCATACAGGCCGACGGCCAGGATGGTCAGCGGATGCATCGCCTCGTCCAGGCGTAGGCCTTCGATATAGGGCCAGTCCAGCGTCCGGCTCTTTTGCCCCGGCATCTGGTCGGGCGCCAGCAGGCTGGTGAATTCGACATACTTGCCGCGCGAGTTGGGCTGCAGCTGCTTGAGCAGCGCGGATAGCGGCAGGCCTATCCAGGGAATGACCATGGACCAGCCCTCCACGCAGCGCAGGCGGTAGATGCGCTCTTCCAGCGCCGCCAGCTTGATCAGCTCATCCAGATCGTAACGGCGAGGCTTGCCGATCTCCCCGCTGGTTTCCACGGTCCAGGGCCGGGTTCTCAGGCTGCCGGCGTGCTCGGCCGGGTCGCTTTTGTCGGTGCCGAATTCATAGAAATTATTGTAGTGGGTGACCTCTTCAAAGCTGTTCTTCGCCTCGCTGGTGCTGTAGCGGCTTTTGTAAAAGGTCGGCAAGGCAGCTGGCGCCGCCGCCTCGGCGGACGGCAGCAGGCTCGCCAGCGCCAGGCCGGCACTGCCTTGCAGCCATTCGCGGCGATTGAGATAGATGCTTTCCGGCGTGATTTCGCTGGGGGCGATGGCGGCGGGACGATAGGCGGGCATGGGGACGGCTCCTGCGGGCTGATGTAGCGATGCCAGTTGGTCGTATCTACCGCCACGACCTTACACCCCTTCCAGTGCTTAAGAGCGGATCAAGTAGCGCGCTAACGAGCGTAGGGTGCGTGGTTGTTAGCGCTTTAGCGCTTACAACCACGGCCTCCTCCTTGCGAGGACGAGGCTCCCTCGCGGCGGCGAGGGCGGGGGGAGTTGGATTAAAACAGCGAGGAGCGGTTGATTTGCCACTGCCGGTTAGCGCCCGGCTTTGCCGGGCGGTGAGCATAAGCTTGAGGCTTATTCAGCGCGTTGAGAGACCATTCCCCACCAATGCCAGATCAGCATGAGTACCGAACTGGCCAGCAGGGCATAGGCCAGGATTTCCATATGCCCGCGAAAGCGCTGGCGGGTCTGCGGCTTGAGGAAGAAGTTCCACAGCAGCAGGCCCAGCGCGATCAGCAGGGCCACTCGTCCAAGACGGGACAGCATATCAGCGCCTCTCTACAGGCACTGGATGACGCCGTCGGCGTATTGGCGGGCGCCGATCAGGGTATTTTCCGTGCCCGATTTGTATTCCAGCAGTTTCCAGCCTCGGCAACCCATTTTCTGGCTGAGGCTTTCGGCCCGGCGCAGAAAGAATTGCTCGGCCTGGCCATAGAACAGCATGGACGAGCCGGCGACGCGCAATTGGTACTTTTTCTTGCCCAAATAGCGCGTCTCGCCGTCCTGCAACACCCCGTTGCTGTCCGAAATGGCCTGGCCGGTTTGTTGTAACTGGGAGCAGCCGGCAAGCAATAAAAACAGGCCAATAAACAGGTGATTGGGGCGAATGGGCATAGAGGTTTCCGGGTCGAAGTTAATCCACTGCATTCAGGTTTTCATATAAACCCTTATTTGCAAAGGACTATCGCATTCGTATAAGGGTAAATCCGGGGGGGCAAATTAGCTCTAAGTGATTGTAGCAAATACAAAAATTCCCGCTTTGCATGCTTGACCCGCGTGGAATTGTTGCCCTATAGTGGGGTGCAGTGGGTAAAAGTGGTGAAAAGTGTTTCACCCGCCCAGAAATGAAGTCCTAGAAAGCTGCTCGCGGCTTTCGCTCCCCACAGCGGTAATACGGCGGTAAACATGTTCGGCGGCGTAGCACTCCTCAACCTCGACAGCAAAGGGCGCCTGGCTATTCCGGCCAAGCATCGCGATGCCTTGCTCGACGGATGCGGCGGGCGACTGACCGTCACGGTCGATCCCAGCCAATGCCTGCTGATCTACCCTCAGCCCGCCTGGGAACCCGTGCGCGACAAACTCAATAATCTCCCCGCCTTCAATCCCCAGGCCCGTGCCCTGCAACGCCTGATCCTCGGCCATGCCGAGGAGGTCGATATCGATTCGGCCGGCCGCATCCTGCTTTCCACCACGCTGCGCAGCTTTGCCCAGCTGGATAAATCGGTGGCGCTGGTCGGCCTGGGCAGCAAGTTCGAGCTCTGGGACGAAGGCCGCTGGCATGCGCAGACCGCGGCCGCGCTGGCGATGTCGCCGGCCGATATCGCCGCTCAACTCGATGGTTTCGTGCTGTGAGCGCGGCCGTTTTCACACACCGCACGGTGTTGCTGACCGAGGCGGTGGACGGCCTGGCCATCGTGCCGGACGGCATCTACGTCGATTGCACCTATGGCCGTGGCGGCCACTCGCGGCTGATTCTCAGCCGGCTCGGTCCGCAAGGCCGGCTGGTGGCCTTCGACAAGGATCCGCAGGCGGTGGCCGACGCCCGCACCATCACCGACCCGCGTTTCCATATCGTGCACGAGCCCTACGCGGCCTTCGATGCCGGCCTGGATGCGCTGGGTATCGGCGCGGTGAATGGCGTGTTGATGGATCTCGGTATTTCTTCTCCCCAGATCGACGATGGGGCGCGTGGCTTCAGCTTCCGCTTTGATGCGCCGCTGGACATGCGCATGGATACGACCCGCGGCCAGACGGCCGCGGAATGGTTGGCGTCGGCGGAACAAGCCGAAATCGCAGAGGTGATAAGGGATTATGGCGAAGAACGGTTTGCTAAACAGATTGCAAGCGCGCTTGTTACGGCTCGGGGGGAGAACCCGATCCTTACAACAGGACAACTTACCCAGATCGTGGCAAAGACCGTCCGCACCCGCGAACCGGGCCAGGATCCGGCGACGCGCACCTTCCAGGCTATACGGATTTACATCAATCGTGAGCTTGAAGAACTGTCGCTGACGCTGCCACAGGCGTTCCGGCGCCTCGGCACGGGTGGACGGCTGGCCGTGATCGCCTTCCATTCGCTGGAGGACCGCATCGTCAAACGCTTTACCGTGGATGCCGCCACCGCCGATCGCCTGCCTTCGCGCCTGCCGGTGCGGGCGGCCGATATCGCGGAAGCGCCCTTGAAGCTGATCGGCAAGCCGATCCGCGCCTCGCAAACCGAAGTCGGTGAAAACCCGCGCGCCCGTAGTGCCATCCTGCGCGTCGCGGAGCGCACCGGCGCAGCCCTGAGATAGGCGCCGGGGTGACACGCTTGAATCTGTTGTTGCTCTTTGTCCTGGTCGTTTGCGCGCTGGGGGTCGTTACCTCTCAGCACAAGGCGCGGCGAGCCTATATGGAATTGCAGAAGGCGCAAACCGAAGCCCATCGGCTGGATGTCGAGTGGGGACAGTTGCAGTTGGAGCAGAGCACCTGGGCGATGCATTCGCGCATCGAAAAGGAAGCGATGACCCGGCTGGGCATGCATGTCTCCGATGCGGCGCATACCCAGGTGGCGCCCGTCGTCGCCCCTGGTCAGTGAGTGGCCATGGTTTATCAAGCCAACAAGAGCCCCGCCCTCAAGCTGCAGATGTGGCGTGCCTGGCTGGTGCTGGGCGGATTGGTGGCGCTGTTCCTGGTGCTGATCGGCCGGGCCGGCTATTTGATGAGCTTCAAGGAAGACTTCCTGCGCGAGCAGGGTGAGGCGCGCTACAGCAGGCGGCTGGTACTGGAAGCCAATCGCGGCATGATTACCGATCGGAATGGCGAGCCTTTGGCCATTTCCACGCCGGTGCAGTCGATCTGGGCCAGTCCGTCCGACGTGCCCAGGCTGAGCGCCGACCAGCTGGCCAAGTTGAGCCGTGCCCTGGGCCTGCCGCCCGGCGATGTGGTGCGCCGCCTGGCGGACAAGCAGCGCGACTTTGTCTACCTGCGGCGGCAGATGAGTCCGGATGCGGCGGCGCGGGTGCTGGGCTTGGGTATTCCCGGCATTTCCAAGCAGGTCGAATACCGGCGCTATTACCCGGCCGGTGAAGTACTGGCCCATGTGATCGGTTTCACCGGTATAGACAACAAAGGCCAGGAAGGATTCGAGCTGACGCGCGAGTCCATGCTGGCGGGCAAACCCGGTAGCCGGCAGGTGATCAAGGATCGCCGCGGTTTTATCGTCGAGGACGTGACCAGTATCGAAAAGCCGCGCGACGGCCAGACGCTGACGCTGTCGATAGACAGCAAGATCCAGTACCTGGCCTTCCGCGAGTTGAAGAAGTCGGTCGAGGACAACAAGGCCAAGGGCGGCGGCATCGTGGTACTGGATGCCCGTACCGGCGAAGTGCTGGCGCTGGCGAATGTACCCAGTTTCAACCCGAACAATCGGGAAAAGCTTGATCCGGCCACGCGGCGCAACCGGGCCCTGACCGATAGTTATGAACCGGGCTCGACCATGAAGCCGATGACCGTGGCGGCCGCGCTGGAAACCGGCGATGTGACGCCGCAGACCATCGTGCAGACCGGTGGCGGCACGATGGCGATCGGCCCGAATGTCGTGCATGACACCCATGCACACGGCGCGATCACGGTGGAGCAGATTGTGCAGAAGTCCAGCAATGTCGGCGTCGCCAAGCTGCAGCTGGCCATGGGCCGCCAGCATTTATGGACCTTCTACGACAAGTTGGGGTTCGGGCAGCTGCCGCACAGTGGTTTCCCCGGTGAATCGGGCGGTCGCTTGCGGCCGTGGAAGAACTGGGTGCCGATCGACCAGGCCACCATGGCCTATGGCCACGGGATTTCGGTCAGCCTGCTGCAGATTGCGCGGGCTTACCAGATCTTCGCCACCGATGGCGAAATCCGCCCGATCAGCTTCCAGAAGCTGGTGGCGCCCTTGCCCGGGGATGCCGTGATCAAGCCCGAAACAGCACGGGCCGTGCGCAAGATGCTGGAAATGGTTACCCAGCCTGGTGGTACCGCTTCGAAGTCGCGCGTGGTCGGCTATCGGGTCGGCGGCAAGACCGGTACCGCCCACAAGCTGGAGGGCGGCAGCTATGAAGGCAAGAAATATGTCGGTTCCTTTGTCGGCATCGCGCCAATTTCCGATCCGCGGGTGATCGTGGCGGTGATGATCGACGAGCCGACGATGGGCAAATATTACGGCGGCGATGTAGCCGCACCGGTATTCAGTGCCGTGGTAGCGGGTAGCTTGCGCTTTATCGGCGTACCGCCGGATGCGCCGCTGAATCTGCCGCTGCTGGATACCACCGATGATCCGGTCAAGGAGGAGATGTGAAGCCTAGCGCCTGGGAACTGCCGTTGCTGGATTGGAACGCGATCGATGCGATCGCCGCCGGCCGCCGGCTGGTCGCCGATAGCCGGCGGATCCAGCCCGGCGATATCTTCCTTGCCTATCGTGGCGACACCAGCGACGGCCGCCGGCATATCGCTGCCGCCATCGCCGCAGGCGCCGGCGCCGTGCTGTGGGAGGCGGAAGACTACGCCTGGGTGGAAGATCCGGGCTTCCCCAATCTGGCTATCCCGCAGTTGCGCGCCCAGACAGGCCTGATCGCCAGCCATCTGTTGGGCGACCCCAGCCGTGCGATGGCATGCGTGGCGGTGACCGGCACCAATGGCAAGACCAGTTGCGCCCATTGGCTGGCGCAAGCCTTTATCTTGCTTGGCGGCAAGCCGGCGCTGATAGGCACCCTGGGCTACGGCCTGCTCGGCCAGTTGGGCGATGCCAGCCATACCACGCCCGAGGCGGCGCAGCTGCAAGCACTGATCGCCGAATTCAAGGCGGCCGGCGCCAGCCATCTGTGCATGGAAGTGTCCTCGCATGCGCTGGATCAAGGCCGTGCCCATGGGGTGGCCTTCGATGTGGCGGTGTTTACCAATCTAAGCCGCGACCACCTCGATTACCACGGCAGCATGGCGGCTTACGCCGAGGCCAAGCAAAAGCTGTTCGACTGGGAGGGTTTGCGCGCGGCCGTCATCAATGCCGACGACGCCTTTGGCGCCGAATTGTTGCGGACCCTGCCGGCTGGCCTGGCACTGGGTTACGGCCTGGAAGCGGGCGAGCTGCGCGCGGTGGAAATACAGACCAGCCTGGCCGGCATCCGCATGCGGATCAACTCGCCTTGGGGCGATGCCGAGTTGAATAGCCCCCTGCTGGGGCGTTTCAACGCCAGCAATCTGCTGGCCTGCCTGGGGGTGTTGTTGCGCCTCGATGTGCCGATGAACGATGCGGTCGCGGTGCTCGGTCGCATCGAATCGGCCAAAGGCCGTATGCAAAGGCTGGGCGGTGGCGACAAGCCGCTGGTGGTGGTCGATTACGCCCATACGCCCGATGCGCTGGAAAAGGCGCTCAGCACCCTGCGCGAGGCCATGCCGGCCCGGCGCCGGCTGTTTTGCGTGTTCGGTTGCGGCGGCGACCGTGATCGCGGCAAGCGTCCCTTGATGGGCCGCGTCGCCTGCATGTTGGCCAACACCGTCATCATCACCAATGACAACCCACGCACCGAGGAACCGCGCCGCATTATCAGCGACATCCTTGACGGCGTGGACGGGGCCGACGCCGAACACCAGCATTTGGGCGACTACAGCGTGCAGAGCGATCGTGCCGCCGCCATCGCGCTGGCCGTCGAGCTGGCCGAGATCGGCGACGTGGTTTTGATCGCCGGCAAGGGCCACGAAGAATATCAGGACGCGAACGGCGTGAAGATGCCGTTCAGCGATGAACAACAGGCAACGGCCGCCTTGGCGGCCTGGAAGTTGAGCAAGTGAAAGATCCGATGCTGACGCTGGCCACCAGCGCGACCGTATTGAACGCCACCCTGCGCGGGGATGGCGGGCTGGCGTATGAACGGGTGAGTACCGATAGCCGCGATATCCGCCCCGGCGATTTGTTCGTGGCACTGAAGGGCGACAATTTCGACGGTCATGATTTCATCGCCGCCGTCCTGGCCGGCGGCGCCGTCGCCGCCCTGGTCGAGGCCGGCCATCCGGCGCTGGCCGCGCTGGGCCCCGATGCGCCCCTGCTGGAGGTCGATGACACGCTGGCGGCGCTGGGCCGGCTGGCAGCGCATTGGCGCGGCCTGTTCAGCCTGCCCCTGCTGGCCATCACCGGCTCCAGCGGCAAGACCACGGTCAAGGAGATGATTGCGACCGTACTGCGCCGGCATGCCGGCGACGAGGCCGTGCTGGCCACCGCCGGCAATCTGAACAATCACATCGGCCTACCGCTGATGTTGTTGCGCCTGCGCGCGCGGCACCGGTATGCCGTCATCGAAATGGGCATGAACCATTTCGGCGAGATCGCCTACCTGACCGGTCTGGCGGCGCCGCAGCTGGCCCTGATCACCAACGCCGGCAGCGCCCACATCGAATTTCTCGGCTCGGCCGCCGGCATCGCCGAGGCCAAGGGGGAGATATTCGACGGCCTGGCCGAAGGCGGCGCTGCGCTGATCAATCTGGATGACGACTACGCCGACTATTGGCGCGGCTTGAATGCCAGCCGTACGCTGCTGGGATTCGGTTTGGCGCAAGGCGATATCCAGGCGCGCGACGTGCGCCTGGCGGGGCTGGACAGCCGTTTCACGCTGGTGACGCCAGGCGGCGAAGCCGAGGTGCGGCTGCCCGCGCCCGGCCGCCACAATATCGCCAATGCCTTGGCCGCTGCAGCGGCTTGCCATGCCTTGGGCCTGACGGCGGTCGAGATCGCCGCCGGCCTCGCCGGCTATGTCGGCGCCAAGGGACGCCTGCAACAAAAGCGCGCCGCCAACGGCGCCTTGCTGATCGACGATAGCTACAACGCCAATCCCGATTCCATGCACGCCGCCATGGATGTGCTGGCGGCCCTGCCGGCGCCGCGCTTCCTGGTGCTGGGCGATATCGGCGAGACCGACGATATCCCGGCCCGCCATGCCGAACTGGGCGAATACGCCCGCGGCAAGGGCTTGGAGTCGTTGTACGCCACCGGCGAGGGCATGCGCCACGCCGTGGCCGCGTTCGGCCCGGGCGGCCGGTGGTTCGACAGCCATGCCGCCCTGGTGGCCGCACTGGCGCCGCAACTGGGCAAGGATGCCGTCGCGCTGGTCAAGGGATCGCGCTTTATGCGCATGGAACAAATTGTCGAAGCGCTTGCTTCGGCCGGAAAGGCAGAGGCCTGATTTATGTTGCTTTGGCTCGCCAACCTGCTCGGCGAAAATATCCGGGCCTTCAACGTCTTCAACTACATCACCCTGCGCGCCGTACTGGCGACCATGACGGCGCTGTTCATCAGCTTTATGCTGGGACCGTGGGTGATCCGCAAACTGACCGACTTGAAGGTGGGCCAGTCGGTACGCAATGACGGCCCGCAAACCCATCTGGTCAAAGCCGGCACGCCCACCATGGGCGGCACGCTGATCCTGCTGTCCATCGGCCTCACCACGCTATTGTGGGCCGACCTGCGCAACAAGTATGTCTGGCTGACCCTGTGCGTCACCCTGGGCACCGGCATCATCGGCTTTATCGACGACTACAAGAAGGTGGCGCTGAAGAACCCCAAGGGTCTGTCGGCGCGCCAGAAACTGTTCTGGCAATCGCTGATCGCCATCGGTGCGGGCCTGTTCCTGACCAGTACCGCGACCACGCCGGCGAACACCGAATTGATCGTGCCTTTCTTCAAGCATATCGCCTACCCCTTCGGCGTGGCCGGCTTCATGGTGCTGACCTATTGCGTGATCGTCGGTACCTCCAACGCCGTCAACCTGACCGATGGCCTGGATGGTCTGGCCATCCTGCCCACCGTGATGGTCGCATCGGCGCTGGCGATCTTTGCCTATGTCGCCGGCAATGCCAAATTCGCCACCTACCTGCTGCTGCCCCATATTCCCGGCGCCGGCGAACTGGCGGTGTTCTGCGCCGCCATCGGCGGGGCGGGCCTGGGTTTCCTGTGGTTCAACGCCTATCCGGCCGAAGTATTCATGGGCGATGTCGGCGCACTGGCGCTGGGCGCCGCGCTGGGCACCGTGGCCGTGGTGGTTCGGCAGGAAATCGTGCTGTTCATCATGGGCGGTGTCTTCGTGATGGAAGCACTGAGCGTGATGATCCAGGTAGCCAGCTTCAAGCTTACCGGCAAGCGGGTATTCCGCATGGCGCCGCTGCATCATCACTATGAGTTGAAAGGCTGGAAGGAAACCCAGGTAGTGGTGCGCTTCTGGATCATCACCATGCTGCTGGTGCTGGCCGGGCTGGCCACCCTGAAATTGCGCTAAGGCGGCGACGGAATAGATAAAAGAGCCGCAACAGCGGCGACGACCATATGAGCGAGAGAACATGAAGCTGAGCGGTAAACATATCACCGTCGTTGGCCTGGGGGCCACCGGACTTTCGGCAGCGCGCTGGCTGACCCGCCATGGCGCCGTCGTCACCGTTGCCGACAGCCGCGAACAGCCGCCGGGACTGGCCGAACTGCGTGCGGCCCTACCGCAGCTGCCGGTCAAGCTGGGCGCCTTCAGCGAAGTGACCTTTGCCGGCGCGGAATACCTGCTGCTGAGTCCCGGCGTGCCCATGGCCGATCCGGCCATCGCCGCCGTGGCGGAGCGGGGCATCGAGGTGATCGGCGATATCGAACTGTTCGCCCGTGCGCTCAACGCCGAAAAGCATCCGGCCAAGGTGATCGCCATTACCGGTTCGAACGGCAAATCGACCGTGACCTCCATGGTAGGCGCCATGTGCGAAGCGGCGGGCCTCAGTACCGTGGTGGCCGGCAACATCGGCTTGCCCATTCTGGACGCCTTGACCGAAATCGAGACCGAAGTGCGGCCGCAACCCGACGTCTGGGTGCTGGAGCTGTCCAGTTTCCAGCTGGAGACCACCCAAAGCCTGGCGCCCGATGCCGCCGCGGTATTGAATGTCAGCGAAGATCATCTCGACCGCTACGACTCCATGCGCCACTACGCCATGACCAAGGCCCGCATCTTCGAAGGCTTGGGTGCCATGGTGCTGAACCGCGAGGATGGCTACTGCCGCGGCATGGCCCGGCCCGGCCGGCAGGTATTCTGGTTCGGCCTGGATACGCCCCGATCGCCCACCGAATATGGCCTGCGCGCCTTTGGCGCCGGCCATGAGCTGGTGTGCGGCGATTTCACCCTGATGCTGGCAACCGAATTGCCGGTGGCCGGTTTGCACAATGCCGCCAACGCCCTGGCCGCCTTGGCCTTGACCCGTGCCATCGGCTTGCCCACCCTGCCGCTGTTGCAGGCACTGCGCCGTTTCCACGGCTTGCCGCACCGGGTCGAGCGGGTCGCCGAACTGGCTGGCGTCACCTACTACGACGATTCCAAGGGCACCAATGTCGGCGCCACCGAAGCGGCCCTGAAGGGCATGAGCCAGCCGGTGGTATTGATCGCCGGCGGCGACGGCAAGGGACAGGACTTCAGCCCGCTGGCGGCTGCCTGCCGCGACAAGGTTCGCGCCGCCATTCTGATCGGTCGCGATGCGCCGCTATTGCGGGCCGCCCTGGCCGGCAGCGGCGTGAAGCTGCTGGATGCCGCCTCGATGCCGCAGGCGGTGGAACTGGCCGCCGCCGAAGCACAGCCGGGCGATGCCGTGCTGATGTCGCCGGCCTGCGCCAGCCTGGATATGTTCCGTAACTACACCCACCGCGCCGAGGTCTTTGTCGCCGCGGTAAAAGGTTTGCCAGCGTGAAACGCTTCTATCAGGCGCTCCGGCGCAGGCCCGTCATGCTCGGTTACGACCAGTCCCTGGTCTGGACCGTGCTGACCCTGCTGGGTATCGGCCTGATCATGGTTTATTCCGCCTCGATCGCGGCGGCCGAGGTGGACAAGGACACCGGTTTCCGCTCGACCTACTTCCTGATACGCCATGGGATTTTCCTGGCGGTGGGCCTATCCGCCGCGTTCCTGGTGTTCCAGGTCCCTATCCGGGTCTGGCAGCAGTATTCGCCTTATCTGTTCCTGTTCGGTATCGCTTTACTGGTACTTGTGCTGATTCCGCATATCGGCCGCGAGGTCAATGGTTCCAAGCGCTGGCTCAGCCTGGTGGTGGTGAATTTCCAGCCCTCCGAGGCGATGAAATTCTTCGTGGTGCTGTATGCCGCCGATTACACCGTGCGCAAGGCGGCCTATATGCATAGCCTGGTCAAAGGCTTTGTGCCGATGTTCGTGGTGATGCTGATCACCGGCGCGCTGCTGCTGTCCGAGCCCGACTTCGGCGCCCTGTCGGTAATCACCGCCATCGCGATGGGCTCCTTGTTCCTGGGCGGATTCGACTGGCGCCTGTTTGCCGGCCTGGTGGTCCTGCTGTTTATCGGTTTTGTCGGCTTTATCCTGATCTCGCCCTACCGCATGGCGCGGGTGGTCGGCTTCATGGACCCCTGGAAGGATCCCTACGGCAAGGGCTATCAGTTGAGCCACAGCCTGATTGCCTTCGGTCGCGGCGAATGGACCGGCGTCGGCCTGGGCGGCTCGGTCGAGAAACTGTCCTACCTGCCGGAAGCGCATACCGACTTCCTGATGGCCATCATCGCCGAGGAATTCGGCTTCGTCGGCGTCACCCTGGTGGTGGCCCTGTTCGCCTGGCTGGTATTCCGCGCCTTCGCCATCGGCATCCAGGCGGCCAAGCTGGAGCGTTACTACTCGGCCCTGGTCGCACAAGGCATCGGCATCTGGATAGGCGTGCAGTCGGTCATCAATGTCGGTGTGAACATGGGGCTGCTGCCGACCAAGGGCCTGACCCTGCCGCTGCTGTCGTTCGGCGGCTCGGGCATCCTGGCCAATCTGGTCGCGCTGGCGGTACTGCTGCGGGTGGATTGGGAAAATCGCCAGCTGATGCGGGGGTACACGGTATGAGCCGCCGTACCCTGATGATCATGGCCGGCGGTACCGGCGGGCATATTTTCCCGGCGCTGGCGGTGGCAAAGGAAATGCAGGCGCGCGACTGGACGGTGGTCTGGCTGGGCGCACGCGGCCGCATGGAAGCCGAACTGGTGCCCCGCCATGGCATCGCCATCGAGCTATTGCCCATTGGCGGCGTGCGCGGCCAAGGCCTGCTGCGCAAACTGGTGCAGCCGGTCGAGCAAGCGCGGGCCTTGACCCTGGCGATGGCGGCCATCTTCCGTCACCGCCCCGATGCACTGATCGGCTTCGGCGGTTTCACCGGCTTTCCCGGCGGCCTGGCCGCTACGCTGCTATGGCGTCCGCTGATCGTGCATGAGCAGAATTCCGTGGCAGGGCTGACCAACAAAGTGCTGTCTCGGCTGGCCCGCCGCGTACTGACCGCGTTTCCCGGCGCCTTTGCCGGCCGTGGCGAGCTGGTCGGCAATCCGGTACGGGCCGATATCGCCGCCCTGCCGCAGCCGGCCGAGCGCTTCGCCGCGCGCAGCGGGCCGCTGCGGGTGTTGGTGGTGGGGGGAAGCCTCGGCGCCGCCGCGTTGAATGAAGTGGTGCCGCAAGCTTTGGCGCTGCTGGCTGAAGACGAGCGGCCGCAAGTTACCCACCAAGCTGGCCAAAAGCAGATCGAGCAGTTGGGCCGGAATTACGCCGACGCCGGCGTGGTGGGCGAGTGCGTGGCCTTTATCGATGACATGACCACGGCCTATGCCGATGCCGATCTGGTGATCTGCCGAGCCGGTGCGCTGACCATCGCCGAACTGGCGGCGGCCGGCGTCGCCGCCATCCTGGTGCCTTTCCCGCACGCGGTGGACGACCACCAGACCGGCAATGCCGCCTATCTGGCTGAATGTGGCGCAGCCATCCTGATCCAGCAGCGCGATCTGAACCCGGCCTGGCTGGCCGATCGCCTGCGCGAATTGAAACGACCCCGCCTGCTGGCCATGGCCGAGGCGGCCAGAACAAGGGCTTTGCCCGACGCGACCCGAGTCGTGGCGGACATCGTCGAGGAAGTAGCGCAATGAAGCACAAAGTCAAACATATCCACTTCGTCGGCATCGGCGGTTCGGGCATGAGCGCCATCGCCGGCGTATTGCTGGACCTGGACTACGACGTTACCGGCTCCGACCTGAGCGAATCGAGCGTGACCAGCAGCCTGCGGGCTGCTGGTGCGCAGATCCATATCGGCCACGACGAGTCCCACCAGGCGCAAGCCGACGTGGTGGTCATCTCCACCGCCGTGAAACAGGACAATCCGGAAGTGCTGGCCGCGCGCGCGCGGGGCGTGCCGGTGATCCCCCGCGCCATGATGCTGGCCGAGCTGCTGCGCTTCCGCCAGGGTATCGCCGTCGCGGGCACCCATGGCAAGACCACCACCACCAGCCTGATCGCCGCCATGCTGACCGAGGGCGGGCTGGACCCGACCTATGTGATCGGCGGCAAGCTCAACGCGGCGGGTACCGGCGCCCGGCTGGGCAAGGGCGAGTTCATCGTGGTGGAGGCCGACGAATCGGATGCCTCCTTCCTGATGCTGCAGCCCATGCTCGCGGTGATCACCAATATCGACGCCGACCATATGGAAACCTATGGCCACGATTTCGAGCGGCTCAAACAGGCTTTCCTCGATTTCCTGGCTCACCTGCCCTTCTATGGCCGCGCTGCGCTGTGTATCGATGACCCGAATATCCGCGCCATCCTGCCGCAGGTCGCCAAGCCGGTGACCACCTACGGCGTCAGCGCCGACGCCGATCTACGGGCCGAGGATATCGAAGCGCTGCCAGGCGGCCGCATGCGCTTCACGGCCGTGTGGCGCAACGGGGTCGAAAGCCGGCTGGCCATCGAACTGAACGCTGCCGGCCATCACAATGTCTTGAACAGCCTGGCTGCCATCGCCATTTGCCTGGAAGTCGGCGTGGATGAAGCGGCCATCCAGCGTGCGCTCAGCCAATTCGGCGGGGTAGGCCGGCGCTTCCAGCGCTACGGCCAGGCAGCCCTGCCCGGCGGCGGCACGGCGACCGTGATCGATGACTATGGCCATCACCCGGTGGAAATGGCGGCCACGCTGGCGGCCGTGCGCGGCGCCTTCCCCGGCAATCGGCTGCTGCTGGCTTTCCAGCCGCACCGCTATAGCCGTACACGCGATTGTTTCGAGGATTTCACCCGCGTCCTGTCCAGTGTCGATGCCCTGGTGCTGACCGAGGTCTATGCCGCCGGCGAAGCGCCCATCGTCGCCGCGGACGGCCGCGCGCTGACGCGGGCGGTACGGGTACAAGGCAAGCTCGAACCCCTGTTCGTGGACGCGATCGCGGATCTGCCCGGCGCCATCCTCGAACATGCCAGGGACGGCGATGTGATTGTCACGATGGGCGCCGGCTCCATAGGCGCCGTGCCCGCAAAATTGGTGGAAAACGTATGAACAAATATGGAAAAGTCGCCGTCGTGATGGGCGGAACCAGCGCGGAACGCGAAGTGTCGCTGATGAGCGGCCAGGGTGTCCTGGAAGCACTGCGTTCGCGGGGCGTTGACGCGCATGCCTTCGATCCGCGCGACAAGCCACTGGCGGCTTTGCGCGAAGAAGGCTTTCAGCGCGCTTTCCTGATCCTGCATGGCCCGATGGGCGAAGACGGCACCATCCAGGGTGCCCTGGCCTTCCTGGGCATTCCCTATACCGGCTGCGGCGTGATGGGCAGTGCGATCGGCATGGACAAGTTGCGCTGCAAACTGATCTGGCGCGCCCTGGGGCTGCCCATCCCGGAATTCGAACTGCTGGACGAACACAGCGATTTCGAAGCGGTCGCGCACAAGCTGGGTCTGCCCCTGTTCGTCAAACCGAATATCGAGGGTTCCAGCGTAGGCGTCACCAAGGTCAAGACTGCGGGCGAACTGAAGGCTGCATACCTGGAAGCGCGCAAGTACGACAAGGTCGTGCTGGCAGAAACCTTCATCGGCGGCGGCGAGTACAGCGCCCCCATCATGGGCGACGCCGTGCGCGGCTACACGGTCCTGCCGGCCATCAAGATCGAACCCGCCACCGAGTTCTACGACTACCAGGCCAAGTACTTCCGCGACGACACCGTCTATCGCTGCCCAAGCGGCCTACCACCAGAACAGGAAGCCGCCATCGCCAAACTCGTGGAAAAAGCCTTCTGGGCCATCGGCGGCCAAAGCTGGGCACGCGTCGACTTCCTCATGGACGAAGAAGGCAATCCTTACCTGCTGGAAGTCAACACCGCCCCCGGCATGACCAGCCACAGCCTCTTCCCCATGGGCGCCCGCGCCGCCGGAATGAGCTACGAGGACGTCGTCCTAAAGATCCTAGACACCACATTAGAGGAAGCCTAGAGACATGTGGAGCAACAGCATCGGCCACCCAGAACCACTAACGAGCGTCAGCGAGGCTCCCTCGCGGCGGCGAGGGCGGGGGGAGTGGGCTCAATTAAGGGCACACGGCCGATATGCACTAAAGGTGGATCTCGCCGAGCTTTGCTTGGCGCGACTAAACGTAACCCCAGAGGAAACATTACGCCGTGTGGGATAGGCCACAAATACTGAACTGGTTGGCGAACCTGCTTTTCGGCCTCGCCGTGCTGCTGTTTCTTTATGCAGCCCTGCTGGTGGTCGTGCACTCGCCGCTGTTCCCCGTCCGCCAGATCAAGGTGGATGGGACGCTGGCCCATGTCACGCGGGAGCAGTTGCAGTACATCGTGCGAAATGAACTACGCGGGACTTTTTTTACGCTGGACCTGAACAAGACCCGCTCCGCCTTCGAGAAGCTGCCCTGGGTACGCCAGGTCAGCCTGCGGCGCCGCTGGCCCGACCGGCTGGACGTCAGCATCGAGGAGCATGTGGCCTTGGCTCGCTGGGGTTCGGTGGGCCTGGTGAATACCTTGGGTGAACGATTTGACGCCGCCAGCAACGAACCGCTGCCGGTGCTGGAGGGACCGGAAGGGAGCGAAGCGGATATGGCACGCGGCTATATCAACTTTCGCGACCGTCTGGCGAATATGCAACGCAAGCCCAGCCATGTATGGCTGTCGGCACGGCGGGCCTGGCGGGTGGAGCTGGATCACACCCTGACGGTGGAGATTGGACGGGATGACGTGGACGCGCGACTAAGCAAGTTCATCAAGGCGTATCCCAGCACCCTGGCGATTTTGAAACGCCCGGTGGTGTATGTGGATCTGCGTTATCCGAATGGGTTCGCCGTGCGGCTGCCAGCCGGCATGGTGAACAATCCTAATACAGCAAAGGCGCGTGAAAAAGCGGCCTGAATGGCAAGTGCCGGGCCCTTGGGCGCGGTGCAATGCAGTTAAGCAGTCTGGAGAATGACGGTGAACAAACCGAATACAACGAAGAACCTGCTGGTCGGCCTCGACATCGGTACGTCGAAGATCGTCGCCCTGGTGGCCGAAGTGCTGCCGGACGGCCGTATGGAAATCATCGGTCTGGGCCAGGCACCTTCGAAGGGCTTGAAAAAAGGCGTGGTGGTCAATATTGAATCCACCGTGGGCGCCATCCAGCGTGCCTTGGAAGAGGCCGAGCTGATGGCCGACTGCAAGATCCGCGAAGTGCTGACAGGCATTGCCGGCAGCCATATCCGCAGCTTCAACTCGCACGGCATGGTGGCCATCAAGGACAAGGAAGTCACCCAGGCCGATGTGGATCGCGTGATCGAGACCGCGCGGGCGGTGAATATCCCCACCGAACACCAGATCCTGCACATCCTCACCCAGGAATTCATCATCGATGGCCAGGAAGATGTAAAGGAACCCCTGGGCATGAGCGGTGTGCGCCTGGAAGTGAAGGTGCATATCGTGACCGGCGCCATCTCGGCCGCGCAGAACATCACCAAGTGCGTGCGCCGCTGCGGGCTGGAGATGACCGACCTGATCCTGCAACCCTTGGCCAGCGCCATGAGCGTGCTGAGCGAGGATGAAAAGGAACTGGGCGTCTGCCTGATCGATATCGGCGGCGGTACCACCGATATCGCGGTGTTCTGCGACGGTTCCATCCGCCATACGGCGGTGATTCCCATCGCCGGCGACCAGATCACCAACGATATCGCCATGGCGCTGCGCACCCCGACCAAGGAAGCCGAAGACATCAAGCGGGCCCATGGCATCGCGCTGCGCCAGCTGGCCGATCCGCAGCAGATGATCGAAGTGCCCGGCGTGGGCGAACGCGGACCGCGCCAGCTCAATCGCCAGACGCTGGCCGAAGTGATCGAACCGCGCGTGGAAGAACTGTATGCGCTGGTGCAGGCCGAACTACGCCGTTCCGGTTTCGAGGAGCAGCTGTCCAGCGGCATCGTGATCACCGGTGGTTCGGCACAGATGCAAGGCATGGTCGAACTGGGCGAAGAGGTATTCCACCTGCCGGTGCGGCTGGGTGTACCGAAATACGTGGGTGGCCTGGCCGAAGTGGTGAAAAACCCCCGCTTCTCCACCGCCGTGGGTTTGCTCCTGCTGGGTAGGCAACAGGCTCAGCGCAATGGTTTCAAGACGATGCAGGGCGCCGGTCTGGGCGGCCTGGTCGAACGTATGAAGACGTGGCTGCAAGGTAATTTCTAGCGGCGTCGGCGAATAAGCCCGCTACCCGCGCCGAAGCTGGCGCAGCGTACCCGCGTGGCTGATTTTGCAGCGCAGGATTTTCCGGTTTTTTGATATTTAAGTTCGGGCAAAGAGGAGAGCGCAATGCCAATTTCATTCCTGGAAGCAGCGCAGGATATCGTTCCGGTAGCCAGGATCAAGGTTATCGGTGTAGGTGGTTGCGGCGGCAACGCGGTGGACCACATGATTGAAGCCGGGGTAACCGGCGTGGAGTTCATCTGCGCCAATACCGACGCACAGGCACTCAAGCGCAACCGTGCGGACAACGTCGTGCAGTTGGGCGGCACTCTGACCAAGGGCCTGGGCGCCGGCGCCAACCCGGATGTCGGCCGCGCCGCGGCCGAAGAAGACCGCGTCCGCATCGCCGAGATGCTGGACGGCGCGGATATGATCTTTATCACCGCCGGCATGGGTGGCGGCACCGGTACCGGCGCTGCTCCCATCGTGGCCGAGATCGCCCGCGAAAAAGGCATCCTGACCGTGGGTGTGGTCACCCGTCCCTTCGCATTCGAAGGCAAGCGCCAGAAGGCCGCGCAGAATGGCATCGACGAGCTGCAGAAGTATGTCGATTCGCTGATCATTATCCCCAACGAGCGCCTGATGCAGGTGCTGGGCGAGGATGTGTCCTTCAAGGATGCCTTCAAGGCTGCCGACGATGTGCTGAAGGGCGCGGTTGCCGGGATCGCCGAAATCATCAACGTACCTGGCCTGGTCAACGTCGACTTCGCCGACGTCAAGGCGGTCATGACCGAGATGGGCATGGCCATGATGGGTTCCGCCCATGCCGAAGGGGTGGATCGTGCCCGCATCGCCGCCGAGGCCGCCGTGGCCAGCCCGCTGCTGGAAGACATCAGCCTGAATGGCGCCCGTGGCGTGCTGGTCAATATCACCGCCGACTACAGCCTGAAAATGCGCGAAGTCCATGAGGTGATGGAAACCGTCAAGGCCTACACCGCTGAGGATGCCCGCATCATCTTCGGTACCGCTTTTGACGAAAACATGGGCGACAAGATCCGGGTTACCTTGGTAGCGACCGGCCTGGGCGGCCGTGAATCGAAGAAGATGCCGAACCTGCACGTGGTGCAACGTACCGGCACGGACGATATCGCGGCAGTAATGGACTACGAGCAATACGACCAGCCCGCTGTATTCCGCAACAGCCGCCGTACCAGTACGGTCGGTGCTGCGGTGGAATCGCCGCGCGGAACCGTATTTGCTGGCGGCGATATGGATATCCCGGCCTTTTTGCGCAAGCAGGCGGATTGAACTAAAGTTAATTAAGCAATTGAGGTATTGATCGTCCTCACCGTGGATCCATCTGGGTTTCGGCTTTTGCTCTGGCAAAAGTTAAACCGTGGTTGCAGGTCGTCTTCGACCGGCAAGTACGCAAACGAAACTATCAGGGATGGGGGGGCTACGGCGAGGGGGCATACCCGGCGTGCGAACGACACGTGCTGCGCGAGGCGCTTAGCCTTGCTTAAAGTTGGTGATAGTTAGGATCAATCGAAACTAGCATTCCGATATGGCAGAATCTGTTACTGCCTGAGTTGCGAGTACCGTCGTCCATGATCTACCAACGAACCCTGAAAGAATCGATCCGCGCCGTAGGCGTGGGCCTCCATTCCGGCGAAAAGGTCGAGCTGACCCTGTCCCCGGCGGCTGCCGATAGCGGCATCGTATTCCGACGGGCCGATCTGCCCGAACGTCCCACACTGCGGGTGGGCCCCGAGCTGGTCAACGACACGCGGCTTTCCTCCACGTTGGTGAAGGATGGCGTGCGAGTGGCGACCATCGAACATCTGATGTCGGCCTTGGCCGGCCTGGGCATCGATAATGTCCTGGTGGATGTGACCGCTTCCGAAATGCCCATCATGGATGGCAGCGCCGCGCCCTTTCTCTATCTGGTGCAACAAGCCGGCGTGCGCGAGCAGAAGCCGGCCCGCAAGCGCTATATCCGCGTGCTCAAACCGGTGGAAGCCATCGAGGGCGACAAATGGGTACGCCTGTTGCCGCACGAGGGCTACAAGGTCAAGCTGACCATAGAATTCAAGCATCCCGCCTTTCAGAAGGCAGCCCAGACGGTGGAGCTGGACTTCGCTGATACCTCCTACATCAAGGAAATCGCCCGCGCCCGTACCTTCGGCTTTATGCATGAAGTGGAATATATGCGCGCCCATAATCTGGGCCAGGGCGGCAGCATGGAAAACGCCATCGTGCTGGACGAGTACAAGGTGCTGAACCAGGAAGGCCTGCGCTTCGAGGACGAATTTGTCCGGCACAAGGTGCTCGATGCCATCGGCGACCTCTATATCCTCGGTCATCCGCTGATCGCCGCCTTCGAGGGGTTCAAGTCCGGCCATGCCATGAACAACAAGCTGCTGCGTGCCCTGCTGGCCGACCCGGAAGCCTGGGAGTACGCCAGCTTCGACAATGCCGATACCGCACCCGCCGCGTTCCATCGCTACACCCCGGCGCGGATCTGAGGCCCAGCCATGTTTCCCTTGCTGCGCGTGCTTTTCATCCTGATCGTCGTGCTATGGGCTTACTGCCTCTGGAAGCAGCACCGTACCGGCGACCTGTTCTGGCAGCGTGCCCGCGGCTGGCTGCGCAATATCACCGTGGCCTTGCTGGTAGTGATGGTGTTGGGCTTGTTTGTCGAGCGGCTATTGGTCTGAGCCGGCACCCCGCCGGATTTCACCCTATGATGTAGCATCCCACCTATCTCAACGCCGAGCGATGAGCGAAGCCGCGCCTCTGCCGTATCCACCCGAATTGTTCCGTCGCCTGGTCGAGGAGTCCGGCAACGGCGTTTGGGTCATCGATACCGATAACCGCACGCTTTACCTGAACCCGCGCATGGCCGAGATGCTGGGTGGCAGCCAAGCTGCATTGCTGGGCAGGCCGATGTGGGATTTCATGGACGAGTCGCAGCGCCCTGCCGCTGCCAACAATGTGGAACGCCGTCGCAGCGGCGTGCGCGAGACCCACGAATTTCTTTTTCGCCGCCTGGATGGCGAGCGGTTCTGGGCAGAGCTGGTGACCGCGCCATTGTTCGACGAGGCCGGCCACTATAGCGGCGCCACCGCCTTCGTCACCGATATCAGTTGGCGCAAGGCCGCCGAGCAAGCGCTGAGCGAAAGCGAACGAACCTACCGGGAAGTATTCGAACGCAGTCACGCGGTCAAACTGATGATCGCACCGGACAGTGGCGGTATCGTGGCCGCCAATGCCGCGGCCCGTAGCTACTACGGCTACAGCGCAGAAGAATTCACCCAGCTGAACATCCGCCAGATCAATACCTTGAACGAGGCGGAAATCGCCCGCGAGATCGAACGGGCCAAGTCGGAGTCCTGCAACCACTTTGTCTTTCGCCATCGGCTGAAAAGCGGCGAGGTGCGCGATGTCGAAGTGCATTCCAATCCGATCTCGGTGGGCGGCCGGCCGCTGCTCTACTCCATCATCCACGATATCGGCCGCCAGACCGAGGCCGAGCGGCGCCAGCGGCTGACCCGCCATACCTTTGAGCATGCCCATATCGCCGCGATCTGGATTACCGGCAGCGGCCAGATACGCGATGCCAACGTGTTCGCCTGCCGTATGCTGCAGCGCCCGCCGGACCAGGTACTGGGCCACCCCATCTGGGAGTTTTCCGCACCCATGCAGGAGGCCGATTGGCGCCTGCGCTGGGAGCAGATCAAACGCTCGGGCGCGGAGAGCTTCCGGGTGCATATCCAGGCCAGCGATGGCCAGACCGTGCCGCTGGAAGTCCATGCGACCCATCTGTCCTTCGATGGCGAGGAATTCATCGTCGCCTATGCCCGCAATATCCGCGAACAGGTGCGGGCCGAAGGCTTGCTGGGGCTGCAGCACGACCTGTTGGAAGGCCTGGCTGCCGGTTTTCCGCTGGAACATGTGCTGGAGCTGACTGCCCAAGGTGTGGAACGGCTCGCGCCGGAGGTCCATTGCACTATCCTGCTGATGGAGGACGACCATTTCCGCCACGGCGCGGCGCCTTCGCTGCCTGAGCACTTTATACAGGCCCTGGACGGTATTCCCATCGGTCCACGTGCCGGATCCTGCGGCACGGCGGCCTATTTCGACCGTTCGGTGGAAGTGCACGATATCGCCAACGACCCGCTCTGGACCGACTATCGGCAACTGGCCCTATCCTGCGGCTTGGCGGCATGCTGGGCCACGCCGGTGCATGGCAGCGACGGCAGGGTGCTGGGCACCTTCGCGCTCTACTACCGGATCGCCGGCCCGCCCGATGATTTCCATCGGCGCGTGGTGGATGCCTGCACCCACCTGATCGGCATCGCCATCGAACACCGCGAAGCCGAAGCGCGCGTCCACACGCTGGCCTTCTACGACCCCCTGACCGGCCTGCCCAATCGCTCGCTGTTCGCCGACCGGGTCGAACTGGCGCTCGCCCGCTCCCTTCGTTCCGGCAGTCCCTTGGCCCTGATGTTCGTTGACCTGGACCGCTTCAAGACCATCAATGATTCGCTGGGGCACGCGGTCGGCGATCGCCTGTTGATGACCATGGCCCGCCGCCTGGAGGGCGTGGTGCGCGAGTCCGATACCGTGTGCCGCCAGGGCGGCGACGAATTCGTGCTGTTGCTGAACGATTGCGACGTGGCCGGCGCGGCGGCCGTGGCCGAAAAACTGATACTGGCGGCGGCCGAAAAGATCGAATTCGACGGCCTCACCCTGAATGGTTCCGCCAGTGTCGGCATTGCGCTGTTTCCGGACGATGGCGCGGACTACGACAGCCTGTTCAAGCATGCCGATGCCGCCATGTACCGCGCCAAGGAACTGGGCCGCAATGCCTTCTGCTTCTACCAGCGCAATATGGACGAGGATGCGGCCGAACGCCTGGAAGTGGAAGCCGCCCTGCGCCTGGCGCTGGACCGCAACGAATTGCTGTTGCACTACCAGCCGCAGGTACATATCGCCAGCAATCAGCTTTTCGGCGTCGAAGCGCTGGTGCGCTGGCAGCATCCGCAATGGGGCATGGTGCCGCCGGCGCGATTTATCCCCATCGCGGAAGAAAGCGGCCTGATCGATGCGGTCGGCAGCTGGGTGCTGGACGAAGCTTGCCGGCAAATGGCGATGTGGCAGGAAGCAGGCCAGGCGCCGCCGCATGTCTCGGTCAATCTGTCCGCCCGCCAGTTCCGCCACGGCAGCGTGCCGACCATGGTGGCCGATACCCTGCTAAGGCATGGGCTTCCCCCCAGCCGCCTGACCTTGGAGATAACCGAGAGCCTGATGATGATGCGCAACGACCAGACGCTGGAGGCATTGCATGCGCTCGACGAGATGGGCGTGAAGCTGGCGGTGGATGATTTTGGAACCGGTTATTCCAGCCTGGGCTATCTCAAGCGCTTTCCGGTCAGTGAGCTGAAGTTGGATCAGAGCTTTGTCCGCAACCTGGCCAATGACGAGGAGGATAGGGCCTTGGCCAGCGCCGTGGTCCGCATCGGCCAGAGCCTCAAGCTGACCGTGGTGGCGGAAGGCGTGGAAACGGCCGAGCAGCTGGCTTTTCTGCATGAACAGGGTTGCGACGTGGCCCAGGGCTATCATTTCGCCCGGCCGCTGGCGCCGGATGCCTATGTGGAATGGCTGCGGGGCAGGCCGTAGGCGCATCCGCCGCGCACGAATAATCGCGCCGGGGACTTTACAGCGCTTATCGCTGTCGTCCATAATTCGCGGCTTGTTCGAAGACAAGTCGGCGTGTGGCGCAGCCTGGTAGCGCACCTGCTTCGGGAGCAGGGGGTCGGAGGTTCGAATCCTCTCACGCCGACCAGAAATGCCTAGTAAAATCAAGCGGTTAGGGATGCGACCTCTAGCCGTTTTTTCTTTTCAGCAAAGTTAGCGTGGGACTTTTGCGTGACTCGGTGCTTGCAACCTTGTTGGCTGCCTCGATCAAATCGTCGAGTTCTGCTGCCGAGTAGTGCGTCGTCACGCTGTCGGACCTATGGCCCAGCAAAACTTGCCTATCTTCAAAGCTAACCCCCGCTGCCCGTAAGCGACGCCCGAAGGTGTGCTTAAGGTCGTGAATGCGAAGGCAGGCATAGCCTGCTGGGGCGGCGGTGTGAAATTCCTCCTCAAACTTCCGCGCTGCCCGCTTACGCCCCTTTTTCCAAGCCGTATCATTCATACGATGTAAAGCACGGCCTTCGTAGGGAAAAACCCATTCCTCATCCTTGCCTCGCTGGCCTTGAACAATCGACCAAGCCACGTCATTGAGAACGACAAGCCTATCGTCCTTGTTCTTCACGCCGTTTTTCTTGGTGCGTCCCCCAAAATTCCAAGGGATCAGAAAAACGCTACGGCCGACCTCCGGTACTGGAATTTCCCAGTCCCAGCGCAGCTTACAAACCTCCTGCTCTCGACAACCGGTATTCAGCTTGTACAACGCCATACGGGCTAAATGATCCGGCAAGGTATCAATCAGAATGCGTTGCTCAACCCATGACAGCGGATAAGGTGGGCGCTGATCGACTTTCTCATCCAACATCGTCAAGAGTGGGGGAGTCTCCAGCCAGGTCATGCCCAATTCGTCACGCCATTTCAAAGCAGCTAAGCGTAAAACCCGTCTAACGCGTTCTAGTGCAATATTGACTGTTCGATTGCTTACGCCTTCAGCCAATCGGGAGCTAATAAAGGGCTGTAATGTTTCATCGTGTAGCTTGTCCAGCGGAACGTCACCGATAAATTCATCCAGCTGCCGAAAATGCAAGGCGGTCTGATCGATGGATGGCATGTTGCTGTTGTCTAGTAAGTACTTGGTTGCTGCTTCCCGCCATAGACGTTGTATTCGTTGGCCATAAACCGTAGCCAAGCGAATTTTTTCCAACCGATGAATTAAGTACCGCTCTGCTTCTTCCCGGTCACTAGTTCCAGTGCTTTCACAAATTCGGCCGTGCCCTTTGACTTGTTTATCGATGTACCAGAGGCCATAGCGGAACTGGAGCCCCGTGATTGTTTTGCGACCCATTTCTTTCCTTTCGAATCGACTGGCCGCCCGTTGCGGGCCACATCGTTAACTTCATTGGGGCGTCCGTCAAGCTTGCGGAAGCCCATTTCCTGTTTCAGCTGGTCAGCCATCGCGTCGAGGTCGAGGCGATCAAAGGCTATTCCCTGCCGCCCGATGGGGATCAAAGTCACTAGAGGTTCAATCACACGTTCGAACTCGGCGCGACACATGCCTAGGTAGCTCGGCGCATCGCATTTGCGTATGAATCGGGGTTGTATCGCTATTTGCATTGGACTGCCCCCGAGTTGAGCAGCGAGGGGTGGCTTTTCGTGGTCATGCTTCACCTACCGATCGTTCCTGATAGGGCATGGCGCCAGAAGCCATTTCCGGATCACGCAGAAGCGCCATGCGCACGGCTTCACGCGCCTCGGGTGTGGTCCTGTGTAGGTAGCGTCGCTGGGCCGCATCGATCACGATCCGCGTACTGACGCCTTTTCCGAATGTCTGCTCACCGACCTTCGCGGGAGCCGTCAGTCTTGGCCAGAAAACGCCGCTTACCTTTTCGCTCTGCCGCACTCGCATGGTGGCGCGAAGCTGACAAATGGAAGTAAGCGGATCAAGTTGATACACCCGGGTGTGCATATGGTCGAGCGTGTCGGCAACGTCCGGAAACTCGGCTAGCCAACGTCGCACTTCGGTGTGGTGGAGCCGCCAGGCATGCAGTTCGATCAGCTCTTTTTCGGCGACCAACCATTTAATCCAATTCATAAACATCCGAACTCCTTTTTATTCACAGAGGCCGTATACCGAAGCGCAGGCGGTGGGTTCTTCGAGTTGATTTAACAGGCTGAACTGGCGGCCCCCGCGTGTGGTATTTGCCCACTTGATAACCGCGCTAACCTGGTTGGCGATATGCACTCTCCGATCGGCGTAGTTGTCCTCGTGAAGTTCTTTATTGAAAAAGGTTGCAAAGCCTCGCTTACTGGCCTGGCTGACCAATTGTTCCCATGTGCGCTTTTCGTAGAGAGCCTCAGGGAAGCGCAAGTCGATTTGGCGGATTTCGTCCTTCCCGCAATTGATACATGGCATGCACCCGACACGCCCCATTCCTTGCTTATAGAGCGGGTTCGGTTGAATTCCCTTGCTGCCGCAGTAGTCGAACACGTCCTTTGCAGACCAATCTACCAGCGGGCGAAACGCGCGCAGCTTAGGCCCAATGCGTTCCACTTTTCGGGCGTGGCGGCGATTCACGCTTTCGTCCCTACGTATTCCCTGCCAACTCACGACCTGATTGCCGGCTTCGATTAAGTCGAGCTGATAGGCGACGGCGACATTTCGCTTAAGCTCCAGCGTGCAAAACTGAGCCTTTCTGCTGGGAAATCTTCCCTTCCATAAGCACAGATCCAAGAATGGGTTTCCCGTGGGGTGTAGTACCGCTAGCGCCCTGCGCTTTGCCTTATTGCTCCAGCGGGTGCGCCGACCTCCGCCGAACTTGCGGGTTTTCTGAATGAATGCGCAAAACGGTAAGCCTTCTTGCTTGGTCAATTTGAAGACAATCTGGCCTTTGCCATTGCGCTTCCATATCGGTCGGTCAAAATCATCGACAACCGGCTGCTGGTCATATCGACGCCCGACACGTTGATCGCGTGAAACGAATACACGCTTGGCGGCGATCTGTTCAACGAAGTCGGCGCGTAGCCGATCGATGCGAATATCCAACGCCTGTTCCAAATAGGACAGGTAGTCGTAGACAGCCGCGTGCTCGTTGCCGGTATCGCAAAAGATGTAGCGTGCGTTTTCCTTGGGAATTCTCGCCGTCATCTCACATAGAACAGCCGTAGCAGCACTGTCCTTCCCGCCGGATACGCTTACAACGTGGATTACCGCCATATGCTTCCTTTCAATAGGGGCGTGGCTTTACCTGGCCCGCTCGTATGAACCGGCCCGAAAAAGCGGCCGCTGGTGGCAGCCAAAGTTTGAGGATTGGGTTAGCGCTTACCGGCCAGTCGGTAGTTACTGGCTTGCTTCAGCTTGTCGGCCCGCTTCACGCTGGCGCAAAAACTCGCATGCATCGCAGCAGCAATCGTCGCCAGGCTGTTCATCGGCCGAACAGCCGCGCTGCATAAGCTCATGACATTCACCATATTCGCGATAGGTCGTCATTCGGACACCTCCGCCGGGGACGCGCCGAGGCATCCATGCGATCCTGCTAGATAGGACTCGTCGAGCGCGGAATTGAGCCGCACCTTAAAGACGTGGCTAGGGAAGCCGGGCACCTGCACCAGATACATGCGCCACTTTTCGTTGTGATGATCCCCATTGATTTTCCAGCTTGCCAATGACAATGCACGAACCAGACCTGTGTCACCGAAGTCACTCTGAATCCAAACCTCTGCTTCTATAGTGCTGTGCGCGTAAACGGAAACGCGGCAAACGGCCCACGGTTCGTTAAGGGCAAGAGCGAGGCGGTCATGCGCCTCAATGATTTCCCTGGCCTCGTGCAAGGCAACCATTTTGCTGTGTGTGTCTTCAGCCAGCGCTGCGAGCGCTTCGTAATAGGCAGGCATTATTCGACCTCGCAGGTTTGCGCAACGAGGTAGAAGCCATTGATTTCGACGACCCGACCAGCTGTGCGTAAACGATGCATTTCCATGGCGAATTCAGTACGGCTTGCTGCCAGTGGGCACAGCTTAAACAGCGCCTCGCGGTCTACACCCGCCGGGTGTCTCTCTAGTACGCCCAGCAGCTGGGCTTCAAGTGAAAATACGGTGTGTTGAAGGCTGCGGAACGCTGGATCGAAAACCTCCATGTTCGCCCGTACCACGATGCGCAAGAGCAGGTCACTTGCCGCCATAAGGTGGGCGCGCGCTTGATTCATTGCCGCCAGCAAAGCAGGTATGGCGGATAGATCGCCGAAGGCGCTGCCCACCGTCAACGCGACATAGCAGTCCCGAACCGTTACTAAGTCAGCATGGACCTGGCCGTAGGGGCCTGCTTTTTTTACGTTCTGGGTAGGTACGCCGATTTGTGAAAAGGCAATGGCGGCTTGGTCTATGGCGTGATGGTTGCCTGAGTACTCGGACAAGACGAGCTGTACTTCTTTTAGATGCTCGATGATCGCGTCGGTGTGGCGGGGGTGCATCGCTCTCTCCCTGGTAACCCCAATGGTGGGGACAGGGAAATTATAACCATGATTATAATTACGTCAATCATGATAGTTATAATTTTTCGGCGTGTTGCACGTTTTGCCATAGAGGGCGCCGATTGAAACCGTTATATGCTTCCGAGCACCCCGGCTCTAGCGGCGATGATCGAGGCGGCGACGGGGTCGTTGGCGCCCACCTTCTTTGAGGCGCTATCCAGCATCGCCAGCACGAATCCATAGCCCCGATGGGGGCGCAGCCGGTAGGCGATGTCGTGCGCCCCAAGCCCGGCGAAGGTCCAGCGCAGGACCTCTTTCTCGATCGCGGTCAGCGACAGTTCGAGCTGGACGAACGTATCGAAAAGCGACATCACGGTACCGGCCATGAGTCTGCTGAACTGATCCAACACAGTAAGGTGCTGTGCCAGTTGGGCGGGTGTGCCATCTAGCGGCTGGTTTCGATCAAAAGAAATCAACATACGCCGTGTTCCGCCCGGGCGAACTGGCGCGACGATACCTGCTGCAATGCCGGCGCGTGCGCCAGCCTCGTAGATATCCATATTTCCGCCAGTCGCATAGTCCTTTTGCCCCCATTGGAAGGGCGTAGGCTCGCCTTTTAGGCGTGCCAAGATTGGATCGCGTGCGGCAACGTCGGGGATCCCGAAATCGACGTCGGGATGGTTGTCCAAGAAAAATGGTTGCTCGCTCACCGCCGGGTTCACATAACCCAACGTGTAGGTGTCGAAGCCCAGGCTGCGGGCGAACCTGCTTACCTGGTGCTCGATATCCTTTTGTTCCCGGATATCGGCCAGTGCCTCCGATAGTGGGCGAGCAATGATCACTACTTAGACCCCTTTGACGATGGTTTCAACAAGCTCCAAGATCCGTTGGAGGATGGTCTGTTCGCCTGCGGGCTGCTCAACTACGACCGGCGCCTGCGGGGCTTGTGGCGAAGGGGTCGATTCATCAGCGCAGGCAAAATGCGACGCAACGAGCAGTGCGATTGAGACGACGAAATTCCTAGCTTTCATTTGATGCTCCGGTGGGTTGAAGTCGGTAAGGGCTTCCTGCTGCTTGCCATTCTTCGCAGCAGAAAAAGGATAGGCACGGGGTCGCTCGAACAATAAAAGCGTCCGGCCAGCGGATCGTGATCCGGAAGCGCGCCATCGCAAACGATAAGCGTGGAAAACACGGTTTTCAGCTGGGACTCAATAGATTGCACGATGGCTTCAGCAACTCTGGACTGAAGGACCAGTACCCCGGCAGGGTATGCCTTGCACGCATCGACGAGTGCGCGCACGTCCCTGGGTGCTGAGCTGGTATAGCCATGTCTGTCCAATCCAACCGCCAGCTCCCGGGCAAAGCTCTTGTCCATATCGGAATACACCGTGACATGCGTGCTGTCTGGCAGTGGCTTCTGGCAATACATTTCAAGCCGGCGAATCGGATAGCCCGGCTCCCGCCTGTTGCGAAAACGATCAATTTGCCATGTGCCATTGTTGTTCCAGCCCAACAAATCCTGCGAGTTGAATGGCGTGGATAGATGGGGCTCATACCATGCAATGCAGTCCGTAAGCGTGCCGCTGACGGCAATGCGCGCGATTACCACTTCGGTCCCAACCGTCTCTTCATCCCACAAGGCTCCGAGCGACACGCCCAGCGCATTTGCAATTCGACCAAGCATGTCGAGCTTCGCCGGACCACGTGTTAGGTGGCGATGCGCCACCGTTCGGCTGACCTTTAGCATGCCTGCCAGGGCCATCACTTGCCGCGAGGGTTCTGGCTCGAACAGCGCGAGGACGCGCTTGATGTTTTCGGCGATTTTCGTCGGAGTAGGCATCTACAGGCGGATTCGTTGTTGCACGTTTTGTGCTGAAGGGCACTTGATTTGAGTTACTAAACCTTTAGCCTCTACTACTCGAAAGGACGTAACAGAGAAGTAACGAAAAAGACCAATAACATACAGGGGCGGGAATTCGTGGCCGTAGACAAGTTCGTTGAACATGAGGTTGATATGCTGATTGCAAACACGATCGTTCCATTTCTCAAGGAGCTCGACGCTGCGGACTGGCCTGCTTTCGTTCAGCAGGTCAGAAACCTACTTTTGCTTCATTCCTGCCACGAGCGCTCTCACGCCAGCGACGAACCCGTTGGTTGAGCCTCCGCCAGCAAGGGCAGCCTTCATCTCGGCTGCCAGGGCTTGAATTACAGCCCTGCCTGCATCATCCAAACCTTCCAACACATCCTCCGAGGTCATGTGTTCGCGATTCTGCCGTCGGGGTAGCGCTGACTTCTCAAGCGAAAACTGCCCCGACTGCAGTTCGTCAACGGTGATTCCGATGGCGCGGGCAACCTCTACAAGTTTGGTTGTCCTGCCTGTCTGTTCGAGCTTGTGCAACGCGGGCTGGGACATGGGCACCCGGTCCGCCAGGGTCTGCTGGCTCCACCCCAACTCCGTCCGCGCTCGCTTGATGTTTTGGCCGATAGTGTTCATAGGCTCACGTTATAACCGGGGTTATGCCTGGTCAAATTGCAATGGTTATTGCTTTTGTTATAACCATGCCTATAATCGTCGGCATGAAAACACCCGACACCCTTGCGCACCTAGTGGCCGAAGCAGGTGGGCAGAAAGCCTTCGGCGAACTGGTTGGCGCAAGCCAAGCCACGATTTCGAAGTTGCTTTCGGGCGCCTGTCCCGGTCCGGAACTAGCGGTCGCAATCGAACGGGCTACCGAACATCGCATCTCCCGGCCGCAGCTACGGCCCGCCGACTGGCACCTGATCTGGCCTGAGCTGGTGCCGCTCTTCGCTGACCGCATGCCAGTCCAATCCGAACGGCAAGCTGCTTGATGCAAGTCGCCACGCCGAAGTTTTGTCCTCAACACCCCGGTGGGTGGCCTATTCGAGCCGTGCTTGAACTCTCCACGTGCATCGGCCACTTGCCACCAATTTCGTCCATTTCCCTCTCCGCCCGAGCGCCCGCCGGGTGGGTTTCGCCGTGCCTCGGTGCGGCGCTTTTTTATTCCTGCTGCGTCCTCACCGATGCAGCGAACAATAACAACCGATGCCAGGGGAACGCATGTATCGCATGACACATAGCCCATCCGAAATTCTCCGCACCGAGCTGGAAAACTGGCGCAAGGACGCCGGCTGGAGCCAGGAAACCCTGACCGCCACAGTGGTCGAGGCCCATTTCGCCCTGGCCGCCGAGGTGTCCACGGAAATCACCTTCCAGCGCGGTCGCGATGCCTACCAGGACATGCGGACCAACAAGACCCGCTTGTATCGCTGGCTATCGGTCGATTCCGCCGACCCGGCACTGCCGGCCGATATGGTGCCGTCGATCCTGGCCGCGCTGCCGGTGGAAAGGCGACTACGTGCTGCCATGGCCATGCTTGGCGATGCCTGCCAGCTCAGCATCATGCCGCGCCATGCGAAGTGCGAAGGCTTGAACGTGCTGGACCTGGTCGCCGAGACCAATAAGGAAGCCTCCGAAGGCACGCAAGCGCTGGTCAGCCTGGCGCGCAATCCCACACCGGAAGCCGCGCGCAAGGCCTTGTCCGAGGTCACCCATGCCGAAGCCGCGTTTCACCACGCACGGGTGGAAATCGAAGCGTCGATTGCAGAGGAAGATCATGACCCAGCTTAAAATCACCGGCAGCCAATCCACCACGCTGCCTAACCACTTCGTCGATCGTGCCCATGTGGCGGCCTGGCTGCGCACTCAACTGCCCGCCGAGCTACGTGGCGACCCCGCCAAGGCGCTGAAGCGCTTGGAACGCGACGGCTACCTGGAACTGGTATCCAGCCGAGGGGGCTTCCTCGTTCGCCTCTTGGCGGCATCCACCGGGAGGGCGACCGCATGAGCGCCTTTGTCATTACCTTTGTCGAATGGGAAGCGCTGAGCGGCATCCCTGACTTGGCGTTCCGGGTCTACATCTCGCTACGGCGCCGCATGAACTTCAAGACCGGTCGGGTAGGCATCGCACCGGCTCGGCTGAGCTGGCAGGCATTGGCCGAGGATTGCGAGACAGAAGGTCGGCAAGGCCGGGCGTTCGACAAGCCTTCCGTGGATAAGCTGCGCTATGCCGTCAAGCAGCTTCTCGCCAGGGGGCTGCTGATCGATCAGAAAGGCAGCGGCAGCCTCGTTTTTTTACTGCCGCTGGCTCGGACAGTAGTAGTCCGCTCAAAAGAAGCTGACACGAAGTTGCCGACCGATGCTCCCCAGGATGACGACGGCCCAAATAACGAAGTGCCACCGTGGCTTATGGATGACGAAGACCAGGATGTTGACACCCATGATTTTCCCGAAGTTGACACCACATCAGGGATCAGGTTTCAACCACGCTCCGTAGAACCATCATCTCACTCGGATTCAGTGTTAGGCGCTCAAGCACGAGACGAGATTGACCGCGCAACCGTGAAGCGCGGTATTCCACCCGCCCGGCCCGCGACCTTGGTGGAATATCGGCATGCCTTGCAGTGGCTGGGCTACCGCCAAGTGGAAGTTTTACGCCTCGAAGTAGGCCGCCAGATCGAAGTCCTGATACCGCTCGGCGTCACCCTTGCGGGCCTCACTGCGGCACGGGACCGGTGCTTCGCCGGCCACATCATGTCCGCCCTCTACATGCTCAAGGTTGCCGAGACCGACGCGCTGGCGGAAGCGTTGCATGCGGCTGCGCCGCAGTCAGCAGGAAGACAGGTCCGCCGGTCCGGTAAGTTCAACGTCTCCGGTCGGGGCAGTGCCGCGATCGGGAAGGCTTTAGGAGGCTATCGTGAGCACTGATCTGCACCTACCTGGACAAAACATGTGGCTGAAGCTCCACCCCAAGTGGGGCGGCTCGCTGATGGACATGCTGGATACCCGCTTTGGCAGCATCTGGAGTCAGCTGTGGCGCCACCGCTTCAATGCGGACTCGGCGGAAGCGGCCATGGGCATTTACGTGGCTTGGCAAAAGGAATGGGCGGATGCCTTTGCCAAGGAAGAACTCACCGTGGCGCAGGTAAAAATGGCCATTCACCATTGCCGCCGCCGCGAGATGCCACCGACCTTGCCCGAGTTCCTCGACATGGCGAAGCCGATCGCGGACGCCGAAGAAGCATTCATCGAGGCAGGCAAGCAAATGGCGGCAATGAGTTTCGGGCACCCATTTGTTTGGCATGTACCGGCGATCTATTGGGCCGCGCATGCCTTTGGCGCTTTCGAACTGCGAAATACCAATTTTGAGCTATCCGGTAAGCGTTGGAAGCGACTGCTCGACGAGCAGATGCGGCGCGGCTACTGGGCGCCGGTACCGGTCTACGACGCCGATGTGAAGTGGCTTGGGTATCGGCCAGACAGGGATCAGCTTCAGCAGAAGTTCCGGAGCGCCATGGCTGTCTTGCATATGCCGCCTGAAGAGAAATCGAAGTGCGTGGCAAAAGCCGCACAACAGCTGGGCCGAGCAGCCTAGCCGGGCAGGAAACAATAGACCGGGCTCAAGCCTGGCATTGGGTAGTGCGGGCGCGTCACCCTCGGGACGCGGCAATGATCGTTATCAGCATAAACACCAGCGGCTTCGCCACGGCGCTGGCCGAACACAAACAGAAGGCCGTGCGCTGCACCGCCATCGCCCTGACCCGCACCGCCGGGCATGCGCAGCGCCAGGTGCAGGCCACCATGCCGCGCGTCTTCGACCGGCCGACGCCCTACACCTTGCGAGGCATGCGGGTGAAGCCGGCCCGCGCCAACCTGCTGCAAGCCGAAGTCACCTTCAAGGACGACACCTTCAAGGGCACACCAGCCGAGAAGTACCTCGGCCCCGAGGTCTTCGGCGGCGCCCGCCGGCTCAAGCGCTTTGAACGCGCCTTGCAGGCCAAGGGCCTGATGCCGGCAGGCATGGTCGCAGTACCGGGCGAGGCAATGCAGCTCGACAGCTTCGGCAATATGCGCGGCAGCGAGATTGTGAAGCTGCTCAGCCAGCTGCAAGCCTTCGGCGAGCAAGGCTACCGCGCCAATGCCACGGACGGACGCCTAGCCAAACTCAAGCAAGGCACGCGCACGCGGCAAGGCTTCGAACTCATCGTGGTCAAGCCGGGGCAGAAGCCCGCCCGTGGCGGCAAGGCGCTGCCTGCCGGGATCTGGCGCCGCACCTACACCGCCTTCGGTACCAGCCTGCAACCGCTGGTCCTGTTCGTCCGTTCCGCCACCTATCAACGCCGCCTCGATCTGCCCGGCATCGCCGACCAGGCCGCCCAAGCGCACCTGCAGGACGAATTCAATCTGGCGTTCCGATCCTGAAAGGTACTCCCGGAAGGGGGCTGTCACGGGTAATTCGAACCTCGATTTGTCGCTAGTCACAAGGGTGTTGCAAGGGGGTTATATGATTGATTTGGAACAACAAATCACACAGTCCGCATTCGGCAAGCTGGTCGGCATTAGCCAGCCGGCGGTAAGCGATTTACTGTCGCGGCGCGTGATCGCCGAGGGCGACACCGCCGGCGGCTGGCTGCTGTCCTACACCGGCCACCTGCGCGAAGTGGCCGCCGGCCGCGAGTCCGCCGGCGACCTCGACCTGGTGCAGGAACGGGCCGGCCTGGCCAAGGAACAGCGCGAGCGCATCGCCATGCAGAACGCGGTGACCCGCCGCGAGCTGGCGCCAGTGGTGGTGATCGAGGAAGTGCTGGCCAAGGCCGGCAACAAAGTCGGCGGCATTCTCGATGCCATCCCCGGCGCCATCCGCCGCCGCGTGCCCGGCTTGCCCGCCGAAGCGCTGACCCATATCGCCAGCGAGATTGCCCGCGTGCGCAATCTGGCTGCCGCCATCTCGCTTGCCGACCTGCTCGACGACAAGTCCGCGCCGGACGAACTCGACGTGGAGATCGAGGCGTGAACCTGGCCGAGATCTCCCACCTCTCCGAAGTCGATATCGGAAGCCACCTGGCGCGCGGCCTAGCTGCCTTCGGCGTGCCCGAGCCGATGTCGCTGGAAGCCTGGGCGGCCAAGCATTTCTACCTGTCGGCCGAATCGTCCTACGTGGAACAGGAGTGGCGGGCCTGGCCGTTTCAGCGCGCCATCATGGCGGTGATGTCCAACGACGATATCCGCGAGGTCGATTTGAAGAAGTCGGCTCGGGTCGGTTACACCAAGATCATCCTGGCCAAGCTGGCCTACAACGCCCACCACAAACGGCGTAATCAAGCCCTATGGCAGCCGACCGACGAGGACCGCGACGAGTTCGTCAAAACCGAACTCGACCCGATGCTGCGCGACGTGGCGGTCATGAAAGACGTGTTCCCCGCCTATATGGCGCGGCACAAGGACAACACGCTACAGGCCAAGAAGTTTCTGGGCTCGATGTTGCACCTGCGCGGTGGCAAGGCCGCCAAGAACTACCGGCGGATTTCGGTCGATGACGCCATCCTCGACGAAGTCGATGGCTTCGACGCCGATGTGGAAAAGGAAGGCGACCCGTTCACCCTCGCCGCCAAGCGGGTAGAGGGGGCAACGTTTCCGAAAATCATCATTGGCAGCACGCCCAAGCTGAAGGGCTTTTCCATTATCGACACGCGCTTCGAGCTGGCCGACGCGCGCTTCCACTTCGTGATTCCATGCCCAAGTTGCGGCGAAGCACACCCGCTCACCTGGGGCGGCAAGGATGAAAGCCACGGTTTCAAATGGTCCGCCAAAGATCCCAAGACGGTCCGCCACCTCTGCCCGCATTGCGCCACGTTGATCGACCAGGGTGACTACCTGCGCGTGTGCGAGTCCGGCTATTGGCTGTCCGACGATGGCCTACTGTTGATCGACCATGCCGGCGTGTTCCGCAATGCGGCCGGCCATGTCGTGCCCGCGCCCAGCCATGTCGCAATGCATGTCTGGACGGCCTACAGCCCGGCCGCCAGCTGGTCCGATATCGTGCGCGAATTCCTCGCCGCCATGTCCAAGGTCGCCGAAGGCGACATGACCAAGCTGAAGGCGTTTATCAACACCACCCTGGGCGAGGCCTACGAACAGGAAGTACAGCGTTCCGACGCCGACGAGCTGAAGCAGCGCGCCGAGCCGTTCCCGCTGCAATGGGTGCCACGCGGTGGGCTGATGCTGCTGGCCAGCGTGGACGGGCAAGACAACCGCTTGGAAGTCACCGTCAAAGCCTACGGGCGAGGTTGCGAAACCTGGACCATTGACCACCGCATTCTGTATGGCAGCCCCGGCGAGGATGAAGTGTGGCGCGAGCTGGAAGAGATCCTGTTCGAAACCGAATACCCACATGCCGCCGGCACCACCCTGCGTGTGCATGCCACGGCGATTGATAGCGGCGGCCACTACACCCACGCCGTCTATGACTTCTGCGCCAAGCACGAGCGGCGCAAGGTGTTCGCGGTCAAGGGCGCCTCGGGCAAGGAAAAGCACATCAAGAACGGCGCCCAGAAAGTCGATATCGACTGGCGGGGCCGGGTGCGCAAGCGCGGCGTCATCCTGTGGCTGGTCGGTACCAACCTGGCCAAGGATCTGCTCTACGGCCGCATGCAGCTGGAACGTGCCGGACCCGGCTACGTGCATCTATCGCGCGACCATGAAGACGAATTCTTCAAGCAAATGTCCGGCGAGGTTCGCCGCAGCCGCACCACGGTGCGCGGCGAGGAATCGCGCTGGACACCAATCCGCAAACGGGTCGAAGCCTGGGATTGCGCGGTCTACAACCTCTGGCTGGAAACCCACCTCGAACTGGGCCGCAAACCGGCCAAGTGGTGGGATGAACTCGAAGCACGGGTACAACCCGCGATCAGCGATCTATTCGACACGCCGCCGGCTCAAGTCAGCGCCCCCGCAGAGGGGCCTAAGCCGGTGGTGACAAAACAGGGAAGCAAGACCAGCAGCGGGCGTATCGCACCACGCAGGCAGGCCCCCAGCCTCGCCAGCGCCGAATGGGCCGAAAGACTATGACCACCACGCAAGACACCCTCCACGCCGATGATGCACGCGTCTCCCTGCTCTACGACATCACCGCCATCCTGCGCGAGGATATCGGCCTGACCGAACAGCTGGCCACCCCGTGGGCATTGGCCCTGGTCGAGGGCATGTGCAAGCGCATGGGTGGGGAAAAGCGCTATATCCCTGGCGTAGACCGCACCGCCCGCGATTTGGCCATCCGGCAGGAATTCAACGGACAGAACCGCGACCTGGTCTGCAAGAAGTACGGCATCAGTCGTAGCCGGCTTTACCAGATCGTCAGCCGGTGATTTTCCAGCTTTGCACCTTGAAACTGGACTGGCTTTTTGCCACCCTAGCCGGTACCGCCCAAGGAATACGCCATGACCCTCGCCACCGCAATGCGTGATAAGTACCTCGAAGCCGAAGCCGCCATCCTGCTCGGCAAGTCCATCCAGTTCAACGGCCGTACCCTGACCATGGAAAACCTGGCCGAGATCCGCAGCGGCCGCCGCGAATGGGAAGGCCGCGCCGCCAATGAAGCCGCCGGCAAGGCGCCGCGCATCGGCGGCCTGGGTTTCAGCGTGGCGAGGATGGATTAAATGAACCTGATCGACAGCCTGGTGAACTACTTCAATCCCGAGGCCGCCTATAAGCGGGCGACCTTTCGGCAAGCACTGGCCCACTATGAAGGCGCGAAGAAGAGCACCACACGCAAGGCCCGCCGCGATACCCAGTCGCCAAACCAGTTAGTGCAGCAGGGCGCCGTCCCACTACGCGCCACCGCCCGCTACCTGGAGCGCAACCACGACCTGGCACGCGGCGCCTTGCGCGTGCTGGTCAACAACGTGGTCGGCGCCGCCGGCATCGGCGTCGAACCGCAACCACGCCGCGCGGACGGCACCATCCACGAGGAATACGCCAAGGCCCTGCGCGACGCCTGGAAGGACTGGTGTCGCAAGCCCGAGGTCACCCAACGCCATAGCTTCGCCAAGGTCCAGCGCATGGTGGCTCGTACCTGGTTACGCGACGGCGAAGCCTTTAGCCAGCAACTGATTGGCGCCGTCCCCAAGCTCGACCACGGCACCCGCGTACCGTATAGCCTGGAGCTGTTCGAGGCCGATATGGTGCCGATGGATTACAACGAGGGCGACAAGGTGCGCCAGGGCATCGAGTCCAACGGCTGGGGCCGCCCGGTCGGCTATTGGGTCTACAAACAAAACCCGCTCGACGTAGGCCTATTTCTCAGCAATGGCAGCCTGCGCCGCATCAGCGCCGACCGCATGCTGCATATCGCCCTGCTCGACCGCATCGGCCAGCAACGCGGCGTGTCCGAGTTCGCCAGCGTGCTGACCCGCCTGGAAGACATCAAGGACTACGAAGAAAGCGAACGGGTCGCCGCCAAGGTGGCGGCCATGCTGACCGCCTACGTCAAGCGCGGCACCCCGGATCTATACAACCCCGACGACGAAGCCAAGGACGAAAACGGCAACCCGGTCCCACGCGAGCTGCGCATGGCGCCGGGGATGATTATCGACACCCTCGCCGCCGGCGAAGAGATCGGCATGATCGACAGCAACCGGCCGAATCCGAACCTCATCACTTTCCGCCAGGGCCAGCTACGTGCAGTCGCAGCAGGCCTGGGCGGCAGCTATTCCAGCATCAGCCGGGATTACAACGGTACCTACAGCGCCCAGCGGCAGGAGCTGGTCGAGCAGTGGATACACTACGCCGTGCTGGCCGACGAGTTCACAGGGATGTTTGTACAGCCGACTTGGGAATCGTTTGTGCTGGCTTCGCAGCTGTCCGGTGTGGTACCGATGCCGGCAGATGTGGTGCCCGAGACAGCGGACGATGCGTTGTTTATTGGCCAGTCGATGCCGTGGATTGATCCGCTGAAGGAAGCCAATGCTTGGGAAGCTTTGGTTCGGGCTGGATTTGCTAGCGAGGTGGAGGTTCTGCGAAAGCGTGGGGCAAATCCACGCGATGTATTGGAACAGATAGCTACCTGGCGCAAACAAACGGACGAGAAAGGCCTGAAATTTAGTTCAAGTGCAACTTCAAACAGTGGAGAAACCACTTCCTCCGATAGGGAAAATTAACAGTCATCAGCCACCTTCGCTACATAATTTCCAAATTTAGCGTCGATAATATTAACACTGAACCCTTCAAAACTAACGATATTAAAACTGAACAACGCACAACTAAACCGTCTGATTTCCTGCCCTAGCAATCTGTATCCACGAGCCTTTTCTTTCTCTTACAACTCGGTGCAATACCAGCTCGTCATAATCGACGCCCTCGCCATTTTCGTCGTATCCACCGCTCTGCTCCCGCACATCACCTGTCCCAGGTAATAAGTCACTCCTTGTGGAATTATTTAATTCATCGGCCTTTTCCTCCAGAAGGGAAGGAGTGTAGCGCGTATAAAGCTCTCGTATCAATCCATTCGACACAACAGGAAGCCTGTGCGCGAATTTATATATGCCCAGCTCTCGAACCTCCAACGGCAAAGTTAAAAAATATTCATTTAATTCCGCCAATTCAGATTTCAGATCCGAACCCCAAATAAATCGCTGGTCAGAACGAAGGAAAAAAGGCGCACAAGTTCGATGCAATTTATCTGTCGATATGAAAATATTACAAAACGGGAGGTAGAAAATATACGCAATATCGACGCAATGGCTTTGCCGAGTGCTTGCAATTAATTTAGCTGCCACGGCCAGGCTAAAAAAAATCTCTACGGTAAGAACAAAGACTGCATAAGGGGCGAACTCCATAAGCCGTGGCCTTTTAAGTGACCGCCATCGATTTTTAATATTCCTTCTTAGTCCTTTTGGAACATCTAACATTTCCATAAACACATCAAATCGTCCATAAGTTTTAGCCAAGGAAGCAATAGCACCAACCGCCATACGATGAGCATCTTCAAGAGACTTGCAGTTTTTAACTGTAATCCCAATTTTCTCCACCGCCATTTCTGTCAATTTTAAATCTATGCGCGCCAGTTGTGACCGCCAGTCACGTGCTTGTTCACGCTCTATCTCAAGGAACCTCCCTTCTTGCCACCGAATAAATGCCTTAGCTTCCTCTGGCTCTTTAATTGTAACTTTCACCTTTCCATCGCGATATGACTTTATGGCTCTTGCTACTGGAATTTGACCAGTCATCGGCACTCGGTGTCCAAGCAGATCATTGAGACAAAGCTCACGATGAAAATAGCATGGCACGCTGGACATTTGAGGTGTTTTCGCAGCGATTATACCCACTTCGTCTTCACTCGTTTTTCCTGAGCGCGGCTTCTTTTCTAAATCAGCCAAAGTTTCAATATAAAACAAGGGAGCAATGGCCGTATAAAAATAACGATCAAACCATACAGACTCGTCGGTGCTTAACGACTGTATAAATGATTTATCAAAAAGTGTTGTCGGACCCATTAGCCTTCCTTGTTCGCAAGCGTAAATCACTTTGCGTAGGGACAAACACCGTCCTAACTATGGCAGCTTCATGCCACCCGCCCAAGTATGAATAATATTTTCCCGAATAGCCTATTGCTACCGAAACGAGCTGCACAATTAAATCTCTCGCGGCTGCGACATAATTTAGCAACATATCCTTATCTTTTTTATAAAACCCATCATGCACTATATCATTGCGAGCATCCACCATCCCCTTTAGATCAATGTCTTCAAAAGAAATACACCAGCAGTTTAACAAGCGAATAGTATTATCCCTCAGCGAGGGCTTCTTCGTATCCGGAAATCTTTCATTTACAAATTTAGCAACATTACTCCGCTCTTTATTATTAATCATTTCAGTCTCATCAATCTTTCCTATCAAGCTCTTAATTCTCTCCTTCATTAAAACATCCTCCACGTCCCTTTTAATTTTCTCCTCCTTGTCTCCTTTTTGGGAGATCAAATATTCAAGCGCTGTCATGTAATGTATAAGATTTACTTCCGGATATGAAGAAGTCATTGAAAACCATTCGACCACAAAGCGTATTTGTTCCGCACTCAATAAAGAATCGTGAAACGAACTCAACGCCAATTTCAAAAAATCTTCTTGACACTTATTTTCAAACACCGGGCAAGCAGACTTAATCTGCTGCGGCTGCGACAATAAATCTATTCTCAACAACCCCTCGCCGTGGAACTCAATAATCGGCGCACGAAGAAATGAAGCAAAAGAAAAAGATAATGCACATTGCACATATTCAAGCACGCTCATAGCTTGCTTACGCCATTCATCAACGTCCAGAATATCAGCAGCTGCTCGAACTTCAATAAAGCCAGCAATTGAATTGACACAGCTAACTTTTCCCTTCGAGCAAACTTTCAACAGCCCCGCTATACACTTGCTCTCGTACGAATTCTTACCATCCAAACCTTTCAAATACATGCGCAAGATTGGAAATTCAACTGAGCTGGGTAATTTCTCCACAAGCTCAGCATCCTCACACTCACCGAATATTTTAAGTCCGCCGCCGCAAAGACTTTCGTAAAAAGTAGTCAACTGGAGCGATTCAGTCTTAAAAAAAATCCGTTCATCTGAATTGCCTGAAATTGAAAAATAACATGTCTCCTCTCCATGATTATCCTTAATTGCCGCCGCCATTTCACTCGACGGGATGCATTCAAAATCCAAGACAAGATCACCAGAATCATTAATTGACACAGAGAAAGAAATTTCCACAGACAACCCATGAGCATCTAAGCGCCCTGAAAATGATCTTTTTTCCATTTGCAGCGATCTTACTAAATCATTTATTAGAACCATTTAAATAAATCCTTTCAATCGAAGAACAACTTTTTTGAGCACTCTTCTTGTCTCAAAATAGTCCAGTTTTAAGCCTAAAAACTGGACTGACTTTTCCCCACACTACGCCCATCAACTCAGGAGCAAGCCTGATGGGCAGTCCCTACATCATCCGCGCCAAGGCAGCCGGCGAAGCGCAAGAAGTCTTTATCTACGGCGATATCGGCGAAAGCTGGTACGACGAGTCGGTCGCTGCTAAAGACTTCGTCCGCGAAATCGCCGCGCTCGACACCACCGCCATTACCGTGCGCCTCAACTCCTACGGCGGCTCGGTTGCCGACGGCCTCGCCATCTACAACGCGCTCAAGCGCCACCCCGCCGCCATTCACATCAGCATAGACGGCGTCGCGGCCAGTATTGCCAGTTTGATTGCCATGGCCGGCGATACGGTCGAGATCGCCGACAACGCACTGATGATGATCCATGCACCGTGGGGCTACGCCGGCGGCAATAGCGTGGCGATGCGTGAATACGCCGACCTGCTGGATACCTACGCGCAAGCCATGACCAGCAGCTATGTCGCCAAAAGCGGCATGACAAACGATGCGGTACTGGCCCTGCTGACCGACGGTGCCGACCACTGGTACACCGCCAACGAAGCGCTGGCCGCCGGCTGGGTGGACAGCGTCACCAACCCCACCCCTGTTACCGCCTCGGCCAGCCTGGCCGGCCTGTCCCGCTTCAAGTCCTTGCCGTCCGCCCTGGCTTCACGCCTGGGCAGTCCGGCCGCCTCTACCTCGGAGAAAACCATGCCCCTGTCCGCCAATCCGGTTGCCGCGCCTGCGCCTGCACCTGCATCCGCGACCCCGGTCGATGAACAAGCCATCGTGGCACGCGGCATCAAGGCGGAAGCCGATCGCCGCACTGCCATCCGCGCTTCGTTCGCCCGCTTCCAAAACAGTGAAGGCGTCGCCGCCCTACTCACCGCCTGCGAAAACGACACCACCCTGTCCGCCCAAGCTGCCGGCGAAAAGCTCCTGGCCCACCTCGGCCGCGACGCCACCCCCGTCGCCGGCGGTCACGTCGTCACCGTCGAAGACGAGCGCGACAAATTTCGCGCCGCCGCTACCGAATCGGTGCTGGCCCGGTCCAGCGTGCAAACCAAGGACGGCCTGGTGCGTGCGACCGGCGCCAATCCTTATCGCGGCCATACCCTGCTGGACCTGGCCCGCGCCAGCCTTGCGCGTGCCAACATCCGCACCGATGGCATGGACAAAATGCAGATCGTGGCGGCGGCCTTCACCCAGTCCGGCAGCGATTTCCCCATCCTGCTGGAAAACGCCATGCACAAGTCGCTACAGGCGGCCTATGCCATCGCGGCCGATACCTGGACCCGCTTCTGCGCACGCGGCAGCGTCAGCGACTTCCGCGCCCATCCCCGTTATCGCGTCGGCAGCCTGGGCAATCTGGACAGCCTCAGCGAGCTGGGCGAGTTCAAGAACAAGTCCATTCCCGATGGGGAGAAGGCCGCCATCACCGCCGGCACCAAGGGCAATATCATCAATCTGTCCCGCCAGGCCGTCATCAATGACGACCTCGGCGCCTTCGTCGGCCTGGCCACCATGCTGGGGCGCGCGGCCAAGCGCACGGTTGAAGCGGACGTCTACGCGCTGCTGGCCAGCAACCCGGTGATGAAGGACGGGAACCCCTTATTCCACGCCAGCCACGGCAACATCGGAGTTGCCGCGCCGCCCTCGGTCGCTTCCTTCGACGAAGCGCGCGTGCTGATGGCCAAGCAGAAGGATGTCGGCGGTAACGACTTCCTCGATCTGCGTCCGGCTATCTGGCTGGGGCCGACCGGCATGGGCGGTGACGCCAAGGTCATCAATGGCGCCGAGTACGACCCCGACACCAGCAACAAACTGCAAAAGCCCAACAAGGTCCGAGGCCTGTTCAGCGACCTGGTCGATAGCCCGCGCCTGGATGGCACCGCCTGGTACGCCTTTGCCAATCCGGTCGATGCCCCAGTGATCGAGGTGGCATTTCTCGATGGCCAGGACCAGCCCTTCCTGGAGCTGGAAAACGGCTTCAGCGTCGATGGCGCCCGCTACAAGGTCCGCCTCGACTATGGCACCGGCGCGATTGACCACCGTGGCGCCACCATGAACAACGGCACGCCGCCCGCCTAACGCCTCCCCTCTCTGCCTACCCCATCAAGGAACGGATCATGGCCAAAAATTTTATCCAACCTGGCGAGGTGATGGACTACCTCGCCACCGCGAACCTCGTCAGCGGCGCCGGCGTGCTGGTCGGCCAGCGGCTCGGCGTCGCGCTCAAAGATATTCCCAACGGCACGTCCGGCCCGGTGCAGGTCACCGGCGTCTGGTCGCTGCCCAAGCTGGCGACCGATACCTTTGTAGCCGGTGCGATTGCCTACTGGGACGACACCGCCAAGCGCCTGACGGCCACCGCCGCCAGCAACACAGTGGCTGGCTACGCCTTCAAGGCCGGCGCCAGCGGTGCTGCCACGCTTGCTATCAAGCTGAACGCCTAATCATGGACAGCCCTTTCGCCGCCTTGGAACGCCGCGTGAATGCGGTGGTAGGCAAACGCCTGGCCAATGCCACCGCCACGCTCGGCAACGAAACGGTCAGCGGCCTGTTCGACGCCACCTATGCCGACGCGCTCGGCTACGGCGGCGGCAGCCGGCCGGTGTTCCAGTTCGACGGCGAACAGGTGTTCGCGGTGGTGGAGGATGACCCCATCACCCTTCGCTCCGCCAGCGGCGCCATCCTTTTCAACGGCACGGTGGCCAGTGTGGAACCCGATGGCTCGGGCTGGCTGCTCCTGCACCTGCATCGGTCGGCGCCATGAGTACCCACGCCCGCACCCAGATCCGCGCCGCCGCCAAGCAGGCCCTGGCCGGCCTGCCCAGCATCGGCAGCCGGGTGTTCAGCAACCGCGCCCGGCCGGTCGATCCGGACAAGTTGGGCGGTCCTTGCCTGCTGGTCTACTGCAACGACGAGCCGCAAATCGAGGCCGCCGAAATCGGCACGCCGCATGTGCAACTGCGCCGGCTGGATCTGGTGTTGCGGGTGGTGTGCAAGGCCGGTACCGACGTGGACGACGTGCTCGACGCCTGCCTGTTGCAGATCGAGCAGGCCATGGCGGCCGATACCTCGCTCGGCGGCGTAATCCCAGCCGGCGTGCAGCTGGCCAGCATCCAGACCGACGTGGACGACAGCCTGGAAACGCCGCTTGGCGTCGCCGTGCTGCTGTACCGCGCCGAATACCAAACCTTCAACACCGCCCCCGACGTGCTGCTGTAGCAGCGCGGCCACCGGAGAACACCCCATGTCATTCGCCAATACCAGCCGGGCCACGCTGGCCTTTGTGGAAGAAGCCATACCCGGCGTGACACCGCCCGGCGGCGACCACAAGGCGTTGCGCTTTACCGGCGAGTCCTTCGATCCGCAACGCACCAAAACCAAGTCGGACGAGATCCGCGACGACCGGCAAACCAACGGCATGACCACCACCGCCATCGATCCGGGTGGCGCTTTCAACCTTGAATGGTCCTACAAGGAATACGACGACTTTCTGCGCGGCCTGTTGCAAGGTGTATGGGTCAGCACCGCCGCCGCCATCAGCGCGACCTTTACCGCCACCACCCTGACGGCGGCCAGCGGCACCCCCTTCGCGGCCTTGGTCACCGGCCAGTGGATCAGGATCAGCGGCGCCGCCACGCCGGCCAATAATGGCTGGTTCCGCATCCTGGCCAGAACCAGCAGCACGGTGCTGACCTTCGCGGCCGCCACCTTTACCGCCGAAGGGCCGACCGCTGCGGTCAGCGTCAATAGCGCGCGCCTTAGCAATGGTGTGAAGGAAGCCACTTTCACCATCGAGCGGCAGTTGAACGACGTGGGCCAGTTCTTCACCTACACCGGCCTGCTGCCCGCCAAGTTCACCCTGCAAGGCGATAGCACCAGCAAGCTGACCGGCTCCTTCGAGTTCAAGGGCCGCGCCGAAAGCTCCGGTCCGGCTACGGGCCTGCCCGGCATCAAGACGCCCAGCCAGACCTACCCAATCACCAACGGCGTGCGCAGCGTACAAGGCTTGATGGAAGGCGGCGTCGCCATGACCGGCGTCACGCTGAAGTCCTTCAGCTTGGTGGTGGACAACGCTCCCATCAATGCCACCGCCATCGGCACGCTGGGTAACGCCGATATCTCGGCCGGCAGCATCGCCGTCACCGTGAGCATGGAAGCCTACTTCAGCACCGGCGCCGCCGGCCTGAAAGCCAAGTACGACACCGACACCGAAACCAGCTTTGCTTTCCGCGTGGTCGATACCGCCGGCAATGGCTACGCCTTCACGTTCCCCATGGGCCAGGTCAGCAAGTTCAGCTGCAACGCCGGCCAGATCAACCAGTACTGCATGGCCAGCGTGGAATTCACCTTCTACCTGGACCCCGTCACCGGCAAAACCGTCTTGATCGATCGCGCCGGCGCGTAACCCCCTTCACCACCCATCCGCCGGCCTGGTCCGGCAATCACCCGAGGAATTCAGGCATGACATCGTTCGATCAGCTTTACACCGTGGACCCCGACAAAGCCGCCCGTGGCGTGTGGTCCGAGCCGGATGCTTCCGGCGCTACCTACCTGGTCGCGCAATACGGCGACTTGGCCAAGGCCCGTCTGGAAAAGCTGCAAGCCCCGCACAAGCGCCAGTTCGACAACGGCACGGCACCCATCGGCCTGCGCCGCCATCTGTTCGCCCAGTGCCTGGCCGACGTGGTCCTGCTCGATTGGCAGGACGTCAAGCCGGGCGGCAAGCCCTTGCCCTACACCAAGCAAGCCGCCATCCAGTTGCTGGAGTCGTCCGAGTACTTCTCCGATTTCATCCTCAAGCTGGCCGTGGACAAGGAGCGCTACGACCTGGAAGCCGAGGCGACCGCCACAAAAAACTGACCGACCACTTGCAGTGGCAGTTGGACTGGGGGGCGTACCTGCCCACCCTGCTGGAAGAGGAGGCGGAAAGCGGCGAGACGCCGCAAGCCTTGCTCGATATGCCGCCCCTCGATCCCGATAACGCCCGCTGGTACCAGGCCTTCAACGACCTGAACCCCAGCCGGGTGGCCGGGTTCGGGCCGGGCAGCATCCCTGTCAGCGAGATCCTCGCTTATGCCCAGCTGCTGCAAGTGGATGACCGCGACACCCTGTTCCGCCGTATCCGTGCCTGCGACCACACCTGGCTGCAACACGCCGCCGACCAGCAAAAGACCGACACCTAGCGAGACCCATGGCCACCGGTTCCAACATCAATATCGTGCTGAGCGCCGAAGACCGCACCCAAGCGGCCTTCGAGCGCGTCAAGGCGCAGGCGCTCGATGTGCGCGACCGGGTCGATCAGATCAAATCGGCGGCCCTGGGCGTGGCCACCGCCGTCGGCGTCAATCTGTTCGCCGGCTGGGTCAAGGGTTCGATCGATGCCATGGACGCGCTCAACGATCTATCCGAGCGCACCGGCATCGCCGCCGACAGGTTGTCGGCCTATGGCTATGCCGCGCAGCTGTCCGGCACCAATATGGACAGCTTGGCCACCGGCATCAAGGATTTCTCCAAGAGCATTGTCGCCAGCGATCCCGCCTTCAAGGCCATGGGTGTTTCGCTGAAGGACAATAGCGGGCAGCTGAAATCCACCGAGGTCTTGCTCGAAGAAGTCGCCGACCGCTTTGCCGGCTACCAGGACGGCGCCAGCAAGTCGGCCCTGGCCATGCAGCTGTTCGGCAAAAGCGGCATGGAATTGATCCCCTTCCTGAATAACGGCAAGGCCGGTCTGGCCGAGCTGCGCGCCGAAGCCGAACGCTTGGGCCTGGTGATGTCGGCCGATGCCGTCGCCGGCGCCGCTGCCTTCAACGACCAGGTGGACCGGCTCAAGGCCGTTTCCAGTGGCTACGCCGGCCGGCTCACCGCCGAGCTGTTGCCCACCCTCAATTCCGTTTCTGATTCGCTGATGGGTACCGCCTCGCAGTCGGGTGGCTTGCGCATCGCCATCGATGCGCTGGCCTTCGGTGTCAAAGGCCTGGTGTCGATTGCCTACGGTGTGATTGCGGTGTTCGACCAGATCGGCAGCGCCATCAGTGCAGCCGCCGCGACCGCCATGGCCGGCGTCGATACCCTCTGGCAGGCCAGCAAGGCCGCCAGTAAGGCATCGTTGTTCGACTTCTCCGGTGCCAAGCAGGAACTCGCCGGGGCGCAGGATAACTATGCCCAAATCGGCCATATCCGCGACGCCGCCCAAGAGGATGCCGCCCGCAAAAACGATGAGTACGACAGCAAGGTGCGGCAGATCTGGGCTGATATGCCCAAGGCCGCCGGTACCGCCGCCGAGGAGACGGCCAAGAACCTGACCGCGCCGCTGACCGCCTCGGCCAAGAAAGTCGAATCCACCTTCGACAAGCTGAGCGCCCAGCTACAGGCCAACTACCTCGCCTCCCTGCGCGCCCTCTCGCCCGAATACGCCAAGCTGACCAAGTCCGAACAAGACCTGGTCGCCCTGGTCCACGACAAAAGCAAGGGCTGGGACACCCTCCAGCCCAAGGAACAGGCAGCCATCCGCCGCCAGGTGCAGCTCATCGCCGAGCAGGAACGCGGCGTCGATGCCCTCAAGGCTTTTGAGAAGTCGCAACAGTCCTTGGCCACCGCCTACGCCAGCGGCCTGGAAAAGAACCGCGCCATCCTGGACGCCGCCCGCGACGAAGCCGCGCAATACGGGCTCAGTAAAACCGCCATCGATGCGCTGACCCTATCCAAGCGGGAAGCCCTGTTGGTGGATCTTCAGCGCCAGCAGTTGGTGAGCGAACGGCGGGGCGAGGACAATCCCGACCTGAACGACCGGATTCGGCTGCTCAGTGACGAGATCGCCATGCGCCGCGAAGCGCTGGAAATCTCCACCGGTACCGCCGCCCGCAAAGCCGCCGACGATGCCGCCGAAGCCGCCCGTGATGCCTGGAAGAAGACCACCGACAGCCTCGCCGACAACCTGACCGATGCGCTGTGGCGTGGCTTTGAAGGCGGCAAGGGGTTTCTGGAGAACTTCAAAACCACTGCCATCAATGCATTTAAAACGATGATTCTGCGCCCCAGCGTGCAAGCAGTGGTCACCCCGGCGGCGGGCGGGGTTGGCGGCTTCGCGCAGGTGGCGGGCCAGGCCGGCGGTGGCGGTATGGATCTGCTGTCGATCGGCAAAGGCATCTACCAGGGTTTCGCCACTGGCTTTCAGTCGCTATCGGGCGGCAACCTGGTCGGTGGGCTGGTGCAGGACTTCGCTTCCAGCAGCTTTGGCCAAGGTATGGGGCTGGCCAATACCGCCGGTCAGTTGACCCAGGCCGGTGGCGACCTGGTGGTCAACGCCAGCAGCTTTGCCGACTCGGCCACCAGCTTTGTGTCGTGGGCCTCCACCGCCGTCGATGTGCTGCATGCCCTCGGCACCGGCGAAGGCATCGGCAAAGCAGCCGGCTCCGCCATCGGTACCATGATATTGCCCGGCATCGGCACCCTGATTGGTAGCTTCCTGGGCGGCGCCATCGACAAGGCCTTCGGGGGTGGCGGCGGCCCGAAGAGCGGCGGCGAAGCCTTCAGCCAGGCCGGTACGCGGCGCCAGCTGTTCACGCCGAACCAGGCCGACCAGGGCTTGCAGGCGACCGTCGCCGGCCTCTCGCTACAGTATGCCGCGCTGATGAAATCCATCGGCGGTACCGCGCAAACGATGAACTTCGGCCTGGGCTTCGACAGCGACCCGGCCGGCTCCGCACAAAACCGCATCAGCAGCCGCGTCTACGATGCCTCGGGCAAGGTTGCCTATGAAAGCATCAACCACGAGGTCGGCCGCGACGATGAAAAGCTGAAAGCCGAAATGGGCGTCGAGGTCGGCCGCCTGCTGCTGGCTGCCGTGAAGGCCTCCAACCCGGCCGAGGAATACGCCAAGGTACTGGGCAGCGTCGATATCAAGTCGGCCACGGCCGAGCAGGTCAAGGCCATGACCGAGCAGCTGACTGCCATAGGCCAGGTCAAGGCGGCCTTTGAGGGCTTCGGCAAGGTGCTGCCGCAGTTGTCGGGCCTCAGCTATGCCACCCAGCAAAAGCTGGTGGCCCTGGCCGGCGGCCTGCAAAACCTCAGCGCCGGCGTCGAAAGCTATTACCAGAACTTCTACAGCGAGTCCGAGCGCCGCGCCATGGCGACTGGGCAACTGGCCAAGCAATTCGAGGCGCTGGGCTTGGTCATGCCGACGACACGCGAAGGCTTCCGCCAACTGGTCGACGGCCTGGGCACCATCACCGACGCCAATGCAGGCACCTATGCCGCACTGATTGGCCTGAATACGGCCTTTGCCAATGTGGTGGGCGTCAGCGAAGCCGCGGCGAACGCCACCGAGGCCGCGACCAGCGCCGAAAATCGCCTGGCGGCCGCGCGCGGTCAGCAGTCCAGCCTATTCGACAAGTATGCATCCGACTCGGCCAAGCTCGCCAAGGCACAGGTCGATCTGATCGCCGGCTTCGGCGGCCTGGGCAAGGCCGTGCCCAAGTCGGCGGCAGAGCTGCTCGATATGGCGTCGGCCGCCGACCCGATGACGACAGCCGGGCAACGCCTGCTGGCGGTGATTTCAGGGTTGACCGATGCCTTCGACCTGGTGCAGGGCGCGGCCAAGTCAGCCGACGAAGCAGCCCGCCAGCAAGCCGATACCGCGCTGGCGGCCGCCCAGTCACGGGCCAACGAATGGGCCGCCGCCGGCCGGGGCCTGGACGACTACCTACGCAAGCTCAACTACACCGACAACAGCCCGCTTTCGACCGAACAGCGCTATGCAAGCGCACGCAACGACTACGACGCCCTCAAGGCGCGAGTAAAGGGCGGCGATGTCGGGGCCGTCGGCGACCTCCAGGGTGCCGGCGAGCAGCTGTTGAGCCTGGGCCGCGAGATGTTCGCGCGCTCCAGCGGCAACTACGCCCAGCTGTATGAAGGGGTAAGCGGCGATCTGCGCGGGGTGGCCACCACCGCCAGCGCCGGCGGCTATGCCAGCGCCGGCGTCGATACGGTCAACGAATTAAAGCGCAGCAACGAACTACTGGCCCGCCAAGTGGCCGCCGCCGAAGCCAGCAATAAGCTACTGGAAGCGCAAGTCCGCCAGGCATCCGCCGTCGCCATTGAAAACAAGCGCGCGCTGGATGAGCTGAAAGCAACCATTGCCGATGGCAACCGCGAAGCCCGCCAGCGCGGCGGCAGCACCCGTGGCAGCACGCTGACGGTGGGGAGCTAAGCATGGTTGTCGTTCAGTTCAACCACGTGCAGGGCGGCGTCACCACGCCGTACCGAATTAGCGATATCGGCTACTTGACCGGTCCCGCCGACACCCCGGCCAACACCATGCTCTCGCCGCGCTTGCAGGCGCTGCCGCGCTATTCCCGCTCGATCAGTGCCGACGGCGAGCGCTCGATGGTGGGTGGCCAGCTCACCCGCTCGTTCGGCGAGGTCAGCCTGATCAACAACGACGGCGCGCTCGACTTCCTGCTTGGTCTCAATGGCCTGGTCGATCAGCCCGTCCAAGTGTATTGGGTGCCCGATCCGGTGCCCTCGCCGCTGGTGTTGTCCGAGCACCAGTTGTTCGTCGCCCGCTGCGGCGCGCCGACCTTCGATAGCGACCTGATCCGCATCCCGCTGCACGAAGTGGAAAGCGTACTGGAACGCCCCTTCCTCAAGCCCATCAGCAGCTACCCGGAATCCGCCACGCTGTTCGATCCGGCTAGCCTGGCGGTCAATGGCAACCGCAACGCCCCACGCGTATTCGGCAAGGTGCGTGGCGTCGAACCCATCCTGGTCGATGCCACCCGCAATATCTATCTGATATCCGACCACCCGGCCACGGTCGTGCTGTTTGACAAGGGCGTGATGATTACCGGCTTCCGGCAAGGCTCGCTCCCCCTGATCTACTCGCCCCCGCCCAGTCCCGGCACGGCCAAGTATTTCCCCGGCGACGCCCTCACGCCGCGCGTCTATGCCTGCCTGGGCAGCACGCCCGAGCTACTGACCGCGCATGTCACGTCCGCCTCCACGCCAAGCTACAGCCCGAATCCGGACAAGTTTGTATACCAGGCCGTCGTCGATCTGGTGCAAGCGGTCCTGCCTGGCCAGGGTGTCGGCTCGGATCTGCATGCCTTCCTGACCAGCATCGGTACCGGCTGGCTGGCACGCGAGCTGGATACGCCGATGGATGGCATACGCTTTTTGCTCAGTTCGATCGATGGCTGGTTCGGCTACAACCGGCACGGCGGCTTTCAGTGCGGCGTCATCAAGGAGCCGTCCGCACCCAGCTATAGCCTGCCCGCCGCGAAGATCCGCGAAGTATCGATCACCTGGCAGGGCGGCGGTTACACGGCACGCCAGGTCACGGCCAAGGTCGGCCGCGCCTACACCGTCTTGCAGCAGGTCGCACCCACGGTCATTCCGACCTTTGCGGCATTGCTGCGGCGCGAATGGATCGAGCGCAAAAGCGCGGCGGCGACCACGCCCGAGCTGTACCAATTCGACCGCATCATTTCTACCGCGCTGGACCAGGACGATGCCGGCATCCCCAGCGTATTGGCGGCCATCTTCGCCAAGTACGACACCCTGACCCGCATTTACTCGGTCGATCTGGTGATGACCCGTAGCTTGGCGCTGGCGATTGAAATCGGCCAATGCGTCAACCTGACCTGGCCACGCTACGACCTGGCCAACGGCAAACCGTTAATCGTGATCGGCATCGATATGGATCTGGAAACCCGGGCGCTGCGCCTGCGGCTGTGGGGCTGAGGCATGCAAAACATTCTGTTGGCTTATCGCCACTACTTCGACACCGCCACGGTGACCGGCGGCAGTTGGCAGGCAGGCGCGCCCTTGGCCAACCTCAAGACCCGGATTTTTAGCGAGGTGGCTAGATCGACCAATGCCTTGGCGTCGAACACGCTGCTGGATATCGACCTGGGCCAGGTCCGACCTATCGCCCTGGTGTCCCTGGTCGATCACAACCTAAGCGAGATGGCGCAATGGCGCGTCACCGCCTACAGCAATGCTGGCTACACCCACGTCGTTTGGCAGCAGGACTGGCAACGGGTTTGGCCAAGGCTCGGACTGGGCGCCATGGACTGGGAAGACCCCGGCTATTGGTCCGGCCTGATCCCAGCCGAACGGCTGGACCAGTATCGGGCGCTGTCGATTGCCACGCCGGACCGCAGCCGCGCCCGCTACTGGCGGATCGAGATCGACGACACGGCCAACCCAGCCGGCTATGTCCAGCTCGGTCGCGTCTACGTCAGCGACGGCTGGCAGCCTGAAGCGAATTTGAGCTACGGCCGCGCGCTGGGCTACGAAAGCCGCAGCCAGATCATTGAAGCCGATGACGGTACCGAGTTCGGCCGGCGCCGTAAGCCTTGCCGGGTGGTCCAGGGCGAGCTGGCGTGGCTGAGCAAGACCGAGGCTTACGACCGCGTGCTGCAGATCCAGCGCGAAGCCGATGTGATTGGCGAGGTGTTTTACGTCGAGGACGCCGCCGACCCGGCATCGCTGCTGCAACGCGCCTTCCCCGGCCGCCTGCGCAAGCTGTCGGCCATCGAGTGGCCGTTCTTCAACACCCATCGCACCGGTATCGAAATCAAGGAGATCATTTAATGGTGACTACCGTCACAGTGCCCGTCGCCCTCGGTGGCAGCGGGCTGACGTATACCTCGGACGACAACCCGCTGACCGGCTTCGGCAATGGCGGCCACGAAGTACGTTTTCCGCTGGCCCTGGACGACACGGTGTCGATGGCGGCGACCGCCGTCGCTGCGGCCAGCGCGGCAGCCGCCGGACTGACCGCGTCCGCCTACTCGGGCACCAGCGCCAGTGCCGTCGCGCTTGGCGTCGGCAACAAGACATTGACCACCCAGGCCGGCAAAAGCTGGTTTGTCGGCCAATTCCTCCAGCTCGTATCCGGCATCGGCAACTATATGCAAGGCCAGGTGACCGCCTATGCCGGTACCAGCCTGACGGTGTCGGTCAGTCGATCCGTCGGCAGCGGCTCCGCCAGTGCCTGGATCATCATGCCGGGCGGATCATGGGACAGCTCGGCGGCCACGGCGGCCGCCCTCACGATCGATGCCCCCACCAATGGCGCCGCGTCCAATACGGCCGTCCCGAACGGCATGCTCATGCTGGCCAATAGCGCGGTCACCACCATGCTGGTGACGCATGGTTTCTTTTCGGGCGGCGGCGCGCCTTATGGCTGGGTGCAGCCCCGGACCAGCAATGCCGCCAGCTTTTATAACTATGTCCTCTGCCCGGTGGGCGGGGATGTCCTAGTGGGTACCGACACCCCAGCGGCGAGCGGGCAAGCCAGGTTGTTATCGGCCGGCGGATTTCGGGTCCAGGGCGGCGCCATGCCGACGGGTGCCGGTATCTCGCTGGTCGGCAATGTGGTCAGTGGCCGCCTCTGCACCACCAACGTCTATGCCATCAACAGCTACGTGGATGACGGCAAGTTAGAAATCGCCTCGGCCAGTAGCAGCGGCCAGGTAACCGGCGTGGTCATGAATGGCGGTACCGCCAATATCAACGCCGGCACCATGCAGTTCTTCACCAAGTCGGCCGAGGCCGCGCGCATCACGCCAAATGGCGAGTTCCTGTTGAACACGGCGACCGCGCAAGCCGGCTACAAGATGGTCGTTTCCGGCGCCCTCTACGTCACCTCGCCCATTCGGCCCGGTAGTTACACCAAAGCCACCTTGCCGGCGGCCGGTAGCTACACCGGCGCACAGATTTATGTCACCGACGATAGCAATGGCTCGACGCCGGCGTTTTCGGATGGGACCGCCTGGCGCCGCGTCGCCGATCGCACCGTGGTTGCTTAATCCCCTATGGAGAATCGAATGGAAACGTATTTGCGGGAAGTCATGATCGTCTGCAACCCGGACGGCAGCATTCGGGGCGCACATCGGAAACGCGGGGCCAGCCAATTGGATGCCTTTACTGGCGCGACCAGTGAGCTGGAGGGACCGGCGGAAGCATTGGCATTGGAAGGTACCGGCAGCGCTTCACTGGCAAGCGTGGTCGGCGAAGTGACGGCGCATGCCCTGCTGGACAACGAGGCCTTGCGCACTGCGCTCGCCACGGCACACGTCCAGCTGGAAGGCGCCCTGCAACGTATTGCCCAACTGGAGCAAGCCCAGTCCACCACGCCGGCGGAAGTCTCGCCAGCAACCGTAGAGGGAAGCGCATGACGCCAAACGAAGACTTCGGACCGGCAGTCGTCAAGGCAACCCCCGCCGTCGGCGGCTGGGTGCTGAGCGGCCTAACGCTCAACGATTGGGTAGCCGTGGCAACGCTGCTCTACCTGGCCCTGCAAATCGTCCTGCTTGTCCCGAGATACTTGCGCTGGTGGCGCGGGAAGGAAAAGAACGATGGAAAATAAACGCGCCATAACGGGCGCCGTGGTTGCCGTCCTGGCCATTGCCTTCCCGCTGACCGCCCAGCTCGAAGGCAAGCGCAACAAGACCTATCTCGACATTGCCCGCATACCCACCGCTTGCATGGGCCAGACCGGCCCCAAGGTCAAACTGGGGGCGACCTACAGCGATGAGACCTGCAACACCTGGTTACGTGAAGAGCTGACCGACTACTACAGCGCCGTCGCCCAATGCATAGACGTGCCAATGGCACCGCACCAGGCCGCCGCGCTGACCGTGTTTGCCTACAACGTCGGCACGGCTGGCGCCTGTGGTTCGGCCGCCGCACGCTACGCCCGACAAGGGGACTGGCCAAGGGCATGCCGCGCCATCCAGACCAACGATGCCGGGCAACCGGCCTGGTCGTATATCACCGACCCGAAGACCGGCGGCAAGACCTACTCAAAGGGCCTGGCCAATCGACGGGCACGGGAACGCGCCTTATGCGAGGGCAAGAGCCATGTTTAGCCTGATCCCTTGGCCCTATCGCATCCTGGCCATGGGCTTGCTCTGCGTCGCGCTATTCGCTGCTGGGTATGTGAAGGGTGCCAGGGCGGAGCAACTCGCCGCCGTGGCAGCCGACCGCGACAGCATGCTGCGGGTCGTCAAGATCGAGCGCCGGCAGGCCGCCGTATCGAACGCGATCGCCGTCGCTCATGAAACCGGCCGCACCCGTGACCGACTCGTCTACCGAACCATTGAAAAGGAAATCATCCGCTATGTCGCGAACCCTGCTCGGCTTGTTGCTCGCCTGGATCGTAGCTGGGTGTGCCAGCACGACGCCGGCGCGCTGTCCGGCCTTCCCGATACCGCCTGCATCCTTGATGCGAGCGCCAGCGACTTTACAAGCGATGATGCCCTTCGCGTCCTCGTCCGCAACTACGAAGCAGCCAAAGAAAACGAACGACAATTGATCGACCTGCAGGCCTGGATACGTGCGCAAGGTGCGCTGGAAGCAACTTAGCGGCATGAACTTGGGCTGCATTGAAATACACAAATGCGACTTACTGACTACTATCATATCTAGTAGTTTCGCATTATTTCTCTGAGTAATAAGGTGCACTCCCCTTCGGGAGGAAGCCCCTTGCCCAGTCGATTCAAATACTAGGCAAGAAAATTAAAATCAGAGAAAAGCAAATTACATGAAAAGAAAAAAACTCGCCTTATTTAGGCTGTCAGCAATCGCACTTGCAGAAATCAGCTTGATTATGACGCCACTGTGTATAAATGCAGCGGACATGCCAATATCGAGCAATTTGGACGGTGAGGACGAAGTAATTTATATTGGCGGCAGAAGGCAGCCAACACCAAACAAGCCCATGCCCTGTGAGTCAGGCCAATGTGGGCCCAGCCCCGGGGGTGGCACAGGACCTCGCACACCTGGCGGAGGCGGCGGCGGGCGTGAAACCGGGGAATTCGCCCCTAAAGATCTGTTGGAAAAAAGCCTTGATGGTCGTTGCACTGCCGACGACATACTTTCAACGGACGAAAATTCCCAACGCGATGCCGAAGTGAATGCGGCTCTATCCAGCGGCCTAGCAAATATTCAAGCTCACTATACCACCATGCAAACTTTAGAAAGTTGGTGGAGTTTACTAAGAACCTTCGGAGACAAACAAAAGGTAACGTATATTTTTGCGGATGCCGGCACAGGTGAATATAGTTTCAATCCCTTTTCTTCTGTGAAATTCCAGCCAACGGGGAAGATGACAATGGGCGCAGGTCAGAAAGTTGCCTGCCCTGGTTAAATGAAACTTGCCGCCAACCTACGCGCAGGTGCTAGGATAGGCGGCATTCTACGATGATTGAAGCAACAATTCAGCACACCTATGCATACCAAACGTTTAGCTTTCATTTTTCTTTCCACGGGCCTAGCTTGTTGTACAGCTTGGTATTTTTTCGGTGCGAGCAAAGTTGCTGCCAAGGCAACGGACCCCGCCGCATCCCAATCTACTACGCCAGTGGCTTCTAACGGCTTTTTCGGCGACTCATCTACCACACTGCCAACTTCTCAAACTCCTTCGGCCGCCAGTAGCACTTCTGCAACAGCAGGTATGTTACAAGCGTTCAATAAACTCCAAAGCGCCCGCTCGTTTATACATGAAGCCATTCGGCATCCAGAAAGCGGTGGTATTCGTTATGCCAACCGAGCTTGGGCAGATTGCATTAATGCCGCCGGCAGCACGGGTTTAATGAGAGGGTTATTCAAGGTCGTACCGGGAAGTCGAGAGAGTCAAGCCGAAGCTGCTATCAAGTCGAAATGCGATATTACTGACTCCGACTTAGCAACTTTAAAGTCCGCCTCAAGAAAATATGCTTCAGTAGACCCACTAAGCCAAATTGGTCGAAAGAGTGACTATGCGAAAACGAGCGAAGCCCACCTTGCATTGGCCAAGGAAGTAATTAGCGCGGGCTCTCCAATACTTTTCGACAAGCTCAAGTATTCTCGCGAGTACAAGTTAGCAGGAGGGCAAAGCGACTACGAAGCATATTTCGATGGCAAATGGTACAGAGGAGGTAATGAATCTGCTTATACTGAAGCCCTGATTCTCGCTCAATGTGAGTTTGGCATGAACTGTGGCCCAGATAGCTTAAGAACGCTTGCGCAGTGCTCTGACAAGGGTTGGTGTGCGAATAGCTTGGCTGAGTCGGTTCGCATTGGATGGTCGAAGGAATTGCCGCAACATGTCGATGCCGTATTTTCTTTGCGCGATAAAATCGTCGCCGCGATTAAAGCCGGTGATGCTAGTGCCTTTGCACCGGGCCTCTGACGACTTTCGCTGCCACTGCCGTCGGTGCTAAGGATTTTCTGCCGAATGCCCGTGTGAAAATGTACAGGTAGCGCTATCGCGGGCCTCGTTTCGGATATCATGCGGGTCCAAAAATCTGGGGGCAACGCCCGTCGATTGCCGCCCCAAGTCACTGAATTCTGATGAAATCCCTTATCCTGCTTCTGGCAGTGGCGCTGTCCGTCAGCCTGCCGCTATCCGCCGCCACCGTCCAAACGATCCAGAACGAATTCGATTCGTATGGCAATCTCGCCAAGCAAATCCGTAACGATGGCGGCTGGACGCAGTACACCTATTACCCTGGCGGGATGATCAAAACGCGCAGCGACGACCGTGGCCGGCTGAGCAGCTTCGAATACGACCCGCATAAGCGCCTGATTACCCGCACTGATCAACTCGACGGCGCCACCTATATCCAGCGCTTCGACTACGATGGCCGCCACCGACTGACCAAGTACACCGACCCGCGCGGCCTGGTGACGACCTATCAGTACAACGGCTTCGACGAGGTCATCAAACAGACCAGTCCCGACAGTGGTGTCACCACCACCGTGCCCAATGGCAAGGGCGGTACTGATACGGTCACCGACGCCAAGTCGCAGATCACCAAGTACCATTACGATCTCGCCGGCCGCCTGGACAAACTAACCTACGCCGACCAGAGCTATACCACCTTCGGATACGGCACCACCGGCACACGAGCCGGCAAGTTGCAGCTGATCAGCGACTCGCAAGGCGATCAGATCAGCATTCCCTACGACGACCTCGGCCGTCCCATGGGCGAGTGGCGCACCATCGCTGGCAAGCAATACATCACGCGAGAGAACTACGACAGCTCCGGCCGATTGAAACAGCGCGTCTACCCCAGCGGCCGCAGCGTCACTTACAACTTCAACGCCGCCGGCCAGATCAATCAGATCCTGACCCAAGCCAATGCCACGGCCCCGACCGCTGTCGTCGCCAAGGACATCAGCTACCGCCCATTCGGTCCTGTTCAGAACTGGACCTACGGTAATGGCGAGGTGCATACCAGCCGCTACGACCTCGACGGCCGAACAACCCAGCTCAGCTTAGGCGACAGCACCGTTACGCTCGGCTACGACACCGGCGGCCGAGTCAGAACCCAGAAAATCAGCGGCGGCTGGTGGGAGCGACTGCTGCAAAAGCTCGGCCTGCCCGCCGGGCAGCAAAGCTTGTATGACTACGACGCACATGACCGCCTGATCAGTTGGCAGGACGGCACGACCAGCCACCGCTATCGATACGACGGCAATGGGAACCGCATCGAGCTGACCGTCAACGGCCAAAGCTATGCCCAGCGTATCGACCCGGCCAGTAATCGCCTGATCGCCAGTGATGGCCCGCGCGTGGCCGTCTATCGATACGACAATAACGGCAGCCGCATCAGCGACAGCATGCAAAGCTACATCTACAACGCCCGTGGCCGGCTCATCGCCGCTGCTGGGGCGCAATACGTGGTGAACGCCCTCGGTCAGCGCATCGTCAAGACATACCAAGGCCAGACCACGGTCTATCACTACGATATGCAAGGCCATCTGATCGCCGAGAGCGACCAGTTGGGCAATGCCAAGCGCGAGTATGTCTATCTGCACGACACCCCGATCGCAGTGATCGACTTCGGTGCCGTCCGCTATATCCATACCGACCACCTGGGCGCGGCACGTCTAATCACCGACTCCACCAAACGGCCGATCTGGGCGTGGCAGGGCGAGCCGTTTGGCAATACCGCGCCGAATGAAGACCCGGAAGGGACTGGGGCAGCCTTTGCCTACAATCCCCGTTTCAAAGGCCAGTATTACGACAAGGAAAGCGGCCTGCACTACAACTACTTCCGGGACTTCGATCCAGGACAAGGCCGTTATCTGCAATCCGATCCCATCGGGTTGGCTGGTGGCTTGAATACGTACGGCTACGTCGGCGGCAACCCGATGAGCTATAGCGATCCGCTCGGATTGCTAAGAAGCCCCGACTGGATGCGAGCAGTTATCCCTGGGCAAGTGGCGTGGGACAATGCTGTCACAGCATGGGAAAACGGTAACCGAGGTGCCGCCGTCGCTCATTCCAGTGTAATGATGGGTGAAGCACTTGCTACTGTGCTGACCTCTGGTGGATACAGTGCTTACCGTCAGGCTACGGCTTGTGTGGTAGGTTCGGTTACAGCAAAGGAATTACCCGCACTGAGGCAGGCCTACATTAACGAGGTTCGTGCACTTGAAGACGTTGCCTTGAACGCAAGAGCGGCCGGCACCACACCAGAAGCTACCGCTCGTATGGTTCAGCAAATGCGCCGAGATTTGGGAGAGCAATACAAAAATCTAACACCCGCTGATAAACTTCAAGAGATTTACGCAAGAAATCTTGAGCGATATGGAGATAAGCTTGGACCAACCGTAGATTGGCTGCAAGCTCGTGGCAAGAGTTGGGAGCAGATTATTGAATCTTCTTCGCGTCCTGGTGGTAAAGACTTAGGATTATGAAAATGAGCATCGAACAAACGACAATCAATCTTGGCGACGAATACGACAATGCTCTTAGAGACGCGTTGCGGGCAGTACTTTTAAATAACAAGGCGATGGGTGTTGACACTTCATGGGGGATTGGCGGCTCACAAGAAATTGCGATGTCAAAGGTAAGGCTAGGAGACGGGCTGATTACGATTGAGTCCGAAACATATATTGGACTTACCATCTCGGGGCCTAAGCAAATTGTTGAAAAGCTTGCGGAGGAAGTGCGGAAGGAACTCAACCCCTCGTCCGATTAGATGCCGCAAACAGCAGTGCATCGGCCGGCTGAAGACCGTTCACGCCGTCACCTATCCCACTGGCCGGCGCCAAGCCCCGCCGTTGCTTGATCCTCCTTCTTCTTTAGCCGCTCGCTGCGCGTATCTGGGCCTCTGCGCCTGGGTGCGTCGCGATGGGTAAAAGTGCATCTAGGCCGCCGTCCTGTTTGCTGAAAACACGCATCTAGGGAAAAATGCGTGTCGTAGGGGCAGGCGTCGGGGTTTGTTGGGTTGTAAACCGTGCTGGCCCTAGGGAAAACGCGCTTTTAGCTGCGACCTTGCGTCGGAACAGGAGGTTTACAACTACTTCCGAGATTATGATCCGGCGACGGGGAAGTACCTACAAAACGATCCAATCGGGCTACAAGGTGGACTTAACCCCTATGCCTATGTGTATGGCAATCCGATGAGCTATTCCGACCCATATGGATTGTTTGGAATTGAAGACATCCCGACGATTCCGCAGCCTGTCGTAGATTACTCTGCCGGCTTTGGTGACTTCATTTCATTTGGTATAACCAACAAAGTGCGTGATTATGCAGGCTCGAATGGTTCGGTAGATAAATGTTCAACGGCTTTCAGCGCTGGGGAATGGACTGGTGTTGCTTTTAGTTCCGCCGTACCAATTTCTCGTGCTGCTTATGTATTCAAGGCTCGACAGATACCAGGGGTGGCAACCTCTGCTGCAGAAGCGGTAGCCATGCGTAATGGATTGAAAGACTACTTCCGGGGGTATTTGGCCAAACCCATGCAGAGCATTTCACGCTTTGAACATCCCACGCTATCAAGCTTGCTACTCAGAAAGACTGAAGAGCAAGTTATTGCTGGTGCAGGCAGAACGAGTAACGCATGGAGTACGGGGCTAATAGGAGGAGGCGCGGCTAGCACCGTGTACAAAGCTTGGGATGCTAAAAATGGAAATTAATGAGCAGGGCATTAGCGATAGTGACCGGATATTACATCGTTATCGTGCGCACAGTTGGCAGGGTAAGAATCTTTACGTGCTTTCGTTGAAAGACAAGACGGTACAGCCGATATGTTTCGACAGCAATACAACGCTGCCGCGAAACGGATTGATTGTTGACTACGAGTGCAACCTTAGGGGAGGCGCAGCTGTTTTTTTTGCGTATAGAAAAGATGGAAGATTATTTTTCGGATTGAACGAGAAAACTTTCGATGCCAGTGATAGCTCAATAAGCTGCTCACACAAAAAGGGTTTGTTTTTTTCTGAGCTTACAATAACAGAAAAAAATGCCAAAAAAATCAGCCTGCTCTATATAACGCCTTGGTGGCGTATATTCCTTGATGATGGGAGCTTTCCGGAAGATAGATTTCCATTGCAAGAGATGGCGGTAGTTTTAAGTGATCCAGAAAAGCGAAAAACAATTTTCAATGGAATGGCGGATTAAAAATAGCCCATCCACCTGGATGCGCGGCAAGGGATAAAATTGTCTCTAGATTGCAGTCCTGTTTGCTGAAAACGCGCATCTAGGGGAAAATGCGTGTCGTAGGGGCAGGCGTCGGGGTTAGTTGGCTTGTAAACCGTGCTGGCTCTAGGGAAAACGGGTTTTTAGCTGCGACCTTGCATCGGAACAGGAGGTTTACAACTACCATCGGGATTTCGATCCGGGACAGGGCCGTTACGCCCAGTCAGATCCGATTGGCTTGGCGGGGGGGCTCAATACCTATGCCTATGTTGGTGGGAATCCGCTCAGTTATAGCGATCCGCTCGGATTATTCCGAAGCCCAGAATGGATGCGCGCAGTAGTTCCTGGACAAGTGGCATGGGACAATGCTCTCACTGCGTGGGAAAACGGCAATCGGGGTGCTGCTGTTGCACATACTGGCGTGATGTTTGGAGAGGCGCTAGCGACCGTGATGACCTCCGGTACCTATGGTGCTTCTCGCCAGGCGGTGGTTTGTACGGTAAATTCGACGGCGGCAAAGACAGCAGGCCAGCTTGGACGTGAGGGCGAAGCAGCTGTTCGTGCGGCTTACGAGATTGGCGACAAAGCCAAGTTGACCATCAATGGTCGAACTCGAATTCCTGATGGTCTAACGGCAGATGCACTCAGCGAAGTGAAGAATGTAGATCGGCTAAGTTTCACGCGGCAACTGCGCGACTATCTGGATCATGCCCAAAGCGAAGGTTTGCGGTTCGACCTCTATACGCGGCCGAATACGACATTGTCAGGGCCTTTGCAGAACGCAGTCGACAACGGCCTCATCAACCAATTGCATATTCCAAGATGACAACGAAAAAAACATCGGCCCGTGCGCCTTTAACAGATAAGGAACTGTGGTACTTGACCGCAGATCAATTCTTGAGTTTGAAGCTGACCGACGATGAAAAGGCGCGGCTACGGGAAATCAATAAAGAAAAAGAGCGAGAACGGATTGAAAGCTCGGCGCGACTGCGGATAGAAGAGACACCTATTTTGTTGGAGTTACGCGGGGTCGGCTTGAATGTTGAATCGGTCTGGGATTTAGTGAATACCTCGACGAGATATGCCGTTGCTATTCCCATTCTGCTGAAGCATTTGTTGCTTCCATATTCGGATCGGACGCGAGACGGCATTGCTCGCTCTCTCGCCGTTCCCGAACTCGAAGTGCAGAAAGCTTGGCCGATGCTGGTTAGTGAATACCGCAAGGCCCAGATGGGTTGGGGCATCAAGGGGCCAGGCGACACCAGGGAGTACAAGCTGGGCGCCAAGGATGGCTTGGCCTGTGCGCTATCGGTCGCGGTGACGGACGAGACGTTGGCAGAACTGATCGACATTGCCAAAGACCGCACGCAAGGCGAAAGCCGCGTGTTGCTGCTATCGGCTTTGAAAAAACGTAGAGACAAGAACCCGCTGGCAAAGCAGGCGATAGACGAGTTGGCAAGCGATCCTCAGTTGGCAAAGGAAATTGCATCCTGGCGAAAACGATAGTAACGCTTGTTATGCCATCGCTAAAGAGCTGCCCCGCCGGGTCTGCGGCGAGGGTGGCTTTTTTACGCCATGCGAAATCGCCCCAATAACCCCGCGCTGCGCCGGCAGGTGTAGAGGCTATGCTATGCGCACGCGTCTCCGGGAACCGAACTCTGTCCCCGCATTCGTTTTTAGAGACACGCCATTGGTCACGGTGGGAAGGGCTCCTACCCCCAGCTGCCGACGCCGAATAACAAAAGTTATGCGCGTGGCCCAGGGCTCGCTAGATTGCTTGTAGCGAGGAAGGTTGCCCAAATCCTCGCGTGACTTTCGCGTGACTTCGTTAAACGCTGTTGAGCGGCATAGGGCATCCTTGCAACGGGCTGCACTGCTAAGTTGTTGATATATATAAAGCTTCCATGCTTCGGGAGCAGGGGGTCGGAGGTTCGAATCCTCTCACGCCGACCAGAAATTCAGGAAAATCGACCGGTTATAGCTTTGGCTATTGCCGGTTTTTGTTTTTTTGACATGTAGCGCCGATCCTGGGGGCTATCGAAATGCGCTTGATCTAACCCGATGCAGCGGCGACCTCGGCATCGAGTTCCGGCCATAGCTGCGGGAACAGGCCGGAGAGCGTTTCGGGTGACAGTTGAACATGCAAGGTCCCCCGCGGGCTTGGAGAACCCAACAAACCAAGTTTGAGTGTCGCTGCCAATGCCCGCTCAGCCGTTCGTTCGGCAAGACCGGTCATCGCTTTGAAATCCGCCCGGCTGATCGGCCCGATGGCCATGGCGTACAACATCGGCTTCATCACTTCCATGCCGAGGTCTCTATACGCCGCCCGCTGTGATTGCGCCGCGATGAACATCTCCATGCGTTCCTTGAAGTTACTCAGTTGCAGCCTGCCGGTCATAAACGCAATCTGATCCAGGCAGATATCCAGCGCAAAGTTGATCCAGGCGCAAAGACCCGATTCGGTGAGGTTGCCGCGACCATCAAGATCGCCCCGGCGAGATTGATCCGCCCCCGCCAGCATGGCGTAGTAGTCTTCCTGTCGCCTGGCCAATCCACGCATGGGTGACCAGATGCCCTGGGTAAGGCCCAGTGCATGTAGACAAAGATGTGTGTGTAGACGGACCGTGCGGCCATTGCCGTCAGCGAATGGGTGCACCCAGGCAAAGCGGTGATGCGCGGCAATCACTGCAATCAAGCCCATTTCGCCGCGCAGGCTATGTCGATAGTGCTGATCCAGGGCCGCAAGAAATCCCGCGACATTTTCATGGGGAGGCGGGATATGGCGGCCCACTCCCACATCCCCGGTACGTAGCACTCCCGGTTCAATCACGTGGATTTTGCCTATCAGCTTCCCTGAGGGATCGACCATTTGCTGCGTGCGATCATCCGCCGTAAGGCGGCCATAGATCATCGCATGCACATGCTGGAAGGTTGCCTGGGCAAAGCGTTCGGCGCCGGCCAACAAATCAAGGTTCGCCTCGCCGCTGATTTCCGCCTCAATATGAGCCAGTGCCAAGCGTTGTTTGGTCGCTTCCTGTGGCCGGGGTGAATAGTCCTGGTGCAGGGCGCGATCAATCAATAAAGGCGTGGTGTGCTGTCCCTCGATCTTGTTGGAATAGTAGGAATTCATTGCCCTTAGCCGAGGGGTCAGCTCGGCCAGCAAATGAGGCAAGGCGCCTTTGGGAATGTTCGCGGCAGCGGCGATCAGCTCCGCCGCTTTATCCCTGAGCGGGGCCAGGTTCTTCTCCAGCGAAGGCATCAGGGGCGTTAGCTGGCTCGGCGTAATAAGGCCAGGGCGCTTGTCCATAAGTGTTTCCGGCGGAAGGGTTGGCGACTAAAGCTTGGTGTTGATTGCCAATAAAATAGTCAATAAATACAAAGGATTGTATACCTAATTGCCAACTTTTGGCGGAAGTGTTGGCGACTATCCTGGCGGATCGGCATCTACGCTGGTACCTCTCCGCTCCATGCGTTGCCGTGACTGCCAAAGTGGGAAGGTATAAATATGTCTGCCAGATAGTTGAGCGTGAACGGCAGATGCGGTTCGAGAGCATCGAGGCACTTTGTATTTTAAATGTTACGTCGACGTCTAATTAAGTAAGCCCGATGGTATTCGTTCCGTTGCCTTATATGCCGGTCCTATTCCCAACCCACTCCCGCCCCATCCATGGCAAAATACCCCAAATATTATCTACGCCATTTTTCCATTCCACGGACATTCCCATGACGCTATCCTGTTTCAAGGCCTACGATATTCGCGGCAAGCTAGGCGAACAACTCAATGAAGATATTGCCTACCGAATCGGTCGTGCCTATGCGCAATTTCTCGGCGCCAAGCGTGTCGTGGTAGGCGGCGATGTCCGTCTCAGCAGCGAATCGCTGAAATTGGCCTTGGCGAATGGCCTGATGGACGGCGGCGCCGATGTGATCGATCTGGGCATGACCGGTACCGAAGAAATCTATTTCGCTGCCTTCCATCTCGATGTCGACGGCGGCATCGAAGTCACCGCCAGCCATAATCCAATGGACTACAACGGCATGAAGCTGGTCGGCCGCGATGCCCGCCCCATCAGCGGCGACACCGGCCTGCAAGCGATCCGGGCGCTGGCCGAGGCGAATCAATTCGAGCCGGCCACGCGTGGCACACTCGAGCGGCAGTCCACCCTGGCCGCCTTCGTGGAGCACCTGCTGGGCTATCTACACCTGCCCGCCATCAAGCCCTTGACCCTGGTGGTGAATAGCGGCAACGGCGCGGCCGGCCATGTGGTCGATGCCATCGAAGCGAAATTCCAGCAATTTGGTGTGCCGATTCGTTTTATCAAATTGCACCACGAGCCGGATGGCACTTTTCCGCATGGGATTCCCAATCCGCTGCTGCCGGAAAACCGCGCCGCCACGGCCGATGCGGTGCGGGCCCATGGCGCCGATCTGGGGATAGCCTGGGATGGCGATTTCGACCGCTGTTTTCTGTTCGACGAGCGCGGCGATTTTATCGAGGGTTATTATATCGTCGGCTTATTGGCCCAAGCCTTCCTGGTTAAAAACCCGGGCGAGAAGATTATCCATGATCCACGCTTGACCTGGAACACCATCGATATCGTCCAAGCCGCGGGCGGCGTGGCGGTGCAATCGAAAACCGGCCATGCCTTTATCAAGGAACGGATGCGCGCCGAGAATGCGGTATATGGCGGCGAGATGAGCGCCCACCATTATTTCCGCGATTTTGCCTATTGCGATAGCGGCATGATTCCGTGGCTGCTGGTGATCGAGCTCCTGAGCCGAAGCGGTAAGGCACTGTCGCAACTGGTGGATGAACGCATAGCCGCTTATCCCTGCAGCGGCGAGATCAACTACCAGGTGGCCGATGCGGCCGCCGCCATGCAACGTGTCCGCGACCATTACGCCGATCTACAACCGGTCCTTGACGGCACGGATGGACTGAGTCTGGCGTTTGACGATTGGCGTCTGAATATCCGTTCGTCCAACACCGAACCGTTGCTGCGCTTGAATGTCGAGAGCCGTGCCGATCAGGCGCTGGTGGCTCGCCAAGTCGCGACGATCGAAAGGCTGATTGCCCAGGGTTGAGGCAAGCCGGCATGACAAAGGGCGGCCATCGGGCCGCCCTTCGAGAGACAAAAGCTTAAGCTTGGTTCTTGCTGCGGCGGCGTGCGATGGTACCGATCAGGCCGATGCCGGCCAGGAACATCGCATAGGTTTCCGGTTCCGGGATCGGATCGGCCGAAGCATTCATTTCGATAGCGTACTTGCCGCCTATCGTGCCGGCCAGGCCGGTGACGACCAGGCTATAGGCGCCAGAGCTCAGCGCGCCGTCATAGCTGAGGATCTGCGACTTGTTGGTGGACATATAGGTCCAGGCAGTGGCGCCGTTGGGACCGAACAGGGTCGCGGCGAAATTGCCGATGGAGCTGGCCTGGCGATTGTTGATCTTGCTCAGCACACCGAAGAATTGGTTGTTGCCGCCATCAAGCGAGAAATTCCACGTATCGTTGATTTGGGCGCCGGCTGCGAACGTCAGTTCGTGGGTGTAGTCGCCGATATCGGTCAACACGCCAATATCGATCACCTGGGCTTGCGCCGCGGCGCCGCTCCCGATGATGGCAACGGCGACGGCCAGTTTTTTGATTGCAAGGTTCATATTGTTTTCCTCAATTGAAAATACAGCCTGGATCCCCTCCATTGCGAATGAGTATTCGCCTAATGTTGCTATGCAGCAATAGCCCGTTCGGACTAAGGGGAATTGTGTTTTCAGGCACGCAAACCTTGCAAATGAAAAAAGGCGGCATCTCTGCCGCCTTTCCTGGAACCACTACGGGCTGAATTAAGCCTTGTTGCGACGACGGGCAATGGCGCCCATCACGCCCAGGCCGGCCAGCAGCATGGCGTAGCTTTCCGGCTCGGGCACCGGCACCGGCGAAGCCGACATGTTCATGGAGTAGGCGCCGCCTACCCAGCCTTGACCCTTGCCGGTCAGGGTCAGGGTGTGCGAACCGGCACCCAGACGCATGGTGCCGAAGGCCGATTCCAGCTTGCCTTGTTGGCCGACTGGCAGGGCATTGCCGTCCAGGGTGATACCGAAGTTGGTGATGTCGGTAACGGTGTTGCCGAACAAGCTCAGGTAGAACGTGTTGGCTTGGTAGGTGAAGTCGGACAGCACATCCAGATCGAACGAGAAAGCGTTCGAGAAGTTGCCGTTGACCAGCAGTTGGGTGTGCGAGGTGCTGTTCAGCAAACCGGCGTCAAAAGTCTGATTGCCGCCACCGAAACCGGTAGAAGCGAATGCAGCGCCGCAGGAGCCTGCCAGAGCCAAAGCAATGGCCGCTTTCTTGAAACTAAGTGTCATAGTGAAATCCCTGTTGTTGAGCACGATAATCCTGCCCGTTGTTTAAGTATTGCCATAGACCCACTCGTCAGCAATAGCCCGTTCGTACTAACGTACTATTTGATGACAAATGAATTAGCGGCCATACACATCTTCAAAGCGAACGATGTCGTCTTCACCAAGATAGGAACCGGATTGCACCTCGATCATTTCCAGCGGCACACAGCCCGGATTTTCGAGGCGATGGCGGGTTCCCAGCGGTATAAAGGTGGATTCGTTCTCCGAAACCAGGTAGTTGGTATCGCCACGGGTCACCCGTGCGGTACCGCGCACCACGATCCAATGTTCGGCGCGGTGGTGGTGCATCTGAAGCGACAAAGTACCGCCCGGCTTGACCACGATACGCTTCACCTGGAAGCGTTCGCCGTTGTCCACGCTGTCGTACCAGCCCCAGGGGCGGAATACCTTGCGATGGAGCTGGCCTTCCGTACGGCGCTCGCGCTTGAGTTTGTCGACGATCTGCTTGACCTCCTGGGTCTTGCTCTTGTGAACGACCAGGATGGCATCGGGTGTTTCCACCACCACCAGGTCGTCCACGCCCACGCAGGCCACCAGGCGGCCTTCCGAGATGGCCAGCGTGTCGCGGCAGTCTTGCAGCAGCACATCGCCGCGGCTGACGTTGCCGTCGCCGTCCTTGGGCAATACCTGCCACAGGGCATCCCAGGCGCCGACATCGGACCAGCCGGCGGCCAGCGGCAGCACCGCACCGCTTGGCAATGCTTCGCCGGCGGCGGCGATACGCTCCATCACCGCGTAGTCGATGGAATCGGACGGGCATTGGGCGAAGGCGGCCTTGCCGACCCGGACAAACTCGCCGTCCACCGACGATTCCGCCCAGGCTGCCTGGCAGGCGGCCAGGATATCGGCGCGGCAAGCGGCGATGGCGGTCAGCCACACCGAAGCGCGCATCATGAACAAGCCGCTGTTCCACAAATAGGTGCCGGCATCCAGATAGCTTTGCGCGGTGGCGCGATCCGGCTTCTCGACGAAGCGCGCGATATGGTGCGCAGCAGCGTCGCCGAAGCGGGCGCCGGTCTGGATATAGCCGTAGCCGGTCTCCGGTGCGTCGGGTGTGATGCCGAAGGTCACCACGGCGCCCTGGGTGGCCAATTCGGCGCCCTGGCGCACCACGGCCTGGAAAGCGGCCGTATCCACGATCACATGGTCGGACGGCATCACCAGCAGGATGGGATCGCCGCCGTCGTGGCGGCTGGCCAGGGCGGCCAGCGTCAGCGCCGGCGCGGTATTGCGGCCGGCCGGTTCCAGCAGGATGGTGCCCTGCTTGTCCAGCTGGCGCAGCTGTTCGGCGATCACGAAGCGATATTCTTCGTTGCACACCACCATGGGTGGGGCCAGTTCCACGCCGGCCAGCCCTTCCACGCGACGCACGGTCGCTTGCAGCAGCGAATCGTCGCCGATCAGCGGTAGCAACTGCTTGGGATACTTCTCGCGTGACAGCGGCCACAGCCGTGTACCGGAACCACCGGACAGAATGACGGGTTTAACCAACATATGCGTACCTACCTAAATAATATGGAATTCAACCGCGAGCATCGCCCCAACGGAGATCGCCGCTCTCGTCGCCCGGATACATGGTGTTGCCGCAGCGGCTGACACAGTAATGCGGCGACACGATCATCTCGTTGAAGGTCATATCCGCGCCCAGCCGGGTGTATTCGAACAGGATGCTGCGCACCACCTTGGCGCCTTTGCGCAGATGGCTGCCGTGGCCGATCCAGGTCGGGCCGATAATGGTGCAGCCCGGTTCGATACGTACGCTGGAACCGATGTAGACGGGACCGTCGATCACCACCGAATCCCAATCGACCGAGGTATTGAGCCCCACCCAGATACCGGGCCGAATCTCGCGTCCCGGCATGTTCATCTGCGCGACTTCGCCGCGTAGCACGCGCTGCAAGACCGACCAGTAATCGCCGACCCGGCCGATATCGATCCAGTTGAAGAAGCGCTTTTGCACGAAAAACGGCAACTGCTGCTCGACCAACAGCGGAAACAGTTCGGAGCCGATATCGAATACCGTGTTGGGAGGAACGCGTTCCAGCACTTCCGGTTCGAAGATATAGATGCCCGTGCTGGCCAGGGTGGATTTAGCCTCGGCCGGTGCCGGCTTCTCCTGGAAGGATTGGATGTGGCCATCCTGGCTGGCCACCACCACACCGTAGTTCTGCACCTGGTCTTCCGGCACGTTGAGCGCCACCACGCTGGCGATGGCGCCCTTGGTGCGGTGCTCGTGCAGGGCGGCGCCGATATCCAGGTCGATCAATGCATCGCCGCACAGCACCAGGGTGGTTTCATCGAAGAAGCCGCTGAAGTCCTGGATACGCCGCATGCCGCCGGCCGAACCCATGGGCCGCGGCAGGATTTCGCCATGGTCGCGGATGCCCTCGTAGGCATAGCCGATCTGCACGCCCCAGCGATGTCCATCGCCGAAATACTCTTCGATCTTGCGATGGTGATAGGCAACGTTGACCATGATCTCCTTCACGCCATAGCTGGCGAGATGCTCGATCAGGTATTCCATCACCGGTTTGCCCAGGATGGGCACCATTGGTTTGGGCAGGCCCTTGGTCAGCGGGCGTACCCGCGTACCCTGGCCTGCCGCCAGTATCATTCCCTTGGCCATTCAACGATTCCTTCCCTTGAGGTGCGCGGAAGCCGTGCTTTCCGCCTGCAATTGGCGCCCCCCGCTGGGCGGGAGGCGTCCGGCGGACGCAAGCATCAGTGCTTCCGTTCCTGCAGCAGATTCATCAGGTACTGGCCATAGCCGGACTTTGCCAGCGGCTGGGCCAGCCGGGATAGTTGCGCATCGTCGATCCAGCCCTGCCGCCAGCTGATTTCTTCCGGCGCGGCGACCTTCACGCCTTGGCGGCGTTCGATGGTCTGGATAAACAGGCTGGCTTCCAGCATGGATTCGTGCGTACCGGTATCGAGCCAGGCATAGCCGCGGCCCATGGTTTCCACATCCAGATTGCCCTGTTCCATATACAGCCGGTTCAGGTCGGTGATCTCCAGCTCGCCGCGCGGCGAGGGGCGGATGCGCTTGGCCATCTCGACCACATGCTGGTCATAGAAATACAGACCGGTCACCGCATGGCGGGACTTGGGATGCTGCGGCTTCTCTTCCAGGCTGATCGCGCGTCCTTCTGCATCGAACTCCACCACGCCGTAGCGTTCGGGGTCTTGCACGGCGTAGGCGAACACGGTCGCACCGGTGGTGCGCTGGCTGGCGTTGTGCAGCAGGCTGGTGAAATCGTGGCCGTAGAAGATATTGTCGCCCAGCACCAGGGCCGACAGATCGTCGCCAAGAAAGGATTCACCGATGATGAAGGCCTGCGCCAGGCCATCCGGCGAAGCTTGTACGGCATAGGACAGGCTGATGCCCCATTGGCTGCCGTCACCCAGCAATTGCTGAAAGCGCGGAGTGTCCTGCGGAGTGGAGATGATCAGCACTTCGCGTATCCCCGCCAGCAGCAGGGTGCTGAGGGGGTAATAGATCATGGGCTTGTCGAAGATGGGCAGAAGCTGCTTCGAGACCGCTTGCGTAGCGGGATAGAGCCGGGTGCCGGAACCGCCGGCCAGGATGATGCCCTTGCGTTTTACCATTTCCGTCTTCCTTTGAAATCTGTAATTTTTTGGTGGCGATGCGCGCCGGCGGCCTGTTCGGCGCCTGGCGCGCTAAGCACTCGCCGGATCAGGCGCGCGCGCCGTAGTTGTGTTCCAGCCATTCGCGATAGGCGCCGCTGGTGACATTGCCTACCCATGCTTGATTGGCCAGGTACCACTCGACGGTCTTGCGGATACCGGTTTCGAAGGTTTCGGCCGGCTTCCAGCCCAGTTCGCGTTCCAGCTTGGTGGCGTCGATGGCATAGCGCTTGTCATGGCCGGGCCGGTCGGTGACGTAGGTGATCTGGCTGCTGTAAGGCTGGCCATCCGCCCGCGGCTGCAGCTCGTCCAGGATCGCGCACAGGGTGCGTACCACGTCCAGGTTCGGCTTCTCGTTCCAACCGCCGACGTTGTAGGTCTCGCCCAGCCGGCCGCCGGCCAGCACGGTGCGGATGGCGCTGCAGTGGTCCTTGACGTACAGCCAGTCGCGGATCTGCTGGCCGTCGCCATAGATGGGCAGCGGCTTGCCGTTGAGCGCATTGAGGATGCACAGCGGAATCAATTTCTCCGGGAAGTGGAACGGCCCGTAGTTGTTGGAGCAGTTGGTGGTCAGTACCGGCAGGCCATAGGTATGGTGGTAGGCGCGGACCAGATGGTCGGACGCGGCCTTGGATGCCGAATAAGGACTGTTGGGTTCGTAGCGATTGGTTTCGCTGAAGGCCGGGTCGGTCTTTTCCAGCGAACCGTACACCTCGTCGGTGGAAACATGCAGAAAGCGGAAGGCCGTCTTGGCCTCGCCCTGCAGTTGCTGCCAATAGGCCTTGCAGGCTTCCAGCAGATGGAAGGTGCCGACGATATTGGTCTGGATAAATTCGCCCGGTCCGGTGATGGAACGGTCCACATGCGATTCCGCCGCGAAATTGAGCACGGCGCGGACCTGGTGCTTGGCCAGCAGGCCGGCGACCAGCTCGGCATCGCCGATATCGCCCTGCACGAAGATATGGCCGGGGTGGTCTTTCAGGCTGGCCAGGTTTTCCAGATTGCCGGCGTAGCTCAGCTTGTCCAGATTGATGACCGGCTCGTCGCTTTGCGCCAGCCAGTCCAGTACGAAGTTGCTGCCGATAAAGCCGGCGCCGCCGGTGACGAGAATGCTCATGCTTGGGCTCCCAAAAATTGAATATGAAATGGTGGTGCGTCCCGCCGTCCAGGCGCGCCGGACCGGCGCGGGCACAAGAGGTCGGGTAGGGCGGAATTCAAGGCAGATAGCCTTCCAGCAGGGTCTGGTACTTGGCCAGTACATCGGGCCAGGTAAACGCTTCCTGGAAACGGGCCAGGCTGTGGCTGCGCATCTGCGCCAGTTGCTCCGGCTGCGCCAACAGCTCATCCAGGCAGGCGGCAAAGCCGGCGGCGCCATCGAAATAGCGGGCGCCATCGCCGCAGACCCAGCGGTTGAAGCGGTTGTCGTGGGCGACCACCGGATTGCCGGCGCCCAAGGCCTCGACCAGGGAGGGGTTGGTTCCACCCACCTGGTGGCCGTGCACATAGGCTGCGCTGTGGAAGCGCAGGGCCTGGACGATGTGCTTGTCGTAGATGGCGCCGACAAAGCGCACCTCGTCGCTGGCGGCGGCCTTCACCGCCCGATGGTAGGCATTGTCGTCCTGGTAGTTGCCCAGCACGACCAGCTGCATCTCGCGGCGGCGGGCGGAAAAGCCCGTCACCACTTCCAGCAGCGAATTTTCCGGTTCCGCCCGGGCGATCACGGTGAGGAAGCGGCCGGGCTCCAGGCCCAGCGCCCGCACGGGGGCATCCGGCGCCGTGGTCACCGCGTCGGCGCCGTAGGGGATCATGGTGATCTTGCTGTCGGCCACGCGGCTCTTCAGGTGAACCTTGATCTGCGGGTGATCCGCCACCAGGTGGTTGCCCAGCCAGCAACCGGCCCAGTCGTTCAGCCAGAACCAGGTCTTGGCTACGCCGCCCCACTTGGCGCGCGACCACTCGATCCCGTCCATATTGATCAGGTTGGGAATCCCCTTGATACGCAGCAGCGCGCAAAAGACCGCGGTGTTGTAGCCCAGGGTCAGGCAGAGGTCGTTTGAGCGGGCAGCATGGCGCGTCGCCTTCAAGTCGAACAGGATGGTGCCCTTGGGACCGCCGGCGGCAATGGGAATGCGCACCCGTTCGATGCCGCGCCAGCTGTCTTCGAAGACGGGCCCTTCGCCATCCTCCTGGCAATACACCACCACTCGCCAGCCTTGTTCGACCAAGTGCAGCGCCAGGTATTCGGCAAAGGTTTCAAAGCCGCCATGGGCTGCCGGCACACCGCGCGTGCCGAGGATTCGAAGTACTTTCATGGTGTGACGCGACCGATCGGTGAATATTGGATGCCGGCTGCCTTAAGCAGCGACGGTTCATAAAGATTGCGGCCATCGAAAATGACCGGGTGCTTGAGCAGTGTCTTGATGCGGCCGAAATCCGGGCTGCGGAATTCCTTCCACTCGGTGGCGATCACCAGCGCGTCGGCACCCGCCAGCGCGTCCATCGGGCTGTCGGCATAGGCTAGCCGCTCATCCGCGCCGAACAGGCGACGCGCTTCGTCGGCAGCGACCGGATCGTAGGCGGTGACCGTTGCACCGCGCTTGAACAGCTCGGCGATCAGGACGCGGCTGGGCGCATCGCGCATATCGTCGGTATTGGGCTTGAATGCCAGGCCCCAGAGGGCGAAACGGTGATTGCGCAAGTCCTCGCCGAAGCGTTGCACGATCTTGTCCACCAGGACGCGCTTCTGCCGTTCGTTGGCGGCTTCGACCGCTTGCAGCACGCCCAGGCCCTGGCCGACCTCCGCGCCGCTGTGTATCAGTGCCTTGACGTCCTTGGGGAAGCACGAACCGCCATAGCCGCAACCGGCATAGAGGAAGTGATAGCCGATGCGCGGGTCCGAACCGATGCCTTGCCGTACCAGCTCGATGTCGGCGCCCAGCTTCTCGGCCAATAGCGCCAGTTCGTTCATGAAGGAGATGCGCGTGGCCAGCATGGCATTCGCCGCATACTTGGTCAGCTCGGCGCTGCGCGTATCCATGACCACCAGTTTGTCGCGATTGCGCTGGAAGGGGGCATACAAGGCGCGCATCACGCTGATGGCCTGCTCGTCGTCGGCGCCGATCACGATGCGGTCCGGCTTCATGAAGTCTTCGATGGCCGCGCCTTCCTTCAGGAATTCCGGATTGGAAACCACCGCGAAAGGCAGCGTCACGCCGCGGGTGGCCAAGGCCTCGGCGATTACCGCGCGGACCTTATCGGCGGTTCCGACCGGGACGGTGCTCTTGTCGACAACCACCTTGTACTCGTCCATCCGGCTGCCGATATTGCGCGCGGCCGCCAGCACGTACTTCAGGTCGGCCGAGCCGTCTTCGTCCGGCGGGGTGCCCACGGCAATAAATTGCACGGTGCCGAACCTTACCGCCTCGTCGATGTCTGTCGTGAAGTGGAGGCGGCCCGCGGCCACATTGCGCTCCACCATTGGGCCGAGGCCCGGCTCGTGAATGGGGATGCCGCCATCCTGCAGAATGCGTATCTTGGCCGGATCCAGATCCAGGCACAGCACGTCATTACCCATTTCGGCCAGGCAGGCGCCCGAAACCAGGCCGACATAACCGGTTCCAATAACGGTGATTTTCATTCAGCTCGCATTCATAAATAATAAGGTTTGGCTGAAACGGGAGGGCAAGGCCATGTCGGCAAGGAGGGCTGGTCTATGACGCTTAAATAATCCCGGCATCATAATCGAGAATATTTGCTTTCCCAACCCGCACCGCGCGAATCCCGCGTTATATTTTGCTGCCAAAACGTGACGATATAATGATTATCGCCGAGATGGGACAATTACCGTGAATTTAAAACAGGCGAGGCGCTGTCATTCAGCTCTGATTCAGGTCCGGTAAATAATAAAGCCACGCCGTGTTTATATTCACACTTTTTCAACCATCAGTAATTCTTTATATGCAAACAAGGTTTGCGCGGCAATCGTCTTCCAGCTGAACTTCGATTGCATATCGGCGCTGGCCTGCGCGACCACCTTGCCGACATCCGGGGTGGCGGACAGAACCTGTACCAACTGCTTGCCGAGCAGATCCGCATCGCCGGCACCGAACAGGAAGCCGTTCTCGCCGTCGGTGATGATCTCCTTCATGCCGGGCAGGTCCGAAGCCAGGACCGGCACGCCGAAACTCATGGCCATCAACAGTACGCCGCTCTGATAGATACGGCGATAAGGCAGCGCGATCAGGTCGGCGGCGCTGTAGAAAGTGCTCAGCTCGTCGTCCGGGATATAGCGGATATGCAGGTGGCAGAAGTCACCCAGGCCATACTGGTCGATCAAGGCCTGGTAGCGGGCGAAATCGTCCTTCCATACCTTGCCGGCGATGACCAGGTGCACCGGCGCCATGGCTTCGCGATGCTTGCCGAAGGCTTCGATCAGCAGGTCCAGGCCTTTGACTTCCTTGATCTGGCCGAAGAACAACACCACCTTCTCGTCCTGCGGCAGGCCCAGCGTGTCGCGCGCCAAGTTGCGATCCATCGCCGGCGCGATCAAGCCCAGATAACTACCGTGCGGAATCACCCGGATCTTGGCGGCGGACACCTGGCAGCGGCTGATCAGCTCATCGCGGCTGACGCGGTTGTGCACGATCAGGCGCGCGCATAGGCGATAGGTCAGGTCGCGCAGGCTGGTGGAGGTCAGCCCGGGCTTGAACGCCTCGACATCATGGATGGTGGCGACCGCCTTGAGCCCATATAGACGGGCCAGCATCACCCCCAAGGCCTCCAGGGGGCCGACATGGAAGAAATGGAAATGGGCGATGCTGGCCTTGCGCGCACGGGCATCATGCATGGTGGAAAACAAGCCGCGGACATAGCGCAGGCCGCGTTTCCAGGCGGGCTCCTTGCCCCAGATGCGCTCGAACGGGCGCTTCACCTCGAAGGCAATGCTGCCGCAGGGTTCGGACACGTCGCAGGTATACCAGGTGACCGGCACGCCGTTGCTGGCCAGGCCGCCGCATAGCCCGGAATCGTAATAATCCATGCCGCCATGACTACCGACCGGTTCGATAAGCGCTACGTTGACTGCTTTCACTGGATACCGTCCAAAATTTAACATGACAAGATTGCATTACTGGCCCTGCCGCCCAAGGTATCAGGGCATCGTGGCGAAATCCTTAAGGCCCTTGAACAAGGCCTTGAACGCGTCGGTACGCTGGTATTTGATCCAGCCCAGGCCGGCGCGGGCGAACCAGGCGGCAAAACCAAGCAGGAACAGTGCCCGCTGGCGGGTGTTGCCGTGGGTGAATACGGTGATAAAGCGGTTGCGCGCGGCATAGTAGACAAAGAAGGCCAGCTTGGGATTCTTGCCGCTGAACATGTCCAGCGACTGCACTTCCTTGCCCTGGCTGCCTTGGGCGATATGGCGCACCACGGCCGCCGGCACATAGCGGATGCGATAGCCCGCCGCCAGCACCCGCAGCGAGAGTTCGACGTCTTCCTCGTACATAAAGAAGCGATGGTCGAACCCGCCGCATTGCTCCAGCACGCTACGGCGCATCATGAAGGCGCAGCCGGTGGCGAATTGGACGTCCCGTTCCAGCAGCGCCGCCGGGGCATCGGCGGCCTGGCCGTAGCCCGGTACCCGGGCCGAGCCCTTGAACCAACTCATATAGCCGCCACCGTACCAAAGCGAATGGGGCTCGTTCATGGTGGTGATGCGCGGGGTGGTGATGCCGATGGCGGGTTCGGCGAACGGCGCCAGCAGCCTATCCACCAAGTTCGCTTCAATGACCGTGTCGGGATTGAGGAACAGTACGAAATCGGCTTGGCTGTTCGCCAATATCCAGCGCACACCGATATTGCAGCCCTCGCCGAAACCGACATTCTGCGGATGCTTGATCAAGGTCACCTGCGGAAAGGCGGCGGCGATGGCATCGGGATCGTCCTTGGGCGAGGCATTGTCCACCACGACGATATGGGCCAATGCCTCGTTCCGCACCGAGCGCAGGCAGTCGATCACCTGCTGGCTGGTGTTGTAGTTGACGATGACCAGGCCGATCGCGGCCGGGCGCGGCGTCATGGCGCTACCACGCGGACTGGCTTGCGGATCACTTTACGCCCCCGAGTTGCTCATTGGCTTGCTCGATGGCTTTCAGTTGATAGGCGCGATTGTTCGAGCCGGTCACATTGAAGGAACCGTTCTGGTAGACGTAGTCGTAAACCCAAAGGGCGGACAAGGCCACACTGCTTTGCTCGATCGCGCCCAGCAGTTCCTCGAAGTCGGCGCGCTCGCGGCGGGTATCGCCGTGGTAGATACGCGCGTCGATGCCGAATTCACCGATGAACAAGGGACGCTTGAGCTTCTTGGCGCAGCGCTCGGTCGCCTTGATCAGGTTGGGATAGTCGGGCAGCTTCTTGCCGAAGTAGCCTTCATTCTCGCCGGGGTAGATATGCACGGAAAGCAGGCCATACTCCGCCGGGTTGTCGCGCTGGATGATCGAGCAGAACTGTTCTTCGGTATCGCTCTCCCACATGCTGGCGGCGGCTACGCCCTTGTTCTTGGCGTTGGAATTGTGGTGCGCGTAGCGGCGCGGCAAGGAATTGCCGGTGCTCAGCATGGCGTCGGGACTGACCTGGCGCACCGCTTGGGCGAATTCCTTGAAGGCCGTGACCGTGTCGGCGGAGGTGATGATATCGGCCTGCGTGCGCCTGGCCGGCGTGCCCTTGCGGGTATCGACCTTGGGCAGGAAGTCCTTGGCATTGGGCAGATCGGCGCGCAGGGTCATTTCATTGCCGAACTCCCAGGCCCACACGATCTTGCGGCTGCCATAGCGTTCCACCATATCCTTGGTATAGGCGCGCATGAACTTGATGGTCTTGCTATCGCGCTTGCCCCAGGCCGAGGCCGGCTCGCCGACCATGTCCGGCACGGTCGCGTAGTTCCAGTTCAAGCTGGCGACGATGCCGATTTCATTGCTTTCGGCCGCGTCCATAAAGGCATCGACCACCTTGAAATAGGCTTCGCGATCACGCTGGTACAGTTTCATTTCACTTGGCCAAAAGCCGCCCAGCATCACGCGTACGAACGGGACCTTGTGCGAGGCCAGTTCCCTGAAGCCATAGACGTAGGTCTTGTCTCTCGGATTCGACAGCGCCCGATAAAGGCCGCTGAAATAATTCACGCCGATTGCCCGGTAGGGGCGACCATTCTTGAGCAAGCTGCCATCCGAGCCGACCGTCAATTGCCCGGCATGGCTGGATGCGGCTGCAATACAAAGCGCCGCTACCACGGCAAGGCGGTTTATCCAGGCCTTCATATCAGTTTCTCCTTCGCAGTGCTGCTGTCATTCCGGCTGATCACCAGAATCAAGGCGGCGGCAATAAATAAAAGTGGAATGTTGTAATCCAGGGAGACGATGCTCATCACCATCAGCATGCCGGCTATGGACAAGGCCAGGAAAACGCCGAGTCCGCCCTGCTTGTTGGCCGGGTTCATGCTGGCGCGCACGCCGGTGTACATGATGGTGAACATAAAGGCGAAGAACACGCACAGGGCGATCAGGCCGGCATCCAGCGCGTAGGACAGATAAAAATTATCGATGGTCAACATGCGATTGGTACCGATGAAGCCCAGCACCACGGCCGCCCGCGAAATACCGTAGCCGAATATCGGCTTGTCCAGGATCAAGGGGATACCCTTTTCCATCATCTGGATACGCGCATTCGAACTTTGTACTTCGGTCAGCGAGCGGCCCTGGAAGTAGCTGAGGTCGAGATCGACAAAGGCCAGCAGGCTGACCGCCGCCATGCCCGACATCACGATGGCCACCACCAGCATCCAGCCCACGGCGCCCATGCGGCGCGAGGTCATCAGGCCGCGCGCGAAGATGACGGTGGCCGCCAGCAGGATGACGGCCAGCACAGCCAGGCCGGCACGCGAGCCGGTGCAATACTCGGTCACGATCAACAAAGGCACGCTAAACAGCGCGACCTTGCGGACCAGGCCGCGTCCCATCGCCAGGAAATAGAAAGCGATAGGCAGTAGAAAGACGGCGAATTCGGCCAGCAGCAAGGGATTGGCAAAGGTCGACTGGGCACGGTAGGAGCCGCTGCGCGATTTGTCCGCGAGTGCTTGCACCAGGTATTCCGAATCGAGCTTCATGCCCGGGATATGGACTTGTGAAAATATCACCGACTTGGTGGCGAATTCATACAGGGTCAGGAGGCCCATGACCAAGCCGCAATAAAGCAGTAATTTGGCCAATCCTTCCACCTTCTCCTGCCTATCGACCAGCGAAAGGATCATGAAGAACACCAGCGCGCCCGACATCAGCTCGTTGATCAGGCTGTATATGGACGGCAGGGGGTAGTCGGACAGAATGGCGCTACCGACGCGCAGAAATAACAGAAATCCCAATAAGGCGATGGTTTTGGGATGTTGCTTGATCCGGGTCGCGATGGTGTCGCGGAAAATCGGCGAAGTCAGCGAGATCATCCAGACCAGGATCAATACCATGTGTACCAAGCGCTGCGGGGTGATATCCGGCCCCGCCAATTGGAAGGCCAGGTAGCGCGGCCACAGCAAGAACAGCCCCAGCGAGCCGAACAGCAATGCCGTCAGCAGGGCCGTGGGCGGCTCGAAAGAGATAAAGCCGCGGAATAGCAGCGGAACAAACAGCGGCGGCACGAACAGCGCGCCCATCCACCATGGAAACAATGCCACGGCCAGCCCGGTGATAACGGCATAGAACATGCCGAAGATCAGAACCCAAAGCGGTACTTTATTTTTCTTCATGACCAGGCTGGATTTTTCGTTTATCACGTTGCGATGGTGCGTATCCGCTTGTGCCCGCGGCAGGAAGTATTCCCGCCGCGAACCCAGGCCCGAGCCGCACCGCCATGGGTATCGTCTCAGCGATAGATAAGCTGCCGCAACGCGGCGCCGTTGCGCCGGGCCATTTCCTTGACGCCTTCATGGTCCTTGCGGATCGACTGCTGCAGGGCATCCATCTTGTCGACGACCTGGCCGAACTGGGTGACGATCCAGTCGGCGCTGAAATTATCGATACGTGCCACATTGGCCGCGGTACCGATCGATGCCATGAAGTCGTCGAGCTTGTAGTGGTAGGACAGGGCGATGGAGGGGATGCCGGCGGTCGCCGCGATAATGACGGGGTGCATATTGGTGCTGATCATCACATCGACCGATTGGCAGGCGCGTACAAAGGTATCGATATCCGGATCGTTCAGCAGATGCACGTCCTTGATGCCCTTCGCCGCCAGTCCTTCGGCCACCTTATCGCAGGAGCTTTGGTCCCAGGTGGTGCTGGGGATGATCACGAAGGAAACGTCGCCGTCCTTGGCAATCCGCGCCAGTGCACCGCAGACTTCGTCGTAGTAACGGGTATTGTCGGTGATCTGGCCGCGTGGCGAGGCGCCCGTGGGGCTTTCATGCCGCCGCAGATGCTGGATCATCACGCCGACCAGCTTGCTCTTGCCGTTCGGGCAGAACTTGGCGCGGTCGGCCGGCGTGGCGATCTTGGGGATCAGGTTCGCTTCGTCGGCGGTCAAGCCCATGGTGGATTCGGAATAGTCGGCCAGGCGCAGGGTCTTTGCCGACTGCACGTCGCGGTAGGCGATATAGGCCACGCTATCGAGCGAGGTCTTCAGCAGATTGGCGCAATTCTCTTCCGAGAAGGGGCCGACCGTCTGGCCGTAGATGATCAGCGGGGTGCCGGCGGCCTTGGCGAAGCGGATCTCCCAGATGCGCGACGGCAGGGCGTCCTTCCAGGCATCGTTGAAGTAGCCGCCGCCGCCCATGACCACCGCGTCGGATGCGGCCATTTCGCGCAGGTGGCGATTGAGGGCGGGCGACAGCATGACACCGGTCGCGCTCCATATCATCAGGGCCAGGCGGCGGAAATAGGATAGCGGGTTTTTCCAGGTCAGCAGTTTGTGGATGGACACCTGGGCATTCAAGCCATGCATGCGCTTAAGCTCGGTCGGTTCGAACGAGGTCATGTGCAGGGCGACATCCTTGAAGTCGCGGCGGAACGTTTCCAGCATTCCCATCAGGATGGCATTGTCGCCCTTGTTGCCATAACCCCAGCCGCCGGTTACATAAAGCCGTTTAGTCATCGAATCACGCTCCAGATAAATGCCATATTTAAAAAAATCGTCAGCCAAACCCACTTGCCGGCCCGGTACCATTTGCTGGTGAAGGCCAGCTTTAGCGCATACAGCGCAGTCAACAAGCCATAGGCCAGTACCATGGCGCGCACCAGTCCCGGCAGGCCAGCCTGCGGCAAGGTCAGCCAGACGCTGGCCGCCAGGCCCAGCGCGGCCAGTGCGTAGGACCAGAGGCGTAGACCGGGGCGGCCTTGTGCCATCAGCAGCAAGCCGAAACCGCCGGCCAGGAAACGTACCGCGATCAGCGCGCCGAACGGGCCGGCCAGATCGGCGGCGGCTTGGAAGCCGCTACCGAATAACAAAAGAATGACCGGCTTGCCCAGCAAGGCGGTACCCAGCCCCAGCACCAAACCGAACAAGGCATAGGCAACGATGGTCGGGTCGGTGGTATTGCCGCGGCCTTCGCTGGCGGCGAACTTGCGCGCCACCGTGGGCAGCAGCACGCTTTGCAGCACCCCCGACAATTGCGCCGAACCCTGCACCAGGCGCAGGCCCGCCTGGTAATTACCCAAGGCCACGGTGCCCAGGTAATACCTACCCAGCAAGGTGTCCAGGGAAGAGAAAACATTGGTCGCCATCACGTCCAGGGCCGAAGTAAAACTGCCGGCGACAAAGCCGCGCACGGTGGGCCAATCGAACGATGTGCCACGGCGCAAGCCGGCAGCGCCATGCAGCATCCTGATCCAGCCATAGGCTACGATGATGCGCGCCAGCAGGAAGGCATAGGCCACCGCGACAATACTTTTCGAGATAAGCGCCGTCGCCGCCACGATGGCAAGGACAGCCATGCTGCCAAGCAGCTGCCAATGGGTCTCCCGCTTGTATTGATCCTCCAGCCGGAGCACCGCACTGCCGAGATCGGTCCATGGCAGCAGCAACTGGGACAGCAGCAAGGGGAGGGCGAACATCGCCTCGCTCCGGCCTTGCTCATTCAATCCGATAAAAGCCGCTGCGATCAGCACCACCAGGGCGGACAAGACCAGCTTGGTCGCGAAGGCAGCTTGCAGCACGCCGGCCGTCTGGCTCGCGCCGCCATGCTCGCCACGGGCAATCAGTACGCTTACCCGCTGCGGCATGCCGAAATCGACGAACTGCGCCAGGATGCCGCCCACGGTGAGCCAGTACATCATCGAACCGAAGTCCGAAACACCTAGCACACGGCCGCAAACCACCATCAGCAAAAGTGCGGAACCGATGCGGCTGGCGATGGACAACGCGGCTAACAGCGACTTCTTGATCACTTACAAACCTTAACGAACATGGCGCGGAGGCCACCCTCAATGGTGAAAGATGCCTTGCAGGCGTTGCCGCAGGCCAGGCGCTTCGCCATTGTAGAACATTGTCATAAAACAGGTCGGGTTTCCTGCCGGCGCCCGGCATCGGCGCGCACGGCCGGCCTATCCGGTGAAGCTACTTGATGGCGCCTACCAGGCTATTACGGGCCGTGGCATCCACCGACTGCAGCAGGGCATCCGAAAACGCGCGCTGGATCTGGAAGGCGCGGTCATTGTCCCGGTCGATGGTCGATACGCGTACCAGCGTGCCATCGGGAATCACACCCTGGAAGCCCATCTGCAGGCGCCTGATGGTCTGTCCCAGGCCGCCGTACACCGTGGTATCGCCCAGGCGTATCCAATAGGTGATGGGCTCGGAGCGAGGACCCGAGGTGGCCAGCAATTGACGCGTGCGGATATCGGTATCCTTGAATCGCAGCACCGCATCGCCAATCGTTTTGACCTGGAACCCTTGCGAGGTGTAGCAGGTTTCCGGTTTATGGATCTGCATGCCGCGGCTCTGGTCGCCACCGTAGGCGATGGAGAGCATCACGCGCTCGCCGCTGCCGTTGATATAGGTGCGCGCCAGGACCTGGTCGTAGACTTCCTTCAGGCGCGCTTCCACTTCGCGATCCGGCAGGATGGGCCTGGCGTCCGGCAGATAGCTCCAATCGCCGAATTGCTTGGGCACCATGCGCTCAAGATCGAGGGTGGTCTGGCCTGCCATATGCACGGTCGGCTTCAGGTAGTAAGCGCCCGCTGCGCTGGATAGCATCAAGGCGCACAGTACGCCGGCACGCGTGGATATGGACATGCTCAATTCGCCCCGCTCAAATTGTTCGTTTTGCCGCGCAGGAATTTCACGCTGAAATGCAGCATGGAATCGATACCGATAATCAGCAGCAAGGCAGTCAGGAACAGGACCATGCCGGCAAAGCCGTGCAGGAAGCCCTGGCCGGCTTCGTCGCCGAAGTGGTAGGTGATCAGGGTCAGCACCATCACCCGGATCACATTGGCGGTAAAGGAGATCGGTACGATCAGGATGGCCAGCGAGACATTGCGGAGCAGCGAGTCATGGCGCACCAGGTTCAGGTAGAGCAAGCCCAGCGCTTCCAGCGTAAATAGCGTTTGCAGGCCGGCACAGGCATCGGCCACCAGCAGCATGTACTGGCCGATCTGCAGGATCACGCCGGTGCGGGCAATGGGATAGCCGATCCAGAACAGCACATGCTCGGCCACGTAGGAGACGGCCATCTTCATCGGCATGGTCACGGCATCGACCACGGTGCCGGGCAGCGGGATCATGAACAGCATGAAGAACAGCGGAAACCACTGCGCCTTCAAGGCGGCGGGGCCGCGCATCAACAGCAGGATGCCGGCCAGCATCCAGATGACCGAGCCTACCTCGAACAGCTGTACATCCTGCGAGCGGCCGACGGTATACAGCACGATGCCCACCAGGAAAATCGGCCAGCCCGCATTGGAGCGGGCCTTGCCCTCGCTGAGCCGCATCATCTCCGGCCATTTGCGATACATCAGCCAGACCGAAATCGCCAGCACGATGGGGCCGTGGCCCTGCTCGGTGGTGCCCCAGACGCCCTTGAACAGGCCGATCAAACTGGGCACGAACAGCGCCAGCAGCCCGACGACGATGGGCAGCCAGGACAGCATGTCCTTATTCAAGCCGGTGGGTTGACCAGACAGGGGTTTTTGCGTTTCCAACGGGATATCCATCTTTCCTTCCTCTCGCCGATCATTGCCGCGCTAGCGGCAGTGCCGGCCTTTTGTTTTGCCAGTGCCCGCCCGGCGATTTATGTCACACATCGTTCAGTACCGAACCCACCAGGCTTGCACCGGATTGCTGCAGGCTACGCGCCAGCTGCACCACATCGGCGACGGTACTTTCGTTCTTGCGGGTCACCATCAAGGCAGCACCGGCCCGCACGGCCAAGGTCTGCGTATCGGCATACTCACTCCCGGCCGGCGTATCGAGGATTACCACATCGAAATGGCGGCACAAGGATTCCAGGACGTCGGTGAAACCTTGCCGCCCCAGCAATTCCTGTGGATTGGGCGGCACCGCGCCGGCCGGCAGGATGGACAGGCCCAGCAGCGACGGTACGCGCACGATGGCTTGCGAGCCGACCCGTCCGGCCAGCATATCGGACAAGCCGGCGTTGTTACCCAGCTTGAACAGCATGTGCTGGCGTGGCGAGCGCAGGTCGGCATCGATCAGCAGCGTACGTTCGCCCAGCTGCGAGAAGACGATGGCCAGATTGGCGGCAATAAAACTGCGGCCTTCCCCGTGCCCGGGGCTGACCACGGCCAGCGACTTGCGCTGCGATTCGGTATCGAACCAGCGCAACATCAATTGGCTGCGCAAGGCCCGCAACTGCTCCACGGTCTTGCTGAACGGCTTGTAGGCGGCCACCAGCTCCTGGCTGAGGCTATTGTCGCCGGCCGACAGATAGGGGTAGTCGAACTGGCGAGACAGGGCGAAGCGGATATCGTCTTCGGTCAGCAGTCCCAGCTCGATCGCCGCATCGCCGAAGCGCTTGCCCTGTTCCTTCTGTAGACGCAGGATGCGCTCGGCATTCTCCAGCGACAGGCGGCCCGAATCGGCCAGGATGGCGCCGATGGATCGGCCGGCGCTTTTGTGCGCGGTCTTCTTTTGCACCGTGGGTTCCACGGCGCTTTTGGTTTCTACTTTGTCGGTCATTTCAGTCTCGCCGGCTTGGCAGCCAGATGCGTGCGCGATTGGCGACGGGGTTTCTTGCGGGACAATAGGCTACGCCATCCCTTTCGACCGCGCACCAGCGGCTCGGCGCGGACGATCTCCGCCAGTACCGGCAGATCGATGGCCTGGGCCAGATCTTCGCCGGAGCGGATACGCCGGTTGGCCAGTTCGAACATCATGACAAAGCCGATACCCAGGAAGCCGCCGAGGAAAATGGCGACCAATACATTGAGGACGACCTTGGGGCGCGATGGATCGACCGGCTCGGCGGCGACATTGAGCACCACGATATTGGTCTGGATCGACAAGCTTTCCAGGCGGGTCTGGGCCGAACGGCCGCTGACCGCCTCGAAGGCGCGCTGGGCCGATTCCACGTCGCGGCGCAACACATTGAGTTCGTCGCGCTGCTTGTTCAATTCCAGTACGCGCTTTTTCTGCACGTCGATGGCTTCGATCAGGCTCTTTTCGTTCAGCTTGCTGACTTGGTAGGAGGTGCCGATGGAGCTCGAAATCAGGCGGGTCTCGCTCGCCAGCTTGTCGCGCAGCGAAGCCAGTTCGGATTCGGCGCGCTGGGTTTGCGGGTGGTTCTTGCCCAGGTTGATATTGCTTTCCTGCAGCTTGGCTTCCAGCCGGGCGATATCACCCTTGAGGCTGTTGATCAGCGGGCTCTGCATCACATCGATCAGGGTATTGCTACCCTCGCCGGTGCTGCGCTTGCTCTGGGTCGCGGTGGTCTGTCCCTGCACGGCGGTCAGCTGCGAGGCGATCTCGTTGAGCTTGGCGGTTTCATAGTCCAGCCGCTCGTCGGTCGCGACGATGCCGAATTTCTGCTGGTAGCTGGAAAGATTGCGTTGCGCCTGTTCCAGCTTGTCGCGCAAGGCCTTGGTCTGTTCCTCGAACCAGCCGGCATACTGCTTGGCCGGTTCGACCTTCAGTTCCAGGTTGACGTCGATATAGGCTTGTGCGAACGCATTGGCGACCGAGGCGGCGAAAGCCGGATCGCTGGCGCTGAAGCTGATATTGATGACATTGCTCTCGCGCGAGGGTTTGACGTCCAGGTTCTTCTGCAGCAACTCGGCCAGCCAGACGCGCAAGGTACCCTTGCCTTCGGTCGCTTCCCGCCACTGCTCCTTGATCGCCGCGCTTTCTTCCATGCGCAGCAGCTTGACCACCCGCTGGGCTACCCGCTCGCTATTGATGATATCGATCTGGGTGGCCATATAGCCGGGCGCCGCCAGGCCCGGCAGCACCATGCCGGCCACAGGGTCGGGCGATTTCACGTCCAGCACCACCGCGGTGCTGGCTTGGTATTGCTTGGGCAAGAGCAGGCTGACGACCAGGGTCGTACCGACCGTCAGAAACAGGGTCAGCAGCGCCACATGGGAGCGGGCGCGCAGGATAAACAGAAATTGCTGGAATGACATGTAGGCTCGCCGACCTTAAAAGATGCGTTCGCGCACGTAGATGACGTCGTTGGGCTGAACGGCTTCGGTAAGTTGCGGAGACCGTTGATCCACTGCACCGGCACTATTCTTGCGATGTAGATAAAGGCGCGAATCGCTGCCGCGCGGCGTGGGGCCGCCACCCAGCGCCAGAGCCTGCATCACGGTCATGCCGCGCTCGATGCGATAGGAGCCGGGACGCTGCGCTTCGCCGAAAATGTAGAAAACCGGCGCCCGATGGACATAGATGGTATCGCCGCCGGCCAGCACCGCGTTTTCGCCGGTCTTGTCGGCCAGGTACAGGTCGGGGATATCGATGACCTTGCGGAAGGGCTTGCCGTTGCGCAGGCCGGACAGGATGACCATATCGTCGCCCAGTTGGTTGCTGCCGCCGGCGGTGGCTAGCATATCGCTCACCCGGGTGTTGAGCGTTTCCAGGGGGTAGCGGCCGGGCCGGTTGACCTGGCCCAGCACCGCAACCTGGTTGCCGCGCACCTGCACCAGGATGATATTGACCTGTGGCTGCTTGACGAAGCCGCCTTTGCTCAAGGCATCGGCAATCTTCTTTTCGGCGGCGGCAATCGATAGCCCACCGAGACCCACCGACCCGATCAGGGGGTAGTTGATCGCGCCGTTCTCGGACACCCGTGCCTCGATGGTCAGGTCCGGATTCTGGAATACCTGGACCCGGATCGCGTCGCCCGCACCGAGCGGATAGTCGGTGTTGACCGGGTCGGCGGCTTGCGCCGCACCGACAAGGAATAGGCAGATCAGGAATTGGATAAAACGGCGAATCATGTGAGCTCCGGTGGGTAATGGCTGAACCGGCTTACTTCAGCCCGGCCACGCCCTTTTCGATGGATGCATCGGAGGCAGGCGCGGCGGCGGTTTCCGCGGCGGCGGGCGCCGCAGCCGGTGCTGCCGGCGCCGTACCGGCGAACTCGCCGGCATAGCTGATCTTGGCCTTGGCCTTGAGTTGCGCCAATTCCTTGCCGGTCGACTCACCCGCGCGCTGGTTGAACAGGAATTGCTGGATCTTGGGCAGCGCTTCCGCTTCCGTCACCGGTGCGGCCTGCGAAGCAATCACCCGCATGGCGGTAATGGTCTGGGGCGCTTCGACCACCATGCCCTCGCCATCCTTCAGCGCATGTACCTTGGGCAACAGTTCCAGCGGGATCTGCTCGGCCGGCTTGGTGGCGCCGCCACCGGCGAACTTGATGTTCTTGCTCTTGAGCCAGGCTGCGATTTCTTCAATCGGCTTGCCGGCGGCGACTTGCGCTTCCACTTCGCCCTTCAGTCCCGGCGCGGTCGGGAAGACGACTTCCTGGATATTGTAGATACGGCGTTCGCCGAACAGCTGCGGGTGCTCCTGGAAGTACTTCTTGGCTTCTTCGGTACTAGGCTTGGCCACGGCCGCGCTCAGTTGCTCGATATAGGCACGTGCCAATACGTCGCGACGGGCGGCTTCCAGCGCCATCACGACCGCGGGGGAGCGGTCCAGCTTCTTTTCCACGGCCTGCGCCACCACCAGTTGCTGGTCGACCAGTTTGTCGAGGACCTCGCGGCGCAGCTTGGCGGCGGCTTCGGGCGTAGGGGCGTTGGCGCCGGAGCGGCTCAGCACGAAGTTGATCTGATGTACCGAGATTTCGTCGTCGTTGACCTTGGCAGCCACCTGGCTGGCGGTCTTCTCGTCTTTGCCACCGCACGCCGTAACGCTCAGGAGCAGGGGGATAGCCAGCAATGGCAATGCAAGTTTGGCGCTGATGTGTCGCATATAGGGTGCTGTCGTAGCTTCAGATTGAGGATTAGTGGAACGCCGCCAGCGCGCAGTCGGCGCGGGCCGAACTTGCGAACATGCGGCAATCGTTTCTTGGCAGACGGGAAGGGCAAGGTCAGCCCAGCCGTTTATCGGCCCAGAACATTTCAATTCTGGACAGGCTGCGCTATCAATATTACAAAAGGAGAACACCGCCCACCAGCGCCGTAGAGCCTGTTGGTGTTGGCGTCGCAACGGTTGCGACCAAACGCGCAAATAGCAATTCTTCAGCAAAAATCAAGCAAAGGGTAGCCTAAGCCGAGTCGCGGAGGAATAGCCCATTTGAGCTAATCCTGATGGCATTTATGCCGCCCGCATGCGATATCCCTTCGCCTTCGCGCTGTCCGCCTTATAAACATTGGGTTTTCGCTTTGATCCCGGTATGGGCGGTATTACTTACACGGATCCGGCTAGCTGGCAAGCATGCTAGGGTCGCCTGCCCTATCCGGCCGCGATGGTCGTCATCCCGAGCCATGCCGGGATGACGGGCCGCAGTGCACGGCTAGAAAGTGTATTGCGCGGAAATGCTGGTGGATTGGCTGCGGTAATCGCGGCGCGGCAGGTTGGATGAGCGCAGGTCGGTCTGCAGCGAGGTGCTCATCAGCAGGGAACGCAAGGGCCGCCATTCGAACTCGATCATGGCGGTATCCAGAGTATCGCTCTGGTCGAGCGGCATGGCGTTGGACAATTGGCCGAGATAGTCGCGCACCTCATGCACATAGCGCAGGCGCATGCCGGCCTTCTCGGTGATCTGCCAATAGGGCGCCAGCAAGAAACGGGTGCTTTCCACGTAGCTGGCGGTGTTGCTCTGGGCGCTGCTCAGCTCGCGCATCACGCTGGCCGCCAGCTGGGTCTTGCCGGTGATATTCCAGTTGAGCGAGAGATTACCCACCGTGCCGCTGAAATCGCGTTCGGAAAAGTGCGCGTGCTTGCGCTCGATCCGGGCCAGCCGGGCATCGAAGGCGGCGCTGCCGCCGGCCGGCAGGCGCAGCCGCACTTCATTGCTGCGCTCGTCGAAGCTGCTGTCCAGCATGGTGGCCGGATTGAGTTGCGGGCGATTGAGATAGGTACCGTCGCTGCGCTTGGTGACCAGGCTGACCGATGCGCCGGACGGCGATTCATAGCGCACGCCGCCTTCCCTGCTGTTGACCCGGTAGTCGTCTTCCACCGAGGAGGTCTGGTTGCTCTTCTTGCTGTATCTGCCCACCCCGGCCAACAGGCGCACACTGCCGCTCACATCGTAGCTGCCGTCGAAGCGGCGCCGTTCCTCGGTGCGCAGATTGCGTTTGTCGTAGCCGCTCACATCGGCGAAGGTATTGAGCGTATCGGTACGGCTGCCGCTCAGCCGGCCATGCAGTTGCGGTGTCAGCTGCAGCTGCCAGGCGGCGGTGTAGTTGCGCGCCGTACTGTCGAGATGGCGGAAGTTCCGGTAGCGGTAGTTGGTCAGGTTGGCGTCCAGCTCGAAACGCTGCAAGCCATAGGGCTTGTCCAACTGCACGCCCAGGGACGTGATCAGGATCTGGTCCGATTTATCCGGCTTGCCCAGCAGCCGCTGGCTGTCCGCGTCTCCGGGCAGGCGGAACAGATTGCTGTCGTGCTGCAGGCGGGCCGATCCGAGCAGGTTGATCGGATCGCCCTCGTCGGCGAAGGCCTGGGCCGGCAGCAGCAAGGCAAGCAGCAAGGCGACGTAAGGGGGCGGGAAGGGAGTAAGCATTTCTTTCAAACCGGTACCTTCGATGTTGACTACCTGCCAGCAAGCAGGTCGGTACCGCCGTGATGGCATGCGGTACGGGATTCGAGCATAGTTTGCAGGCGAGGGGCCGCCTTCGGCAAGAATTTTGCATATGGCATAAATACGATATTCCGGAACGCAGGGGCCAGACCCGCCGCTCGCCGGGCGAGTATCATCCCTCTCCAACCTTCCGATCCGACCAAGGGATCCCGCTTGAAACTCCTCAGCCGATTTATCCTGAGCATCGCCGCCGCAGCCGGTCTTGGCACCGCCGCCATGGCTTCCAGCACCCATATCCTGCTGCCGCCCACCGCACTCGGTCCCAAGGATCTGGCGCTGATCATCAACGATGACGATCCCCAGTCGCGCGAGGTGGGCGAGTACTACCAGAAGGCCCGCCGCATTCCGGCCGCGAACGTGATCCACGTCAAGTTTCCGCCCGGCCGGAGCGCGCTGGGCAAGGAAGAGTTCGCCAGGATCAAGGCCGAGATCGATGCGGCGACGCCGGATCATGTGCAGGCTTATGCCGTGAGCTGGACCAAGCCCTACCGGGCCGGGTGCATGTCGATTACCTCGGCGCTTGCCCTGGGGCTGGACGAAAGCTATTGCTCGGCGAAATGCGGTCCCACCAAGGCCAGCCCCTATTTCAACTCGGACAGCACCGCACCCGCCACGGACCACCGGCTGCGGCCGGCAATGATGCTGGCCGGCACCGGCTTCGAGCAGGTAAAGGCGCTGATAGATCGCGGCGTGGCCGCCGACCAGCGCTTTCCGGCCGGCCGCGCCTATCTGCTCAGCACGCCGGACCGGGCCCGCAATGTACGCGCATTAATGTTCGGTCAAACCGCAAAACAGCTGGGCGGCGTATTCGATATCGAGCTGCAGAAGGGCAGCAGCCTGGGCGAGCGACGCGATGTGATGTTCTATTTCACCGGTTTGGCGCAGGTGCCGGATTTGAACGCGCTGGCATTCCTGCCGGGCGCCCTGGCCGATCACCTGACTTCCTTCGGCGGACAGCTGACCGACTCCAGCCAGATGAGCATTCTGCGTTGGCTGGAAGCGGGCGCCACGGCCAGTTACGGTACCGTGCTCGAACCGTGCAGCCACCCGCAGAAGTTCCCTTTGCCGGCGGTCGCGATGTATCACTATGCCAATGGCGCCAGCGCGATCGAGGCGTATTGGAAAAGCGTGCAATGGCCTGGCGAGGGGGTGTTCGTCGGGGAGCCCCTGGCGCAGCCCTTTGCCCCCAGCGTGACCGAAGTCCAGCCCGACCAATTCGAACTGCGGATCTACTCGGGCCGCGACCGCTGGTTGCGCATGGAGCAATCCAACTCGCCCATGGGCCCGTTCAAGGCCCTGCCGAAACGCCAGCCCATCCGCCGGGGCGCGAATCTGCTGCGCTTCTCCGCGCCGGGATTGGGCGACAACTATCTACGCCTGCTGTGGTGAACTCAGCCGGCTAGCGTGTCACCAGCCTGTCATGACGGGTGGTTAACTTGTGCGTGGAGGGTGATTACGCAGGCCAGTGTTGCGGGTTCGCCCGCGAGTGTGGCGCAAACATCCTGGCGGCTGCCTTTTGCAGCCTCCTGCCCGCAATGCCGCTACCCGCTCATGTACATTGCAGATGCGCCTCGGCCATGGCCTGGACGGCCGGGCTCAGTCCGGCATGTTCAAAATTACCATTGAATCATCAACTTTGAGGATGATGAGTCCAGCGAAATCGATATACACTTTGCGGCCGATTATGGTGCCCGGCAAAACCGGGTGCGTTGAGGCAAACGGGTGGCGAGGCGAGCTCGCGCGGTACCGATGAACGTGGCGATATGCATCGCTTCAGCTGCTGTTCAGGTTGCGCTGTTCAGAGTTCACACCTTTCCAACCCACAAATGACCGTTGTTGAATGGTATTCGCGGCTTCTTCACAGTCCTGCTTTTATATTCACAACAATATTGGATTCACAGAGCATGAATTTTCTGTACTCGCTCTCTTCAGAAGATCTTGGACGTTACTCCAAACTGATCCAAGAGGTGATCCGTGTTCGCCGTCATTTTGATCTGCTGCAGTGGCTGCAGGGCGATATTCAGCGCTATCTGCCCCATGAAATCCTGGTTGCGGCCTGGGGTGATTTTCATAATGGCGTGATAGACCATGATATCGTTTCCGCCTTGCCCGGCGTGCGGACCACCCATTCCAGCTCCGAGGCTTTGGCGCCTTTGCTGCTGGGCTTATTCGACCGCTGGAATCAATTGGGCAAGGTGCCGTATGCGCTGGGCGTAAATGAGACTGGTTTTATATTGGAAAATGCTGATTTACAGTGCGAACTGGGATCAGCATTGCAAGGCATGCGCTCTTCCCTGGTGCATGGCATCTCGGACGAGCGGGGCCGGCACGATTGTCTTTATGTGATTTTCAGCTCGAATGGCGAGCTGGATAATTCGGCGCGCAGCACAATGGAAGTATTATTGCCGTATATTGACACCGCGCTTCGCCGTGTAGAACATTTGCCGCGGCAGATTCGCAGTACGCAACAGACGCAGGTCAACCAAGCCGATGAAGAGTTTGGTCTGAGCAGCCGGGAAGCCGAGATTATGATCTGGGTCCGGCAAGGCAAGACCAATCCAGAGATTGCCAGCATACTGGATATAAGCACCTTCACTGTCAAAAACCATATGCAACGTATATTCAAGAAACTCGATGTATTCAACCGAACACAAGCCGTTGCCAAGCTCGAAAACAAGATACTCAATGTCGGAAGCTAATACCGCGCGCCAATCGACCCTGTTCTCTACCTTGCGGCGCTATACCCCGCCGGATAGCGGCAGCCTGCTGGGCATGATCAGCAGCGCCACCGAGTCCATCGTCCTGATCCTGTCGCTCTGGGTGGTGGCTTTCCTGATCGAGGGGGAGCTGCATTCACGCTACCTGGTCCTCTCCATCATTGTCTTTTCGATTACTTTCCCCGGCTCGACCCAGCCGCCCGTCTCCTTGTTCAAGCTGATCACCGATGTGCTCGGCAGCTGGATCTGGACGGCCTCCTTGCTGCTGCTGCTGGGCTTTGCCACCCGTTATTTCCATGAATACCCCAGCGAGGCCATCATCGCCTGGCTGTGGGTGGCGCCGCTGAGCCAGATAGGCGCACAACTGACCTTGCGCCTGCTGGCGCCGCATATCGCCAAGCTGCAAGGGCCGCCGAAGCGCGCCATCATCGTCGGCATGAATGAGCAGGGCGTTGCGCTGGCCCGGCGGATACGCGAAAGCCAGCATGCCAGTATCGAACTGGTCGGCTTTTTCGACGATCGCTGCCAACAGCGGCTGGATGCACCGACCGACCTGGCCTTGCTGGGCAAGCTCAGCGAGCTGTCGGCCTTCGTCAAGGAAAACCGGACCCAATTCATCTACCTGTCGCTGCCGATGGCATCGCAGCCGCGCATCCTGCAGGTATTGGACGATTTGAAGGACACCACGGCTTCGATCTACTTCGTGCCGGATATGTTTATTACCGACCTGATCCAGAGCCGTGCCGCGGCGGTTTGCGGCATGACGGTCATCTCGGTTTGCGAGACCCCGTTCAAGGGCGGCAACGGCTTGATCAAGCGGCTCAGCGATATCCTGCTGTCGCTGTTGATCCTGATCCTGATCTCGCCCATCCTGCTGATCATCGCCATCGCGGTAAAGCTCGATTCGCCGGGCAGCGTGATCTTCAAGCAGCGGCGCTATGGCTTGGATGGCGAAGAGATCGTCGTCTACAAGTTCCGCTCCATGAAGGTCAGCGAGGACGGCGACTCGGTCAAGCAGGCCAGCCGCAACGATAGCCGCATTACGCGCCTGGGCGGATTCCTGCGAAAGTCCTCGCTGGATGAACTGCCCCAATTCATCAATGTGCTGCAAGGGCGCATGAGCATCGTCGGACCCCGCCCGCATGCGGTGGCCCATAACGAGCTGTATCGCAAGCTGATCAAGGGTTACATGATCCGCCACAAGGTCAAGCCCGGCATTACCGGCTGGGCCCAGATCAATGGTTTCCGTGGCGAGACCGAAACCTTGGAGAAGATGCAGGCGCGGATCGATTTCGATCTGGACTACCTGCGTAACTGGTCGCTGCGTTTCGATCTGCAGATCATCGCCCGCACCGTGCTGGTACTGGCCAATGACAAGGCCGCCTACTGATCCGAGCCCTCTCTTGCCCTTATCCCGGTCCCTGCCGGGATAAGGGCAAAAAAAATCCCGCCGGCCAATAGCCAATAGCGGGATGAGGAGGAGGAAGTCATGCGCACACCCGATCTTGTGCGCTTGTACCAAGCCTAGGATCGTTTTCAGATTCCTGCAAGGCAGAGATATTTGACTTCCAGATAGTCTTCGATGCCGTGGCGCGATCCCTCGCGGCCCAGGCCGGATTGCTTGACGCCGCCGAAGGGCGCGACTTCGGTCGAGATCAGGCCGGCATTGGCACCCACCATGCCATATTCCAGCGCTTCCGATACGCGCCAGATCCGGCCCATATCCTTGGCGTAGAAATAGGCGGCCAGGCCGAATTCCGTGTCGTTGGCCCGCTCTATCACTTCCTGCTCGGTTTCGAACTTGAATAGCGGTGCCAAGGGACCGAAGGTCTCCTCGCGTGCCACCTTCATCTCGCGGGTGACGCCGGTCACGATGGTCGGTTCGAAGAAGCTGTGGCCCAGGGCATGCCGTTTCCCGCCCACCAGCAGCTTGCCGCCCTTGGACAGTACGTCGGCGATATGTTCTTCCACCTTCTCGACCGCCTTGATATCGATCATGGGGCCTTGGGTGACGCCGGCTTCCATGCCGTTGCCGATCTTCAGCTTGCCCACTGCCTCGGCCAGCTTGGCGGCGAAGGCATCATAGACGCCGGCCTGCACATACAGCCGGTTGGCGCAGACACAGGTCTGGCCGGCATTGCGGTATTTGGAGGCGATGGCGCCTTCCACCGCCGCGTCCAGGTCGGCATCGTCGAACACGATAAAGGGCGCATTCCCGCCCAGTTCCAGGGAGATTTTCTTGATGGTCGGCGCGCAGGCGGCCATCAGCTCGCGACCGATCTCGGTCGAGCCGGTGAACGACAGTTTGCGTACGATGGGGTTGGCGGTCAGTTCGCCGCCGATTTCCTTGGCCGAACCGGTCACCACGCTGAATACCCCGGCAGGCACGCCGGCGCGGTGCGCCAGCTCGGCCATGGCCAAGGCCGACAGCGGCGTCTGCGAGGCCGGCTTGATGACCATGGGGCAACCGGCCGCCAGGGCGGGTGCTGCCTTGCGGGTGATCATGGCCGAAGGGAAGTTCCACGGCGTGACCGCGGCGGTGACGCCGATCGGCTGCTTGAGCGTGAACAGCCGCTTGTCGGCCCAGGGCGAGGGGATGGTTTCGCCGTAGACGCGCTTGGCTTCTTCGGCGAACCATTCGAAGAAAGAGGCGGCATAGGCGATCTCGCCCTTGGCTTCGGTCAGCGGCTTGCCTTGTTCGGCGGTGAGGATGGCGGCCAGGTCATCCTGGTTGGCCAGCATCAGATCGAACAGTTTGCGCAGGACGGTGGAACGTTCCTTGGCGGTCTTGGCTTTCCAGGCAGGCCAGGCCTGCTCGGCTGCTTCGATGGCGCGCCGGGTTTCCTGCCGCCCCATCTTGGGTACGTGCCCGACCAATTCACCGGTGGCCGGGTTGGTTACGGCGATGCGCTCGCCGCTGTCGGCGTCCAGCCATTGGCCGGCGATATAGCATTGCTGCCGAAGCAGGCTGGGATCTTTTAGATTCAACATGCGGAAACTCCCTGGGCGGGCAAAGGCCCGCCCTGCGATTGATCAGGCCTTCATGGCGGCTTCGAGAATATCGAGTGCCTCGGCGAAGGTGTTGTCGTCGATGGTGATGGGGGCGAGGAAACGGATCACATTGGAATACACGCCGCAGGTCAGCAGGATCAGGCCGCGCTTGAGGGCTTCGGTCTGCACCTTCTTGGCGAAGTCGGCATCAGGCTCCTGGCTGCCTGCCTGGTTGAACTCCACCGCCACCATAAAGCCGAGGCCGCGTACATCGGCGATCTGCGGCACGGTACCGCGCAGGCTGTTCAGCTTCTCCTGCAGGGCCGCGCCCAGGCGGGCCGCGCGGTCGTTGAGCTTTTCTTCATCGATCACCTCGATCACCGCCAGCGCGGCGGCGACGGCCAGCGGGCTGCCGGCATAGGTGCCGCCCATGCCGCCGGGGGCCGGCGCATCCATCAACTCGGCGCGACCGGTCAGCGCGGACAGCGGGAAGCCGCCGGCCAGGCTCTTGGCCATGGTCATCAGATCCGGCTTGACGTTGAAATGTTCCATGGCGAAGGTTTTGCCGGTACGGGCAAAGCCGGTCTGGATTTCGTCGGCGATCAACAGGATGCCGTGCTCGTCGCAGATCTTGCGCAATTCGGCCATGAAATCCTGCGGCGCCACATAGAATCCGCCTTCGCCTTGCACGGGTTCCAGGATGATGGCGGCCACGCGCTTCGGATCGATATCGGCCTTGAACAGCATGTTCAGGGCCTTGATGGCGTCGGCGCTGCTGACGCCATGCATGGGAATGGGGAAGGGGGCGTGGAACACATCGGCCGGCATGGGGCCGAAATTGAGCTTGTAGGGATTGACCTTGCCGGTCAGCGCCATGCCCATCATGGTGCGGCCGTGGAAGGCGCCGGAGAAGGCGATCACGCCACTGCGGCCGGTAGCGGCGCGGGCCACCTTGATGGCGTTTTCGACCGCTTCGGCACCGGTGGAGAAGAAGGCGGTCTTCTTGGCGCCGGCGATCGGCACGATCTCGTTCAGCTTCTCGGCCAACCGCACGTAGCCCTCATAGGGCACGACCTGGTAGCAGGTGTGGGTGAATGCATCCAGCTGCGACTTCACTGCGGCGATCAGCTTGGGATGGCGGTGGCCGGTATTGAGCACGGCGATGCCGGCGGCGAAATCGATAAAGCGGCGGCCTTCGATATCCCACACATGGGAATTCTCGGCGCGCTCGGCAAAAAAGTCTCCCAGCACCCCCACGCCGCGCGGTGTGGCGGCCAGGCGACGGGCATGGAGATCGGCGTTCTTGGACATGGTGGAATCCTTGTAGATGCGGGTTGCGTGGGCCGAATTTAATCACAAGTGATGATTAAATTCACCACGCATGGTGATTTTATTCACCGCGCTGCATTGCAGCATAAGCGCTTGATTCCAATGGAAAGCCTCGTCCCCTCGTGGGTTAGCTCGGTTCGCGCCACTTGATGGCGCAGCCGAGACTAGGGGTTTGCACAGGTGGGCCGTCCCCCAGCATGGCGATCTGCTTCATCGCCTCGAACAGTTCCCGCTTTGCACCCAGCACCACATGCCGGCCGGAAGCATCGAAGCGGCCGCGATACTGCAGCTTCAAGTCGCTGTTGTAGCCGAAGAAGTCGGGGGTGCAGACCGCGCCATAGGCCCGGGCAACGGCTTGGGTTTCGTCCAGCAGGTAGGGAAAGCCGAAGCCATAGGCCCGGGCATAGGCCTTCATATGGTCGAAGTCGTCCTCGGGGTAGTCTGTCGGATCATTCGAGTTGATGGCGACGCAGCCGATGCCATAGCTCTCCAGCTCCTTGCAGGTCTCTGCCAGTTGTTCGCGTATCGATTTCACGTAGGGGCAATGGTTGCAGATGAACATCACCAACACGCCATTCGTGCCGCGACAGCGCGCCAGGTCGTAGCGGCTGCCGTCGGTGGCGGGGAGGTCGAAATCCACCGCGTCCTGGCCGACATTGCATCGTGGAGAACTGAGACTTGCCATGGGTCATCATCCAAATCCGGGCGTCGGCTGATTATAGGCGCTGGGCGGCTGGCATAATCGGGCTATTACGCCCTTTGGAATGTCCTTTATGCCCCGTTTTCATCTTGATGCGCCGCTTCAGGCCGGCCAGCAATTCGATCTGCCTGAACAGGTGGCCCGCCATGTGCAAGTGCTGCGGCTACAGCCGGGCGAAGCCTTGACCCTGTTCAATGGCCAAGGCGGGGAGTACGCCGCCAAGGTGGTGGAGATGGGTAAGCGGCATGTGACGGTGGTGGTGGAGGCGTTCGATGCGATCGAGCGGGAATCGCCGCTGGTACTCACCCTGGTACAGGCCCTGTCGGCCGCCGAACGGATGGATTACACGGTGCAGAAAGCCACCGAGCTGGGGGTGAGCCGTATCGTTGTCGTCCAGTCGGCCTTTTGCAGCTACAAGCTGGCGGCCGACCGGGTGGAAAAGCGCCTGCAGCATTGGCAGGCCGTGGCCGAATCGGCGGCTGAGCAATGCGGCCGCACCCGGGTGCCGGACATCCTGCCGCCGGTGCGTCTGGACAATTGGCTGGCCAAGCCGCCGGCCGCCGACCTCAAGCTACTATTGTCGCCCACCGGCGCGGTTTCCCTGGCGCAATTGCCGGCCACTGCCGCCAGCGTCCAGGTCCTGGTCGGTCCCGAGGGCGGCTTCTCGAGCGATGAAGAGGCCCTCGCCATCAGCGCCGGCTTCACACCCCTGCTGCTTGGGCCGCGCATCTTCCGTACCGAAACGGTTGCTCCGGTGATTGCCGCGCTGCTGCAGGCGCGCTATGGCGACTTCGTTTAAATGAAAGCGCAGACGCATTTCGACAGTGTTGATTGTTCTCGGTGACAGAATGTTGGCGCGATGATGAAATTCAATCGCACACTCAATAGATGAAATTTTATTTACATAGTTTGAAAGAAATAATATGGAACGAATGAATCACACCCCCTCGACTTCATATCCCGAACGACATGGGAACCGGACACCACAGGGGAACTTCAGGGGCTGCGACATTACGCCCGCTCCGGTCGGCAGCCCGCTCTGTCTTGGTAATTTTCCCGCAGGCGATCGCCGGAGCTACCCTGAATATCGTCCCGGCTATGACAAAAGCGAGAGTTTCGATTTGGACGCCATACCGCTCCTGCGGGACCGTTCCGGCGAAAGCCTGGTTTTCGAAAAGGTAGTGGTAACGGCAATGGTTGTTACAGGACTGGGACTTGGGGTATTGCATGCGTGCTTCGGGGCATAGCGCGCTTACTGGCCCGCATCGGGAGTGACGAGCACCGCAGGGCGGATCCAAAGGACCCGCCCTGCGGTGCTTTCCACAGAACTCGCCCTACAGCTTGCCGTAGGAGTGCAGGCCCGACAGAAACATATTCACGCCGATAAAGGCGAAGGTGGTGACCAGCAGGCCGACCACCGCCCACCAGGCCAGCACGTCGCCGCGCCAGCCCTTGACCAGCCGCACATGCAGCCAGGCGGCATAGTTCAGCCAGACGATCAGCGCCCAGGTCTCCTTCGGGTCCCAGCTCCAGTAACCGCCCCAGGCATCGGCCGCCCACATGGCGCCCAGGATGGTGGCAATGGTAAAGAACAGAAAGCCCACGGCGATGGCGCGGTACATGACTTCGCCCAGCAGGTCGTGGCTGGGCAGGCGGCTGCTCAGCACGCCGCGCGCCACCAGCAGTTGGGCCACGCCCAGCATGGCCGCCAGCGCGAAGCTGCCATAGCCGACAAAATTGGCCGGCACATGGATCTTCATCCACCACGACTGCAGGGCAGGGATCAGGGGCTGGATCTCATGCGCCTGCCGATCGAAGGTGTACCAAAGGATAAAACCGACCGCCGCGCTGATCACCAACAGCACAAAGGCGCCCATGCGCCGGGTGGCGAAGCGGTCCTGGTAGTACAAGTACATCAACGAAGTGATCAGGCAGAACAGGATAAAGACTTCGTACAGGTTGGACACCGGCACGTGGCCGATATCGCTGCCTATCAGATAGCTTTCATACCAGCGGACAAAGAACCAGACCGCCGCCGCGCCCGCCGCTGCCCAGGTCAGCCCGCTGGCGATCAGCTCGGCCGTTGCCGAGCGGCGCCACAATCCCAGCCAGTACATCACGGTGGCCAGGTAGAAGCAGACGCACATCCACATCGCCGCCGACTGGCTGGCCAGCGCATATTTCAGCCAGAAAGCGGTCTGGCCGCGGCCCAGATCGCCGTCGTACAGGCCAATGCCGGCCAGGGCGATCGCGCCCGTCACGGGAAAAAACAGCCGAATCGGCTTCCAGAACCAGCCCAGGGCGATCAGGCCCGGCGCGGCGCCGGCCAGGATGGCCTGCTCGTAGCCATCCATGAACAGGCGGTAGCGGGCGAAGGCGGCGCTGGCCAGTACAAGCACGAAAAGCGCGAACAGATGATCGCCTAGCCGCAGCTCGCGCCAGAATGGCTGGTGGATGGCATGAGGCGCATCGGCGGCGAAGGGAGGGGTGGTCATGACGAGCTTCCTTGTTGCGAACCGGCGATACCGGTCAATACGGCTTGATGTTCGGCGAATTCGCGCTCGGTCAGGCTGTCGCGGCGATTGCTGCCGAGCGCCAACAGCAGGCGTCCCTGGCCGGCCCACACCCAGACGCGGTTCTCCCGAATATAGAACATGCAGAAAACCCCCAGCACCAGTAGCAGGCTACCGAGGTAGACCAGCGGTTGGCCCGGGCTGCGGGTGAGCTGGAAACCGCTGGATTTGACCTCGTCGAAACCGACCGGTTGCAGATAGAAGCCGGCGCCGTAATCGAAGCGGGCCGACATGGCCACCAGGCTGTCCATCAGAAAACGGTACTGCTTTTCGTCCATGGCGATGGCCGGCTGCCCTGCCCGCTCTCGCGACACTTGCAGGGCATCGATCACGGCGCCCTGCAGCAATTTGACGTAAGTCTGCGCCACGGCGGCGCGTTTGTCCGCCGGCACCTTCGCGTCGAGGAATTTCTCCAGGGCGCTGAAGCCGCCTTCGGAGAAGCGTTGCAATACCCACAGCAGGCTATTTTCGAAATCTTGCCGATAGGGCGCGCTGATGGTGGCATCGCGCACCGCGCGGTCGGTGGTGAGGCGGGCGATATGCGGCCAGGCGGCGGGATCGGACAGGGTCGCGCGCAGCTGCATAAAGGTATCGGGCTTCAGGTCGTCATCCAGCGGGATGCGGACAAAGGCGAACTGGGCGGCAATCTCCCGGCGCATGCCGCTCATCAGGTAAAAGCGGCCATCTTCCTCGAATGGCGCCAAATAGTTCAGATATTCCGTTGCCTGGCCCTGGCCATCGCGCAGCTTGAACTGGATGGAGGGGCCGATATTCTTGACCTTCTTGTCCGCCTTGACCTGGCGCGCATCCTGGATCAACTTGCCCAGGCTGCTGTCCACCTCGCTCCCCAGCGGCGCGTCGGTGCTTTCGATATTGAACGGGCGCAGATCGCCCAATTCCAGCGTCAGGGCCGTGCCCCGCCAAGCCACCGGCTGGCTGCTCTGCGACACCGCCTTGAGCGTGGCCGCACCCGTCGCCGGGCCGAACAGATCCCATTGGGCGAACTCCAGTGCCGAACCGCCGTCGCCGAAGCTGGATTGATAGATGGCGATGCCATCCACTACCAGGGGGTGGTTCACCTTGACCGTGGCGCGGGTGATCTTGCCGCTGGCCTTGTCGGTAACCTCGATATCGCTGGCGAAAAGCTTGGGTTGGCCGGTGCTGTAATGCTCGATATGGAATTTCTTGAGCTTGACCAGAAAGGGTAGGTCCTGCACGAAGTAACCCCGTCCGGCGCCGACGAAGGCGACATCGCCCGATGCGCCCTCGGGCAATTCCAGATTGCCGCGGAACGACAGGTTGTTGACGCTGAGCCGGCTTTGCGCAGGGATCTGGCTTTGCGGCACATTGCGCAGCTCGGGCTGCTTGAAGCCCAGCAAGGACTGGACCTTCAGCGGCAGATTGCCGTCCAGCAGGCCGCCTATGCAGATCACCACGATGGCGGCATGGGCGAACAGGTAGCCCAGCCTTTGCAGGCTGCCTTTCTTGGCGGCCAGCAAGCTGCCGTCCTCGCGCGCCAGCCGTTTCAGGCGGTAACCACGCGCAAGCAGCCAGGCCTGTGCCTTGTCCAGCGTGGCGGCGGGACTGTCGCTTAGCGGCCATTCCTGATGGTGGCCCATGGCGCGCAGCGACTTGAGCGCGGCATGTTCGCGGTAGGAGCGGGTGTCGCGCAGGATGCCGGGTAGGTGCCGGTAGATGCAGACCGAAGTGGAGGCGACCAGGAAGGTCAGGATCAGCAAGAACCAGCTGGCGTGATAGACGTCAAACAAGCCCAGCCATTCGAACGGCTGGAACCAGAAGTCGCCGAACTCGATGGCATAGTTGGTATAGGTCTGGTTCTGCTCCAGCACGGTACCGATGATGGCGGCGATCGCCAGGACGACCAGCAAACTGATGGCGAAACGCATCGAGCTGAACAGCTCGAAGCAGGCCCGCGCAAAGGAGGAGCGACGCACGTGGTTTTCCAAAATATAGGAAGGGGGCGGCTAAGCCGCCCCCTTCTGCGGACCGCCCCGGCCAGTCGGCCGTGACGCCCGGCGGTACGGACTCAGCGCAGGCCGGCGATGTATTCGGCCACGGCTTTCATCTCGGCGTCCGACAGCTTGGCGGCGATCGGCGACATGATGGCGTTCTTGCGGTCGGTGGCCAGCTTGAAGCCATTCAGCGACGACACCACATAGGCGGCGTGCTGCCCGCCCAGGCGGGGGAACTGCACCGGCATGCCGGCGCCGTTCGGGCCGTGGCAGGCCATGCAGGCGGGTACGCCGGTCGCGGCGATGCCGCCGGTGTAGATCTTCTTGCCGGCGGCCATCAGTGCCTTGTCGGCGCCGGCCCGCTCTTTCGCCTTCTGCCCGCCGAAGTAGGCGGACACGTTGCGCATATCGTCATCCGACATGGCGGCGACCTGGCCCATCATGATGGGGTTCTTGCGCTCACCCTTCTTGAAGGCGTGCAATTGCGCCTGGATATACTCGGGATGTTGCCCTGCCAGGCTGGGGTTGGCGCTGGCGGCACTATTGCCGTCCGCGCCGTGGCAGGCCGCACACACATTATCCACAATGACCTTGCCCTTGGCAGGATCGGCCTTCACTGCCGGGGCCGGCGCTTCGGCGGCCATGGCGAATGTGGCAACAAAGCCGAGCAGAACTGCCAGCACGCTACGTTTCATGAAACAACTCCTTGATGACGAGGTGAGCGGCGATTTCGCTCGTTTTTACTTGTTTTAACCGGCCAGGCGGCGCACGGGCGAACAGATCGGGATTGTCCGCGAGCCAAGGCATTGATTCAAACCTGATATTCTATCCGAACCTTGAGACGCCGCAAAAGGGAAGCTCTGTACAATTGCAACTGGCGGGCATTCCGCCTACTTGCCTTTTCGTTCAGCGTTTCGGAACCGGCACTTACAATCATTGCAAAGTCATATCATGTCGCTGTTTCGCCAACTCCGTTTTCATACTACCGTCAATGACCTGCACATGCTGCCTCTTGGCGGCATGGAAGTGGCGTTCGCGGGCCGTTCCAACGCCGGCAAGTCGAGCGCCATCAATACCCTGGCCGACCATACCCGGCTGGCCTTCGTGTCGAAGACGCCGGGCCGTACCCAGCACATCAACTATTTCGAGTTCGGCGAAGACCGCTTCCTGGTCGACCTGCCGGGCTACGGCTATGCCCAGGTACCGGAAGCGATCCGCGCCCATTGGGAGAAGTTGCTGGGCATGTACCTGGCCACCCGTCCCAACCTGATCGGCCTGGTGCTGTTGATGGATGCGCGGCATCCGCTCAAGCCGCTCGACGTGCGCATGCTGGACTGGTTTATTCCGACCGGCCGGCCGGTGCATGTGTTGCTGACCAAGGCCGACAAGCTGACCCGCCGCGAACAGGCGGAGACGCTGGCCGCGGTGCAGGACAAGGTGGGGGGGTGGCCGCAATGTACGGTCCAGCTGTTCTCCAGCCTGAAGAAAACCGGCCTGGACGAGGCCGAGGCGATGGTGGGCGGCTGGTTCGCGGCCGCCGCGGCCGAGGCGCGCAACGAGGCCGACGATGCCTCAGGAACTTAATTCGACCTTGTCCGCTCTGAGTGGGTAGGTGTGCCTCGCATGCCTCCCGCGTTTATCCCTGAGCGGGCGCCCGGCTTTAATCGCTGGGTTTTCGACCCCGGCCTACATTCCCCTTGGGCCGGGGTTTTTTATCGATTGCCGCTCCGAACTTGCTTACGTCATAGTGGTTTGACCGCCGTTGTGCTATGTTAGCAATCGCTACCAAGGTGCATAAAGTGCATGCCACGTGGGCATTAAGGAGATAGGCCGATGCAGAATCTTGCCGGCATCAAGGTCATGGTGATCGACGACAGCAATACCATCCGCCGTAGTGCCGAGATTTTTCTCGGTCAGGCGGGCTGCGAGGTCATCCTGGCGGAAGACGGGTTCGACGCACTGGCCAAGATCAGCGACCATCATCCCGACGTGATTTTCGTCGATGTGATGATGCCTCGCCTGGATGGGTATCAGACTTGTTCCTTGATCAAGAAGAACCCGAAGTTCAAGGCCACGCCGGTCATCATGCTGTCCTCCAAGGACGGCTTGTTCGATCGTGCGCGCGGCCGCATGGTTGGGTCGGATGAATATCTGACCAAGCCTTTTACGAAAGACAGCCTGCTGCAAGCAGTGGGCGTACACGCCAACCACGCCTGAAGCGGCGTCAAGGACTAGAACTGCTATGACCATCAAGAAAATCCTGATCGTCGATGACTCCCCGACCGAGCGACACTTCCTCAGCGAACTGCTGACCAAGAACGGTTTCCAGGTAATGACACTGGAAAGCGGCGAGGAAGCAGTGGCCCGGGTCAAGGACATCATGCCTGACCTGATCCTCATGGACGTGGTCATGCCGGGGCTGAACGGCTTTCAGGCTACCCGCACCATTTCCAAGGATGATGTGACGCAGCATATTCCCATCATCATGTGCACATCCAAGGGGCAGGAAACCGACATCGTCTGGGGCAAGCGCCAGGGAGCGAAGGGCTATGTCGTCAAGCCCGTCAATCCAGAAGAGCTGCTCAAGCAGATCTCCGCACTCGGCTAGACCCCACTTCTATGGCCAAGCGCGTCAGTCTCAGAGAATTCCAGGAAAGCGTGGTGGCAAGGCTCAAGACCTTGCCGGCCACGCACGCCGCCACAACCAAGCTGGGTATCCAGGTGGGGGATACCTCCTGGCTGGTCGACCTGACCGATGTCAGCGAAGTGCTGCCCGTACCCTCCATGGTCAACGTCCCGCTCACGCGGCGCTGGTTCAAGGGGGTGGCGAATATTCGCGGCAATCTGTTCAGCGTGGTCGATCTGCCCGGTTTCCTGGGCGACGAATCGGTCCAGGTCGGCCTGGGTAGCCGTCTGTTGATCATTCACCCCCGCCATATCGTCAATTCGGCATTGCTGGTGAATCGCATGCTGGGTTTGCGCAATGTGCAGGGCATGGAAGAGATCGCGCCGGCCGACCCGGCGGTGCCATGGTGCGGCCCGACACGGCGGGACCAGGATGGTCGGGAGTGGCGTGAAATGCGCATTTCCGAACTGGTCCAGCAAGCGCCGTTTCTGCAAGTCGGCACCATTTAGGCTTAGATACACGTTACGCACATTACGGCCTGCGAGGCCCGCAGAGATAAGCAACAGGGAGAAATTCGAACATGGCGCTGCTGGACAAACTGAAATCGCGCAGCAAGGATAACTCCGCCGAATCGGCGGCGCAGCCTCGCGGTGGTATGACAAGTACCTTTATGAAGGCATTCGGAGGGGGCAAGGGTGCCGCGGCCGACAAGGCCGACAAGGCATACGATCCCTTGCGCACGGTATCCATCCTGGACCGCATCCGGCCCCAGGCCGAGGGCGGCGCCTCCCTGCCCCTGCCCTTGATCGGCCATTTGCCGATTCGCCGGCAGATCGAGATCTGCGTGTGGGTCATGGCGATTTCCATCATCGCCTTTGCCGTTACGGTGATCCTGATGGTGCGCGCGTCCGGCCACGATGCGATCTACCGCGCCACTTCCACCGAAATGCAGATGCTTTCGCAACGGATGGCGCGTGCTTCGGCGCAAGCCATTCAAGGTAATGCCGAGGCATTCCCGCTGCTCAGCGAAGCGTATGACGCGTTCAATACCGACCTGAATCGCCTGCTCAACGGCGGCGACGGGCTGCCCGCGTCCTCTGGCGAAGCCGCCAGCATTCTGCAGAGCATCAAGCAGAACTGGGAAACCAACTTCCGTCCCAATCCCAAGAAGCCCACGATTGAGACCATTCTCAAGCAAAAGGACACCCTGATCGCGGTGACCAAGAACGTGAGCTCGATCAACCGCAATGACGCCAAGCTGCTGGAACTGACCCAGCAACTGGTATCGCTGCTGAGCGAGTCGAAGGCGCCGGGGCACGAAATCGAACTGGCCAACCAGCAGGTGATGCTGTCGCAGCGTATGGCCAAGAACGCCAACGCCATGTTGGCCGGCGAGATCATCAACCCGGAAGTGGTGTTCCTGCTGGGTAAGGACACCAATACCTTCCGCGACACCCTGCAAGGCATGATCGACGGCAGCGAAGAACTTCGCATCCAGCCCGCCGGCAATCCCGAGGTGAAGGAAAAGCTCACCGAAATCCGCGACATGTTCAAGGACTTCGAAACCGTGGTGGGTGCCTTCTCCCGCAATATGCAGAACCTGGTGAATACCCGTCTGGCCAACCAGACCACCTATAAGGAAAGCGAAAGCCTGCTGCAGAACGGCAAGAAGCTGACCGAAGCCTATGAAACGCAAGCCGGTGGCGTGCTGCCCATCATCCTGGAAATCGTCTTCGCCATCCTCGCCTTTATCGGCCTGTTCGGCCTGATCCGTGTGTACAACGCCGAATCGCAACGTCGCCGGGTCGAGATCGAAGCGGAAAACAAGCGTAACCAGGAAGCCATTCTGCGGCTGCTGAACGAAATGTCCGACCTGGCCGACGGTGACTTGACCGTCCGCGCATCCGTGACGGAAGACCTGACCGGCGCCATCGCCGACTCGATGAACTACACCATCGACGAGCTGCGCAGCCTGATTATCGGTATCAATCGCGCCACCGACCAGGTGACGGCCGCCTCCCAGCAAGCCCAGGCGATTTCCGGCGAGTTGCTGCAAGCCGCCCAGCGCCAGTCCGAAGAAATCGTCGAGACCAATGAGGTTGTGCAGAACATTACCCGCTCCATTAACGATGTGTCGGGTACCACGGTCGAATCGGCCCGTGTGGCGCGGCAGTCGCTGGACGCCGCCAACAAGGGCGCGGACGCGGTGCAGAACCAGATCAAGGGCATGAACGAAATTCGCGAACAGATCCAGGAGACCGCCAAGCGAATCAAGCGTCTGGGCGAAAGCTCGCAGGAAATTGGTGAAATCGTGGAACTGATTTCCGACATTACCGAGCAGACCAACGTGCTGGCCCTGAACGCCGCCATTCAGGCCGCCTCGGCCGGTGAAGCCGGTCGCGGCTTCACGGTGGTTGCGGAAGAAGTGCAGCGACTGGCCGAACGTTCCGGTGAGGCAACCAAGCAGATCGGCGCGATTGTGAAGACCATTCAGGCCGACACGCACGATGCGGTTGCCGCCATGGAACTGTCCACCCAGGGTGTGGTGGAAGGTGCCAAGCTGTCCGACGCGGCGGGTCAGGCGCTGACCGAAATCGGCCAGGTGTCGAACGAACTGGCCGGCCTGATCGAGACGATTGCCCAAGCGACCCAGTCGCAGCAGCAACTGGCCGACAAGGTGGCCACCTCGATGCAGGACATTCTGCGCATTACCGAACAAACCACCGCCGGTACCAAGCAAACGGCCGTACAGATTGGTCAGCTGACCGGTCTGGCCGCAGAGCTGAAGGGCTCGGTCGCAGGCTTCAAGCTCTAACGGGCATTGTGCCGGGCACCACGCCCGTGGATAGAAAGACACCTCGTGCAAGCGCTGCCGCAGATCGAGTTTCATTCCCACCGCCCTCGCCTTCGCGAGGGCGCCTCGCCGATGCTGGTCGGCGCGGCGGCTGGGGTGTCTTTCCTGTTAATTCGGTCAAGGCCGTTGCGCGATCCCGTCGCGGCGGCAAAGCTGCTATGCAGCCATAAAGCGGAACCATAATACTGATGAGCGCGCACACCGAATTCGATCTGGGTTCGCTGATCTGGGTCAAAGGCGAAATCGATCAAGCACTGGATAAAGCCCGCCAGAGCCTAGCGAAATACGCCACCCAGGCCGACGCGGCGGAACTTAAATTCGCCCAGACACATTTACACCAAGTCCGTGGCGCGGTCGAAATGGTCGGCTTGTCCGGCGCGGCCCGCTTTGCCGAGGAATTGGAAGTCGCGGTAGGCAGCGTGGAGCGAGGCGAGGCCGAGGCCAGCCTGCTGGCCGCCGTCACCGACGCAGCACAAAGCCTGACGCAATACCTGGAAGCGCTGATCAACGGTGCGCCCGACCTGGCACTGAAGCTGCTGCCCAGCTATCGCCGGGTGCGCGAACAGCGCGGCGAGCGTTCCAGCAGCGGCGCGGAGTTGTTCTTCCCACCCCTGTCGGCCACCTTGCCGCCCAACCTTGTCGTCGCCAAGATGGACGAGGCCGCGCTTGGACCTTATCTGAAAAGCGCCCGCAGCCGTTTTGAAGCGGGCCTGCTCAAGTGGATCAAGGGCGAGCGCCGCGAGGGCGGCCAATGGATGGTGCAAGCCCTGTTCGGCGTCGCACGCAGTCAGACCAGCAACCTGCAAAGAGGTTTCTGGTGGGCCGCAGCGGCGCTGGCCGAGGGTAGCGTCGATAATCGCGCCAAGCTCGATATTGATCTGAAGCAGCTGTTCGTTCGCCTCAATCAACAACTCAAGCGTTTGTCGGATAGCGGCGGCAAGGTTGCCGAGCGGCTGTTCCGTGACGTGCTGTATGGCGTCGCCCACCTCGAGACCCAAAGTGTCCAGTGTGCCGCCGTGCGGCAAGCCTTTGGCCTGAATGCGCTATTGCCCTCCGGTGCGCTGGAGGACGATGCCCAGCAGCTGGTTTCGCTGCAGGTTGCACGCGAACTGAAAGAGTTGGTCGGCCAAGCCAAGGACAATTGGGCACGGGTAGGTGGCGGAAGTTTCGATCGCCTGCCGGCTTTCCGCCAGCAATTGTCCGAATTCGCCAAACGCAGCGGCATCCTGGCGATTGTGGGCTTTGACGACCTGGTCACCGCGGTGATGGAAGTGGTCGGCAAGATGAAGGCGGCACCGGCCGAGGGCCAGGCGCTGGAAGTCGCCACCGCTCTACTGCTGCTGGAAAACTCGCTGATTGTATTTCCGGAACGTTCCACCGATTTCCCGGCGCAAGCTGTCGCGATGCAGGCACGGCTACGCGACAATACCGTAGGCTCGCCCGAAGTCACCCTGCTGGACGAGGTCTCGCGCCGCGCCCAGGAACGCCTGTTGATTTCCCAGGTTGCGCAGGAGATCCAGTCCAATCTGGGCCAGATCGAGCAAACGCTGGACGACTTCTTCCGCGACAGCAGCACCCGTGGTGAACTGGCCGGCACCGACGGCGCCATCCGCCAGATTCGCGGTGCGCTGACCATGCTCGACGAGCGTGACGCGCAACTGATACTCGATGCCTGCGCCAATATCGTCAAAAGCTGCCAGGCCGAGGATTACCAAGCACCAGCCGAAGAACTGGAATTCCTGGCTGAAGCGTTTTCCAGCCTGGGTTTCTATATCGATGCGCTCAAGCGCGAGGAAGCTGGCCGGCATCGCCTGATCGCCCCGTGGCTGCATAAGATTCGCGGCGATGTAATGGAAGAAGAGCCCGCCGCCAGCGAGCCTAGCCAAGCCGAACAGATCGCGGCGGAGTTCGCCAGCGGTCCGGAAGCCGAGGCGGAACTGCATCCGGCCCTGCACGAAGCGAACGCGCCTCCCGCACCGGCCAGCGAAGTGGTCAGCGATGCGGCCGTGGATGCCGAGCTGCTGGAGGTTTACCTGGAAGAAGCGGTCGAGGTGCTGGACAACGTCAACAGCCACCTGGCCGTCGTCCGTGACCAGCCGACCAATAAGGATGCCCTCACCGTCATCCGCCGTGGCTTCCACACCCTTAAGGGTAGCGGCCGCATGGTGGGCCTGAACCAGCTGGGTGAAGTGGCCTGGGCCGTCGAACAGGTTCTGAACAAGTGGCTGCAGGACGAAAAACGCGCCAATCCTGCCCTGTTGCAACTGATCGAGCAGGCCTCGCAGCATTTTTCGACCTGGGTGGAAGAACTCAAGCAATCGGGTGCCGCCTTGGTCGAGGCCAGCAGCCTGTTTGCCCAGGCCGAGTCGCTGAAAAGCGGCGGCGAAACCGAAGTCAGCGCGGCCGAAGCGCCGGCTGCCGCTGTCGAGATGGCGCCGCCTGCGATGGTGGATGAAGCGGCCACTTTGCCTGTGTTCGATCTATCCGAAGCCGACGCGACCCTGGAAATCGGCGCAGCGCCGGCGCCCGCCGAAGCAGAGCCGGCCCTAGTCGATTTCAGCTTTGACCTGGAAGCAACCGCGCCGGATCTGGCTGAACCTGAGCTGGCCGCAACTGAACACATCGATCTCGAACTGCCGACGCTGGAAGTCGCCGAAGGTCTCGATTTCGACCTCGGCTTGGAGCTGGATGCGGCCGCGGCGGACGTCGCGCTGGAACCCGGTTCCCTGGAACTGGCTCGCACGGAGCAGGAAGCCGACACCGCCGAACTGGTTATCGGCGACATCGTTATTTCCAAGGCGCTGTTCGGGATATTCCTGGACGAGGCCTATCACCACTTCGCCACGCTGAATGACGCCTTTATCGATTTCAGCGCACGCGGCGAAGTCCGGCCTGAATTCGTCCATGCCGCCCACACCTTGTGCGGCATCGCCAATACCACCGGCTTTACCGCGCTGGGCGAATTGGGCTATGCCATCGAACAAGCGCTACTGGCGTATGAAAAAGTCGGCGGCGAACCGGAACAAGCCGATTACGACATCCTGTCCCATGCCATCGACAAGATCGGCGTGATGCTGGGCCAGATCGGCCGCTACGAAACACCGTCGGATGAGCCTCAGACCATCGGCCGGCTGATGGCCCTGGTGGACCGGCTCAAGGATACGCCGTTGCCCGGCTCCGTCCTGGACCTGCCGCCGGTGGAAGTCGCCGCGCCGGCCGTCGCCGCGCCGGTCGAGTTGCCTGCACCGGTGGAAGCCGTGTCGCTGGAAAGCGCCGATGAAGCCGTGCTCGATCTGGATGATATCGGCCTGGATTTCGACCTGGGCGACGAAACCATCGAACCGGCATTGGTCGTGGCGGCAAGCGAGACGCCGACAGCCTTGACGGCCGAATCCGATCTCGAGATCGGCCTGGAGCTGCCCGAACAGGCGGAAGACCACTTCGACCTCGACTTGAGCCTACCGGATACGCCTGCCCTGGACCTGGCCGAAGAGGGCAGCGAAGATGCGCTGACCCTCAGCCTGCCGGAGGCCTCGCAGCCCGTGGCGCAGGAAATGCGTCGCAGCGAAGAGGAACTGGAGCAGGAGCTCGATATCGAGCTGAGCCTGCCGGATGCCATCGGCAGCGGCGAGGGTACGGCGCAAGCGGTCGAAGCGCCGGTCGAATTCGACGGTCTGGATCTCAGCCTGGACGAAGACGACCTGGCCCTGGATCTGTCGTCCGCCTCGGACGGCGTCACGGTTGAAGCCGAAGCGCCCTCGTTCGTGCTGGAAGAGGCCGACCACGGCCTGGATCTGTCGCTGGACACCGAGCCGGAGCCATTCCCGGAAGCACAGCCCGTCGAGATCGTTGCGGTCGAAACCGCGGCGGAAGCGATCGAGCTGCCGGAGGCCGAGCCGGAGTGGCTGCCGGAGCCGGAAGTGGCGGCAGAGCCGGTGTCCGTACCGGAGCCGGAATTGGAGCTGCCTGTCTCGCTGTCGTTCGACGAGGAAGCACCAGCGGGCGATTTCGAGCCGGTCCTGCTCGAAGCCGAAGCCATCGAACCGTTTGATCTGCCTTTGACCGATGCGGCGCTGAACGATATGCCGCTCGCCCATATCGATGAAACCATCGTAATGGAAGTCGGCGAGCGTCCTGCCGATGATACCGGCCTGGATGTAGCAGCCGTCGAAACGGGCGATTTGCCGCAATACGAAGAAGTAGCCGCCTTGCCGATCGAGGCGCCAAGCCCGGCCGAAGCCGATGGCGTGGGCAGCGTGATTCATCTCACCAGCCCCGACCGGCTGGCCGAGATCACCGTGCACGACGAGATCGACGAACAGTTGCTGCCTATCTTCCTGGAAGAAATGCAGGAATTGCTGCCGCAGTTGTCGGCCGATCTGCGGGCATTGCGCGGCGAGCCGGGCAAGAGCGAAACGCATGATTCGCTCAAGCGGGTGCTGCATACCCTCAAGGGTAGCGCCCGTATGGCCGGCGCCATGCGCATGGGTGAAGCCACCCACAATATGGAAACACGGCTGCTCAATGCTGGCGAGCATCTGCCGCTGGCCTTGATCGACGAGTTGGATCTGGACCTCGATGCCATCACCGAGTTGCAGGATCACCTGGTCAATGGCGATCCCAATGCGGAGGCCGAGGCGGATATCGCCGAAATGGTGGCCGAGTCCCTGGCGGAAACCGGTGGCAGCCAGGCCGGCCAAGCCAAGCCGGGCCGCGTGGTGGCAGCCCAGCCGTTGGGCCTGGTCGACCCGGACGCCGGCAAGTCCAGCCTGCGCGTGCGCTCCGACCTGGTCGACCGGCTGGTCAACCAGGCGGGTGAGGTGTCGATTTCGCGTACCCGTATCGAGTCGGAAATGCTGGCGCTCAAGCGCTCGCTGCTCGATCTGACCGACAACGTCGGCCGCCTGCGCGGCCAGCTGCGCGAGATCGAAATCCAGGCCGAATCGCAGATGCAGTCGCGGATGGCCCACGCCACCGATCTGCCCGATTTCGACCCGCTGGAATTCGACCGCTTCAGCCGCTTGCAGGAACTGACCCGCTTTATGGCCGAGAGCGTCAATGACGTTGCGACCGTTCAGCACAATCTGTTGAAGAACCTGGATGAGTCGTCGGCCGCCCTGACGCAGCAAGCGCGCATGACGCGCGATCTGCAACAGGAACTGATGCGCGTGCGCATGGTGCCGTTCTCCTCGGTATCCGAACGTCTATACCGGCTGGTGCGCCAGACCGGTAAGGAAACCAGCAAGAAGGTGAACCTGGAAATCCGCGGCGGCCGGTCCGAGATCGACCGTGGCGTGCTGGAAAAAATGGTATCGCCGTTCGAGCATATGCTGCGCAACGCCATCGACCATGGCTTGGAAAAGCCGGAGCAACGGCTGTCCAGCGGCAAGAACGAATTCGGCGAAATCGTCGTGGAAGCCCGCCAGGAAGGTAATGAACTGGTCCTGGTCCTGCGCGACGACGGCATCGGCCTGGATATCGACCGCATCCGCCAGAAGGGCCTGGAAAAAGGCATGATCGAAGCGGGCGGCGAATACACCGACGCGCAGATCATGGCGCTGATCTTCGAGGTGGGATTCTCCACCGCCAGTTCGGTGACCCAGCTGTCCGGCCGTGGTATCGGCATGGATGTGGTCAAGACCGAGATCGAAGACTTGGGCGGCCGTGTCGAAGTCACCTCCGAACGCGGCCAAGGCACCACCTTCACCATCCACCTGCCTTTGACCCTGGCGGTTACGCAGGCGGTACTGGTCAAGGTAGCGGACAAGCTGTTCGCCATCCCCTCGGTGATGGTGGAGCAAGTGCAGGAAGTGAAGATAGAGCCGCTCAACGAGCTGTATCAGCGCCACCAGGCCGAATGGCAGGGCAATGTCTATCCCTTCCATTACCTGCCGCGCCTGCTGGGCGACTACGACAGCCAGCCCGAGCAGAAGCGCTACAACACCGTGATGCTGCTGCGTTCCGGCGTGCATCGGATCGCCGTACACGTCGACACCCTGGTGAAGAACCAGGAAGTCGTGGTGAAGAACATCGGTCCGCAGCTGGTGCGGGTAGCCGGTATCGCCGGCGCAACGGTGCTGGGTAACGGTGAAATCGTGCTGATCATCAACCCGTTGGCACTGCTGCAACGCCGTGCCGATGCACCTGTGGCCGATTTCGACGCCGCCATGGCAGCCAGCGCGCCTGCGCCGGAAGAGATCATGCAGGTTTCGCCGATCGTAATGGTGGTCGACGATTCCTTGACCGTGCGCAAGATCACCGGTCGCCTGCTGGCGCGCGAAGGCTACCAGGTGGAGACCGCCAAGGACGGCGTGGATGCGCTGCAGAAACTGCAGGACATCCGCCCGGCCGTGATGCTGCTGGACGTGGAAATGCCGCGTATGGACGGCTTCGAATTGACGCGCAATATGCGCGCCAATGCCGGCCTGCGCGATATCCCGATCATCATGATCACCTCGCGGACCGCCGATAAGCACAAGAACTACGCTTTCGAACTGGGTGTGAACGCCTTCCTGGGTAAGCCGTATCAGGAAGACGAACTACTGGAACATATCCGCCGCCTGATAGGCGAGGAAGTGGCCGCCGGTTGATCCGCTCCAACCAGAAACGCCCCGCAAATTTTGCGGGGCGTTTTCAATTGTCCGTACCAACATGGTTGCCGGTGCAATGGCGTTACCCTCCCGCCGAATACCGCTGCGAACCTGCCATCCATTCCACCAGCGCCGCCTGCTCCGCTGCACTCATATGCAGGCCCCGTTTGGTGCGGCGCCAGAGTATGTCTTCGGCGCTGACCGCCCATTCCTCCAGCTGCAAATAGCGGACTTCCCGTTCGTACAAACCCGCGCCGAAATGCTGGCCCAGGTCGGTAGTGTCCCGTACGCCGGCCAACAGTTTGTGCAAGCGATCGCCGAACTGCCTGGCCAGCCGCAGCAGCAAGTCCGGTTCGAGCTCGCCATAGCGCAGCCGCGCATCTTGCAGAAAAGCCTCGAAATCACCGCCTGGTAGATCCCCGCCGACTAAGGTAGTGGGGTTGTCGGGCAGCCGCATGCGGTCGAAATAGGGCTGCAGCGACTGCATGGCGTGGCGGGCAAGCTGGCGATAGGTGGTCAGCTTGCCACCGAAAACGGACAGGACCGGTGCACCCTCGCGGTCCAGCCGCAGGGTGTAGTCGCGGGTGATGGCGGAAGGATTCTCGCTGCGGTCGTCATACAGCGGTCGGACGCCGGCAAAACGCCAGACCACCTGCTCCGGCGTGGGTGGCCGTTGGAAATATTGGCCCACCAACTCGCACAGATAGCTCACCTCCGCATCCGAGCAATGGACTTCGCCGGGATCGCCGTCATGGACGATATCGGTCGTGCCGATCAGGCTGAACCGCCCCTCGTACGGCAGCACGAAGACGATGCGGCCATCCTGATGCTGCAAGATATAGGCTTGCGGCCCCGGATGCAGCGCCGGCACGACGATATGGCTGCCTTTGACCATCTTGACCGAGTCTCGGGCGCCTAAACGCAGCCTCTGTTTCAGCACCTGTTCCACCCAGGGCCCGGCGGCATTGACCAGCGCGCGGGTATAGACCACCTCGCTCTGGCCGGTTGCGCTACGCAGCTCGGCCCGCCATTGGCGGCCTTCCCGATGGGCTAGCTCCAGTCGCGTGCGGGTGCGGACGGTACCGCCAAGCTCCTGACATTGCAGCGCATTGGCCAGGACCAGCCTGGCGTCGTCCGCCCAGCAGTCGGCATAGACGAAGCCCTTGCGGAAGGCCGGCTGCAGCGGTTCACCCCAGGCATGCCGGCGCAGATTGATGCCATAGGAAGTCGGCAGGCGTTCACGCCCGCCAAGATGGTCATAGCAAAACAATCCCAGCCGTATCAGCCAGGCTGGGCGCAGGCCGGCATGGTGCGGCAGCACGAAGGACAAGGGCCGCACCAGGTGGGGGGCCATCTTCAATAGGACTTCCCGTTCGCCCAGCGATTCGCGCACCAAGCGGAACTGGCGTTGTTCCAGGTAGCGCAGGCCGCCGTGTATCAGCTTGCTGGAGGCGGACGAAGTGGCGCCGGCTAGATCGCCTTGCTCCACCAGCAATGGGTTCAGGCCCGCTTGCGCGGCATGATTGGCGATGCCGGCGCCATTGATGCCGCCGCCCACCACCAGAAGATCATAGGATTTTGCTGTCATAGGCTATTCACCATAGCCCATCGGGTTATGCTTGTGATCGTTGCTGTTCAGGCCAGGAGTCTTGCCATGCGTACCGAGCAGGGCGCGATGAGCGCGATGCAGCAGTCGCTTTATCGACGGATACAACATCACCCGCTGGACCGGGCGGACCATGCCCAGCCCTTCAGTGCCAAACTCGCCCAGCAGAATGGCTGGTCCGCAGCCTACGCGCGACGCGTCGTCGAGGAGTATCGACGTTTTGTGCTGCTGGCCATCGCGAGCGGGCATATTGCTTCCCCATCCGATGCGGTGGATCAGGCCTGGCACCTGCATTTATGCGATAGCCGCGATTATTGGGAAATCTTCTGCCCGAACGTCCTGCGGCAAAGCCTGCACCACGAACCCAGCCGGGGTGGGGCCAGTCAGGATAGGCAATATCAGCTGCTCTACCAGCAGACCTTGGCCAGCTACGAGCGTTTGTTCGGCGAAGCCGCCCCCGCCGATATCTGGCCGCCTGCGCCGGTATCCAGCCGCTTTATTCGCCTGGATACCAAGCGGCATTGGTACATGCGCAGGCCGGAGCTGCCCGGCCTGCGTGCAGGCGCGCTGGCCGGCGCGGCGGGTAGCCTGCTTTTGACCGCGTGTGCCACCTTGGCGGACATTCAGGGCCCGGACTTCCTGGCCGGCTATTTGGCTGCGCTGGTGGTATGGGCGCTGCTCGCATGGCGCTGGCCGAGGCTGTCTGGCCGCTGGGACCGCAGCGCCGAGGCCAGGTTGCCGCCTAGCCTGGATTGCTATCAGACCGCCTACCTGGCAGGGGGCGAGCGCCGTGTGCTGGATACCGGCTTGCTTCGATTGGCGCAGTACGAACAGGTGTCGATGAGCAGCACCGGCATGGTGCACTCGCTGCCATCCGCCGGCCAGGGAGGTAGGCACGCATTTGAGCGCGAACTTCTGCGTGGCATCGGTAAGGCTAAGCATTATCTTCGCTTATCGAACGCTGGCCGTGTTGCCATGCGGTCCATTCGGCAATCGCTGGAACAGCAAAAGCTGCTGTTCGATACCGTGGGGCGGGCAAGGCGCGATATGCCGGTATTGATAACGGGCGCCTTGCTGTGGTCGCTTGGGGCGGCCAAGCTATATCTTGGCGTGAGCCATGAGCGCCCCATCGGCTTTCTGTTGGCTACCCTGACCGTATTCAGCGCAATGTGGCTGTTCTACCTATGGCGGCGCGGCCGTGGGCTGGCCCACACCGAACTGGGTCGGCAGCTGTTGCAGCTGAAACAGCGGCACCGCCCGACACGAGCCGATTCACGCGAGCAGACCGCCGATGGTTTCGCCCTGGTGGGCAGCTCCGCTCTGGATGGAACCGCCTGGGCGCACATGCCCATAGGCAGTTTGCCCACGGGCCATGGCGGCGTGAGCGGCGGAACAGGTAGTAGTTGCAGCACGAACAGCAGTGGTAGTGGCAGCAGTTGTACCGGTTCGGATAGCGGCGGCGGGTCGGACGGCGGCGGGGGAGGATGTGGCGGTTGTGGCGGGGGAGGCGACTGAGTGTTGCGCCCCCCACTTCTATCGCACGCTTATCGGGTATTCATAGCGGGTAGCCCCACCTGGCGTTACCATCTTGCATCTATCGCTTGCTTGATCCCCATCATGGAACTCGGTTTCGATCCCGGCCTCGTCCTATTGGCTTTGGCCCCTATCTTCTTGATTTGCATCGCCCTGGAAGCCTGGTATTGGCATCGACGCGGCATCGTCAAATACTCGCTGGTCGACTCCCTTTCCAATGCCGGGCTGGCCTTGATGCATCAGGGCGCCGATCTGCTGGCCACCGTGCTGTTCATCAAGACGGCCTACACCTGGACCTATGACCATGGGGTCCAGGTATTTCCCAATACCTGGTGGAGTGTGCTGGCGGCCTTCCTGATCCAGGATTTTCTGTACTACGGCTTCCATCGCGCCAGTCATCGCGTGCGCTGGCTGTGGTCGAGCCACGTCACCCATCATTCCAGCGAGCGTCTGAATCTTTCCACCGCCTTCCGCCAGAGCCTGACCTATCCGCTGTCCGGCATGTGGGCCTTCTGGCTGCCCATGGCCTGGCTGGGCTTCTCGCCCGATCTGGTCCTATTGGTGGTCGGCCTCAACCTGGGCTACCAATTCTTTGTCCATACCGAAGCGGTAGGCAAATTGGACTGGTTCGAAAAGATTTTCAATACCCCCTCGCACCACCGCGTCCATCACGCCAAGAACCCGCAATATATCGACCGCAATTTCGCCGGCGTGCTGATCATATGGGACAAGCTGTTCGGTTCCTATGTGGAGGAAGAGGCGCAGCCGGTATTCGGTATCGTTCGGCAGGTCCGCAGCCACAACCCGCTGACGCTGACCTTCCACGAGTGGGCCGCCATGTTCCGCGACGTCTGGCGCGACAAGGACCCGCGCCATTTGTGGAAGCCGCCCGAGTGGGCCGAGAAGGTGCCCGAGCCGTCGGCGGCCCGCTTGCCGTACCCGGCAACGGGGGGTCGTAGGCCGCCCGGCCCCGCTTAATCGAAGGGTTCCGCCTCATCGTCCGGTTCGGCGGCCCGGGCCCGTGCGCTCGGCATGCCGAAGGCGGTGAGGATATAGTCATGGCGGTCCGCTTCCAGCTGTTGCGCCACGTAGGGCTGTAGCGCCGCCAGCTTGTCCTTGTCGAGGAAATAGGAGAGCAGCATGTCCGGATCGGGCTGCCGCTGCTCGGCGACGAACATCTGTAGCAGCCGCTGCGGCGAAATGGTGTCGGCTACCGGCCATTGGGCCAGCAAGGCGCCGTCCATGCCTTTTCCCCATACCTCGATAACGCGTTTGATCAGCATAGGTCTTCCTTATCCCTCGGTGGCGCATGCATGCATACATACAGCATGACAAGGCATCGGCCATATTTCCAGCTCGCCGGAAGATTAGTTCGGCGTCATTCGCCGCAGCCTTTATAATCCGCCCCTTCGATAGGTGCCTCGCGAAAACGAGGTGAAACGGGAAGCCGGTGAGGCCCATGGTCAAATCCGGCGCTGCCCCCGCAACGGTAAGCCGCTGTCCGCCGCCAAGGCGACGAGATGCGCGGCAAGCCCGGAGACCGGCCTATCGACCATATCCCGGCCACCATGCCGTGGAAATGGCAGGTGCGGAGGCCGCGGCGGGCGCCCTTTCCGTGACGCCGCCAGGCCGCCCGAGCCTGCTGCACCGTGTCGCGCCTCCGCTTGTTTTATCGCCTGCGGTGGGCAGGCGCAGTGGAGTTTCCTATGTTTTCCCGTCTTACCCCTCTCGTCGCCGCCCTGAGTCTGGCCGGCATTGCCTTGCCCGCCCTGGCTGAAGCCGAAACCGAGCTCGGCCGCATCGAAGTGACCGGCACCCGTTTGGCCTCCCGCGCCATCCGCCCGGTGAATCTGACGGTGCTCAGCAGCAGCGATATCGAACATTCCACCGCCACCAGCCTGCCCGAGCTATTGGCCGGCGTGGCCGGTGTCACCATGCGCAACAGCGATTCGACCGGCAACGGCAGCATCGACCTGCGCGGCTTTGGCGCCAGCGGTGCCAGCAATACTCTGATCCTGCTCGATGGCGTCAAATTGAACGACAACGATCTGTCGTCGCCGCAATTGACCGTGATCGCCCTTAACCGGCTGGAGCGCATCGAGATCGTTCGGGGCGGCAGCGTGGCCTGGGGTGGCGGTAGCAGCGGTGGTGTCATCAATCTGATTACCCGTCGCGACACCGGTGCGGACATTCAATTGGGCGTCGGTAGCCATGCCCGCCGTCAACTGCTGCTAGGCGGTGGTTTGCGGCAGGGTGCTTTTAGCCTGCGCGCCGACGGCCGCCATGAAGAAACCGATGGCTACCGCGACAATGGCCGCAACAAGCTGCTTGCCGGTGCGGCCCAATTCGGTTGGCAGGATGAGCGTAGTCGTCTGGAACTGGGCCTGGCCAAGGAAACCGAGGAGCTGCGCTTCCCTGGCCCCAACCGGGTCAATCCGGCCACTGGTCTCAACGAATTCATCCAGGCGCCCTGGAGCAGCAGTACCCCCAAGGACTGGGGCAAGACCGAGGGTGAGCGCTTAACCCTGCATGGCGAAGGCAAGTTCGAGGGAGGCCGCTGGGCCTTGGACGGCAGCCGCCGCGGCAAGGACACCGATGCCTATTTCGATTATGGCGGCTTCCCCTCGCGCGACCGGCGCGAAAGCCACGAGAATCGCTTCTCGCCCCGGCTGGGTCTGCAATGGGGTGGATTGGAGGTGGCCGGCGGCATCGATATCGGCCGTGCCCATACCGAACGCTACAGCGGTAGCCTGGTCGCTTCGGACCTGGCCGGCACCAGCCGGCTGCATACCGAGGCGCTGTGGGTCGACCTCGGCTATGCCGTGCAGGCGGGCAGCCGCCTGACCGTGGGCGCCCGGCATGAGCGCGCCAGCCAGACCGTGCTGGTGGCGGCTTCGCCATGGAGCCCTGCCATGGAATTCAAACGTGACGACGCGCCCAATGCCCTGCAACTGGGCTGGCGCCAGCACTTGTCCGCGGATCTGTGGTGGTACGCCCGCGTTGGACAGAGCTACCGGCTGGCCAATGCCGACGAACTGGTCGGCAATAGCGAACTGCGCAGCCAACGCTCGCGCGATTTTGAACTTGGCACGGAAGCCAGGCTGGGTGAAGGCAAGCTGCGCGTAAGTGCTTTCAGCATGCGTCTGCGTGACGAGATCGCGTTCCAGCCCTATGTGAACGGTTTTGGTGCCAATATCAATCTGGCGCCAACCCGCCGGCAGGGTATGGAGCTGGAATGGTCGCAAAAAATCGGCGAACTGGATCTGGCCGCCAATATGACCTGGCTGGATGCGCGCTTCCGTGGCGGCGTCTACGGCGGCAAGGATGTCACCGGCAAGCAGGTGCCCCTGGTGCCGCGCCTGCAAGGCAATCTCAGCCTGGGCTGGGCCTGGTCCGACGCAACGCGGCTGGATGGCCAGCTGCATGCGGTCAGCCATAGCCGTATCGACAACGACCAGATCAACACCGGCCCTTGGCTGGCCGGCTACGGTACCGTCGATTTGAAGCTGAGCCATCGGGTCGGCGGCTGGCAATTGGCGCTGAGCGGCCAAAACCTGGGCGATAAGCGCTATGCCAGCTATGGCGTCAAGAGCACCTCAGGTGCCAATTACAATCTCTACCCGATGCCGGGCCGCCGCTGGTTCGCCAGCGCCGGCTATCGGTGGTAGGGGGTTTTAAGTCGCCGGCTCATAGGCCGTCAGTCGCAATTGCTCCTCGGCGGTAAAGCGCGAGGCGCGCAATTGGCTGATGGCCTGGGCCTGCTCGGCGGCGGGAAGCCCGTTTTTGCTGATCAGCGCCAGGTCGGCCAGGTAGGCGGCCATGCGCTGTTGCCAAGCAGCCTCGTCGCGGTCCAGCACGGCCAGCCGTTCGGCCGCTTCCTTGCCGACGCTGGCGGCGCGCAGTTGGAAGACCTTTTGCTCGTCTGCACCCTGCTGGCGGGCCGTCGCCACATTGTCGGCCAGGGTCAGATGCTGCATCGGCATCTGGCGGGCCTGCAGGATATCGGGCGGTAGGCTGGCGTCCAGCCGTGCCAGGCTGGCCGCCTTCTGTGCCGGACTGAGACGCTGGTCGCGATTGATCTCCAGGCGAGACAGCGCGTCGCTGTCATAGCTGTCCTGCCAGCCGAACATGGCCTTGTCTTCGCCGCTGCTAAAAAACTCTCCCCGCAGCCGGCGCGTGGCATCCAGGCGGGCGCGCATGGCCGCCAGGCTGGTGCCGGCCAGGTCCGGATCCTGCTCGCGCGCAATCAGGGCGCGTTTGAAAGCCAGATAACGCTGCAACAGCCGCTTGGCCGCCGCCGCCTCCTTGGCCGGCAAGCGGCTGTCCAGTTCGCGTTCCAATTGGGCGACGATCTGTGGCAAGGACTGTTCCCCTTGGGTGGCTAGGTAATAATCGAAGAGATCGCGCAAGGCTTCGTTTGCCACGGTGCCTTCGCTGGCCAGCCGGGTGGCGCCGTCCGCGACCGTGCCGACAAGGGAAGGGGCGGGGACGTTGATTTCCCGTGCGGGGCGGGTGGAAGGGCCACCGCGCCAAAGCACGGCGAGAAGGACCAGGCCGGCCGCTGCGGCCAGCAGAACGGGGCGTTGCTTAACGGAAAAGGACATGCCGGTATGCTCGCAAAAAAGCCCCTCCCGCTCGCGGGAAGGGCAATCGGGTGGTATTGGGTGCTTACAGTCCGGCGTTCTTCAAGCGGTTCGCCTGCTGGCGGTACACCGTGACCGGGCTGGTCTCGAACAGATGGACGATGCCGAAGAAATGATTCATTTCATCGACATGGTTCATCCGGTAGTTGTCGCGCAGTACCTGGCCCAGGTGGCTGACGCAGGTACCCACCAGGCCGTCGCTGGGTTCGCCGTAGACCAGGCCGGTCAATCCCATAGCGGCATCCGAGACGTCGAAGATATTGGTGACGGTACTGCCACCGCTCCAGGAGTAATAGCGCACGCCATTGACGTTGTAGGCGCCTTCGCCGCAATGGCTGGTGGGCACGCCGGCCGGGAAGCGGGCATTGAAGTTGGCCATGCTGGCGGTCGTCAGCGATTCCATGGCGGCCAAGGGGTCTTGGGGCAGGTTGCTACCGCCCGATGCCACCGAGATCAAGGCCGAAAGACCGCGCGCCAGTCCGGCCGCCACGGTTTCCGATACCGAGCCGGGCGGAATGGTGCGGCGTACCACATCGGCCACGCGCGATCCCTTATTGACCCCGCCCACGCTGGTGACGGATGCCACCAGCTGCGGCGCCACGCCGGCGACATAGCGGATGGTTGGAGCGCCATGGCTATGGCCGATCAGGTTGACCTTGCTGGCGCCGGTGATGGCCAGGATATTGCGGACCTGGCTCAGCAGCTGTTCGCCACGTGTCTCGGTACTGTTGGTGGCGGATACCTGGGCCACGTAAACCTGGGCGCCGCCCTTTCTCAGCTCGCCGGGTATGCGATAGAAATAATCCACCCCCAGGGCCTGATCGAAACCGAACAGGCCGTGCACCAGCACGATGGGGTATTGCGTTTGGGTATAGCCGCTGGAAGCGGCCATGGCCGGCGCGGGCAGCGCCAGGACCAGCCCCAGCGCCGCGAGCATAGTTGCGAAACGTTTCATTGTTGTTGTCTCCTTTGTTAAGTGCTTGATCCGCTTTGTCGAAAGAGCGGTAAAGGCAAGGTAGACAACAACTTTTCGAAAATCTAGAGCAATCGCTCGGTAGGTAAAAAAACGACAATATCGGACGGCCGTCCGCCTTCCGGCCAAGACAGTGCTGGCTGGTTTTGAAGGGAGGCGGTTTAGATCAATGCGGTCGGAATGACGGCGCTGGCATGGGGGTGTGGCGGGCTACAAATTGCTCTTGACCCACCGTCGCCACTGCCCGAACAGGCACGGGTCCAGCGCTGCGATGACGGAGCGCTGCCAGACATCGTCATCCCAGTAATCGTCGTGATAGAGGCTGGTCATGCTGCCGCCGGCCTCGCTCAGCATCAGGCAGCCGGCCGCGTAGTCCCACAGGCGCTGGCCGCCATGTACGTACAGGTCGAATCTACCGGCGGCCAGGTAGCACCAATCCAGGGTGGACGCGCCGAAATTGCGCTGGCTGCCGAAGGGCGGCAAGGCGGCAAGGCGCTGCGGCAGTTTGCCGCCCAGCCACTTTACTTCCACCCCGGCAATCGCTTCGGGCATCAGTGGCACATGCTTCTTCAAGGGCAAGCGTTGCCCGTTCAGGTAGGCGCCGCGCCCCAGTTGAGCAGTGAACAGCTCGTCCGTCACCGGGTTGTAGATCACGCCCAATTGCGGCCGCCCATCCTTCATCAAGGCGACCGATATGGCGAAATAAGGCAGGCCGTGAAAGAAATTGGTGGTGCCGTCGATGGGGTCGATGACCCAAAGTTCGGTGTGGCCCTCCCACAGCGCTTCCTGCTCGGCGCTGCTCATTTCCTCGCCCAGCACCGGACAGTCCACGATTCGGGGCAGGGCTTGCACCAGGGCATGCTGACTGGCCAGATCCGCCTCGGTAAACAGGGTGCCATCCTCCTTGCGGCTGCCCCCGACGCGCAGGAAACGCGGCATCACCTCGGTGGCGGCCACCTGGCGTACGGCAGCGATTACCTGGTCGAGCAGGGCTTGGTCCGACATATTCGATTTACCGAGTGAAGGGCAGAGCTGGCTATTCTAACGGAGGAAGGTGCATACGATGCGCTTGCCGGGGCGGATCAGTCGCGTTCGGGGGGATTGGGACTGGGGCGCTTCAGCAACTTACGCTGCAGCGTGCGGCGATGCATATTCAAGGCGCGGGCCGTCGCGCTGATATTCCCGCCGTGCTCCGCCAGGATTTTCTGGATATGTTCCCACTCCAGCCGTTCCACGCTGAGCGGCAGGGCATCGGTGTCGGCTTGCGCATCGCCGGCCACCTTACCGAAGGCGGCGATGATCTCCTCCACCCCGGCCGGCTTGGACAGGTAATGCACCGCACCCAATTTGATCGCCTCGATGGCGGTCGCGATGCTGGCATAACCGGTCAACATCACGATGCGGCAGCTTGGCGCCAATGCCAGCAGATCGACAATCAAGCGCAAGCCGGAGTCGTTCGCCAGCTTCAAATCGAGCAAGGCATGGCTGGGTGGCGCCAACTGGGCAACCCGCAAGGCGCCGGCGGCATCCGCCGCCGTGGTAACGGTCCAGCCGCGCCGCCCCAGTGCGCGTGCCAGTACGCCAGCCAGGGTGGCGTCATCATCGACGATCAGCATGTCCATCATATCGTCGCCGCCGGCAAGCCGATCCGGGCGCAGGTGCCGCCGCCCGACCGGGCCAGCCAAGCCAGGTGACCGCCGGCCCGCTCAATCGCCGAGACCGCCAGTACCACACCCATGCCCAGGCCCTGACCGGCCAGCGTCTCGCTAGCGCGGCCATCGAAGCCCGGCCCGCTGTCTTCCACCTGGATCCATATTCGCTCGGCCGACCAGTCCAGCGTCAATCCCTGCCAAGCGGGGCTGGCATCGGCGGCATTGTCCAACAGGTTCATCAGCGCCTGGCGCAGGGCGAATGGCAGGATCAGCAGCGGCGGCTCCCCTTGCCCCAGCCGGTGAAAATCGACCTGGGCCGAAGGACGGACCACGCGCCAATCGTCGAGCAAGGCCGCCATTGCGCTATCGGCCGCCTGCGACGGTACTGCCGTGTGCTCGGTCCGTAACCTGTCCAGTTCCTTGCGGCAGGCCAGCAACTGCTGCTGCATGATGGTCAGGTCGGCTACCAAGGCCGGCTGGGCGGCATGGTCTTGCAACAATTCATCGACCAGCACCGTTAGCGTGGCCAGCGGCGTACCGAGCCGGTGTGCCGCCCCGGCCGCCTGGATGGCCAGTCCCAGTATCTGCTGTTGGCGCAATCCGCTTTCGCGCGCTTCGGCCAAGGCATGCTCGCGGTCGCGCAACTGCCGGCCGATGCGGGCCACCAGGCCGGCGACGATCAGTGCCGCGCCGACAAAGGCCAACCACATGCCCAAGGTATGGAAAAAGAAGGCTTGTGCCAGGGCTTGTTCCGAAATCGGCAGGGGTTGGTACCAGATCAACAGGGTGCTGTAACAGGCGATGGTCAGTGCTGTCAGCGCCCAGGTGAACCGACCCGGCAAGCTGGCGGCGGCAATGGTCAGCGGTAGCAGGAACCAGGCCGTGAAGGGGTTGGTGGCGCCGCCCAGGAAAAACAGCCAAAGACCGTGACCGACGATATCGACCGCCAGCTGGCGCGCGATCTCGCCACGGGTGACGGCCACGCCGCCACGGCTCAGTTTGATACGCCACAAGGTCAAGCCGTTGTAGAGCAGCAACAGCAAACAAATACCAAGCAAGGCGGGGAGCGGTAGATGCCATTCGAGTACCAGTACGGCCGTCAGCATGGCCGCCAGATAGGTGGCAACGGTCAAGGTGCGCAGAAAAACCAGCTGGCGCAAGGTGTTGAGCAGATAGAGAGGGAGCATGCCGGTATTTTAAGGCCAGACGGCGCGCGCGGGCTGCGGCAGCTTGTCGCGGGGCACGCGCACGACAAGTATGCAAGACGGGTAAATAGTACCGAAAAAACAGGGCATTAGCCCGAATGGACTAACGACGTCACCGCGACTCCACCCTAAACTCCGCCCCGGGTACCTCCTTTAACAATCAGGGATCAAAAAGTTCAACATGAAAAGTAAATTTTTTGCATTGGCATTGGCTTTCGGCGCCGCATCGGCAGCACAAGCCGCTGACTTCAGCTTCTCCGGCGATATCGCTTACCATAACGACGTTATCCAGATTCCATTCACCCTTACCTCCGACGCTACCAACGTCAAGGTCTGGACTGACTCGTTCCTGAACGGTGTAAATTTTGACCCGATCACCGCTGTCTGGAACCAAGCTACCGGCGCACTGGTTGGTCAGAACGACGACAACGGCAATATCGCTCCGGGCCAAACCCGTTTCGATTCCGGCCTGGTTTTCAGCAGCCTGGCCGCTGGTGAGTACATTTTCACCATCGCTACCTACAATAACTTCGCCACCGGCACCAACATCAACCAAGGCTTCAAGTTCGACCACGACGCACCTATCGCGTTGTCGGCTTGGAACCAGCCTGCCAACCACCCAGGCATGGGCTCCCATTGGAACGTGCATCTGACCGGTGTGGATGGTGCAACGCCTCCGGTTCCGGAACCAGAAACCTACGCCATGCTGCTGGCTGGCCTGGGCCTGCTGGGCGCCGTGGCACGTCGCAAGGCTAACAAGAGCGCTTAATCGCGTTTAAGTTGCTGGTCAATGAAACGGCGCACTTGGTGCGCCGTTTCTACTTTGGGCTAAACGGCGCTGTGCTTATGCCAGGATGCAGTCGCATTCCCGCAATGGCATTTGCGCGGTTGGTAGCCCCAGCTGCGCTTGGTTACGCGCTATCTGCGCGATAAATGCCCGAACGACCGGCTCGCTGATCGGGTTGTGATCCAGCGACAGACACGAAAGACCGGCAAGCGGAGACTTTTGCTCCAGGAGCTTCAGCAGCGCCTTGGCACCCGGATCGCCGATCCGGTTATTGCACAGGTTCAGCCTTACCAGGGTCTTCATGGACGTGGCTTGCGGCAGCAAAACATCGGCAAGCGCCTGGGCGCCGTCATCGCCAATCTGGTTATTCGCCAGATCGAGGGAGTCCAGCTTGGTGTCTTTCAAGGCGCCGGCGATTATTCGGATGCCAGCGTCTTTGAGTTGATTGCCGGCCAGGACAAGCTCCTCCAGTTCGGTCCCGTGTTGCAAAAAGTCGGCAAGTGCGCAGGCGCCGCGCAGGGTGATCAGATTGTTGCCCAGATCGAGTTGTGCGATTCGGGTGTGCCCCCGCAATGCCTGGACCAGTACCACGACCTGAGCATCGCTGACTTGTTGACCGGACCAATCGAGTCGAAGGAGCGGTTGATTTTCCCGCAAAGCTTCAAGCTCCCTATTCTGCTGAGCCGTGAAAACGACTCTGTCGGGAGCAAGGCTGAAGTGTTGGGTCGAACCGATAGCGGATGGCGTGGCTAGCATGAAGACCTCATCTCGAATTAAGGTGTCGCGTAAGCGATGGCAGGATTAGCCATGCAAGGCTCAATCGCTACACCTGCATCTAGGCGAACGCTGTCGAAAACGGTCAGGATGCCAAGGATTTTGCGCTTAGCCTGGCAGGCCGGCGCCTACCAGGCGAAATACCGCGCGCCTTCGCGTTTCAGCCAGGCACGCTTCTGTTGCCAATCCGGGCAGACGGCCGCCACCAGGGCCCAGAAGCGAGGGGAGTGGTTGAGTTCGGCCAAGTGGCACAATTCATGAATGACCACATAATCGATGACCGGCAGGGGCGCCTGCATCAGCCGCCAATTGAGCCGTATCGTGCCGGCCGAGGTGCAGCTGCCCCAGCGGCTGGTGGCGCCCGACAATTTGAAACCGCTCGGCTGCAAGCGCAAGCGTTCCGCCCACAGCGCCAGGCGCTCGGCCAGAAAGGTGCGCGCCTCGCGCCGCATCAGTTTTTCCAGTGCCGGCGCCAGGGCGGCTTGCGCGCTCCCCGCCACGCGTATCGTATCGGCATCGATGCCGCCTCGGGCATGGCCAGGGCTGATCGTGCGCGGTTCGCCCAGCCAGTCCACGCTGCTGCCGGCCCGCAGGGCTGGCATGGCCGGCCGCGTCGCCAGCTCGTCCAGCTTGGCCACGATCCAGCCCGCCTTAAGGCGCAGCACGCCATCGAGATCGGTCAGGGGAAAGCGGAGGGGGAGGGTAACAAGCAGGCCGTTGCCGTCGATTTTCAATCCGACACTACGGCGTGCCGAGCGTTGCAGGGCGACCGACACGATACGACCGCCCAGGTGGTAGTCATGCCGCGTTTCAGGCAGCGAGCGGGCCATGTACTTGTTCCGGCTTCTTGTTGCGTGGCCAGCATGGTCCGACACCGCTGATGCGCACCATTTCCCCCTCGATCCAGGCTTCCACTTCGCGGCTCACCTCTTCCGGCTTTCTGCCGGCGGTGGCGATGGCGGGTCCGAACGAGATGGTGGTGACGCCCGGGTATTTGAGAAAGCTATTGCGTGGCCAGAATTCACCGCTATTGACCGCCACCGGCACCACCGGCGCCGATAGCGCACAAGCCACCCTGGCGCCGCCGCTTTTGTAATTACCCCTTTGGCCGGCGCTGATGCGGGTGCCTTCGGGGAAGATCACGATCCAGGAACCCTGCTTCAGCCGCTCGCCGCCCTGCGAAATCAATTGCCGCGCCGCGGCCGCCCGGTTGGAACGGTCGATGGCGATGGGACGCACACTCCAGATGCCCCAGCCGAAAAAGGGGATCCACAGCAGCTCGCGCTTGATCACCCAGGCGGTAAAGGGCAGCAGTTTGAGCAAGGCCAGGGTCTCGAAGGCGGATTGGTGCTTGCTCATCACCACCGCGGCGTCCGACGGCAGATGCTCCAGCCCGATCACCTTGCTCTTGAGGCCGCAGGTGATCTCCAGCCACTTGAGCGCGAACCGCGCCCAGTAACGCACCAGGCCGTAACGAAAGCGGTAGGGCAGGGGCAAGGCCAGCATGCAGGCGATGGCACATAACACGGTATTAACGGCCCAACCCAACAGATAAAGCGTGGAACGCAACCAGATCATCAATCTTCTTCCCGACCTATCAGGTACAACGCCGCATCCATCAAGTCGTCGCAGACATGGGCATGCTTGGGTAGCCCGCCGGCCGCCAGGGTGCGCTCGCCCTTGCCGGTGCAGACCAGGATGGGTAGTGCGCCTACCGCTTCGGCGGCTTGCAGGTCGCGCAGGCTGTCGCCCACCACCGGGGTATCTTCCAGCCGCACGTCGAAGCGCTGGGCGATATCGCGATACATGCCAGGGCGGGGTTTGCGGCATTCGCATTTCATATCGGCCGTGTGCGGGCAGAAGAAAATGCCGTCCACCCGCCCGCCCACGCTGGCCAGCAGCCGGTGCAGCTTGCCGTGCATGGCATTGAGTTCCGCCATGCCGAAGAAGCCGCGGCCGATGCCGGATTGGTTGGAAGCGATCACCACGCGCCAACCGGCGTGGTTGAGCAGGGCGATGGCTTCCAGGCTGTTGGGAATGGGTACCCACTCGGCCGCCGACTTCACGAAATCATCACGGTCGTGATTGATCACGCCGTCTCTATCCAGAATGATCAGCTTCATGGGATGGCTCGGTCGCAAGGGATGGCTATTCGGCCAGCAGTGAAATATCGGCCACCCGGTTCATCAATTGGCTCAGGGATGCCAGCAGGGCGAGGCGGTTGCCGCGCACGGCCGGATCGTCGGCCATGACCATGACGCCATCGAAGAAGGCATCGACCGGGCCACGCAAACCCGCCAGCTGGCGCAAGGCGGCGGTGTAGTCGCGGGCCGCAAGGGCGGCTTCCACGCCAGGCCGGGTCGCCAGCAGCGCGCCGTGCAGGTCGCGTTCGGCGGCTTCCTGCAAGAGCGCCTCCGCCAAGGGCGGCAAGGCGGTATCGGTCTTGCGCAGGATATTGCGGATGCGCTTGTTGGCGGCCGCCAGGGCGGTCGCTTCCGGCAGGGACTTGAACTCGGCCACGGCAGCCAGGCGCGCGTTCAATTCGTCGAAACGGCTGGGCGCATCGGCCAATACCGCGTCGATATCGGCCGGCGGGAACTCGGCGGCGAGCAGGTTCTTCAAGCGTTCCAGCATAAAGCCGAACACGCCGTCGACCGTATCGGCGGCCACCACGCCGGCCGGAAAGGCCGCGGCGGTCTTCGCCAGCAACTGCTTCAGGTCCAGCGGCAGGCGCGCCTCGACCAGCATGCGCAGCACGCCCAGGGCGGCACGGCGCAAGGCGAACGGATCCTTGTCGCCGGTGGGGATCAGGCCGATGCCCCAGATACCGACCAGGGTTTCCAGCTTGTCGGCCAGCGAGACCGCCTGGGCAATGGCGCCCTGCGGCAGGCTGTCGCCGGCAAACCGTGGGTGGTAATGGCCTTCGATGGCTGCGGCGACCTGGTCGTTTTCGCCGTCCAGGCGGGCATAGTAGGTGCCCATGATACCTTGCAGCTCAGGGAATTCACCAACCATGTCGGTGACCAGGTCGGCCTTGGCCAGGTAGCCGGCACGCCCGGCCAACTGGCCCTCGGCGCCCAGCTCGGCCGCGATGGCGGCGGCGACCGCCGACAAACGTTCCACCCGCTCCAATTGGCTGCCGATCTTGTTGTGGTAGACCACTTGGGCGAGCTTCTGCACACGGCTGTCCAGCCTGTGCTTCTGATCTTGTTCGTAGAAGAACTTGGCGTCGGACAAGCGGGCGCGCAATACGCGCGCATTGCCGTTGATGATAAAGCGCGGATCGGCGGTCTCCAGGTTGGAGACGATCAGGTAGCGATTGCTCAGCTTGCCATTGCCGTCCAGCAGCGGGAAATACTTCTGGTTCTGCTGCATGGTCAAAATCAGGCACTCCTGCGGCACTTGCAGGAACGCTTCTTCGAATTGCCCTTCCAGCACCACCGGCCACTCGACCAGGGCGGTCACCTCATCGATCAAGGCATCACCGCCTGCGATGCTGGCCTGGTGGCGGGAAGCCAGTTCGGTCAGCTGGGCGACAATACGCGCGCGCCGCTCGCTGAAGCTGGCGACCACCTTGCCCTGCTGGGCCAGGGTAGCGGCATAGCTATCGGCATGGGCAATCTCGACCGGCCCTTGCGATAGAAAGCGATGGCCACCGGTCATGCGGCCGGCCTGCAAGCCCAACACCTCGCCGGCGACGATATCGCTACCGTGCAGCATGGTCACGCCATGGACGGGGCGGATAAATTGGCTTTCGCGGCTGCCCCAGCGCATCAGCTTGGGGGCAGGCAGTTTCTTGAGCGCGTCGGCCACGATGCCCGACAGGTAGGCTGCCAGCGGTTCGCCGCGCTTTTCGGCGCGGTAGATATAGACATCCTGCTTGCCGTCGGAGCCACGCGCCAATTGATCGAGCTGATCGGCCGCCAGGCCGACCGAGCGGGCAAAGCCCAGCAGGGCGGGGCTAGGTTTGCCGTCCTTGAAGCCGGCTGCCACGGCCGGACCTTTTTTCTCCACCATCCGGTCGGCTTGCACGGCGGCGACGCCGGGCAGGCTGAGCGCCAGGCGGCGCGGGCTGGCGTACTCGACGGCTTGCGCATCGGCCGCGACAAAGCCCAGCTTCTTCAACTCGTCGGTGATGGTCTGGGCGAACGAGGCCGCCAGCCGTGGCAGCGCCTTGGGAGGCAGTTCTTCGGTAAACAGTTCGATCAGCAGGGTTTGGCTCATAACACTTCTTTTTTTCAGCACACCGGGCACGTGGGCCGGCGGGTTCGGATTGATTGGTTTTGCGGTGGCAAGCCTTCTGGCGGAAGGCGGCGCGCCGGCTTATTCCTTATTGCCGGCGGCGGCCTTTTCACGGGCGATCCGGCAGACCTGGGTGAAAAAGTCCTGCATATACGCTTGCTTGGTCACCGAGTCGAATTCCCACTGGAAACCGGCCATGTCCCGGCGCGTCACTTCGTCGCCATCCTTGTCGCGAAACTCCGCCGCGATACCGGCCATTTCGCTTTTGGCGCAATCGAGCGCAAACCGGGTGAACTCGGTACGGTAGGTTTCGCCTTCCTTATTGGTCTGGTCCTGCTTGAAGGCGCGCTGCACCCAGACGTAGACGTAATCGTCCGTACCGAAGCGATCGTCGTGGCCGATCGAAGCCCACGAGACCTTGATTTCCACGCCCGGCTGCTGGCCATACAGGCGCCAGTCGCCTTCCTTTTCTTCCGGCACCGGTTCCGGTTTGGTCGCGTTCTTGGTATCCATATAGCTGCCACCACAGGCCGCCAGGCCCAGCGTCAGGAGCAGTGCGAGTGCGGCAGCTTTCATGGTTTGTCAGTCCTTTTTCAGCATCGGGAAGCCAAGTGCCTCACGGGCATCGTAGTAGGCCTGCGCGACGCCGCGCGAAAGATTGCGCACCCGGCCGATATAAGCCGCCCGCTCGGTCACCGAAATGGCACCGCGCGCATCCAGCAGATTGAAAGTATGGCCGGCTTTCAGGATCATTTCGTAGGCCGGCAGCGGCAGGCTGGCCTCCAGCAGGCGCTTGGCCTCGCCTTCGTAGTCATTGAACTGTTTGAACAGAAGTTCGATATTCGAATGCTCGAAGGCATACTTCGATTGCTCGACTTCGTTCTGGTAGAACACATTGCCGTAGGTCACCGGCGTGCCGTCCGGCAGGTAGGTCCAGACCAGGTCGTAAACGTTCTCGATATCCTGCAGATACATTGCCAGCCGTTCGAGACCATAGGTGATCTCGCCCAGTACCGGCTTGCACTCCAGGCCGCCAACCTGTTGGAAATAGGTGAACTGGGTCACCTCCATCCCATTGAGCCAGACTTCCCAGCCCAGGCCCCAGGCGCCCAAGGTGGGATTTTCCCAATCGTCCTCGACGAAGCGGATGTCGTGCTGGGTGGGGTCCAGGCCCAGTTCGCGCAGCGAACCCAGGTACAGATCCTGGATATTGTCCGGGCTGGGCTTGAGTACCACCTGGAACTGGTGGTGCTGGAACAGCCGGTTGGGGTTCTCGCCATAGCGGCCATCCTTGGGACGGCGGCTGGGCTGGACATAGGCGGCACGCCAGGGCTCCGGCCCCAGGGCGCGCAGGAAGGTGGCGGTGTGGCTGGTGCCCGCGCCGACTTCGGTGTCGTAGGGCTGCAGAAGGGCGCAACCATTGGCGTTCCAATAGTTCTGCAGGGTAAGGATGATTTGCTGGAAGGTCAGCATCGTGACTGAAGCTCGGTGAGTGAGACGATATAAAGCCTGGATTCTACAAGCAATCGGGCGGTGGACAAACGCTTGCGCGGTGGCTGTGGCGATGACCGCCACCGATGGCGGGACGCATCGCGCCATCAAGGGTAGGATGCTTACCCGCCGCGCGCGCGAATGGCGGATCGAACGCTTACCACTTCACCTGCCCACTTTTGATCGGTTTCTGCCCGCCGTGCTCCATCTCTACCAATCCAACCGCCTCGACACCCTGGCCACCTTGCTCAATGAAGGCATCCTGGTGCAGACGCCGGCCGATCCGTACACGCGCGAGCAGGTCATCGTGCAGGCGCGCGGGATGGGGCGCTGGTTGGGGCTGCGGATCGCGGCGCGCTTCGGTATCTGCGCCAATATCGATTTCCCCTTGCCGGCCACCTTCCTTTGGCAGCTGATCGAGACGGTGTTGGGACCGCAGGCGAGGTTAGGCCCGTTCGGGGCCGATGCATTGGCCTGGCGTTTGCACGGCTTGCTGGAGCAGCCGCCGGCCGCGTTGGCCGCCTATCTGCAGGATGGCAGCGAACGGCGTCGTTGGCGCCTGGCCAGCCGCATCGCCGACACCTTCGACCAATACCTGGTCTACCGCCCCGACTGGCTGGAAAGCTGGGAGGCCGGCCAAAGCTGTCGGCTGGGTGGTGACGAAGCCTGGCAAATGGCGTTGTGGCGCATGTTGGCGGCCGAACGCGATTCCGCCCACCGTGCCGATCTGATGCACCGCTTGATTGTCCGCCTGCAAGACCCGGCTCCCTTACCCTTGCCGGAGCGTATCGTGCTGTTCGGCATCGCCAGCTTGCCGCCCTTGCTCATGGAAGTATTGCAGGCCTTGGCCAAGCGCATCGATGTGGCCCTGTTCGCGCTCAATCCCTGCGCCGCGCCATGGGGCGACCTGGATCGCCGCATCGATAGCCGGGCGCCCGGCGAACGTTTGCTGGCGGCCTGGGGTGGGCAGGGCAGGGCGTTCTTCGACGAACTGGCCGGGGTGGACGATCTGCACAGCCTGTTCGATGAAACGCCGCCGCCGGCCAATCTGCTGGCCGAGTTGCAGTACGACGTGCTGTCGCTGACCAGTGCCGGGACACGTGTACTGCTACCGGACGACGACAGCCTGGTCATCCACGCCTGCCACGGCCCGATGCGACAGGTCGAAACGCTCAAGGATGCCCTGCTGGCCCGCTTTGCCGCCGACCCCGGCCTGCAGCCGGACGAGGTGGTGGTGCTGTGTCCCAATATGGATGACTTCGCCCCTTACGTCGATGCCGTGTTCGGTCAGAGCGAGCCCACGGCGGGTGGCGGCCGCGCCGGGGCGGCCAGTCCCCACCTGCCCTATGCCATCGCCGACAAGAGTGGCCTGGCGGCCTCGCCCTTATTGGCCGGCTTTCTCGCGCTGCTACGGTTGCCCGATGGAAATTGGGAAGCCGATAGCCTTATGGCCTTGTTGGAGCTGCCGGCCCTGGCCGCCGGTTTCGGCCTGCTGGAAGAAGATCTGCCGCAGCTGCAGGAGTGGATCACCCAGGCGGGTATCCGCCGTGGCCAGGCCGGTGATGCTTTCAGCTGGCAGGCCGGTATCGGCCGCCTGTTGCTGGGCGTCACCATGCCGACCGGCGAGCAGGCGGGTAACACCGGTCTGCCGTTATTCGCCGATTTGCACCCTAGCGCGGACCTCGATTTACGTTTTGCCGCCAGAGTGGCGGGATTGTCACGCTTCAGCCGCACCCTGGCCGAATGGCAAAACGCCCTGGCGAGGCCGCGCCCGCTGCCGAATTGGGCGGTGGATCTGGCCGGCTGGCTGCAGCGTTGGTTTGTCGAATCCGAGGCGGATCGGGTCACACTGGAAACCCTGCGCCAATGTCTGATCAAGCTGGGCGAGGTGGGCGAACGCAGCGGTATGCTGCAAGCGGTCGGCCGTGCCGCCATCCTGGAGTGGTTGAGCGCCGCGCTGGAAGCCGGCTCTGGTGCCGGCGGCTTTCTTACCGGCGGGGTGACCTTCGCGCAGCTGATGCCGATGCGCAATCTGCCCTTCCGCGTCGTCGCGGTGCTGGGCCTGGATGATGGCGCCTATCCTCGCGAAAGCCAGCCTGACGGCTTCGACCTGATCGCCCGCCATCCCCGGCGCGGTGACCGTGCCCGTGCCCTCGACGAGCGCTGGCTATTCCTGGAAACCGTGCTGGCGGCGCGCGAACAACTGCTGTTGTTCTATACCGGCCGCGATGCCCGTAACGATGCCGAGCTGCCGCCTTCCACGGTGATCGCCGATCTGCTCGATGCCGTGGATTGCGGCTGGCACTGCCTGGATAGCCAAGCCGCCAGCCGGCAAATCCTGCGCCGACACTCGCTGCAGCCTTTCTCGGCCGAACGCTTTCGCCCAGGCTCCAGCGGCCTGGCATCCTTCGACGGCCGCTGGGCCGCCATCGCCCGCCTGGCCGGTCGCGGCGATGCCTTGCCGGCACCCCTGGCGGCGGCGAGGCTGCCGGGCGAAGCGCCGCGTGAAATCGAACTGGCCGATCTGCTGGCTTTTGTACGCAACCCGGCCGGCTGGTTTCTGCGCAGATTGGGCATACGTTTCGATCGTGGCAGCTTCGAGCTGGCCAAGCGGGAAATGTTTACCGTCGCCGGCGCGGAAGAACGCGAACTACTGCAGCTGGCCGGCGCTTTGGCCGATCAGCCGCATGCCCTGGCGGCACTGGGCCAAGGCGCCGCCAGGCTGCCCGACGGGCCGGGCGGCCAAGCCTGGGCCGCCCGCCAAGCCGTGCGCTTCGCCCCGGCCGTATCGGCCTGGCGGGGCTTGAGCACGGCCGACCTGGCGGTGAGCCTGCGTGTGGATGGCCTGCAACTCAGTGGCGTATTGCGTGGCGTCGATGCGGCCGGCCTGGGCTTGCGCCAGGCCGGCAAACTACGTGAAAGCGACCGGCTGGCCGCCTGGCTGCAAACGCTGGTGCTGGGTGCCGCCAAGCCGGCCAACATGGCCCACGATTGCCGCTTGATCGGCTTGGACGAGATTGCCCACTACCGCGCACCGGAGCGGCCGGCCGAACTGCTGGCCGATTGGCTGGCGCTCTACCGCGCTGCCCATGCCAGCCCGCCGCCGCTGTTGCCGCGCTGCGGACTAGCTTACGCGGATGGCTTGTCGAAAGGCCGCAATCCCGGTCCCGACAAGGCCGCCCAGGCCGCGTTGGCGGCCTGGCAAGGCAACGACCGGCAGACCGGCGAGGGCGATTTCGACCAGGTCCGCGCCTTGTGGCGTGGCCAGGCGCCCTTGGGCGAGGACTTCGTGGCGCTGTGCGAGCAACTATTGCAGCCCATGCTGGCGCACGAACGGATAGGGAATATCAAGGCATGAGCGCAGCGCATCCTTTCGAGGCCTTGAGCGCCCCCTTGGACGGGTTGAACCTGATCGAGGCCAGCGCCGGCACCGGCAAGACCTGGACCATCGCCGCCCTGTATGCCCGCCTGGTGCTGGAACGCGAACTGCGGCCCGAACAGATCCTGGTGGTGACCTATACCAAGGCGGCCACGGCCGAATTGCGCGGCCGCATCCGGGCGCGCCTGGCCGAGCTGGCCGACGCGCTGGAGGGCGCGGACGAACCGGCCGCGCTGGCCCACGTGCAGGAACGGGACCCGCACTTTCTGTATCCCTTGCTGCTGAGCCGGCCGGACCCGGCCGCCGATGCGCGTCGCCTGCGGGCGGCGGTGTCCGGGTTTGATGCCGCGGCGGTGTTCACCATCCACGGTTTTTGCCGTCGCGCACTGGGCGAACATGCACTGGCCGCAGGCCTGGAGTTGGGCCGCGAGTTCCTGGCCGATGAGGCGGAAGTGTTGCAGGCGGTGGCCGATCAGGCCTGGAAGGCCGAGACGGCCACCGCCACGCCAAGCTGGCTGAACTGGCTGATCGAGCAAAGACAATCGCCCGATAGCTGGGCACTGACCCTGCGCGGCTATTTGAATCAGCCCGGCCTGCAGCTGGCCTTGCCGGAAATCGGCGCCTTGGACGAGCGCGAGGCACGCTTCGAAAATGCTTTCGCCGCCGCCAGCCAGGCTTGGGCTAGCCAGGGCGAGGCCGCTTTGGCATGGCTATGGGCCCGCACCGAAGCCGGCGAGTTCAAGGGTTCGCATCGCAAGGACTGGTTGCACGGCTCGGTAGCGGCCTGGCAGCAATGGCTAGGTGGATTGCCGCTGCCCAAGGTGAAGGAAGACGATAAGGCCGCCGGACAGGCCGAGGCCAAGCTGCGTCGCTTATATGGCCGCGAGCTGGCTGCGGCGCTGAAGACTCCCGCCGAGGTGCCGGCCGTGTTCCAGCTGCTGGAACCCCTGGCCGAAGCGGCCCTGGCCTTGCAACAGTCCTATACGGCCCAGTTGGCATGCCTGCATGCCCGCCTGATCGGCGAGCTGGGCGAACGGTTGGTGGAACGCAAGGCGCAGTTGGGGGTAATGAGCTTCCACGATCTATTGATCGAGCTGGATGCCGCCTTGGCCGGCGAAGGTGGGCCGCAACTCTGCCAAGCCTTGCAGAACCGCTACCACGCGGCCCTGATCGACGAATTCCAGGATACCGACCCGCTGCAATTCCGGATTTTCGACCGTTTGTTCGGCGCCGGTAGCGATGGCACCACCGCTTTTCTGGTCGGCGATCCCAAGCAGGCCATCTATGCCTTCCGTGGCGCGGAGCTGCATGCCTATCTGGCCGCCCGCGACGGTGTGCCGCACGATCGCCGCTACAGCCTGGATACCAACCGGCGCAGTACGCCTGCCCTGGTGCAGGCAATCGAACAACTTTTCAATTGCGCCCCGCAACCGTTTCTATTGGACGAGCTGGACTATCCCTCGGTACAGGCACTGCCGGACAAACCCTTGCTGTATATCGACGGCCAGCCGCAGGCGGCGTTGAACTGGCTGTGGCTGGGCGATGCGGCGCTGGGCAAGGGCGAGGCGGGCGAACGTGCCGCCGAACAAAGCGCGCGGCAAATCGCGGGGCTGCTGTCCTTGGGGCGCGACGGTCGCGCCAGGCTGGGCGAGCAGCCCCTGGCCGGCGGCGATATTGCCGTGCTGGCCAGCAGCCATGCCGAATTGCAAGCGATGCAGGCGGCGCTGACACGCCATGGCGTGGCCAGTGTACGTATCAGCCGCCAAAGCGTATTCGATACCGAGGAAGCGCGCGACCTGCTGCAGATTCTCAACGCCCTGGCGGAGCCGGGCGAGCGCAGCGTGCGGACTGCCTTGGCTACCCCCCTGGCCGGCTTGAGCGGCGACGAACTCTACCGCTTGTTGCTGGACGAGCCGGCCTGGGAAGCCATGCTGGCCGAATTCCGCCGTTGGCATGCCCTCCTGCTGGGCCGTGGCGCCATGGCGGCGCTGTCGGCCTGGCTGCATGACAGCGGCACCGCCCTGCGCCTGGCCGGCTGGCAGGACGGCGAGCGACGCTTGACCAATCTGCTGCATTTGTTCGAACTGCTGGAATTGGCACGCCAGGACCACCCCGGCCTGGGACCCCTGCTGGGTTGGTATCGGCAGGAATTGGCCAATGCCGCCCAAGGCGAGGACGACAGCCGGCTGATGCGGCTGGAAAGCGATGCCGCCCGGGTCAAGCTGGTCACCATCCATGCCGCCAAAGGCCTGGAGTATCCCTTGGTGTTCTGTCCCTTCCTATGGAACGGCCAACTGTTCAAGAAAAGCGAAACCCTGCCGCTCTGCCACGAGCAGGGCGTGACCGTGCTGGATTTCGGCTCACCGCGGCAGGCCATCCGCTGGGAGTTGGCCGGTCAGGAGCGCCTGGCGGAGAAACTGCGCCTGCTTTACGTGGCGCTGACCCGTCCGCGTACGGCCTGCTTTATCGCCTGGGGCGAGGTGAACGAAATGGCCCAATCGGCCTTGGGCTGGCTATTGGCCGGCGGGGTGCAGCGGCAGCGATCCGCAGCCGAGCTGCAAGCCGAGTTGACCACGCTGATCGACGCCGGCGAAACCGCCATGGGCTGGGCCGCGCCCTTGCCGGAAAGGGCTGCGCGAGAGCGTGCTCAAGAACCCGTGACGGTCGAATTGGCCCATCTAGGGCGGCGGCTGCATTGGCAATGGCGGATGAGCAGCTTTTCGGCGCTGACCGCCGGGGTGCACGCCGAAGCTCCCGATTACGACGCGCTCACCGCCCCGGCCGCTACCGATATGCCACCGGCGGGGCGGTTCGACAGTTTCCCGGCCGGGCCGCGTGCCGGCGTATTGCTGCATAGCCTGTTCGAGGAGTGGGACTTCAACCGGCGGGACCGGGCCGCATTGGAGGCGCTGGCCGGCCGGCTGCTGGCGGCGCACGGCTTTGAAACCCACTGGGCGCCCATGGCGGCGGATATGGTCGAGGCCGCCCTGTATACCCCGTTGACCGACGGCGGCGCCCGCCTGGCCGACGTGCCGACCGGACAAAGGCTGATCGAGCTGGAATTCACCTTTGCCTTGCTGCCCTTCAGCTGGCCAGCCCTGGCCGCCTTGCTGGCCCAGCCCGCCTATGGCTTGCCGGCGGTTTTCGCCGAAGCGGCCGCATCGCTGCATGCCGATGTGGCCAAGGGTTACCTGAAGGGCTTTATCGATTTGAGCTGCCAGCTCGACGGCCGCCATTACATCCTCGACTGGAAGTCCAACCGCTTGACCGACTATGGCGAAGCCGGGCTGCTCGCCGCCATGGCCGACGAACACTATTACTTGCAAGCGCTGATCTATTGCGTGGCGCTGCATCGCTATCTGAAATGGCGCAAGCCGGACTACCAGTACGCCCAGCACTTCGGCGGCGCGCTTTACCTATTCCTGCGCGGCCTGCCCGAGGCCGGCCTGTGGCGCTACCAACCGCCCTTGGCCTTGCTGGAAGCGCTGGAAGTGCTGCTATGCGGGAGCGTGTCATGAATATGGTGCTCTTGCCCGGCTTCGCCGCCGAGCTGGTGGCCTGGTTGCAGCGCGGTTTTCCGGCCGCCGGCGAGCTGGCCTTGGCCAGCGCCGGCCTGCTGGCCTGCCGTACCGACGAGGGACATGTTTGCGTCGATCTGGTGCAGGAGGCCGGCCAGCGCTGGAACGGGCAGCCGTGGCCGGAGCTGGGGCTCTGGCGCGGCCAGCTGCTGGCCAGCGGTTTTGTCGCCGAACCCGGCGGCTATGCGCCGTTGCTACTGGATGGCGACCGGCTCTATCTGGCCCGGCTATGGTCGGATGAAGTGGCCTTGGCCAAACAGCTGCTGCAACGGGCGGGCCCTGGTGGTGCATTGCCTAAACAGATCAAGGCGGCACTGGACCCCTTATTCGCTGGTGTGCCGGCCGACGATGGCCAGCGTCTGGCCGCCGCGACCGCGCTATTGAACCGGGTGGCCTTGATCGCCGGCGGGCCGGGTACCGGCAAGACCACCACGGTGGCCAAGGTGCTGGCCGCCCTGGTCATGCTGCAGCCCGGTTGCCGGATCCGGTTGGCCGCGCCTACCGGCAAGGCGGCCAACCGCATGGTCGAAGCACTGGCCGGCGCCAAGGCGAAGCTGGGCCTGGACTTGGTCACCCTGGCCGAACTGCCCGACCAGGCCACCACCCTGCACCGCCTACTGGGCTATCGACCGGACAGCGCCACGCCACGCTACGGCGCCGACCAGCCCTTGGCCCTGGATGTGCTGGTAGTGGATGAAGCCTCCATGATCGACCTGGCCCTGTTCAGCCGCCTGCTGCAGGCGCTGCCGCCGGATGCCAGGCTGATCCTGCTGGGTGATCGCGATCAGCTGGCCTCGGTGGAGGCCGGCAGTGCCTTTGCCGAATTGGTCAAGCTGGCCGGCCGCACGCCCGAAGGTGCGCAGCGGCTGGCCGCCGCCAGCGGGTCGAAACAGCTGGCCCGGCCCGGCGCCACCCTATTGGGCGACGGTATCGCCATGCTTAGCCAAAGCCATCGCTTCGGTGGCAATAGCGGGATTGGCGAGTTGGCGCGGCGCGCCAATGCGGGAGACACCGCCGGCACCCTCGCGCTATTGGCCGAGCAACGTAGCGACCTGGCGTGGCAGCCCGGTCGGGCGAGCGAGTGGCTGCCCCCGATGCTGGCGCAACTTGAGCGGCAATTGGACGATTATCGCAGCGCCGTGCGGGAGGCCGATCCGGTCGCCGCCTTCCAGGCTTTCGATCGCCTGCGCCTGCTGTGCGTGGTACGCGACGGCCCGGTGGGCGTAGCCGCCATCAATCGGCTGGTGGAAACGCGGCTTTGGCGCCAGGACCCTCGCCGGCAACCTTGGTATGCCGGCCGCCCGGTGATCGTACGGGCCAGCGATGCGGCACTGGGATTGGCGAACGGCGATATCGGCCTGTGCCTGGCCGGCCCGGACGGGCTGCGCGTCTATTTCCCGCAGGGCGACGGCTGGCGTGCGCTGACGCCCGCGCGGCTGCCGGCCCACGACACCGCCTTTGCCCTGACCGTGCACCAGTCGCAAGGCTCGGAATTCGATGCCGTCTGGCTCTTGCTGCCGGACGAGGATGTGCCGGTGTTAAGTCGTAGTTTGATCTACACGGCGGTCACCCGCGCCCGCCGCGAAGTGGCCGTGTGGGGCTCGGCCACCACCCTGGCCGCCGCGCTGGCGCGCGATGTGCAGAGGGCGAGTGGATTGCTGGACCGCCTGCGGAGCGCTGAATAAGTAATTAGCTCAAAACGTGATCTCGAGCGGTATGCCTGGATTCGATATGTCTGAACTCTGCCAGCGCCTGCAAAGCCTGGCTATGTGGGTTACCGGCATCCCTCCTCGATCTTCGAACCAGTGAACTGGCCGGCGAATTCGCGGGTCGAATATTGCACGAAGCCGCTGAAGGCGCAGGGTTTTTCCATCACGTCGGAAAGGATCAATTCCCCTTGAGAAGTACGGTTTTTCCCGGTCATATTAAAGCGCCCATTCAGGCTAACCTGGCCGACCATGTCGAAGAGTTGGTATGGGCTGGTGGGTTTACTGCTATCGCTGATTCTGCCCAGACTATCGACGGTGATGTCGAAAATTCTCCGTTCCGTGTGCTGGTTAGCCCATATGGAAAGGTTGACTGACCCGACATACCGGCCCGGAAACATTGCCCAGAAGGGATTGGCACGGGCACGGCATTCCTGGCCGCTGGGCAGTCCGCCGAAGGCGAAGCGCTGTACCTGAACGGGTGGGAGATCGCCATATTGCATCTGGCCGAGGCAAGGGTCGCTGAAACGTATCGAGAAGCTGCCCTGCGAGACCGGCGCGGCGGGCGCGCGCTTGCTGCCGGATAGGCTCTGGCCGCCGGTATAGCGATCGAACGAGCCGTTCCGGGTGCCGGTGCTGATATCGCCCTGTACCCAGTTCCAGGTGGGCGAGCCGTCGCTGTCATAGTGGAGCATGGCCATGTAGACCCAGTTGTTCTGTACTTCCACGGCGTAGCTCCGTCCGGCTTCGGCTGGATTCCAGAACCAGCCCGTCTCTGCTTGGTTGCTTCCGGCCGGTTTGTCGGAGAGTTTCAAGTGCACCGCGTCCATGGTCCGGGCCGGGAATTGCACATGGGCCTGGTTGGGTGCCGAGAAAGTAATGCGCACGTTGCCGATATTGCTGGAGGTAGGCGTGGAGCGGGTGGTGGATGAGGCGGGTTGGCCGCCCTGGAAGTGCAGCAGGGCGCCGCTAAAGCCGTAACTACCGTCGCCGTTGGCATCGAACGGACCGGACGCAACATGCCAGACGGGCTTGCCGCTGGTTTCGTCGTACAGCAAGAAGCCGGCGTAACCTTGATTGCCTTGGACCTCGAACATAAAACCTGTTCCGGCTCCGCTCGTATCCCAATAAAAGCCATTGCCGCCAAAGCCGGCTGCCGAAGCGGCTACATGTTGGACCGTACCGGGCCTGCCGCTGGCCGGTTCGCTGGGCGCCGCCTGGGCGAAACCCCCGATCGAAGCCGCAAGAGTCAGGGACAGCGCCGCTGCGCGCGAAAGATGGGGGGAGTGCATATGTACCCTTGTCGAATGGATTAAATGAACTGCCAAACATTATTGTGAAATGTTCATTTAATGCTTTCGAAAAAATACAATTCAAACTTGCTCAGTTGCGCGGCAAACCTCGCCCTTCAGGGGGAGGATAGCGTGGACGGCGTAGCAGCTACCTTTTCACCTCTCCCAAGGGTTGACGAGCGTCACCCCAAGACCCACGAAGTCCTTGGTATTTCTCGTCACCAGCGTCAGATCGTAGTGCAGGGCCGTTGCCGCCAGCAGGCCATCAATGACGGGCAATGTACGTCCCGCTTTTGCCTGCACGCGCCCCCAGCGGTCTGCGACTTGCTGGTCTATGTTCAGCAGCCTGCCAACAAAGTAATTAGGCAGATCCACTTCCAACCAGTCCATTAGCGTCTGGCGGAACGCTGGATCGGCGACCCCTTCGATACCCTTCCGGATTTCTCCCAGGCTCAATACGGAGAGATAGAGCGACTGGCGCGGGCGTGCCTGCATCCAGGCCAGGACATTTGCGTCGGCTTTCCTGTTTCGCAACTCCGACAAGACATTGGTATCGACCAAATAGCTCAAAACGCGATCTCACGCGGCAAGCCTGGATTGCGTTCGAACTCGATTTCATCCTGCCCCGCCAGTGGCGAGGCGCGCATGAACTCCACCAAGGTCTGCTCATTGCCGGACAAGCGGTCGAACAACTCGCGTGACACCACTACCGCTATGGACTGACCGTGCAGCGTGATGTCCTGCGGCCCCTCCTGGGCCGCGTGTTTGACCAATTCCGAAAACCGAGCCTTGGCGGTTTGCATTTGCCAGCTTTGCATGAGGGGCCTCGCTAGACTCTACAAGTCTGATCTGATAGATCTGAATTTTGCTCGCGTCTTGCTCGGATGTCCAACCGGAAACAGCCAGCTCTTGGGGTATTCAGTCACTTACGCGAGATTAACGACGCACCATAACCACGCCAGATGCCAGTGGGCCTTTAACTGTGGCGCTCCACCGCGAACACCGCCAGCGCCCGCAAGGCCTGGCTATGCGGATTATCCGGCAGCGCGGCGATGGCGTCGGTCGCCAGTTGGGCTTCGGTACGGGCGACCGCCATGGTTGCCGCCAGCGCGCCGCTGGCTTGCACGGCGGCCAGCACGGCCTGGAAATTCTCGCGCTGGGCATGCACGATGGCTTGCCGCACCACCTCGGCCTGCTCGGCCGTACCCAGTTGCATGGCGTGGATCAAAGGCAGGGTGCATTTCCCCTCGGCCAGGTCGTCGCCCAGGCTCTTGCCGATTTCGCCGGCATCGCCGGAGTAATCCAGCACGTCGTCCACGATCTGAAAGGCCGTGCCGAGGTGCATGCCATAGCTGGCAAGGGCGGTTTCGGTGGCCTGGTCGCTCGCCGTCAGCAGGGCGCCCAGGCGCGCGGCCGCTTCGAACAGCTTGGCGGTCTTGTACCGTATCACCTTCAGGTAGGCGTTTTCGTCCAGCTCGGCATCGCCGATATTCATCAGTTGCAGCACTTCGCCCTCGGCGATCACATTGGTGGCATCGGCCACCACCTGCATGATGCGCATATCGTTCACGTCCACCATCATCTGGAAGGCGCGCGAGTAGAGGAAGTCGCCCACCAGCACGCTGGCGGCATTGCCGAACAGTGCGTTGGCGGTATCGCGGCCACGCCGCAGGCTGGACTCGTCCACCACGTCGTCGTGCAGCAAGGTGGCGGTATGGATGAATTCCACCACGGCCGCCAGTTCCTGGTGGTGCCGGCCCCGGTAGCCGAGCGCGCCGGCCGACAATAGTGTCAGCGCGGGCCGCAGGCGCTTGCCGCCCGACGAGACGATGTACTCCGCCACCTGGCGAACCAGGATGACCTCGGAATGAAGCCGTTCGCGGATGATGTGGTCTACCGCCTGCATATCGGCAGCGATGATGGATTTGACGAATTCGATGGACACGGTGGCCTTGTGCAGACGCGCTGGTATTTAGACGAGTTTGGCGAGGAACGTCATCTCTATAGATGAAGCTACCTCGCGCGTGTAGCGATATTGCCGGGCAAATTATAACCGAGCACCCCTTGCCTCGGCCGTCGCCGGTGCCGCAACGATGCGATAAAGCGAAGCATCGGCCCGCCGAACGAAGGGCTTTTACGCCGGTTGCTGGAAAATCTTGACTAAATTCATGGGCTTCCGTATATTGCCGGGCTCCCTGCGCGCAGCGTCGGGAGTCTCATTATTAGGAGCCCAGTCTATGTACGCGGTCATAAAAACCGGTGGCAAGCAGTATAAAGTTGTCATCGGCGAAAAATTGAAAGTAGAACAGATCACCGCTGACGTCGACACCCAGATCGTGCTTGAAGAAGTACTCATGGTTGTAGACGGCGAAGTGGTCTCGGTTGGCGCCCCTCTGGTCGCCGGTGCCAAGGTTACCGCTACCGTGGTTTCCCACGGTCGTGGCGAAAAGGTTCGCATCTTCAAGATGCGTCGCCGTAAGCACTACCAGAAGCGTCAAGGTCATCGTCAGAATTTCACCGAAATTCGCATCGACGCTATCGTCAAGTAAGCAAGGAGCTGCAACATGGCACATAAAAAAGCTGGCGGTAGCTCGCGCAATGGCCGCGACTCCGAGTCAAAACGACTGGGCACCAAGGTTTACGGTGGTGAATTGATCCCTGCGGGTTCGATCATCATCCGTCAACGCGGTACCCGCTTCCACGCAGGCGACAACGTTGGCATGGGCAAGGATCACACCCTGTTCGCCAAGGTCGACGGCTACGTGAAGTTTGTTGTCAAGGGCGCGCTCAAGCGCAAGACCGTCGTGGTCCTGCCCTACACCGGTGAAGAGGCTTAATCGCCTGCCCGGTTAAGCGAAACACTCCTTCGCGGGTGTTTCGCTTAAAATGAAGCCCTGTCGCGAGATGGGGCTTTTTTGTTTGTGTATTCCCGTCGTTTGCCTTGTGTGGCGTATTCGCCCGGGCCTGTCTAAATCATTTACCGGAACTGCCTGCCCATGAAATTCATCGACGAAGCCCGCATTGAAGTGATTGGCGGTAAAGGCGGTAACGGCTCGGCCAGCATGCGCCGCGAAAAATTTGTCCCCTTCGGCGGGCCGGATGGCGGCGACGGCGGTCGCGGTGGCAGTATCTGGGCGGTGGCCGACAAGGACATCAACACCCTGGTTGATTACCGTTTCGTCAAACAGTACCGGGCCCATCATGGCGAGAACGGTCGCGGCGCCGACTGCTACGGCAAGGGCGCGGACGATATTTTCCTGCGCATGCCGGTCGGCACGGTCATCAGCGATAACGAAACCGGCGAGCTGGTCGCCGACCTGACCCACGATGGCCAGCAGGTCTTGATCGCCAAGGGCGGCAAGGGCGGCCTGGGCAATCTGCATTTCAAGACCTCCACCAACCGGGCGCCACGCAAGTTCACCCATGGCGAGGAGGGCGAAACGCGCGCCTTCAGGCTTGAGCTGAAGGTACTGGCGGATATCGGCCTGTTGGGCATGCCCAACGCCGGCAAGTCCACCTTTATCCGCTCGGTGTCGGCAGCCCGCCCCAAGGTGGCGGATTATCCCTTTACCACGCTGCACCCCAATCTGGGTGTGGTGCGCATCGACCATAACCGCAGCTTCGTGATCGCCGACATCCCCGGCTTGATCGAAGGCGCCGCCGAAGGCGCCGGCCTGGGGCACCGTTTCCTCAAGCATCTGGCCCGCACCGGCATCCTGTTGCATCTGGTGGACCTGGCGCCGTTCGACGAAGACACCGACCCGGTACGCGAAGCCCGCGCCATCGTCGAAGAACTGCGTAAATACGACGAAGAGCTGTACAACAAGCCGCGCTGGCTGGTTCTCAATAAGCTCGACATGGTTCCGGAAGACGAGCGCCAGCAACGCATCGACGATTTCCTCGATGCCTTTGGCTGGCCGAAGACGCCTTTCGACAAGATGGCGCCGCTCGATCCGCAAGCCAAGCGGGTATTCACCATTTCCGGTTTGACCGGCGAAGGCACCCAGCAGCTTTGCTGGGCCGTGATGGAGTACCTGGAGGCGACCCGGCCGCAGCGCGAGGAAGCCGCGCCGACCGAGGCCGAGCAGTTGCACGAACCTTACGACCCGACCAAATCCTAGTTCTCGATCCGACTCGTGTCCGACGAAAAACTCGCCGACTTTCTCGCGGCCGGGCTTAATCCGGCCGAACTGCCGCCGCTGGCCGACCTGCTGCAGGCGCGCGGGCTGATCAATGCCTTCATTACCCTGTTCCACGGTAATGAAGAGCAGGTGTTGGTCAGGCTGATGGTGCTGCGCGAGATCGGTAGCCGTGGCCAGGAACCGCGCTGGTCGCCACAGCAGCTCGAAGCGCATTTCGCTTATGTGAACCCGATCAAGCTGCGGACCGTGCTGGGGCGCCTGCGGGAAAACGGCCTGTTGCTGTGGGACGGCGACGAAAGCCTGTACCAGATCGCCGAAGTGGGCCGGGTGGCCCTGGCGGCGGTTTCCACCCTGTTGGCCTTTTCCGACCAGGACGCCGAGCTGGGCTATCTGACGGCCCAGGCGGTGGGGCAGCAGCAGCTGGGCCGTATCTCCAACGAAACCTTGCAGCATCTGCTGGCGCGGCTCAACGAGCTGTACAAGCACTTCGAGGATGCCCTCGAATCGCAATCCGAATACCAGATCCAGAAAGCGCAGAAGCGGCTGGAGTCGGTCTGGCGCTGGGTACAGAAGGGCACCGAGGTCATCCGCGATATGTTCGAGGACGAAGCCCTCGATCGCCGTGTGCTGGACCAGGTCCAGGCAATCGGGATGGCGCAGTCGCGCATCCTGCGCCTGACCGGCAGCTTTCAGCGCCGGCTCAACCAGTTGCAGGCGCAGCGTGTCCATCTGGGTGCCTCCGGCCTTACCTCCAGCGATATCGGCGATTGGTTGCGTACCGCCAGCCAGGCCGAGCTGGCCGGCATGATCAAAAGCATGTTGCGCTTTCCCCCTCAGCCTATTTTTGCCACTGGCCAGGAAATGCTGGACGTCGCCGAGTTCGAGTTGATCGAACGCGAACGGGTGGCCGCGCAAACGGTCAATCTGCCTGACAAGGTCGCCGCGCCGGCTTTCGATGCACCCAGTTCCGAACGCCTGTTCGAGGCCGAGTCCCTGCATGCCCTGCTGGCGGGGATAGTCGATCCGACCAGCCTGGCTTCGGCGGCCCTGGCCGCGACCTACCCGGAAACCGCCTATCGCCTGTCGCTGTTTTCGCTGCTGGGCGATGCGGAAGCCGCGCTGGAGCAAAGCGTGGTGGGCGATATCGTCAATCTGCCCTTGCGGCTGGTACATGGCGCCGAAGTGGAATTGCTCGATCATCCCGAAGTGGCGGCCATCACCCGTGGCGAACTGAAGCCGCAAGCCTAAGTGAAGTACGCTTAAAGCGAAAAAGACCTATGGATAACGCCCTAGCCATCCTCAGCGCGCGGCTGATCGCGCACCGCTTCATCCCCCGCAGCGATCCGCTGGCGCGCCGCGCGCTGGTGGACGAGGACTTCCGCCGCGCCCTGGAGCATCGCCTCAATGAAGTGGGGCTGACGCTGCTGGAGAACCCTTATGCCGAGCATATGGCGGTCGGCCTGATGGGCGAAATGGAAGCCTTTGTGTTTGGCGAGGGCGAAGCCTGGCTCAGCAATAATATGAATCTGCCGCGCGATGCGATCGCCCTGTTGGTGGTGTTGTGGGCCTTGATCATCCTGCCCAAGCGCGAACGCCAGGTGGCGCGCGCCGAAAAGGAGCGCGAAGGCCAATCCGATATGTTCGGTGCGGAAAAACCCCTGGTGCAGGGCGAGGAAGTGTCGGTCGGCGTACCGGAAGAAGCGCTGTACGCCGATTATCGCGATAAGCTCGGCGGCAAGGGTCGCCTGAATATCAACCTGGGCCAGTTGGCGCGGCTGGGCTTTATCGAGCGCCGCAACAAGGTGATCCTGGAAGGGCCGCTACTGGATCTGATGCTGGACTACAGCACCCTGGCGCCGCGCGTGATCGAAGGCGCACTGGGCGAAGTGCTGAAGCGCCGCGCCGAAGAAGCGGTCCAGCCCACGCCGGATTGATGCCAAGCCCGCGCGCATGATCGACACGCCGCCCCCCGCAGCCCTTTCCGTTCAAAGCAGATATGTTCCAATTCCGAAAACTTGAAATGCGCAACTGGGACTTCTGGCAAAGCATCGAGGTCCCCCTTGATGCCCAGATCGTCACCATCGTCGGGCCCAACGGCTCCGGCAAGACCACCTTGCTGGATGCCTTGCGCACGTTGCTGGCCTTGCCCTGCTCCGGCCGGCGCGACTATAAGCGCTATGTGCGCAATGCCTCGGAACCGGTGGCCTGGCTGCGCGCCGTGGTGGACAACCCCGCGCTGAAGTCGGGCGACTTCTTTCGGCAGCGGCCGTTCTGGGCCATCGCCGATGACCGGGTGACCCTGTTTTGCCGGGTTTCCAAGCAAGGCGGCGATTGGGTGCGCCATTACGCCATCGCCCCTGGCGAATTGGAGCTGACGCCGGAGTGCGACAAGAGCTTGAATTGGCTGGGGGTACGCGACTACAAGCTCAATCTGGAACAAGCCGGCCTGACCCGGGCCATCGCCGAAGTGCTGGCGCTGGAACAGGGCGATACCGACAAACTCTGCGAATACGGCCCCAAGGCCTTGCTCGACCTGGTATTCCAGGTCTTTGGCGACAAGGCAGTGCTGGATAACTACCAGCATGCCAAGAACGAGCAGAAAGAAGCCGAAAACGAGCTGCAGGAGTTGACCCGCCAGCTCGACGGGCTGGAAGTCCGGGTCAACAATATGCGTAGCCGTGCCCAGCGCTATCTCGACTGGCAGACCCTGAGCGCCGAAGTGCAAAGGCTGGAAAGCGGCGTGCTGCCGGCCATGCGCTACCTGGAGTCCTATGAATCGGTAATGGGTTATGTCAGCCAGTTCAAGGGGATGCGGCGCAACCTGAAAGCACGCCAGGACGAGCTGGCCCGCGCCGATGCCGAACTGCGCGCGCAGGCCGATTCGGCCGAGCAGGCCATTGCCGCCGAGCAGACCGCCGATACCAACTACAAGGCCTTGTTTGCGCCGTTTCAGCAGGCCGGCAGCGAAGCGCGTTCGGCGGAGAAGCTGCTGGAACAGCGCGCCAAGCTAAAGGCCCTGGCGGAAGCAGAGTCGGGTGCCGATGCGGTGGGACTGGGAGAAAAACTGGGCCACCTGCGGGCCGAACAAGGCGAACTGCAGGCGCGCATCAAGCAAGCCAAGCTGGATCGTGAACAGCTGGCGGAACTGCAATATGCCCTGCAAGGCGGCCGCCCACCCAGTGAACCCTTTGTCCGGCAGATGCGTGCCGCCTTGGACGAGGCCGGCATCGGCCACCAATTGCTCAGCGAAATTGTCGAGGTTCGCGACAATAGCTGGCAGACGGCGGTCGAGGCCTTGCTGGCACCGTATCGCCATATCATTTTGCTGAATCGAGAAGCGGATAAGCAGGCTGCCTTCCAGGTTGGCCAGCGCCTGCAGTACCGCCACTTTATCGTGCCCGACCGCGAAGCGGCGCCGCGTGCCGTGCCGGGATCCATCCTGGAAATCATCGACCTGAAGGCGGATGCGCCGGGCTGGCTCAGCCGCCAGCTCAATAATGTGCAGCGGGTAAGATCGGTTGAGGCCGCGTCCGGCGTGCAGGGCGATTGGATCACCCGCGAGGGCTATCACAAGGAAAGACGGGGCGCGCGCTTTATCGGCGTCGATGCCCGCGACCATCACTTCGGCGAAGCCGCGCGCGTCTCACGCCTCGACGAAGCCAGCCGGCGGCTGCGCGATCTCAATCAGCAATTGCTCGATTGGGAGAGCGAGTCGGTCGAATTGGGCCGGCAAGTATCCAGCCTGCAGTTGCAGCTGGCCGGCATGGATGCGGTACAGCAACTGGCCGCCCGCGGCGACGAGTTCGATGCGGCCGAAAAAATGCTGCCCGAGCTGCGTGCGGAAGCCCAACGTTTGGGCGGTGAATTGGCCGATCAGCAGGCCAGCCTGGATGCGGCGCGCAAGCAGGCGGTGGACGGCCGCCTGGCCATGCAGAAGACCGAGATCGCCCGCGATGCGCTGCTGCGCCAGGTAAAGGAACTGCTGGTCCAGGTGGAAAGCCGGCAGCAGGAACAAACCCGCCAGATCGAGGAAGCCAAGCGCTTACGGGCCGACTGGGTAGCGCAAGGCCTGCCTGCCGGTACCCTGCCTGCGCTCAAGGACGAGTGGGGTTCCGCGCAGAATGTCCGGCATGATATCCACCGCCAGCAGGACCGGCTGGAACATGGCGACTGGGAGCGTGACGCCAGCGTGCTGGAGCTGCGCGAGAAGATGCAGCAGGATTACGAACAGCTGGCCAACGAGACCGCCAGCCGGGGGCGCGAAGTCGAACGCGCCCATGAGCTGACCAATGAAGCGCGTAGCGCCTATATTGCCAAGCTGCGCGCCACGATCCGCAGCTATAGTCTGAACGTGAAGCGATTGGGGGAATTGTCCGGCATTACGGTGGAGGTAGAGCCGCCGCACCTGGACAACGACGACCTGACCCTGTCGCAGGCCGGTTTGGCCGTGCGCTTCGATTTCGACCAGAAGGGCATGATGGGCCTGAACGACGGTGAGGCATCGGGCGGGCAACAGGTGATGAAGTCGTTGATCCTGCTGATCGGCTTGATGATGGACGACAGCAATCCGTCAGGCTTTGTGTTTATCGACGAGCCATTCGCCCACCTGGATGTGCTGAACATCGACAAGGTCGGCGCCTTTCTGAAGGCGACCCAGGCGCAGTACCTGATCACCACGCCGTTGACCCATAACGTCAACGCCTTCGCCCCCAGCGAGCTGACCTTGTGTACCTATAAGAAGCGGCCCGGGGAGCGCTGGGCACCGGTGATCAGCCAGGCGCGCCGGCGAGTGAATACGACACGACCCGCTTAAGGTATCGCGGGCTTCAATGACAAAGAGGGGATATAGATGACGCATGCCGAAATCGAAGCGTTTTGCCTGGCGCTGCCGGGCGTCAGTGCCGATATCAAATGGGATTGCGCGCGGGTGTTCTCCGTCCATGACAAGATGTTCTGTCTGATCCATATGGATGCGGCCCAATCGACCGGCCCGTCCTTCAAGGTGGATCCACAGCGCTTCCTGGAAATGACCGACCAGCCCGGCTTTATCCCCGCTCCCTATCTCGCCCGTCACCACTGGGTGAAGCTGACCGATATGGACGCGATCGCCGCCCCGCATTTAGCCGATTTGTTGCGCACGTCCTACCAGTTGGTACGCGCCAAGTTACCGAAAAAGCAGCGCGATGCCTTGCCAGCGCTGTAAGCCATTACCTGGAAGCCCAGCATGAAACAGATTTTCCATTATTTTGCCCCGTGTCCCCGCGGCCTTGAAACCGTACTGGCCGAAGAGTTGGCGGGGCTGGATGCGCAGGGCATTGCGCCTACCGATGGCGGCGTGGCCTTCAGCGGCGACGAGGCGATGATGTACCGGGCGAATCTGCACAGCCGGATTGCCAGCCGCATCCTGTGGCGCCTGGTCGAGAAGTCCTATCGCAGCGAAGACGATATCTATAAGGCAGCCCGGGCAATAGACTGGCCGGAGCTGTTCGATGTCTCGCGTACCATCAAGGTGATGGTGACCGGCGTGGGCTGCAAACTACGCAGCCTGGATTTCATTGCCCTCAAGGTGAAGGACGCGGTCTGCGACGGTTTCCGCGCCCAGTGCGGCGAACGTCCCAGTGTGGATACCGCCCGGCCCGATATCCGCATTCATGTCTTCCTGACCGAGCGGCAGCTGACCCTTTATCTGGACACCAGTGGCGAAGCCTTGTTCAAGCGCGGTTACCGGCGCGAAACAGGCGATGCACCGCTGCGCGAGAACCTGGCCGCCGGCATCCTGCGCTTGACCGGCTGGCAAGTCGATGAGCCCTTGCTGGACCCCATGTGCGGCAGCGGCACCTTCCTGGTGGAAGCGGCCATGATGGCGCGGAACATGGCGCCGGGCCGCGGGCGCACCTTTGCTTTCGAACTGCTCAAGCGTTTCGAGCCCGCGCAGTGGGGCGAGATCAAGCAGCAAGCCATCGCTGCGGAGCGGAGCGAGGTCAAGGCGGCTATCTTCGGCAGCGACGATACACCGGCCGTACTGGAGGCCGCCCGTGCCAATCTGCTTTCCGCCGGAGTGGCCGATACCGTGCAACTGGAAGAAGCCGATGCGCTGGAACGCAGTGCCCCGGCGGCCGGTGGCGTGCTGGTATGCAATCCGCCCTATGGTATTCGCCTGGAAGAACAGACTTGGCTGGATGCGCTTTACCCCGCATTGGGGCATTCGCTCAAGCAACGCTTTGCCGGCTGGCGCGCCTATTACTTTACCGGTGATCTGCGCCTGGCCAAGCTGATACGCCTGTCCGCCAGCAAGCGTACCGTCCTGTTCAACGGCTCGATCGAGTGCCGGCTGTTCGAATACCGCATGGTCGCCGGCGGCAACCGCAAGGATGGCTGAACCAGCCAGGCCGGGAACACGACATATATAGATATGTCGGCCACCAAGCAAAACACCCCGGAAACGGGGTGTTTTGCTTGGTAGGTGCGGGATTTGCCGGCGCACCTGAACTTGTTATCCCGCGTTGTTACCGACCGCCATGAAAAAGTATTCATGACGGGTATATTACGGATCAATGACTTATTGAATTCCCGTGCCGTTTCCCGGTAAGTTTTACAGAAGGGTGTTGACGGCCGGCGGGGTGGTGCGTATAGTTCGCTTCTCTGCTGCTGACGCAGACAAAAACGAAGCGAAACACACGATGTTAGCCGAGTTAGTCTGAACAAGCAAACGCTCTTTAACAAGATACAACCGATAAGCGTAGGCACTTGGCTTTAGGCTAAAGGCTTACGAGATTTGACGGCTTAGGCTGTTGAATCAAGCAATGCCAGTTTTGTTTCAAAAACAGAGATTGAACTCAAGAGTTTGATCCTGGCTCAGATTGAACGCTGGCGGCATGCTTTACACATGCAAGTCGAACGGATTTGAGGGGCTTGCTCCTCAAGTTAGTGGCGAACGGGTGAGTAATGCATCGGAACGTACCGTGTAGTGGGGGATAACTATCCGAAAGGATAGCTAATACCGCATACGATCTACGGATGAAAGCGGGGGCTCGCAAGACCTCGCGCTATACGAGCGGCCGATGTCGGATTAGCTAGTTGGTGGGGTAAAGGCTCACCAAGGCAACGATCCGTAGCGGGTCTGAGAGGATGATCCGCCACACTGGGACTGAGACACGGCCCAGACTCCTACGGGAGGCAGCAGTGGGGAATTTTGGACAATGGACGAAAGTCTGATCCAGCCATGCCGCGTGAGTGAAGAAGGCCTTCGGGTTGTAAAGCTCTTTTGTCCGGGAGCAAATCCTGCCTGCTAATACTAGGTGGGGATGAGAGTACCGGAAGAATAAGGACCGGCTAACTACGTGCCAGCAGCCGCGGTAATACGTAGGGTCCAAGCGTTAATCGGAATTACTGGGCGTAAAGGGTGCGCAGGTGGTTGTGCAAGCCAGATGTGAAATCCCCGGGCTTAACCTGGGAACTGCATTTGGGACTGCACGGCTAGAGTGTGGCAGAGGGGGGTGGAATTCCGCGTGTAGCAGTGAAATGCGTAGAGATGCGGAGGAACACCAATGGCGAAGGCAACCCCCTGGGTTAACACTGACACTCATGCACGAAAGCGTGGGGAGCAAACAGGATTAGATACCCTGGTAGTCCACGCCCTAAACGATGTCTACTAGTTGTTGGAGCAGCAATGCTTTAGTAACGCAGCTAACGCGTGAAGTAGACCGCCTGGGGAGTACGATCGCAAGATTAAAACTCAAAGGAATTGACGGGGCCCGCACAAGCGGTGGATGATGTGGATTAATTCGATGCAACGCGAAAAACCTTACCTACCCTTGACATGTAACGAACCTCGCAGAGACGTGAGGGTGCCCGAAAGGGAGCGTTAACACAGGTGCTGCATGGCTGTCGTCAGCTCGTGTCGTGAGATGTTGGGTTAAGTCCCGCAACGAGCGCAACCCTTGTCCTTAGTTGCTACCATTCAGTTGAGCACTTTAAGGAGACTGCCGGTGACAAACCGGAGGAAGGTGGGGATGACGTCAAGTCCTCATGGCCCTTATGGGTAGGGCTTCACACGTCATACAATGGTCGGTACAGAGGGTCGCTAACCCGCGAGGGGGTGCCAATCTCAGAAAGCCGATCGTAGTCCGGATTGTAGTCTGCAACTCGACTACATGAAGTCGGAATCGCTAGTAATCGCGGATCAGCATGTCGCGGTGAATACGTTCCCGGGCCTTGTACACACCGCCCGTCACACCATGGGAGTGGGTTCTACCAGAAGTTGCTAGGCTAACCTTCGGGAGGCCGGTTACCACGGTAGGGTTCATGACTGGGGTGAAGTCGTAACAAGGTAGCCGTAGGGGAACCTGCGGCTGGATCACCTCCTTTCTAGAGAAAGGCCGACAGGCCAAGTGTCTACACTTATCGGTTGTGTGTTGAGAAGTACGGAGTGCTGTTCGGGGAACCGGACAGAGACTTCAAAGAGAAAGCTGGGTCAGTAGCTCAGTCGGTTAGAGCACCGTCTTGATAAGGCGGGGGTCATAGGTTCGATTCCTATCTGACCCACCAGTCGTTATAGGGGGTTTAGCTCAGCTGGGAGAGCACCTGCTTTGCAAGCAGGGGGTCGTCGGTTCGATCCCGTCAACCTCCACCATTCTTTTTGAAGGTAAGGAAACAAACAACAGCGAATTCGAGCATCCTGGGTAGGTAGAGGAGGGTTTGAGTTTCTTGTTGCTTGGCTTCTTTAGCCAATCTGTACTTTGCTCTTTAACAAGATAGAAGAAGTAATCAATGTAGTTCTAGTAAAGAACTGCAATGGGTTGATTGTATCGAAACTGGATTCATGACTAGTCGCATGGATCCGGGCAAACGCAAAAGACCGATAACCAGGCATTTTTGGTTATAGGATCAAGCGAATAAGTGCATCTGGTGGATGCCTTGGCGATGATAGGCGATGAAGGACGTGTAAGCCTGCGAAAAGCTTCGGGGAGCTGGCAATTGAGCTTTGATCCGGAGATGTCCGAATGGGGAAACCCACCCGCAAGGGTATCCCAGCCTGAATACATAGGGCTGTGGAGGCGAACTCGGCGAACTGAAACATCTAAGTAGCCGAAGGAAAAGAAATCAACCGAGATTCCGTAAGTAGTGGCGAGCGAACGCGGAAGAGCCTGTACGTGATAATTCAATGCTTAGTAGAACGGAATGGAAAGTCCGGCCATAGTGGGTGATAGCCCCGTATACGAAAAGCACTGGGTGGTACTAAGCGTACGACAAGTAGGGCGGGACACGAGAAATCCTGTCTGAAGATGGGGGGACCATCCTCCAAGGCTAAATACTCATCATCGACCGATAGTGAACCAGTACCGTGAGGGAAAGGCGAAAAGAACCCCGGGAGGGGAGTGAAATAGATCCTGAAACCGGATGCATACAAACAGTGGGAGCGGACTTGTTCCGTGACTGCGTACCTTTTGTATAATGGGTCAGCGACTTACATTCAGTAGCGAGCTTAACCGAGTAGGGGAGGCGTAGCGAAAGCGAGTCCGAATAGGGCGTTCAGTTGCTGGGTGTAGACCCGAAACCAAGTGATCTATCCATGGCCAGGTTGAAGGTGCGGTAACACGCACTGGAGGACCGAACCCACTAGTGTTGCAAAACTAGGGGATGAGCTGTGGATAGGGGTGAAAGGCTAAACAAACTTGGAAATAGCTGGTTCTCCTCGAAAACTATTTAGGTAGTGCCTCATGTATCACTGACGGGGGTAGAGCACTGTTATGGCTAGGGGGTCATCGAGACTTACCAAACCATGGCAAACTCCGAATACCGTCAAGTGCGAGCATGGGAGACAGACATCGGGTGCTAACGTCCGGTGTCGAAAGGGAAACAACCCAGACCCTCAGCTAAGGTCCCAAATGATCAGTTAAGTGGAAAACGAAGTGGGAAGGCATAGACAGCCAGGATGTTGGCTTAGAAGCAGCCATCATTTAAAGAAAGCGTAATAGCTCACTGGTCGAGTCGTCCTGCGCGGAAGATGTAACGGGGCTCAAACTGATAACCGAAGCTAGGGATATGTACTTTGTACATATGGTAGAGGAGCGTTCCGTAGGTCTGTGAAGGTGGCTTGTGAAGGCTGCTGGAGATATCGGAAGTGCGAATGCTGACATGAGTAGCGATAAACAGGGTGAAATTCCTTGTCACCGAAAACCCAAGGTTTCCTGCGCAACGTTCATCGGCGCAGGGTGAGTCGGCCCCTAAGGCGAGGCAGAAATGCGTAGTCGATGGGAAACGGTTTAATATTACCGTACCTTATTGCAATGCGATGCGGGGACGGAGAAAGCTAGGCCAGCCGGGTGTTGGATGTCCCGGTTTAAGCGTGTAGGCGTACTCTCTAGGCAAATCCGGAGAGATTAGCTGAGGCGTGATGACGAGCGAATTTATTCGCGAAGTGGTTGATGCTCTGCTTCCAGGAAAAGCCGCTAAGCTTCAGTTGCAATAAGACCGTACCGCAAACCGACACAGGTGGGTAGGATGAGAATTCTAAGGTGCTTGAGAGAACTCGGGTGAAGGAACTCGGCAAATTGACACCGTAACTTCGGGAGAAGGTGTGCCCCGGTAGTGTGTAGCGACTTGCTCGCGAAGCACGATGGGGTTGCAGTGAAAAGGTGGCTGCGACTGTTTATTAAAAACACAGCACTGTGCCAACACGAAAGTGGACGTATACGGTGTGACGCCTGCCCGGTGCCGGAAGGTTAATTGATGGGGTGCAAGCTCTTGATCGAAGCCCCGGTAAACGGCGGCCGTAACTATAACGGTCCTAAGGTAGCGAAATTCCTTGTCGGGTAAGTTCCGACCCGCACGAATGGCGTAACGATGGCCACACTGTCTCCACCCGAGACTCAGCGAAGTTGAAATGTTTGTGAAGATGCAATCTCCCCGCTGCTAGACGGAAAGACCCCGTGCACCTTTACTGTAGCTTTGCATTGGACTTTGAACAGACTTGTGTAGGATAGCTGGGAGGCTTTGAAGCGGGGACGCTAGTTCTCGTGGAGCCGACGTTGAAATACCAGCCTGGTGTGTTTGAGGTTCTAACCTAGGTCCCTAATCGGGATCGGGGACCGTGCATGGTAGGCAGTTTGACTGGGGCGGTCTCCTCCCAAAGTGTAACGGAGGAGCTCGAAGGTATCCTAGGTACGGTCGGAAATCGTACTGATAGTGCAATGGCATAAGGATGCTTGACTGCGAGACTGACAAGTCGAGCAGGTGCGAAAGCAGGACATAGTGATCCGGTGGTTCTGTATGGAAGGGCCATCGCTCAACGGATAAAAGGTACGCCGGGGATAACAGGCTGATTCCTCCCAAGAGTTCACATCGACGGGGGAGTTTGGCACCTCGATGTCGGCTCATCACATCCTGGGGCTGTAGCCGGTCCCAAGGGTATGGCTGTTCGCCATTTAAAGTGGTACGTGAGCTGGGTTTAAAACGTCGTGAGACAGTTTGGTCCCTATCTGCAGTGGGCGTTGGAAGTTTGAAGGGGGCTGCTCCTAGTACGAGAGGACCGGAGTGGACGAACCTCTGGTGTACCGGTTATGACGCCAGTCGTATCGCCGGGTAGCTAAGTTCGGAAGAGATAACCGCTGAAAGCATCTAAGCGGGAAACTTGCCTTAAGATGAGACTTCCCTAGGAACTTGATTCCTCTGAAGGGTCGTTCAAGACCAGGACGTTGATAGGTCAGGTGTGGAAGCGCAGTAATGCGTTAAGCTAACTGATACTAATTGCCCGTGAGGCTTGATCCTATAACCCAAGATGCCTGAGCATCGGGTTTGCGGGTACAACCAACCCAAAAGATTACTTCTTCTATCGAATGGTTTGCGACGCTTAAGTGCGAAGCGAGCCACAGAAATGCTAGAACGATGTGCAAACACATTGTTCGCCCCAGTTTTGCTTGGCGGCAATAGCGCGTTGGACCCACGCCTTCCCATCTCGAACAGGACCGTGAAACGACGTTGCGCCGATGATAGTGCGGACTACCCGTGTGAAAGTAGGTCACCGCCAGGCTCCCCATAGAAAACCCCGAACTCGTTGAGTTCGGGGTTTTTGCTTTTGCATTGGCGGCGCGATAATCGATCAGAGTAAGCGACTAAAGCCACCACATTGTCAGCTGAAACCCAGCCGATAAATATTGTGCCCACTTAACTCTTGGTGGACACATGGACACTTCCGCACTCACTTCCCTTGCTCCTGGGGTCTATACGGAAAACGTCTGAAAAACAATAAGTTAGCTGAAAAATGGCAACTATCAGCAACTCTCCGAAGCATCATGGCTGCTGGTCCGGCGGTCAGACTGAATGTGGTCCTACGCCCGCGTCGCTCGGTTGATATAGCGCTGGATAAGCGCCTGCATGGCACTCGGCAGTCCCACGAATTCCGCCCCGATCCGGCTGGTACGGATGCCGTTCTTGAGAGTGATATCCATGATGGAACGCACCACGATATCGGCCACTACCGTGCCGGTATCCGGCAATTCGATATGTATGCCATTGTGGTTTGTTCCTATTGCGAGAGATATGCCTTGTGCATAGCCCAGAATGCCGATCCCGCCAATGCTGATATCCATCAAGGGGATTTCAACGTCGCCATCGCCTTCGGCAAGGAAACAGGAAATGTTCTCCCCGGGTGGGAAGTGAAGGCGGTAGGCGTCCCGCCGCTGCAGGTGCAGGATCTCCTTGGGCAGGTCGACCGCCAGTGCCTGGCGTCCCTGCCATTCGATGATACGCGGGTTGAAGCCCTCCAGCTGCAGCTTGACCTTTTTCAGCGCCGCGACAAACAGGATCTGGCGGGACGACAGTATCGTTGCCCGGATATGTTCGGCCGGGATATCGAGAAAAAGGGTTTCCTTGTCGACGGCCAGGACGGAAGAAGGCAGGAAACGGTCGGATTTATCCAGGAAAATGGTGCCCAGGCATTGCCCTTCGAGCAGCTGCAGCAGCAACTGCCTGATTTCCTTACCGTCGGAAATCTGGAACTGCCTTGCCGTCAGTAACTCCGCCGGCTCGGCGCGTAGCGGGATTTCGTCCACCACGACGGGTGGCAAACTGGTCTTCATGGTCCCCTTACCAACCTTTCTTCAGTGCTGATACAGCGAAGCACAAGCAGGATGAAAGCGGGAATCTCCTGATTCCGTTAGATATGCGGCGCTTTCCTTGATCTATTCCATAAAATCGATTGATTCTTATAATCGAAGATCGATTTTCCCACGTAGGAATATAAGGTGAGATGCGGCCAATTGCTTGGCCGCATCGCTTACCGGCGGACTATTGGTTTTAGAACAGTAAATCCTTTACGTCTTCATCAATGGACTGTTGCGCCGCGCCGCCATTCTCCAGGCCCAGTTCCGAATTGGTCTCCGGGAACTCGGCATAGAAATACTCTTCGCGCGGGCCGTGGCTGGATTCCACCGTCTTGGTGATCACGCCTTCGGGTACCGTGTACTGGTATTCCGGCACGCCCTTCAGGGCTTTGCCCATGTAATTGATCCAGATCGGCAAGGCGGCTTGTCCGCCGGTTTCCGCGCCGCCCAGCGAGCGGGGCTGATCGAAGCCCAGCCAGGCAACCGCCACCAATCCGGGCTGGTAACCGGCGAACCAGGCGTCATGCGTATCGTTGGTGGTTCCCGTCTTGCCCGCCAGGTCGCTGCGGTTCAACACATTGGTCTTGGCTGCCGTACCGTATCGGGTGACGTCACGCATCATGCTGGTCATGATAAAGGCGTTACGGGCATCGAGCGTACGCGGTGCGGTCTTGCCGGCGACTTCGGGCGCCGTTTTGGCCACCACGACCCCTCTGCTGTCTTCGATGCGGTCAATGTAGTAGGAACGAATACGGTAGCCGGTGTTGGCGAATACCGAATAACCTTCCGCCATCTGCAGGGCCGTCACGCTGCCGGCGCCCAGTGCCATGGTCAGGTAGGCGGGGTGTTTGCTGGCCTCGAAACCGAACTTGCCGATGTAAGTCTGCGCATAGTCCGGGCTGATTGCCTGCAGGATGCGGATCGAGACCAGATTCTTGGACTTGGTCAGCGCGTCGCGCATGGTCATCATGCCGCCGAACTTGCCGTCGAAGTTCTTCGGTTCCCAGTGCTGCCCGCCAATGGAAGCCGGATCGATCTCCAAAGGCGCATCATTGATCATGGTTGCGGTGGTAAAACCGCGTTCAATACCGGCCGAGTAGATAAAGGGCTTGAAGCTTGAACCCGGTTGCCGCCAGGCCTGGGTGACATGGTTGAAATGGTTGCGATTGAAATCGAAGCCGCCGACCAGGGCGCGGATGGCGCCATTCTGCGGATCCATCGAAACCATCGCCACCTCGGCTTGTGGCATCTGGGAAATTTGCCAGCCTTGTTCGTTGGCGTAGACGCGCACAATGGCGCCCCGGCGCAGTTGCTGCGCGGGCGGCAGTTTGGGATTGAGCGCGTGCACGGCGAATTGCAGCGCCTTGCCGCTCAATTCCACCTTGCCGTTGCCTCGGACAAACACCTTGATCTTGTTGTTGCCGGTGCTGAGCACGACGGCGGGTAGCAGATTGCCTGCATCCTTCACGTCGATGAGATGTTCGTCTATCCAGTCGGGTAATTGCGCCTCGGTCGAGGGCAGTTCGATAAACCCTTCCGGGCCGCGGTAGCCATGGCGCCGGTCATAGTCCAGTACGCCGCGTCTGGCGGCTTCGTAGGCGTTGGTCTGGTGGCTGGACAGCAGCGTGGTATAGACCTTATAGCCTTGCGTGTAAGCGGCGTCGTGATACTTGTCCACGACCGCCTGGCGCGCCATTTCGGCAACATATTCCGCCTTGACCGAGAAGGTCTCGGTAGCGCGGCGTACATAGGTCGGTTCGGCGCGTGCCGCTTCGTGCTGGGCATCCGTTATATAGCGGAGCTCATGCATCCGGCGCAGCACATATTGCTGGCGCAGCTTCGCCCTGCTGGGATTCACCACGGGATTGTAGCTGGAGGGCGCCTTGGGCAAGCCGGCCAGCATGGCCATCTCCGCGACGGTCAGCTGTTCCAGCGGTTTGCCATAATAGATTTGTGCCGCGGAGGCGAATCCGTAGGCGCGCTGCCCCAGATAGATCTGGTTAAAGTACAGCTCCAGAATTTTATCTTTGGACAGGCTATGCTCAATCTTGAACGAAAGCAGGACTTCATTGAATTTACGGGTAAACGTTTTTTCGCTCGATAGGAAAAAGTTACGCGCTACCTGCATGGTGATAGTACTTGCCCCGGATTGGGCATGGCCACTCATCAGATTGTAAATCGCCGCCCGAGCCACGCCGGTGTAATCAATGCCGCCATGTTCATAGAAACGGTCGTCTTCCGCCGCAAGGATCGCTTGCTTCATCAGCAGCGGAACCCGTTCGATCGGGACGAAGGCGCGGCGTTCTTCGCCGAATTCGCCGATCTGGATACCGTCGGCGGTGTATACGCGGAGCGGAATCTTGGGCCGGTAGTCGGTCAAGGTCTCAAGCGATGGCAGGCGCGGATAGGTGACGGCAATGGCCATGGCGACCGCGCCGATCGTCGCGACGATGAGGGCGACTACTATGCCGATACTAAAAAGTAACCAACGATGCATCATGGGACGGGAGAGCTTTCTGAGGTGGTCGGAGCAGATAAACGTGGGCTAGGATAACGCGAAGTCGCCCATTTTAGAATAAATGCATAAATCGGCTTTACACTCCGTAGGTGGGCTGCTAGCATTTAACGTGATTTTGTACAAAAACCTCATACGCAACTAATTCATAAAGGAAATTCAAGTTGAATCTAGATTTCCTAAAGCCTAAAGCACCACCATTGATTGGCGTGGATATCAGTACTTCCGCGATCAAGATGGTTGAGCTGTCTGAGGCGGGCAAGCATCTGACGATTGAGCGTTATGTTATCGTGCCTTTACCCAAGGATTCGGTTTCCGACGGCAATATTGTCAATCTAGAACTGGTCGGCGACGCCGTAAAGAGCGCTTGGCGCATGCTGGGAACGCGAGTAAAGAGCGTTGCACTGGCATTGCCGGCGGCGGCAGTAATAACAAAGAAAATTACTGTACCTGCGGGGCAAACCGAGAACGAACTTGAAATGCAGGTCGAGACGGAGGCGAATCAGTACATTCCGTTCGCCCTCGACGAAGTCAATCTCGATTTTCAGGTACTTGGTCCCTCGCTTGCCACACCCGACGAAGTCGAGGTGCTGATCGCCGCATCTCGCAAGGAAAAGGTGGAAGACCGGGTTGCCGCGCTGGAAGCAGCCGGACTCAAGACCTTGGTGATGGACGTCGAGTCCTTCGCCACGCAGGCCGCCTACGAATTGATCGAACGGCAGCTGCCGAAGACGAGCGCCGACCAGGTGGTGGCCATCGTCGATATCGGCGCGGCGATGATGCACATCAATGTTCTGCGCAATGGTCAACAGATCTACTCCCGCGAACAAGCTTTTGGTGGCAATCAACTGACCCAGGATATCCAGCGAAAGTTCAGTCTGTCCGCGGAAGAAGCCGAAGCTGCCAAGCGCAACGGCGGTCTGCCGGACAACTACGAGCCGGAAGTGTTGCAGCCCTTCATGGATTCGCTGGCGATGGAAATCTCGCGGGCGCTGCAATTCTTCTTCACGTCCACGCAATACAACGCGGTCGACCACATTCTGCTGGCCGGTGGCTGCAGTGTGATTGCCGGCTTGGACGATGTCGTGGCGAGTCGTACGCAGGTGAGTACGATGATCGCGAATCCATTCCTGAATATGACTCAATCGAGTCGGATTAAGACGCGGCAGCTTTTGCTTGACGCACCTTCCTTGTTGATTGCCTGCGGCTTGGCGCTGCGGAGGTTTGATCCATGATCCGCATAAATCTACTGCCGCATCGCGAAAATAAACGCAAGGCGCGGGTTCGACGCTTCGCGGCGCTGGCGGCAATATCCGCAGTGATAGGCCTGGCTACCGTGGGTGTGGCCTATGCAGCCATCAGTGCGCAGATCGCCATGCAAGACGAGCGCAACGCTTTCCTGGAGCAGGAAAACGCCAAGCTGGACAAGCAGATCGCCGAGATCGAGACGCTGAAGAAGGAGCGTCAGCTTCTGCTCGACCGTAAGAAGGTGGTCGAGCGCCTGCAGTCGAACCGGTCCGAAGCGGTACAGGTACTGGATCAATTGGTAAGGCAGATGCCGGAAGGTATCTACCTGCGCGAAATCAAGCAGACGGATGAGCTGGTGGTCTTGATCGGCTACGCCCAATCGAGCGCGCGTGTTTCTACCCTGATGCGTAGCCTGAATGACTCGTCGGTCTTCGAGCAACCCAATCTGATTGAAATCAAGGCGGTGACGGTGAATGGCCTGCGTCTGAACGAATTCAATCTCACGGTGAAGATCACTCGCGAGGTGGCTGAGGTCGATCCAAAGGGGAAGAAGGCAGCCAGCAAGGAGGGAGCTAAATGAGTATGACCCTGGATGATCTGAAACGTTTGGACCCCAAGGATATCGCCAATTGGCCGGCTCCCGTGCAACTGACCAGCTTGGCCCTGCTGATCATCACCGTGATACTGATCGGGTATTTTTCGCTGCTTTCGGGCGAGCGGGACATATTGGAACAGGGGCGCGTCAAGGAAGGCGAGCTGAAGGAAGCGTTCAAGGATAAAAAGACCAAGGCCATCAATCTGGATGCCTATCGGCAGCAGTTGGCGGAAATCCAGGAGTCTTTCGGTGCATTGCTCAAGCAATTGCCAAGCAAGGCGGAAATGGAAACCTTGATCACCGAGATCAACCAATCGGGCGTGGGGCGTGGTTTGCAATTCGAGTTATTCAAACCTACACCCAGTGAAAAGAAGACGGCTGAGTTTGCCGAGCGCCCCATCGATCTTAAAATCAACGGCTCCTATCACGACCTGGCTGCATTCGCCAGCGATATCGCGCAGTTGTCGCGCATCGTAACGCTCAGCGATATGCAGATCACGGCGGCCTTGCCTGGTGCCAAGGAAGGCGCCGGAATGCTCGGCATGCAGGCTGTCGCGCGTACCTATCGGGCGTTGGACGCGGAAGAAGCAGTGGAAATCCGCAAGGCCGAAGCGGACGCGAAGAAGAAGATTAAATAAGGTGATGACGATGAATAGATCTCTAGCCACCTGCCTTGCCACCAGTCTTTTTCTTTTTGGATGTGCCGGTGAAGAATTCGGTGATTTGAAGGCCTGGATGGATGAAACCACCGGAACCTTGAAAAGCAAGATTGAACCGCTACCTGAAGTCAAGCCGTACCAGCCGTTTATTTATAGTGCCTTTGATCTGGTCGATCCTTTCAATCGTAGCAAGATGGAAGTAGCCAAAAAGGCAGGGGGGGCGCTCGCGCCTAATCTGAGCCGGCCGAAGGAAACACTCGAAGCGTACGATCTGGAAAAGCTCCGGATGGTAGGTACCTTGCAAAAAGGCAAGGAAATCAATGCCTTGATACGTACCCCGGACGGTAATTTGTACCGCGTGAAAATGGGCAGTTACATGGGCCAAAACTTTGGCATGGTTACCGCTATCAGCGATACTGATATCACCTTGAAGGAAATCGTAGAGGACAGTGGCGGCGACTGGGTGGAACGAACGAGCGTGCTGGCGCTTGAGGATACGGAGCAGAAAAAATGATCGAGCGTAACATGCTGAAATGGCTTAAATCTGCAAGCCTCGCGCTTATCGCGAGTTTCGCATTGGCCGATGAACCCAATGCGATTAAATCAATTGAAGTGCGCGCGGATACTGCGAACCAGCAGGAAGTGACCATTTCATTGCAAAAAGCACCGCAAGTACCGGCCAGCTTTGCGGTGAATACGCCACCTCGTATCGCCTTCGATTTTGTCAATACGACCAACGAAAGCGGTAAGTCCACTATCCCGGTCAGCGGCGGCAACCTGAAGTCGGTCAGCCTGGCCGAAGCGGCCGGCCGGACGCGCGTGGTGCTTAGCCTGGTGCAAGGCGCCAGCTATGAAACACGGGTGGAAGGCAATCAGCTGAAGATCGTGCTGAGCGGCGGCAGCGGCGGCGCGGCCAAGCCGGTGAACAACAGCACCACCCAGTTCTCCACGGCGCAGAATCAACGCAAGGAATCCATCCGCGACGTTGACTTCCGGCGTGGTACCCGCGGCGAAGGCCGTGTGGTGGTGGATCTGTCCAGCCCAACCGTCGGTATCGATATCCGTCAGCAAGGCAAGAGCTTGGTGCTTGAATTCGCCAAGACTTCCCTGCCGCGTCAGTTCGAGCGCCGTATGGACGTGGCCGACTTCGGTACCCCGGTTCAGTCGATCGATACCTACACCCAGGGCGACTCCATCAAGATGGTGATCGATCCGCGCGGTGCGTGGGAATACTCGGCCTATCAAACCGAAAACCGCTTTATCGTCGAAGTGAAGAATATCGACGAACAGGCCAAGCGCCTGGCCCAGCTGGATAAGCCGACCTACAAGGGCGACAAGCTGTCGCTGAACTTCCAGAACGTGGAAGTGCGGACCGTGTTGCAGGTGATTGCCGAATTCACCGGCAAGAACATCATCACCAGCGATACCGTCAACGGCAACCTGACCCTGCGGCTCAAGGACGTGCCTTGGGACCAGGCACTGGACCTGATCCTGCAAAGCAAGGGCCTGGACAAGCGTGAGAACGGCAATGTCATGTGGGTAGCCCCGCGTGAAGAAATCGCCTTGCGTGAAACCCAGCTGGCCGAAGGCAAGAAGAAGCTGGCCGAAGTGGAGCCTACCCGTTCCGAATCCTTCCAGCTGAACTACCAAAAGGCTGAAGACGTTCGCACCATGCTGATGAACGATAAGCAGCCGTTCCTCAGCAAGCAGGGCACCGCGATCGTCGAACCCCGTACCAACACGCTGATCGTGAGCGATATTCCGTCCAAGCTGGATGAAGTGCGCGCACTGCTGCAAAAGACCGATATCGCCTCGCGCCAAGTGATGATCGAAGCCCGTATCGTGGTGGCCGATGATACTTTCAGCCGCGACCTGGGCATCAAGCTGGGCGTGGCGACCGACAAGACCATGTCCAAGGGTAGCAATACCCGGGTCGGCTTTGGCGGCAATACCGCAACTTCCAATGCGGTCTTGAAGGGCGGTGTGGGTAATATGATAACCGGCGGCACGTCAGGTTCGGCCCCGGCCAACAATATCAACCTGCCCGCCGATGGTAGCGGTGCGGCTGCCGGCTTCGGTATCACCTTGCTGAACGCGGCGACCGGCACACTGGTCAACCTGGAACTGCAAGCTTTGGAAACCGAAGGCCGTGGCCGGACCGTCTCCAGCCCACGTGTGATTACCGCCGACCAACAGAAGGCCACCATCTCGCAGGGTCGGAAGTATTACATCATCGTTCCGGGCGGTTCCGGCGCCAGTGCCGCGCCTCAGGAAAAAGAAGCATCACTGAAGCTGGAAGTTACCCCGCGCATCACGCCTGACCGCCGAGTATTCATGGAGCTGAGGGTCAGCAACGACGTATTGACCCAAGCCGGCCAGTTCCCTGTGGTGGAAACCAAGGTGGTGGAAACCAACGTCCTGGTGGGTAGCGGCGATACCGCGGTACTGGGCGGTGTGTATGAACTGACCGAAGGCGACGATTCGGGCAAGGTGCCTGTGCTGGGCGATATTCCCTACCTGGGCAACCTGTTCAAGTCGCGTAGCAAGTCGACCACCAAGAAAGAGCTGCTGATCTTTATCACGCCGCGCATCCTGGATGATTCACTGACACTGCGCTGAAACTCGAGCATTCCGTTACAATGCCCGGCATGAATTTGCCGGGCAATTTTTTTCTTATCGGATTGATGGGCGCAGGCAAGACGACCATAGGTCGTGCCTTGGCTCGCTTGACCAATAAATCCTTCTATGACGCCGACCACGAGATCGAGGCGCGTACCGGCGTTCGCGTGCCGGTTATCTTCGAAATCGAAGGCGAGCTGGGTTTCCGGGCACGGGAGGTCGAGACCATCCGTGCCCTGACCGATCTGCAAGGTATTGTGCTGGCCACCGGCGGTGGCGCGGTGCTGGACCCGGAGAATCGGGCCCGGCTGTGCCAGAACGGCTGCGTGATCTACCTGCGGGCCTCGGTCGAGGAACTGTACCAGCGGACCCGGCAGGACAAGAATCGTCCGCTGCTACAGACCGCCGACCCCAGGGCCAAGCTGGAAGCGCTCTATATCGAACGCGATCCCATCTACCGGGATATGGCCGATATGGTGGTCGATACCAGCAGGCAGGGTGTGAATCAGCTGGCGCAGCAGATACTCAACGACCTATCCCAACACCATGCAAACCGTCCACGTTGACCTGGCCCACGCACCCTACGATATTTTGATCGGTGCGGGCTTGCTTGCCGACCCGCAAGCCATTCTTCAGCATCTCACCCAAGCCAATGCGGTCATCGTGACCAATACCACGGTTGCCGCGCTTTACCTCGCGCCATTGCAGGCCAGCCTGGTTGCGGCCGGGGTGTCGGTGTTGCCGGTGATCCTGCCCGATGGCGAGCAATACAAGAACTGGACGACGCTCAACAGCATCCTGGATGCCTTGCTTGAGCACCGCTGCGAGCGCAAGACCACGCTGATCGCCTTGGGCGGCGGTGTGATCGGCGATATGACCGGCTTTGCCGCGGCCATCTATCAGCGCGGTGTGCCATTTATCCAGATACCCACGACGCTGCTGGCCCAGGTCGATTCCTCCGTGGGCGGCAAGACCGCGATCAACCACCCTCTCGGCAAGAATATGATCGGGGCGTTCTATCAGCCCCGGCTGGTATTGGCCGACCTGGCAACCTTGCACACCTTGCCGGCACGCGAATTCGCCGCGGGTCTGGCGGAAGTCATCAAGTACGGCTTGATCGACGATGCGGTCTTCTTTGCTTGGCTGGAACAGAATATCGCTGCTTTGTTACGGCGCGATGTCGAGGCCTTGGCCTATGCCGTGGAGCGTTCCTGCAGCATCAAGGCGAGGATAGTCGCGTCCGACGAGCGCGAGCAGGGTGTGCGTGCCTTCTTGAACCTGGGCCATACCTTTGGCCACGCCATCGAAGCCGGCTTGGGCTACGGCCAATGGCTGCATGGCGAAGCGGTGGCGGCGGGCATGCTGCTGGCGGCCCGGGCTTCCAAACTGCTGGGGAACCTTGGCGAGCAGGACGTTCAGCGCACCGAGGCCTTGCTGCAGGCAGCCGGCCTGCCCGTGGTGGCGCCCGCCTTGGGCTTTGATCGTTGGATGGCGTTGATGGCGCAGGACAAGAAGGTCGAACGGGGCCATATCCGCTTCGTGCTGCTGCGGCACATCGGCGAGGCCTATATCGCCACGCTGCCCGAACAGCATTTGCGCGAGATACTGTTGTGACCGCCATGCGCAGTGCAGCCGCGAGCTCTGGTCCTAAGCGCCTGATCGACATCGTGGTCGCCTCGGTGATGCTGCTGGCGCTGGCGCCGCTGATGTTGCTGCTCATCGTGTTGCTGCGTGCCCAGGGTGGGCCGGCGCTGTTTGCCCACGTCAGGGTTGGGCAGCAAGGCCGCGCCTTCCGCTGCTTCAAGTTCCGCAGCATGCATCCCGATGCCGAACGGCGATTGGCTGATCTCCTGGCGCGCGATGCCGATGCCAAACGCGAGTGGGAGCGTGATTTCAAGCTCAAGCGCGATCCGCGCGTGACCGTCTTGGGCGAATTCCTGCGTAAATCCAGCCTGGATGAGCTGCCGCAATTGTGGAATGTCTTGCGTGGCGAAATGAGCTTGGTGGGACCGAGGCCCATTGTGGCGGAAGAGTTGGCGCGCTATGGTGCCTTCGATGCCGACTATATCGCCGTCAGGCCCGGTATCACCGGGCTATGGCAGGTGAGCGGACGTAACGATACCACTTACGATGAACGCGTCCGGCTCGACAGCCATTATGTCCGGAACTGGAGTCTGGCCTTGGACTGCCGCATCCTGTTCCGTACCCTGCATGTCGTCATCGCCCGCCAGGGTGCTTATTGAACTCATCGCCACCAGGCGGGATGCAGGCTGAGCCGCCGGCATAGCGACCTGGGGAGGTGGCGTCCATATTTGCCGGCCTTGTAGCCTGTGAACTTGGCGGTGTTTGCCAGCACGGCCTTGAGACGCCAAGCCATCCCGGCGCTTTGCAGCGCCGCCCATTCCGAGCGGACGTAATTCATACCCTCGCCTTCGACCCGGCCGAATTCCCGTAATAGCCAAGGCTCGAAGGCGTGCAGGGCGCCCGTGTCGAAGTAGCGCCGGAACTCCGCAGCGAAGCCGTAGTTGTGCGAGTGGCGGGCGTTGGCCTCCGCGACATAGGCAACCCGCCAGTTCGACAACAGCATCCGTGCACAGGCCAGCATATCTTCCGCCAGCAGCGTATGGGCGGGAAAACCACCGCATGCCATCAGTGCACTGCGACGCCATGCCGCGAAAGAGTTGGAGCAGAATGCCGTCTTAAGACCGAAACGCGCGCGATCCTCCAGCGAAAGCACGCGGGAGCGGGGGGGGTAATTGAAGTGGCGAGCATGTGCCGCGATAGGGTTGGCGTCCAGGTGCGGCAGTTGCCGCCCGAATGCCGCGCCGACCGCCGGGTCGTCGAAGGCCGTCAGCAATACGCGCAGCGCCTCCGGTGTATCCAGCAAGGCATCCTGGGTCAGGCAGACGATCAGCTCGCAGTCCGCCAGTATCTCGACGCCCCATTGCCGTGTTGCGCCATGATCGAACTGTGTCCGCTCTATCCGCCGTACTTCCAGGCCCGCTTGCTGGGCCAGCGCGAAAGTTTGGTCGCTGGAGCTGGAATCGATGACCAACACCCGGTCGGGTTGACGGGTTTGGCCGGCCAGCGCCGCCAGCCAGGCTGGCCAAGCGGGTCCGGCATTCAGCGTGGGAACAAGTAAACCGACCCGTATCATGCGGGCAAGGTTGATTCGAATAGGCGACGCTGTTTATTCATTTGCGTATCTCAAGGCAATTGGCATGAGGGCGGGAGGTGAATGTCTTGCCTACCTTGCCGTTCATGTAATTCCGTATTTATTTATATAGCGGTTAGCTAATTATTTGAACAGGCAGGCATCGCGGCGGACGCTGCCTGTCCCGCCCAAAATGCTTGATTCGAACAGGAAATTCAGAAGGCGATAAAGAATCGAAATGAACAAGAAATTATATTCCTGGGCGGAATGACACAGACTTATTCATATCCATTTGGATTTTGTACCTGCCAACGCCAAGCATCGGCACACATTTCAAACAGGCTGCGTTTGGCTCGCCAGCCAAGCACATCGGCGGCGCGGCAGGCATCGGCGTAATAGCAGGCCAGGTCGCCGGCTCTGCGTGGTACATAGCGGGAGGGGATGCGAATTCCGCAAACCTGTTCGAACGCCCGCAAGACTTCCAGCACGCTATGCCCGCGGCCCATGCCCAGATTGAGGGTAAGCAAGCCGCTTTCGCCGGAGAGGTATTGCAGCGCCTTTACATGGCCCGCGGCCATATCCATTACATGCAGGTAATCCCTGACACCGGTACCATCCGGCGTGGGATAGTCGTGGCCGAAAATAGAGAGCTCGGCCTGCTTGCCGATGGCAACCTGGCAGATATGCGGCATCAGATTATTGATCGGACCGCTAGGGTCTTCGCCTATCAGGCCGGACGGATGCGCGCCGACCGGATTGAAATAGCGCAGGATGGCGATATGCCAGGCCGGGTCCGCTTGCACCAGGTCGTGCAGGACATCCTCGACCATCATCTTGCTGCGGCCATAGACGGTATTGGGCGCCAGCGGCGCCTCTTCGCGGTACGGAACGCGCGCCGCCTCGCCATATACCGTCGCGGATGAACTGAATACCAGGCGCTGCACCCCCCGTTCGGCCATGACGTCCAGCAAGGTCAGGCTGGCTTCCAGATTGTGCTGATAGTATTTGAGCGGTAAACGCTGCGCTTCGGCAATTGCCTTGACGCCGGCGCAATGCAACACGCCGGCAAAATGGTGGCGATCGAATAACTGCCGCAGCAAACTGCGATTGCGCAAATCACCCTCGTGCCAAACGATGGCGCGACCGGCAATTTGCGCAACCCGGTCCAGGACGGCTGGTTTGCTATTCGAGAAATTATCGACCACGACTATGTCGTAATCCGCCGCCAGCAATTCCACGCAAGTGTGGCTGCCTATATAACCGGCTCCTCCGGTGACGAGTATTTTTTGTCGCATGTCATGATGGTAACGTTATTGTGCGATGCAACCAAGTTGCCGATTGCAGTAGGGGCAACAATATAGCCTCTCAACATAAACGGTAGCTGAATGAGGCTATTCTTGCGATGCTTGCTGGCGGACCTGGGACTTTTGACGGGGGCTGGGCGTCAAAAAACGGGCAAGCTCGGACAGGGCGTGTTCATACACGCCCCGCTTGAATTCGATGACCGCCTCCAGCGGCGCCCAATACTCGTTCCAGCGCCAGGCATCGAACTCCGGGTGGTGCGAGGCGCGCAGGGACACATCGCACTCGCGGCCGACCAGGCGCAGCAGGAACCAGATCTGTTTCTGGCCCTTATAGGTGCCTCGCCATTCGCGCCTTACCCAGTGGGTGGGCACGTCATAGCGCAGCCAGTCCCGCGTGCGCCCCAGGATGCGTACGTGCTCGGGCCGCAGGCCCGTTTCTTCCATCAACTCTCGGAACATGGCCTGCTCGGGGGTTTCGCCCGACTTGATGCCGCCCTGGGGAAATTGCCAGGAATGTTCGCGTACGCGTTTGCCCCAAAATACCTGATTCTTGTCGTTGCAGATGATGATGCCAACGTTGGGGCGATAGCCGTCTCTATCGAGCATGGTTATCACCGTGGAAATCGTTAAATTGTCTCGATTTTTTCACATTGGCACGGTGATGGAAAGCAAACACCGCACGGATTCTCCCTCTTTCGTACTAAACCAGCAGACGCCTGTCGTTGTGCACGTTCATGCGGCTCAGATCGGTAGCAAATTCGCTGAACTCCAGCGGGTATTGTGCTTCCAGCTGAGTGGCGCGCTCGCTCAGCGCCGCCCAGGTCGGACTGTTGCAGCCCCGCTTGAAGCAGATTGCCGTGACGTTGCCACGCTGGCGTGCCGGCAGGCATAGCACCAGTCCATCGAAGGCGCGGGTCAGCCGGTCCACATAGGCGTTGAACTTCGAGTCCGAGCCCCACAGATTGACCAGCAGCACGCCCTCGGGCGTCAGGTGGTCGCGGCAGCGGCCGAAGAAATCCTCGGTGGATAGCGGTTCCGCGATACCGGCGGCGCCATAGGCGTCCAGCATGATCACATCCACCGGGTTGACCAGGTTTTCGATATAGGCCGCGCCGTCGCCGATGACCACGTGGTGGCGCTCGTCGTCGGGCGGCAGGAAAAACATCGAACGCGCCACGCTGACGATCTGCGGTACCAGTTCCACCGAGACCGCCCGGGTGTTGGGCATATGGCGATGCACGAACTTGGCGATGGAGCCGCCGCCCAGGCCAATCATCACCATATCGCGCGGCGCTTCGCGGAACAGCAGGAAACCGAACATGCAGCGGCTGTAGCCCAGTACCAGCTCATAGGGGTCGCGCACCCGCATCGAGCTTTGAATGGCTTCGGAGCCAAGGTGCAGGGAGCGGATGCCGTCCTTTTCGCTGACGTCCACCACCACATCGTCGTGGGGCGACTTATGTACTCGCTTGCCGAAACGCATCAGTGGCACCCGCCCGTGCGGTCGCGGCTATCCAGAATGCTGATGGCGGCGAAGGGATGGTCGGGCGATTGTGCCGGCAGTTCGATGGCGTCAAAGGCCGTATCGCCATCCTCGAAAGGCGCATCCTGGGTGGCAAGACCCTTGAAATCGAAACGCTTCGGGTCGGCCAGGTGCGAAGGCACGATGTTCTGCAGCGAGCGGAACATGGTTTCCAGCCGGCCCGGGAAGCGCTTGTCCCAATCCTTCAGCATCTGTCCCACCACCTCGCGCTGCAGATTCGGCTGCGAGCCGCACAGATTGCAGGGAATGATGGGGAAGGCGCGCAGCGCGGCGTAGCGCTCGATGTCCTTTTCGCGGCAGTAGGCCAGCGGCCGGATGACCATATGGCGGCCGTCATCGCTGACCAGCTTGGGCGGCATGGCTTTCAGGCGCCCGCCATGGAACATATTGAGGAACAGGGTTTCCAGGATGTCGTCGCGATGGTGTCCCAGTGCGATCTTGGTGCAGCCCAATTCATCCGCCACCCGGTACAGGATACCGCGCCGCAGCCGCGAGCACAGCCCGCAGGTGGTCTTGCCCTCGGTGATCACCCGCTTGACGATGGAGTAGGTGTCCTCCTCGATGATGCGGTATTCCACTCCCAGGGCGGACAGATAATCGGGCAATACCTGCTCGGGGAAGTCCGGCTGCTTCTGGTCGAGATTGACGGCAATGATCTCGAAATCGATGGGCGCGCTCTTTTGCAGGCCGAGCAGGATATCCAGCATGGTGTAGCTGTCCTTGCCGCCGGACATGCACACCATGATGCGGTCGCCTTGTTCGATCATGCCGAAGTCGTTGATCGCATCGCCGACCGCGTGGCGTAGGCGCTTGCTCAGCTTGTCGAGGCCGTGTTTAGCCTTCTGCTCGGCTTCGGTCAGTGGGGTCTTGCTTGCTACGGCGTCCATTGGGCCCACCAGAAAATACGAAAGGGCGTGATTTTACAGGGTATTTTAACGAATGCGTCAGAGATAAACGCTGCGGCCACCGTCGACGTTGATAACTTGGCCGGTGATATACGGTGCGTCCTTGATCAGAAACACAATTGTGCGGGCCAGGTCGTCCGGCTCGCCCACCCGTTTCAGCGGAATGGTGCCGGCAATCCGCTGTCTGGCCAGCTCGTCGAACACCGATTCGCCGTCCGGCCAGATATTGGCGCCCGGCGCGACCGCGTTGACCCGTACTTCCGGCGCCAACTCGCGCGCCAGCGAGCGGGTCATGGCGACCAGGCCGGCCTTGGCGATGGAATAGACCACGTGACCCTTCATCGGCCGCTCGGCATGGATGTCCGCGATGCTGACGATGCAGCCATTCTGCTTTTTCAGCTCAGGCGCGGCGGCCTGGGCCAGGAAGAGCGGCGCCTTGAGATTGCTGCCCATCAGGTCCAGCCAATTGTGCTCGTCGATATCGCCAACCGGCGTCGGAAAGAAGCTGGAAGCATTATTGACCAGCGCATCGAGCCGACCGAAATGCGCCAGGGTCTGCTGAACCAGCACCGGTAAGCCGGCGATATTGAGCAGGTCGGCCTGCGTGATGGCGACCGAATTGGGGCGCTGCAGATTCAGTTCGGCGGCCAGCGCCCGCGCTTCCGTGTGCGCGCTGCGGTAATGCAGCATCACATTCGCGCCGGCTGCGTGCAATTGCCGGACGATGGCGGCGCCTATCCGTTTCGCGCCGCCGGTAACCAGTACTACTTTGCCCTGCATAGGCGAGCCTCGTGCCAGTGTTGCCGTAAATGGGAGTCTTGCACCCGCTTGGCCGGGCAATCGCCCATTCAAGCTAAAATCGCAGGACCATAGCTGCGAATGAATTTATCACATGAATCAACTACCCGCGCCCGACTCCCACCAGCTTGCCGCCAGCCAGGCGCTTGTTGCATCGATACGCGAACGAATCCATGCGGCGGGCGGCTGGCTGCCCTTCTCCGACTATATGCGCCTGGCGCTCTACGAGCCGAATTTTGGCTATTACACCGGCGGGTCGCGAAAATTCGGCGCTGCGGGCGATTTTGTCACGGCGCCCGAATTGTCCTCGCTCTTTGGGCGCAGCATGGCCCGGCCAGTCGCGCAGGTGCTGGCCGAAGTGGGCGGCGATGTATTGGAGATCGGTGCCGGAAGCGGGCGATTGGCGGCGGACCTGTTGGCGGAGTTGGCTGCCTTGGGCATCCTGCCTGCGCGCTACCGGATTCTTGAACTGTCGGCCGAATTGATGGCTCGCCAGCGGCAAACCTTGGCCGAGGCCGTACCGGACCTGCTCGGGCGGGTCGAGTGGTTGAGCGCGCTGCCAAACGGTTTTACCGGTTGCATGGTGGGCAATGAAGTCCTGGATGCCATGCCATGCGCACTGTTGCATAAGGTTGCCGGCGAATGGCTGGAGCGGGGCGTGGGCTGGCGCGATGGCTTGGTCTGGCAAGATGGCCCGCTAGCCGATCCGCATATAAGCGATGGCCTGGCAGCATACGATTTGCCGGACGGTTACCTGACGGAGGTGCAGCTGGAAGCGCAGGCATTTGTCGCCAGCCTGGCCGACTGCGTCGCGCAAGGCGCCTTGATCCTGCCGGACTACGGTTTCGCCGCCGCCGAGTATTACCACCCGCAGCGAGACCAGGGCACGCTGATGTGCCACTACCGCCACCATAGCCATGCCGACCCGTTCCACCTGCCGGGACTGGAAGATATCACCACCCATGTCGATTTCTCGGCCATCTGGCGCGCCGGTAGCGAGGCCGGCTGGCAATTGGAAGGCTATACCTCGCAAGCGTCTTTTTTGCTGGACGCCGGTCTGCTCGACCTGATGCGCGAGATGGATGTGAACGACCCGGCCTACTTCCGCGCCGCCGCCGCCGTGCAGAAACTCATGGGGCCGGCCGAGATGGGCGAACTGTTCAAGGTCATCGCTTTCTCGCGGAATATGACCTTGCCCGGGCTGCTGGCCGGATTCGGCCGCGATGATCGATCCGGCGCGCTTTAGCGAGCGGAATAAGCGGGCGCGTCAATCAATCGGCACATTTCGCTTGACGGTAAGATAAGCCGTATGGATAATCACGCCCTCTTCAGTTGGCTATGTAGCTCAGTTGGTTAGAGCACAGCACTCATAATGCTGGGGTCACTGGTTCAAATCCAGTCATAGCCACCAAGAATTCAAAGCCCGTCGCCATTTGGTGGCGGGCTTTTTGTTTACTCGCAGACTTGCAGAACCCCGTCGCCGCCAGGCGGCGGGTTTTTTCTTATGCGTACGCGCGCGAGACGGGTAACATAACAGATTGATTTGACGGACGGTTTTTATCGTGAGCAAGAAAGTCTTCATCAAAACCTTCGGCTGCCAGATGAACGAGTACGACTCGGACAAGATGGTGGATGTGCTCAATGCCAGCGAGGGCCTGACCAAGACGGACAACCCGGAAGAAGCGGACGTCATCCTGTTCAATACCTGCTCGGTGCGGGAAAAGGCGCAGGAAAAAGTGTTTTCCGACCTGGGTCGGGTCAAGGAATTGAAGCTGCGCAACCCCAATCTGCTGATCGGCGTGGGTGGATGCGTGGCCAGCCAGGAGGGCGCCGCCATCGTCAAGCGCGCCCCTTATGTGGATATGGTGTTTGGCCCGCAGACCCTCCACCGCCTGCCGGAATTGATCGCCATGCGCCGCGAAAGCGGCACGTCGCAGGTCGACATCAGTTTTCCCGAAATCGAAAAATTCGACCATATGCCGCCGGCGCGGGTGGAAGGCGGTACCGCCTTCGTCTCCATCATGGAAGGCTGCTCGAAGTTCTGCTCCTTCTGCGTGGTGCCCTATACCCGTGGCCAGGAAGTCAGCCGCCCCTTCGAAGACGTGCTGGTGGAAGTGGCCGGGCTGGCGCAGCAAGGTGTGAAGGAAGTGACCCTGCTGGGCCAGAACGTCAATGCCTACCTGGGCAAGATGGAGGACGGCGAGATCGCCGACTTCGCCTTGCTGCTGGAGTACGTGCACGAGATCCCCGGCATCGAGCGTATCCGCTACACCACCAGCCATCCCAAAGAGATGACGCAGCGCCTGATCGATTGCTACCGCACGCTGCCCAAGCTGGTATCGCACCTGCATCTGCCGGTGCAAGCCGGCTCCGACCGGGTGCTGGTGAATATGAAGCGGGGCTACACCACCCTGGAATTCAAGGCCATCGTGCGCAAGCTGCGCGAAGCCCGGCCGGATCTCTGCCTGTCATCCGACTTTATCGTCGGCTTCCCCGGCGAGACCGACGAGGACTTCGAACGCACCATGAAGCTGGTGCGCGACCTGAATTTCGATGCCAGCTTCAGCTTCCTCTATAGCCGCCGCCCCGGCACGCCGGCCGCCGACCTGCACGACGAAGTGCCGGATGCCGTCAAGAGCCAGCGCCTGAGCCGCTTGCAGGCCCAGATCGAAGAGCAGGCCCAGGCCGTCCAGCGCGCCATGGTCGGCACCGTGCAGCGGGTGCTGGTGGAAGGTTTTGCCCGCAAGAACGCCGAGGAGCTGGCCGGCCGTACCGATAACAACCGCATCGTCAATTTCGCCGGCCCGGCCCGCCTGATGCACCAGTTCGTCGAGGTGCTGATCACCGAGGCCGCACCGCACTCCTTGCGTGGCGAGATCCTGACCCGTGAGGTGGTGAGCGCTTGAGTACCGGAAGCGAGCGCCGGATTGCGCGCGTAACGGCTTTGCCCGGCGACATCGAACAGTTGTGCCTTCTCAGCGAAGGCGAGGGCCTGCGCTTTCTGCGACGGTTGATCAAGGACTGGGAGTGCGGCGATAACCGTTTCGACCAGCCCGGCGAAGCCTTGTTCGCGGTCGAGCTGGATGGTCAGCTGGCCGGCGTGGGCGGAATTAATTGCGATTGCGACGATCCGCACCTGGGGCGGGTCCGGCGCGTCTATGTGCACCCCGATTTTCGTCGCCGAGGCGTTGGCACGGCCTTGATACGGACCATCGAAACGCATGCGGCCGGCCGCTTCAAGCGGCTGGTGCTGTTTACCGAAAGCTGGGCGGCCGCGGGGTTCTATGACCAGCTTGCCTATCGGCCGATAGTTGGCCATCCGCAGCGCAGCCATGAAAAGATGTTAGCTACCTCCATCTCGGTACGGGAATCCCTATGAGCGTTCGGCACGCCACGCGTGAAATCAGCTTTGAACCGATAGACAATGGCCGCTTGGCCAATCTGTGCGGCGTACTGGACGAGAATCTCCGCCAGATCGAAACCGGCCTGGAGGTCGATATCGCGCGCCGCTCCGAGCATTTCAGCATCTCCGGCAAGGTGGCGCAGACCAAGCTGGCCGCCGAGTTGCTGGAGCGCTTTTACGCCATCTCGCGCCGCCCGATCGAGGTCGAGGATATCCAGCTCGGCTTGATAGAAGTGGCCCATCCGCAGAACGAGGAAGCCGCCGCCGAAGGCATGCCGGCCTTGCTGACCAAGCGCGCCGACCTGCGGGGCCGCACGCCAAGGCAGAATCATTACCTGCGGGCCATCCAGGAACACGACATCACCTTCGGCATCGGCCCGGCCGGTACCGGCAAGACCTACCTGGCGGTGGCGTCGGCCGTGGACGCGCTGGAGCGCGACCTGGTCAAGCGCCTGGTGCTGGTGCGGCCCGCCGTCGAGGCCGGCGAAAGGCTGGGTTTTCTGCCGGGCGACCTGGTGCAGAAGGTCGATCCCTATCTGCGCCCGCTTTATGACGCCCTGTACGATCTGATGGGTTTCGACAAGGTGACCAAGCTGTTCGAACGCGGCACCATCGAAGTCGCCCCCTTGGCCTTTATGCGGGGCCGCACCCTGAATCACGCCTTTATCATTCTCGACGAAGCGCAGAACACCACGCCGGAACAGATGAAGATGTTCCTGACGCGCATCGGCTTCGGCTCGAAGGCGGTAGTGACCGGCGACGTTACCCAGATCGACCTGGCCAAGCACCAGAAGTCGGGCCTGAACGATGCGCAGCAGGTACTGAAGAACGTCCGCGGTATTGCCCTGCATTACTTCAAGAGCGACGACGTGGTGCGCCATCCGCTGGTGCAGAAGATCGTCGATGCCTATGAAAAACGCGACCATGCAAGCGAACGGGAAGCACCTCATGAATAAAGTCGAAATATACGCCGTGGACGCCGCCGGCAAACGCAAGCGTGTCAAGGCCGACGCCCTGTGCATCGTGCTGGCGGATGGTAGCGAGCTGCAGATCCTGCTGGACGGCGACGATACGCTGTTGATCGGCACGCCCAGCGACGACGATGCCCCGGCGCGGCTGCTGCTTCGCCCCGGCGCGGCCAATGCGGTACGGATAGCAGTGGAGCGGGACGAAGTGGAGCCGGCGGAGGACCTGCTCGCCGAAGCCGAGATGGCGGACCTGCACGCCTTTCCCGCCGGCGAGGTCGATATCGCCGTGCAATATGCCGTGCGGCCCAAGGGCACGCCGAACAAGAAGGCGCTGCGCGGCTGGGCCGAAGTGGCGCTGGAGCCCGGCGTGGCCGCATCCGTCACCGTGCGCGTGGTGGATGAAGAGGAAGGCCGCCTATTGAACCGCGATTACCGTGGCAAGGATGCCGCCACCAATGTCCTCAGCTTCGCCTTCAACGAAGGTGATCCGATGCCGGGCATGGACGACGTGGTGATGGGCGACCTGGTGCTGTGCGCGCCGGTGGTGGCCCGCGAGGCGCAGGAACAAGGCAAGTCCCTGGAGGCGCATTGGGCCCACCTGGTGGTGCACGGCGTACTGCATCTGCAGGGCTATGACCACCAGGACGAGCACGAGGCCGAAGCCATGGAAACACTGGAGACCGCCATCCTGCAAGGCTTGGGCTACCCCGACCCCTACCTGCTGGAAAAGGGCGCGCCGGACGCGGCATGATTGCCGGTCTGCACCACGTCGCCCTTATCGTGGCCGATCTGGCCGCCGCGCGGCGCTTCTATCTCGACGCCCTGGGCGGCCGTGAACTGGCGGCCCACTACCGGGCCGAACGCGATTCCTGGAAGGTCGATATCGGGCTGCCCGATGGTGCGCAGCTCGAGCTGTTCACCTTTCCCGCCGCGCCGCCCCGGCCCAGCCGGCCGGAAGCGCGCGGCTTGCGGCACCTGGCTTTCCGGGTGAGCCGGCTCGACGATATGGTGCTGCGCATGGCCCGTTTCGAGGTGGCCTGCGAGCCGATCCGCATCGACGAATACACCGGCGCCCGCTTCACTTTCTGTGCCGACCCCGATGGCCTGCCTATCGAATTCTACGAATTGCCCTGATGCGTGTAGGCGTCAGGCGACTATAATCCCGCCATTGTTATTTTTTTCCGCAAGCCATATGGACTTACCCTCTAGTCGCTCAGCCAGACAAGCAATCAAACCCAGCTGGCTGGAACGCCTGACCGCCTTCTTGCTGCGTGAACCGGAAGACCGCGAAGAACTGGTGGAGTTATTGCACTCCGCCTTCGAGCGCCATCTGCTCGATGCCGATGCCTTGGCCATGATCGAAGGCGTGCTGCAGGTCGGCGATCTGCAGGTTCGCGATGTCATGATTCCCCGCTCGCAGATGGATGTCATCAGCATCAACGAGACACCCGAAACCTTTATTCCCTTTGTTATCGAGACGGCGCACTCGCGCTTTCCGGTGTGCGACGGTTCCAAGGACAATATCCTCGGCATCCTGTTGGCCAAGGACCTGCTCCGCTATTACGCCGGCCAGAGCTTCGACCTGCGCGATATGCTCCGTCCCGCGCTGTTTATTCCCGAATCCAAGCGGCTCAACGTACTGCTCAAGGAGTTCCGCGCGAACCGCAACCATATGGCCATCGTGGTGGACGAGTACGGCGGCGTGGCCGGGCTGGTCACCATCGAGGACGTGGTCGAGCAGATCGTCGGCGATATCGAGGACGAGTACGATTTCGACGATACCGAAGACAATATCATCCAGGATAGGCAAGGCCGCTGGCGGGTGAAGGCGATTACGCCGGTGGCGGATTTCAACGCCGTCCTGGGCGCGGCCTACAGCGATACCGACGTGGATACGGTGGGCGGCCTGGTGGTCGGCGAATTCGGCCGGGTGCCCAAGCGCGGCGATGCGGTCAGCTTCGGCGGCTATCATTTCCAGGTATTGCGTGCCGACAGCCGGCGCATCTATTCCTTGTTGGTCGAGCGTGAGCTGGTCGCGACCGTGGACGCGACGTGAGCCGCTTTTCTTCCTTGGCCCGCCTGCTTGGCAGGGCATTGCCGCCGGCGCTGATCGGTGCCATTTCGGTGTTCGGTTTCGCGCCTTTTTCCTTCTGGCCCATGCTGCCGCTGTCGCTGGCCTTGCTGTTCGGCTTGATCGATGTGGCGCCCAGCCGGCGCCGCGCCGTGTTTATCGGCTGGGCCTGGGGCTTCGGCTTCTTTAGCGCCACCATCCATTGGATCTTTATCAGCCTGCATACCTATGGCGGCATGCCGGCGCCGCTGGCCGTGCTGGCGGTGGTGGGTCTGGCTGCCTTCCTGGGCTTGTATCCCGCGCTGATCGTCTACACCGCCAAGCGGCTGGCCGGCGACTCACGGGCCGCCTTGCTCTTGGCCGCACTGCCCGCTTGCTGGATGCTGGGCGAGTGGCTGCGCGGCTGGCTGTTTACCGGCTTTCCCTGGGCGTCGATAGGCTATAGCCAGATCCCCGATGGTCCGTTGGCGGGCTATGCGCCGCTGCTGGGCATTTATGGCGTGGGCGGGCTGGTGGCCCTGCTGGCCGGCCTGGCCGCATGGCTGATGGGCCGGCGCCTGGATAGAAGCGACGGCTGGGCCGTGGCCGCCGCCGTACTGATCTGCCTGGGCGGCATGGGCTTGAAGGAAGTCGCCTGGACCCAGCCCAGCGGCAAACCGCTCAAGGTTGCGCTCCTGCAGGGAGCCATCCCGCAAAACCAGAAATGGGGCCTGGAAGACCTGGTCTATAACCTGCGGACCTACTATCTGTTGTTGAAGGACGCCAAGGCCGATCTGATCGTTTTGCCGGAAACCGCCTTCCCCATCTTTCTTGACGATGTCCCGGCCGAATACCTCGACGGCATGCTGGGCATGGTGCGCGAACGCAATGCCGCCCTGATTGCCGGCGCACCCCATATGGAAGGCCGTGGCCCACGCTATTACAACGGCGCGGTACTGCTCAGCGATCCGGCCCGGCCAGCCAACTACAAGGCCCATCTGGTGCCCTTCGGCGAGTATGTGCCGCTGCGGCCGCTATTCGCCTGGATATACGACGATCTGCTGAAGATGCCGCTGGTCGATTTCAGTGCCGGCGGAGCGGTGCAACGGCCTCTGCCGGTAAGGGACCAGCGTATCGCCGCCAATATCTGCTACGAGGACGTTTTCGGGGAAGAATTGTTGGCGAATGCCCGCCAGGCGACCATCTTGCTGAATCTTTCCAACCTTGCCTGGTTCGATGGCTCGGTGGCGCTGGCGCAGCATGGCCAGATCAGCCAGGCCCGTGCCCTGGAAACCGGCCGCCCCATGCTGCGGGCGACCAATAGCGGGACCACCGCCGCGATCGACCCGCATGGCCGCTACCTGGCGCGCCTGCCGGAGCGGGTCGAGGGCACCCTGTACGCCGTGGTGCAAGGCCAGCAGGGCGAGACGCCCTATATGCGCTGGGGTAATGGCGCGGCCTTGCTGCTGGCGGCGCTGGGTGGCGCAATAAGCATTTATTTGCGACGGAAGTAAGGCACTGCGCCGGCGTCAATCGGCCCGATTGATAGGCAAAAGCACAATGCGCGTGCCGGCCAGCCGGTCGTATAGCGCCTGATGCTCGCGGTCCAGCAAGGACCATAGCCAGGGCAGGGCAGCCCAGATGCAAGCCAGCCACGGTAGCCACGGCATATCCGGGACGTGCTTGCGGGAGACCAGCGCAGGCAGCAAAGGCGCATACATCAGCAAGGCGATGGCGAAGCGCAGGACGATGGCCCGCCAGCTGGGCAAGCGGTTATCGGTGCCGCGCAATTGCAGGCGCCAGGTCTTCATCGCCAAGGTCTGGCCGGAACGGCGCCAACACCAGGCAAAATAGCCGAACATGACCAGCAGCAAGTAGGTGAACTCGACCGGCGTGCCGATCAAGCCGGCCGGCAGCAGCAGTTCGAACAACATACCGGCCGCCACCAGGACGGCGAGCAGCAAGAGGCTTTCGTAGCAGAGCGAGACAAGCCGGCGCCCACGGGGCGCGAGCGGGTGTTCGATGGTCATGTTTGGCAGGGTGGCGATGGGACAAGGCCGCAACGATACGGCCTTGCCAGGCGGAATGCCACCGCCGCGTAAATGGAGCTACTTGCTGGGGCTTGGCCCGGCCGGTGCCTGTTTGAGCTGCTGTTTGACCGCCGCGCGCTTTTCCGGCGGCAGGTTCTGAACCTTCTTGTAATTGTCGCGGGCCTTGTCGCGTTCGGCCCGGCTCAGCGTAGACCAATGCTTCAGGCGCGTATCCACGCGGCCGCGTTCTTCGGCCGACAGGCTGGGATAGCGCTGCGCCAGCGCCACCAGGTGCTCGCGCTGGGAAGGCGGATAGCTATCCCAGTCTCCCGCCAGCGGCGCCAGCACGACGCGTTGTGCCGGCGGCAGGGCGTCCCAGCGCGGGGCGGGGGCTGCCTGGGCGAGGCAGGGCAGGATTGCCAGCGAAAGCGCCAGCCGGCGCAGCTGGCCGGTCAAGATTCGCTCCGCGCCAGGTAATCGACCCGGTCGGACAGCCAGGCATCCAGCGGTACCTCATCGGCCAGCAACTGGGTGTCGATATCGTCATCGATAAATGATGCCGGTTCGTACTGCCAGCAATAGAGGGCCACGCCCACCAGCAAGGCGAACCAGGCATAGGGGAGCCATTTACGGTAGCGCGGATGGCGCAGCGGCCAACCCGCCAGCCCGGCCAGGGCCCGCACCGGGGCAGGCTTCGCCGCGTGCGCCAGCGCCCGTTGTCGACTGGTTTCCAGGCGGGCGCGCTGGCTGGGCGTCAGTTCGCCGTCACCCAGCTGCGCGGCTATGGTGCGTCCGAATTTTTCCGGATCGAAGTGTTCGGTACTCATGGTTCCACCCCCTTCTCCCTCAACCAATCCGCCAGCGCGTGGCAGGCGCGTGAACAGTGGGTCTTGACGCTGCCTTCCGAGCAGCCCATCGCGGCTGCCGTGGCGGCGACGTCCAGCTCTTCCACATAACGCAGCAGGAAGGCCTGCCGTTGACGCAACGGTAATTTCGCCAAGCCTGCATCGATCAGCTCGCGCGTGCGATTGCGGTCTACCTGTATATCGGGCGGCTGCAAGGCCGCGCTGCTCGCTTCAACATAGAAGGTGTCGAGCGGGTCGACTTCCTCGTCTTCGTCGCGCGCCGGCGTCAAAGCTGACAGCAGGCTCACCCAGAAACCGCGCACCTTGCTGCGCCGATAATGATCGCGTATGGCGTTCTGCATGATGCGCTGGAACAGCATCGGCCATTCTTCCTCCGGCCGCTCGGCGTAGCGCTCGGCCAGCCGCAGCATGGCCTCCTGCACCAGATCCAGCGCGGCATCCTCGTTCTGCACGGCGAACATGGCCTGGCGAAAGGCGCGGCGTTCGACGTCGATAAGAAAGGCGGACAGGCGATCGGTGCTGGGCAAAATCATTCCATGAAAGGGGTGGGGCGCGCGGATGATAGCAAAGCATGGACCATGGGTGCATCGTGGCACTTGACCGAGCGACGGCCGGTCGGATATGGTCACGCAATCCTCTCCGCCACGGACGGTATTGACCGGCAACTACTCGTCAATACCATATCGGCAGCATGTCTCGATGTCGCTCACCTGCCACAAGCAAGGTGCGGTGACAGCCCGGTTGGCTTAGGCGCGTCGCGTGACGCGCCGGTTGAAAGTCCTACAGGCTTTTTTTTGCTGCATTGGTTGCAGATCACTGAATTCGTTATAAGTCGACTTGAGGCGGTTCGTCCGCTTCGCTTGCGTTCCTGGTCACGGGTGCGTCGGTTCGGCGTCTTTTCCTGGACGTCGAATGCGCGTGTCCCCTTCGTGCCTCGCGGTGCGTTGTTTCCGGTTCGCTTGTCCAGGTCGCACGAACCCGTGGTCTGTATGTGTCCTCTTCACAAAGGAAGACATCATGGAAATCTCTGGTGCGGAAATCCTCACCCGCTGTTTGCACGAAGAAGGCGTTGAGTTCGTCTTCGGCTATCCGGGTGGTGCTGTTCTCGAAATCTACGACGCAATTTTCAGGCAAGACAAATTCAAGCATGTGCTGGTGCGCCACGAGCAGGCGGCCGTGCATGCGGCTGACGGCTATTCGCGTTCCAGCAACAAGGTCGGCGTGGCCCTGGTCACATCCGGACCCGGCGCCACCAATGCCATTACCGGCATCGCGACCGCCTATATGGATTCGATCCCGCTGATCGTCATCTCCGGCCAGGTACCCACCCCGGCCATCGGCCTGGATGCCTTCCAGGAAGTCGATATGGTCGGCATCACCCGGCCCTGCGTGAAGCACAATATCCTGGTCAAGGATGTGCGCGATATCGCCAGCGCGATGAAGAAGGCTTTCTATATCGCCACGACCGGCCGTCCCGGTCCGGTGATCGTCGATATCCCCAAGGATGTCACCATCGCCAAGGCCGAGTTCCAGTACCCGCAATCGGTCAGCCTGCGCTCCTACAATCCGCCTTCGAAGGGCCACCCCGGCCAGATCAAGAAGGCGGTGAACCTGCTCAACGAAGCCAAGCGGCCGCTGATCTATGTCGGTGGCGGCGCGGTGCTGTCCAATGCCTCGGCACAGGTGACCGAGCTGGTCAAGATGCTGGGCGTGCCGGTGACCAATACCCTGATGGGCTTGGGCGCGTTCTCCGGCTCCGATCAGCAGAACCTGGGCATGCTGGGCATGCACGGCCTGTACGAAGCCAATATGGCCATGCAGCACTGCGATGTGCTGATCGCCATCGGCGCGCGCTTCGACGACCGGGTCATCTCGGTACCCTCGCACTTCCTCAGCTCGCCCAAGAAGATCGTCCATATCGATATCGACCCGTCCTCGATCGCCAAGCGCGTCAAGGTCGATATCCCCATCGTCGGCAATGTGCGCGATGTGCTGGACGAGATGCTGGCGATTTTGCGCCAGTCCGGCCAGCGCCCCAACCCCGACCACCTGGCCAGCTGGTGGCGCCAGCTGGAAGAATGGCGTGGCCACGACTGCCTGCGTTTCGACATGGACAGCGACATCATCAAGCCGCAATTCGTGGTGCAAAAGCTGTACGAAGTGACCGGTGGTGAAGCCTTTGTCACCTCGGACGTCGGGCAGCACCAGATGTGGGCGGCGCAGTACTACAAGTTCAACAAGCCACGCCGCTGGATCAACTCCGGCGGGCTGGGCACGATGGGCTTCGGCCTGCCGTCGGCCATGGGCGTGCAACTGGCCAATCCGCACGACACGGTTGCCTGCGTGACCGGCGAAGCGTCCATCCAGATGAATATCCAGGAACTGTCGACCTGCAAGCAGTACCACGTGCCGGTCAAGATCGTGAACCTGAACAACCGCTATCTGGGCATGGTGCGGCAGTGGCAGGAGTTCTTCTACGGCAACCGCTATGCCGAATCCTATATGGATGCCTTGCCCGATTTCGTGAAACTGGCCGAGGCCTATGGCCATGTCGGCTTCAAGATCGAGCGGCCGGCCGATGTGGAGCCGGTGCTGCGCGAGGCGATGAAGCTGAAGGACCGGCTGGTGTTCATGGACTTTATTACCGACCAGTCCGAGAACGTCTTCCCCATGGTGCAGAACAATCGTGGCCTGAGCCAGATGGATCTGCCGCCGCATATGCGTCATCTGCAAGCCGGTACCGTCGCCAAAGAGCGCGACTACGGCAATTTGAGCTGAGAGGGAGAGAAGCATGCGACATATTCTTTCCATCCTGCTGGAAAACGAAGCCGGCGCGTTGAGCCGGGTGGTGGGCCTGTTTTCGGCCCGCGGCTACAACATCGATTCACTGACCGTCTCGACCACCGAAGACCCGACCTTGTCGCGGATGACCGTGGTGACCAGCGGTTCGGACGATGTGATCGAACAGATCACCAAGCAGCTGAACAAGCTGATCGAAGTGGTCAAGGTGATCGATCTGAACGAGTCGGACCATGTCGAGCGCGAACTGATGCTGATCAAGGTCAGGGCCACCGGCAAGGATCGCGACGAGATGAAGCGCATGGCCGAAATCTTTCGCGGCCGGATTCTCGATGTGACCGAGAAGACCTACACCATCGAATTGACCGGTGAAAGTTCCAAGCTGGATGCCTTTATCGAAGCCGTGGACCGGACGCTGATCCTGGAGACGGTCAGGACCGGCGCCTCCGGCATCGGCCGCGGCGAACGCATCCTGAAGATTTGATCCGCCTGCCCGAACGCTACAACCCCATATCCCCTGCGCGGCCCATTTGCGATGCCGCCAAATGAACAAGGAAAAGACCATGAAAGTTTTCTACGACAAAGACGCCGACCTCTCCCTGATCAAGGGTAAGCAAGTCACCATCGTCGGCTACGGCTCGCAAGGCCATGCCCACGCCCTGAACCTGAAGGATTCGGGCGTCAATGTCACCATCGGCCTGCGCAAGGACGGTGCTTCCTGGTCCAAGGCCGCCAATGCCGGCCTGGACGTCAGGGAAGTGGCCGAGGCGGTCAAGAGCGCCGACGTCGTGATGATCCTGCTGCCCGACGAGAGCCAGCCGGACGTCTACAAGCGCGATATCGAACCGAATATCAAGCAGGGCGCCGTCCTGGCCTTCGCGCATGGTTTCAATATCCATTACAACCAGATCGTGCCGCGTGCCGACCTGGATGTGATCATGGTCGCCCCCAAGGGCCCCGGCCATACCGTGCGTTCCGAATACAAGCGCGGCGGCGGCGTACCGTCGCTGATCGCCGTCTACCAGGACAAGTCGGGCAAGGCCCGCGACCTGGCGCTGTCCTACGCCGCGGCCAATGGCGGCACCAAGGGTGGCGTGATCGAAACCAATTTCCGCGAGGAAACCGAAACCGATCTGTTCGGCGAACAGGCCGTGCTGTGCGGCGGTGCGGTCGAACTGGTGAAGATGGGCTTCGAAACCCTGACCGAAGCGGGCTATGCCCCGGAAATGGCCTACTTCGAGTGTCTGCACGAGCTCAAGCTGATCGTCGACCTGATGTACGAAGGCGGCATCGCCAATATGAATTACTCGATCTCGAACAATGCCGAGTATGGCGAGTACGTGACCGGTACCGAAGTGATCAACGAACAATCGCGCGCCGCCATGAAGAATGCGCTCAAGCGCATCCAGTCCGGCGAATACGCCAAGATGTTCATCCTGGAAGGCAAGACCAACTATCCGTCCATGCATGCCCGCCGCCGCTTGAACGCCCAGCATCCCATCGAAGTCGTGGGTGAAAAGCTGCGCGACATGATGCCGTGGATCAAGGCCAACAAGTTGGTGGACCAAAGCAAGAACTGATCGCAGGCTGTATAGCAATAAGTTCGGGCCGCTCTTGCGGCCCGTTTTCTTTGGCATGCTAGAATCTTGACCAACTCTCGGCAAAAATACCGCCGCAACTCCCTTGAGGTTGTCGCTTGAACCACTATCCCCACCCCATTATCGCGCGCGAAGGCTGGCCTTTTATCGCCATCGCCATCGTGGCCGCCGCTGTCGTCAGCTACTTTGCCCCGGTGCTGTCCATTCCGCTTTGGATCGTCGTGGTGTTTGTGCTGCAGTTCTTCCGTGATCCGGCCCGCGTTATTCCGCAGGACCCCAAGGCCGTGTTGTGCCCGGCCGATGGTCGCGTCGTGGTGGTGGAAAAGGCGATGGACCCCTTCGCCGGCCGTGAAGCGCTCAAGATCAGCGTCTTCATGAACGTCTTCAACGTGCATTCCAACCGCAGCCCGGTCGATGGCACGGTCAAGAAGGTCGATTACTTCGCCGGTTCCTTTCTGAACGCGGCCCTCGACAAAGCCTCGGTGGAAAACGAACGCAACGCCGTGGTGGTCGAAACGCCCGAGGGCGTAACCGTGACCTTCGTGCAGATCGCCGGCCTGGTGGCCCGCCGTATCCTCTGCTACACCAAGGTCGGCGACAAGCTGACCCGTGGCCAGCGCTACGGCCTGATCCGCTTCGGCTCGCGGGTGGATGTCTATCTGCCCCTGGATGCCCGCGCCAAAGTGGCCGTCGGCGATATCGTCAGCGCGACCGAAACCATTCTTGCCGAGCTGAACTAAACCCGCATGCGCCCCCTGACCCCGCCTGGCCGCGCGCGCGAGCTGCGTCGGCAGAGCATCTACCTACTGCCCAACAGCTTTACGCTGGCCGCCCTGTTTGCCGGTTTCTACGCCATCGTCCAGGCCATGAACCGCAATTTCGAGCCGGCCGCCGTGGCGATCTTCGTGGCCATGGTGCTGGACGGCATGGACGGGCGGGTCGCCCGCATGACCCATACCCAGAGCGCGTTCGGCGCCGAGTTCGATTCCCTGTCCGACATGGTCTCTTTCGGTGTGGCGCCGGCCCTGGTGGTCTATGAATGGGCCTTGCGCGGCCTGGGCAAGCTGGGCTGGATCGTGGCCTTTATCTATTGCGCGGGCGCCGCCCTGCGCCTGGCCCGTTTCAATACCCAGCTGGAAGTGGGCGACAAGCGCTTCTTCCAGGGCATGCCCTCGCCGACGGCGGCAGCCTTCGTGGCCGGCTTCGTGTGGGTCTCGCTGGAAATGCAATGGAGTGGCGAGCTGCTGCGCTGGGTCGCCTTGGCGGTGACCTTGTTCGCCGGGCTGACCATGGTCAGCAATGTCCGTTATTACAGCTTCAAGGAAGTGAACGTACGCAAGACAGTGCCCTTCTTTGTCTTGCTGCCCATCCTGTTCGTCCTGGTGGCGATTGCCGCCAGGCCGCCGGTGGCCTTGTTCACCCTGTTTATCCTGTACGGCCTGTCCGGCTATGCGCTGGCGATCTGGTCGTGGCTGCGGCCGGCAAAGAAGGCTTGACAGCCCGCGCCCACCACTCTTACTCTGTCAGCCATGTATTCCTTCAACAGCCGCCCCCTGTCGCTACTACTACTAGCTGAGATATCGTCTCCGGGCCGCTGTTCCGTCTAGTGCGCTGAAAACGCCACACACCCAACGAATACGCAAACGCACAGCCGCCCGGCCCTTATGGCCCGGCGGCATTTTGCTTTTTGATCCACACAAAAAAACGAGACTGGAGACATATCATGACCGACAAGCTTTATATCTTCGACACCACCTTGCGCGATGGCGAGCAGAGTCCCGGCGCCGCCATGAGCCGGGACGAGAAGATCCGTATCGCCAAACAGCTGGAAAAGCTGGGTGTGGACATCATCGAAGCAGGTTTCGCCGCCGCCAGCCCGGGCGATGCCGAATCCATCCGCGCCATCGCCGAAGTGGTGAAGGATTCCACCGTCTGCTCCCTCGCACGCGCCAACGAACGCGATATCCGCGCGGCCGGCGAGGCGATCCGTCCGGCGGCACGCGGGCGCATCCATACCTTTATCGCCACCAGCCCCATCCATATGGAAAAGAAGCTGCGCATGCAGCCGGACCAGGTGGTGGAGGCGGCCGTTGCCGCCGTGAAACTGGCGCTCGAATACACCGACGACGTCGAATTCTCCGCCGAAGATGCCTTGCGCTCGGAGCCGGAGTTTCTCTGCCGCATCTTCGACGCGGTCATCCAGGCCGGCGCCCGCACCCTCAATGTCCCCGACACCGTCGGCTATGCGGTACCGCACCTGACCACGGCCTTCTTCAAGCGCCTGATCGAAGGCACGCCCAACTCCGATAAGGTGATCTGGTCGGCCCACTGCCATAACGACCTGGGCATGGCCGTGGCCAACTCGCTGGCCGCGGTGCTGGGCGGCGCGCGCCAGGTGGAATGCACCATCAACGGCCTGGGCGAACGGGCCGGCAATGCCGCACTGGAAGAAATCGTGATGGCGGTACGTACCCGCCGCGATATCTTCGACCTGGAAACCGGCATCGACACCTTGCAGATCGTGCCCAGCTCCAAACTGGTCTCCAGCATTACCGGCTATCCGGTGCAGCCGAACAAGGCCATCGTCGGCGCCAACGCCTTCGCGCACGAATCCGGCATCCACCAGGACGGCGTGCTCAAGCATCGCGAAACCTATGAAATCATGTCGGCCGAATCGGTCGGCTGGGCACAGAACAAGCTGACCCTGGGCAAATTGTCCGGCCGCAATGCCTTCCGCAGCCGCTTGCAGGAACTGGGCATCCTGCCCGATAGCGAAGAGGCCCTGAACAACGCCTTCGCCCGCTTCAAGGCATTGGCCGACAAGAAGCGCGAAATCTTCGACGAAGATATCTTCGCCCTGATCGGCGTGGTCGATCCGGCCGAAGCCTTGGAGCGCTACAAGCTGGTCTCGCTGAAGGTGGTGTCGGAAACCGGCGAAGCCCCGGCCGCCAGCCTGGTGCTGAACGATGACGGTGCCGAGAAGTTGGTACAGTCGCACGGCTCCGGACCGGTCGATGCCACCTTCAAGGCCATCGAGACACTGGCCGCCAGCGGCGCCGACCTGCAGCTCTACTCGGTCAATGCCATCACCAGCGGCACCGATAGCCAGGGCGAAGTCACCGTACGCCTGGCCCGCAACGGCAAGGTAGTGAACGGCCAGGGCGCCGATACCGATATCATCGTCGCATCGGCCAAGGCCTACTTGTCGGCCTTGAACCGCTTGGTGGATGAGCGGGAGCGGGCGCATCCGCAGGTGTAGCAAACCACGGCCATTCACATCAGGCGGTGCCGGAAGACGGTGCTACCGAGCCGTGCACCTCGATGTGGATGTCGCTGAAATGCGCCTGCCTTGGCCTGGCCAGCGTGTCCTCGCGATTGCTGAAGATGCGCTGCCGGTTGCCGACCTCGTTCGATCACTAAAAGGCTTGCCGCCAGGCGCAGGCACGCATATTATTTAGATAGATGTTAATTAACTAAATACATAAATGTCAAACACGAATATCGAATCCGTTTTCGAGGCGCTGGCTTCCACGCCGCGCAGAAAAATCCTGGCTTATCTGTCGGAAGCGGAGCTGACCGCCGGGGATATCGCGAGCCGCTTCGAGATGTCCAAGCCTGCCTTGTCGCAGCATTTGCGCATTCTGGAGCATGCAGGCCTGGTGGAGAGCACGCGGCGCGGGCAGTTCATCTGGTATCGCTTGGTGCCGGATAATCTGGCCAATACCTTGGCGAACTTCGCGGCAAGCGTGTGCCCGGTCGGGGCTGGGTTGAAGAAGGAAAGCCGGGAGATCAGGGCTGGTCAGGAGAAGCAAGCGACCCGTGATTAGCAGGTCTCCACCAGGAAGCGGTCCTCTGTAGGACGCGGCGCCGCATATAAGAAAAGACCGCCAGGTTTTTCCCCTGGCGGCCTTTTTACTGAGTGCTAGATACAGCTACTTGCTTAGTTCGCGTTGTTGCACGAGGCGCTGCGACCGAACGGGCTCTTCACCTGGTTTTGCGAACCGGCGGTGATGGTGTCCTTGACGGTGACGATGGTCTCGGTGACGCAATAGCCAACGCTGGAGTCGGTCAGGACACATAGGGCGGGGGTGCGGCTGCCGACATAGGTGCCCGAACTGTCCAGGGGAGGAGCGGACGAGAACAACGAGACCGGACCGGAGATCTGCTGAGTCGACGGCTGGAACTTGTCGGTGCTGATGACAAAGTTTGCGGCATCGCCGACGCTACAGCTCTGGCTAAGCACGCAAGGGTTCGGTGTTGCCTTCCACACATTGGTAATGGTGGTGATGGTCGATGTCATCAGGTAGCCCTGAACCAGCTCGAGATCGCCTGGTGGACGAGTGTCCTTGACATAGTCACCCTTGACCCCAGCCAGGTTGTAACCGGTGATGACCGACCTGGACTCGCTACCACCCACCTTGACCGTCGCTTCGATATCAGTGGTGACCCAGAAGGCGTACCGCTTCGAGTAGGTCAGATCCGCCGTTGCCACACCTTGCGCATTGGTGACAGCGGTGCCGACGATGCCTGCAACGCCACCAGGGGTGAGTGTACCGTCGGTATTGAGATCTTCACCCGGGTTCAGGATGCCGTCGTTATTCAAGTCTTCGCTGATACATTTGCCGGCGATGGACAGTGGCTCCCAGTTTTCGCCACGCAACACGAACACACCCTTCTCGTAGTAGCTAGGCTTGGAACGGAAAACAACGGTCTGGCCCTGGACAGGGTTGCCCGCCGCATCGGTAACGATGGCGGTAAAGGTTTGCGTATTGACGTTGTTGTCACCGGTGAGGGTGTTATTGGTCCCCAGGCGCACGAACAGCGATTGGCCGCCGACCGTCAGGGCAATGGTGCTGCCGATATTGGTGCTGACGGGCGTGCCGTTCACGTCCTTGACCGTGGCGGTGATCTTGACACCGTTCTGTTCGCTGCTGGTGCTGCCGGCAGTGTAAAGAACGGTAGCGACGCCGCTTTCGTCGGTGGTTGCACTGGCGGAATTCAGCGCACCGCCGGTCACATCCAATGCCGAGAAGTCAACCTTCGCACCACGAACCAGGTTGCTGCTGGCATCGCGCACGACGGCGCTGATGGTGGCTACGCTGGTAGGCGAGTTGGGCTTGAAGACGGAAACGGTGGTCTTGTCGGCTTGCAGGTCGATACGCGAGGCCGAAACCGCAACGAAAACGAGGCCGACCGTGGTCTGGGGCGTGCCGCCTGCCGCCGAAGCCTGGAGCGTCGACGTGCCGGCCTGGTTGGACGAGATACCGACGGTCGCATTGCCTTGCGCATTGGTCACGGCGGACGATGCGGTCAGGGCGCCACGCGTAGCGGCAAAATTCACCACCTGGCCGGCAACCGGTTGACCGTTATTCTCCCAGTGGACGGTGACGGGTGTGACCGTACCGCCGATAGGGACGGCCAAACTTGCGGTTGGGGTCGCGAAGGTGAAGTTCGAATTGCTGGTCAGCAATGCGAACGACTTCTGTGCGCCCAGTGCTTCGACCACGATGTTGTCGGTGCCGGGCTTGGTGCCGGTGACGGTTACCTTTACCTGGCCGTTGACGTCGGTGGAAGCGCCGAGCTTGCCATCGGCGGATTGGCTACCCACGGCAAGGCGGTTGCCCAGGGGCGAGGTAATCGTGACCGGGATATTGTTGACGCCGGTGCCGCCAGCGTCCGATACCTTCAGCAGCAGCTCGCTGGAGTTATTGAATACGATGGACGAACTACCGGAAATCGCGATGCTGCTACCCGAAACCACGACCGAGGTCTTGCCGGTCACCTTGCCCGCGTTGGCGGTAATGGTGATATCACGGTTGGTGGGGTCGCCGCTGGTGTTGAGCGTGGCATTGACCGTGCCATTCGCATCGGTCGTGTCGGATGCCGCGGTCACCACGCCACTGCTGGCGGAAAAGGTGACAGGCTGGTTTTTCAGCGCCTGGTTATTGGCATCCTTGACCAATACGGTCACGCCAATCGGCGTCTTGCCGTCGGAATTCAGCTGCGCGCTGCTAGCGATAACGTTCACCGAAGAGGCGACTGGCGTGGTGGACGGGAGTCCCGTGTTATTGTCGCCCGGTCCGCCGCAAGCGGCCAACCACGCGACCGAAGTCACGATCGCACCGCGGTACAGCCAGTGCTTGGAGTGAGAGAGCATTGCCGTGCGCATCACAGTCAATTCCTTATTTTAACGATAGCTGGGGGTGACACAGGGTCTGCCGATATAACGCGCAAACCCCATATGACCAAAGCATAATGCTGCCTTGTACGGATTAAACCCGATCTGACATGCAAAAGCAATGTGCCGGCCGTACTTCAAGGCCGTGCTAACGAGGATATAAAGGAAAGCCGCAATTGCACTCGGCGGTTTCCAGGCCGGGCACGCTCGATACAGAATAGGACAGATTTGATCAAGGTCAATGGCGCAGCACCATTGACCTTGCCGGTTTAGAAAACTTCGCCTGCTTCGAAAGAGGCGTTGTTGTTCTTGTCCCATTTACGCGCCCCGGAAAATTCGATCCGAACCGCGCCATCGTTCTTTTGTCTGCCGGTGGTCTTTGGGGTGACGGTAATGCCGTTGGCATCCACGGACATGTCATAATCTTTTTTGATATCGTCGAAGACCGCGTCGGTAGTCAGAATGCAGCTTGCATAGGTCTGATTCATGGTGAAAAAACGCTCGCAGTCTTGCGCGGCGGCAATCAAGGCGGCTTCGGCGCCGCCACGGCGGCTCTTGATCATATAGCGGCTATACGCAGGTAGGGCTATCGCCAGCAAGCCGCCGATAATGGCTACGACGATCATCAATTCGATCAGGGTAAAGCCGCGTGCACGAGAGGATGGCATGATAAGGTTTTCCAGTAGACGGAGAGAGCGATACGCTTAGGTATTTACCTGGACGACTTGCTGGAGGACGACGGCGGTATCTGTAGTCTTGCCATAGCCGATCGCCGTGACCACATAGTAATCCGCGTTACCGTCCGCCGAGCCCTTCCTCAGGCGCCTGATACTAAACTTTGTGGTAGCAGCGTCAGTGATAAGCCAGCGGGCATTAGGTGTACCGGATTCGCCCGGCAGGCCGCAATTGGCTGTGAGGGTAGCGAGGTTGCATTCCAGGGATGAAGCAGTGTTGCCCTCCGCTGCGCTCCAGGTGCCAGGAATTGCATCTACCGTGGTAAGTGGTGTGCCGGTGTTGTTTTTTACAATGCCTTCCTGGGCAAGGATCATGGCTTCGCCGCGACGCAGTGCTGTCTGTGCGGCGTAAAAGGCCGTATTGCGTTGCTTGGCATTGCCGGCGATCCGCTCGCCCAAGGTGGCGACGCGCATGGCATAGATGACATACACCACCAAGGCCACCAGGAAAATCAGCGAGATGACCAGGACAAAGCCGGATTGCCGCGAGCGGGCTGGAGAAGCAAAATTTGGCATGATGAGTTATTCCATTTTCGCCCGGACCAGATTGCGCAAGCTGCTGGTCGTGGTAAAGGTGCGAATCAGTTTTTTGCTGTTTTGCGAGGCGATACTACCGTCGGTGCAACTGAGTACTTTCTGTGCAGTGCTTACCTCAAATGCGTCCTTGACCGTTTCCATCTTGAGGCAAACCCGTACCGCCACCACCCGATTCCAGTTGCTGCCTACCTGGGCGGCCGTCTTGTAGCTATCGGCCAAGCAATCGCCCTGTATGGTGCTGCTATACATGCAACCCACGTCATATTTGGAGGGGTTGGTGGTATCGTCGTAGCCGAATTGGAGCTCGAAGGCGGTAACTTTCACTGCAGAGTCCGTTCCGCCGACCAAGTCCACCGCCGTGCCGGCGGCTCCGCCAGTTGCGCCGCCTGTAGCGACAGATGATGGTGTGCAGGTGATTTTCTTGTTGGCGGAATCCAGTGCGATGGACATCTGATTCCAGTCGTTGCCGGTGCCAAGATTGATGGCTGCACCATCACAGCCATAGGCCAGGCTGCCATAACCTTGGAAACGCAGTATCAGATCGCTGCCGGTCGATCCTATCGCCTCGCTATTGAGCGGCGCTGGAGGAAAGATGGCGGTTGCGCTGGGGATATTGAGGTCGGGTTGCCGATAGCCGGCCTGCATAACGAAACGCTTGAGGGTATCCAGCGCGTAGCGCCCTTCTTCGGCAATTTCCGATTGTGCCCGTTGCTGGCGGGATGCTCGCTGGCTGCTGAGAAAAACCGCCGAAACCGCGAACAGCATGACCATGCCGACCGTACCACCCACCATCAGCTCGATAAGGCTGAAGCCGCGCTGGCTGTTTGGAGATTGTGCAAACATGATTTTATCCTAGACCGGAGCTGCGAACTGCGTAGTGAAGCTATTGTTGTTGGTATTGGTGCTAGTGTTGGCTCGCTTGCTGTCAACCCAGGTGATAGTGATGGTGTAGGAATTGTTGCTCTTGGCGATGCTGCCCGTTGCGCCCGGTAACTGCCGCACTGCTTGGTGGAAAGCGATCATATCTTTTTGCGCCTGCGAGGTGCCTGCACCACACGACGGGGTGTCGGTGTTTGTCCCTGTACATGTCATCACGTATTCGGGCGGGGATATGACGCCGGTGGAATCGCTATCGGCTATAAAAGGGGAGCGATTGCTATTGATCCGATCGGCTAGATCCGAGGCGATATCGGAGGCAATGCTGCGGTAATAGCTGCCGGTGCCGACGTTGAGGGACCGTGCCTGCAGCATCCCGATGCCCAGCAAGCCGATGCTTAATATGGCCAATGTAATCAAGGCTTCCAGCAGTAAGCTGCCTTGTTGCGACTTCATGTTCGGGCTCCCTAGGTGCAGGTGTTATATGTTTTGATAACGGCTTTGCCATTGGTACCGACGACAATCTGGCGGCCAGGTGTCGAGCTACCGGCGCCGGTCTTGCAGAGGGTAAAGGTAAGCGTCGAGGTCGAGCCTATACCGGCGGCAAAGGTGAGCGCATTGACCGTGGTCTGGCTGCTGGTGATCGTCATGCCCTTGATTTGATTCGAACGCTTGTCCTCGGATGCGGTCCCGCCCTTGGTCGAGAACATGATCCAGCCGTTAGCCCAGTCGGCAGTGCCGCTCGTGTTGCAAGTCGAGGAATTCGCCGCGCTGGCGGCGCAGAAAGTAACGACATTGCCCGTTGCCATGGCCTGGCTACGCGCTGCCCGCAAGCCGTACAGCATCTCCGTGGCGGCGCCGGATACCTTGGCATTGTTCACGTATCGCGCCATGGACGGGACGGCGATCGCGGTCATGACCCCGATCAGCGCCAGCACGATCAAGACCTCGATAAGGGTAAAACCGCCTGGCCGGTATGGGTATGTCTTTATTGTCATGGTGGGAGTACTTCCCGCTAAATGGACTAAATAAGGGCGACTGGCGCACCATTCCTTACATAAGGCAGCGGCCCGAAGGCTGCTCCTGTTACTGCATCCGTGATGCCGCAAAAAGCCGACATTCTATCCTGCTACAGCGCTGTATTGCCGGCCGCGCGACGGTTGGCGCCGCGCGGCCGAAGCGACGGATCTATCCTGGGGGTTTACTACCTCGGGATTTGACGGAAGTTGATCGGTACGACGCGAACACCGCCTGGCGCCTTCAGGATATTCGTCGGCGGACAGTTGGTCGTGCCCACGGTACAGTCGTAATTCTTGCCGGAGCCGTCCTTGGATTCAGGCCGCGGTATCGGTTGGCCCACCTGTGTCCCCGCAGGCGCATTGGCAGTATAAACCGCTTGATAATTGGCTTCGTACAAGGCGACCGAGCCACCGGCGGTGCTGCCATCATTTGCAACGGTAGGCATGGTAATGACACGATCCGACTGAACAAAGGTCAGTTCGGTGGGAATGCCGTCCAGGCCATAGCCACTGGCATAAGCGTTGGTGCCGCCGAAGTTGACCATATCGGCGTCAGTCGATTTTAGGTCGTTGTTGATATCGACAAAAGAGAAGGGTTTGTTGCTCTTTGTCTTCATCACGCCGCCGGTCATCGGATTCAGCCCCATGATCCAGCCCTTGCCGCCCGCCACGCACTTCTCGACCGTCACAGGCACGCCCGTGCCCAAAAACACCCGGTCATCGTAAAGCATGGGCGATGCGACCAGCCGCTCGCTACTGTCCGTCAGGTCGACGAACCATCCCAGATTGAGCTCTGTTCTGCTGGTAAGGTCCAAGGTATTGTCGGAAACCCGGCGGTAACTGCCTACGCGCTTGGTGGGGTCGACCACCGAGCCGGTAGCCATGATGGTTTGTTCCACGAGTTTTGTTGCGGGGACCGTGGTTGGGTTGGCTGCCAACTCGTCCAAAATGCCGTATAGGGTTTGCTCGTTGGTGTCGGTCCGATCCGCCGGTGTCAACAACTTGCCTGTGCCGAATATGACCAGATTGCCGTGCGGCGCACCGTCGGCATAGTTTACGGGTAGGATGGCCGGTCGCATGATGATGGGCTGGGCGGTAGTGCCCTTCTTGGCGGTAAAGATGGGGTTGGTTGCCACCTTGAAGCCGGTAGCGTCGGCCGAGGTCAGGTCGAAGCGCCACATATTGCCATTGACGTCGCCAGCGTAGACATAGTCAAGCACGCCATCCTGACCAAAGTCCACCCCGGCCGGCGCCGATAGGCCGGTGCTGGTGGCGGGCAAGGCGATCTTCTTGATCAGCGCGCCCGTATTGGCGTTGAGAATAAATAGCGCGGAACTATTGGCCGTGTCGTCGTATGCGGGGTCGGTTGAGTTATCGAAGCCACTTTCATAACCATTGGTCAGGACAACGGCGGGCGTGACGCTACCGGACCCCATGCGCACATTATAGATAATGGAGTTGGGGAAGGAATACCCGACCGATTTATCCTTGGCTTCACTCCATTCCCATTTTACCGTGGTGGCGGGAGTCGGGGCCGGTATTGAGCCGGGGTTCGGCGCGGAGGGGGACGGGAGTTGCGTGGTCACGTCAAGCGCATAATAGCCTTGCCCGCCCTGGCCCAGGCCGCCGACCAGCAAGGTTTTCCAGGCGCCGCTGATTTTGACATCACCCTGCCGCAACGGACCATTCACAGCGTGTACGTGCGGCGCAGAGGGGTTGCCGTAGTCTTTGTCGGTAATGGGCTTGAGGTTGGGGTAAACCGAGGAAGGAATGTAGCCGAGCACTTCCTCCATATTGTTTTTATTGAAACCATGCAGCATGCCGTCATTCGAGCCGATGAATACCATGCCACGGTTGGCCTGGGTAGTCTTGAAGGTGGTGTAGGTACTATCGTTGGAGTAGCCGAACGGGACGCTTACCACCACCGGTTGGGCGTCGATGATATCGCCCAGCTTATTGTTGGTCCGGTCTCGGAAATTGGTGACATTGGTGCCGCGCAGCGAATTGATGACATTTTGTTGTTCTGGTGTCGTGGCGCCCAGGAAGGCTTTCTGGGCGGCCGTCATGGCGCTGAGCCCTGCCGTGTCGTTAAAGACAAAAGCCGTGGTCGAGCTTGCATCCGTCTTGGCGGAATAAATAAGGCGAGAGCTTGCGGCACGCGGCTTCAGCACCGCATTCGCTTCCAGCAAGGAGGTGAAATCGAATTTGCCGTCAGGCAGCAATTTATAGCGGCGCAGCTCGCCATACCAGCCATCGGGGCTGAAAACGGGCTGGTAAACATAGTTATCGGCTTGGGCAAAGTCGGACAGCACCGCCACCCCGCCGGCATTCGAGGAGGCTGCCATGATACTGGACACGGCGTTGCTCAGGGCGCTGGTCAGTTCCGCTTGGCCGAGGGCGGTATAGTATTTCCCGGCGCCGACCTGGGCAGCTGCGGGCAGAACGTCATTATCCACCCCGAAACCCACCGTATAGGTCTGCATATTCTGGTTAGGGAATTTCGGGTCATCGTACGGTTTGCCATCGGCGTCGTTTCCTGAGCCCGGCTTCATATCCAGGTCGTTGGCGTATTTCGCCACGTCACGCAGCGCGCGGAAGCGACCCGTAGAGGAGCCGAAGCCCGGAGTCGTGGTCTGGCCTTCCAAGCTTGCTGGGCAATTCGCGCTGACACCGGTGCAGACGGAGAAACTCTTGGTTTCCTGCGAGCCCGCGGAATTCCATCTGGTGTACGAAATCGCAGCATTGGGGCTGCCAGGCAGCCTGTCGTCGTTGGTCGAGTCGCCGTCGGTCAATACGATGGTGAAGTTCTTTTGGCAGCGGTACTGAATGGGGCTGGTATAGGTCGTGCCGCCGCCGGGGATGGGTTTGTTGGTGTAGGACGTTTTGCCCTCAAAATAGCGGGTGACCTCCAGCAAGGCTTCACCCAACGGCGTGGCGGTTCTACCGCGTAAGCTATCGATGGCATTATCCAATATGGTCTTATTGGATACGCCCCCCGTGGTTTGATCGGCTTGCAGGATGTTCGAAACGATAATGCCAGCTTCACCACGTTCGCTGCCGCCTATGGTATTGGGGTTGGCTACGTGGAACGAGGCAATCCCCCAGCGCAGGGATTGGTTTAGTCTGATCAATTCCTTAGCCACGCCCTTGGCAACGTTCATTTTGTTATTGGGAGTGAGCGTAGGGCTATCCATTGTAGTGCGCCAGCCACCGGTATTATTATTGATGCATGAGGACCAGTTGTTGTTGGGGTCCGGGCAGAGATCCCCGCGCGTAAACGGAGATGGATCTGCTGCGACTTGCAACATACTGGCCGAGTTATCGATCAGCAGCATGATATTGGGCGTAACCGCCGAGGACAGGGTGGGCGGTAGTGCTGGATACGGGCTGGCGGCGGCGTGGGCGACCTGGCTGGCCATGGCCATGCAGACCCCCGCATATAGCGCCTTTATTTTGAACTGATTCTTTTTCATTACCGGCTCCTTGTCTGAATACCTATGGCCCATGCCATGCATTTGCCCTGATCTGTCCCTGGCCGCGCTTCGGCGCTTACGGGGATACTCTTGCCTGCCACGGGGCGCATGCGCCGGTCGGGTGGCAGGATTCGTTGAGCTGGAAGGTAACAGCTCCCCCGGGAGGAAGGGAATCTTGCCTGACAAGCGGACGAGATGGCTATACCAACGGCATTTTATCCCGTAAGCGGGCAAAGAAAAACCCCGCAGTAGCGGGGTTTTTCTCGATAGCGCAAGGCTAAACGGACATTACATGTCCATACCGCCCATGCCACCCATACCGCCCATGCCACCGCCGCCCATCGGGCCGTCTTCCTTCGGCAGCTCGGCCACCATGCAATCGGTGGTCAGCATCAGGCCGGCGATCGAAGCGGCGTGTTGCAGCGCCGAACGGGTCACCTTGGTTGGGTCCAGCACGCCCATTTCCACCATGTCGCCGTACTCGCCGGTACCGGCGTTGTAACCGAAGTTACCCTTGCCTTCCAGCACCTTGGCAACCACCACGCTTGGCTCGTCGCCGGCGTTCTGGACGATCTGGCGCAGCGGAGCTTCGATGGCGCGCAGCACGATCTTGATACCGGCGTCCTGGTCTGGGTTGATACCCTTCAGGTCGGCGATGGCCGAACGGGCGCGCAGCAGGGCAACGCCGCCACCGGCCACGATGCCTTCTTCCACGGCGGCGCGGGTAGCGTGCAGTGCATCTTCCACGCGTGCCTTCTTTTCCTTCATTTCGACTTCGGTGGCTGCGCCAACCTTGATCAGGGCCACGCCGCCGGCCAGCTTGGCCTTACGTTCCTGCAGCTTTTCGCGGTCGTAGTCGCTGGTCGATTCTTCGGCCAGCTTGTTGATCATGCCAACACGCGCCTGGATCGCTTCGGCCTTGCCGGCGCCGTCGATGATGGTGGTGTTTTCCTTGCCGATTTCGACGCGCTTGGCTTGGCCCAGATCGGCCAGGCTGGCCTTTTCCAGGGTCAGGCCGATTTCTTCGGCGATCACGGTACCGCCGGTCAGGATGGCGATATCTTCCAGCATGGCCTTGCGACGGTCACCGAAGCCAGGCGCCTTGACGGCGACGGTCTTCAGGATGCCGCGGATATTGTTGACCACCAGGGTAGCCAGGGCTTCGCCTTCGACATCTTCGGCGATGATCAGCAGCGGACGGCCAGCCTTGGCCACTTGCTCCAGTACCGGCAGCAGGTCGCGGATATTGCTGATCTTCTTGTCGAACAGCAGCACGAAGGGGTTGTCCAGCGAAGCGATCTGCTTTTCCGGGTTGTTGATGAAGTACGGGCTCAGGTAGCCGCGGTCGAACTGCATACCTTCCACGGTATCCAGCGAGTTTTCCAGACTGTTGCCGTCTTCGACGGTAATCACGCCTTCCTTGCCAACCTTGTCCATCGCGGTGGCGATGATGTCGCCGATGCTGGCGTCGGAGTTAGCCGAGATCGAACCGACCTGGGCGATTTCCTTCGAGGTGGTGCAAGGCTTGGAGATGTTCTTCAGTTCGCCGACCAGGGCGATCACGGCCTTGTCGATGCCGCGCTTCAGATCCATCGGGTTCATGCCGGCGGCAACGAACTTCATGCCTTCCAGCACGATGGCTTGTGCCAGCACGGTGGCGGTGGTGGTGCCGTCGCCGGCGATATCGGAAGTCTTGGAAGCCACTTCCTTCACCATCTGCGCGCCCATGTTCTCGAACTTGTCCTTCAGCTCGATTTCCTTGGCGACCGACACACCGTCCTTGGTGATGGTGGGCGAACCGTAGGAACGCTCCAGCACGACGTTACGGCCTTTAGGGCCCAGGGTCACCTTGACGGCATCGGCCAGGATGTTCACGCCGATAACCATTTTCGCGCGAGCGCTGTCGCCGAACTTCACTTCTTTTGCAGCCATGTTCTTACTCTCCAAATTCGTTGCCATGCGGCCGGGGCGCCAGGCGCCGCGCTTCCTCGTGGGAAGGGCCGCTCAGGGATATCCGTTTACTCGATCGCGCAGGCGATCAGGCTTCGACCACGCCCATGATGTCTTCTTCGCGCATCACCAGCAGTTCGTTGCCATCGACCTTCACGGTCTGGCCGCTGTACTTGCCGAAGATCACCTTGTCGCCGGCCTTGACCTGCAGGGCGCGCACCGAACCATTGTCCAGCAGCTTGCCGGTACCCACGGATACCACTTCGCCCATGTCCGGCTTCTCGGCTGCGTTGCCAGGCAGAACGATGCCCGAGGCGGTCTTTTCTTCGGCTTCAACACGCTTGATCACGACGCGGTCGTGCAGGGGACGAATCTTCATAGGGTCTGCTCCTTTGGGGGATTATCTGCAATGCCGTAACAGGCAAAAATCAGGAAATCGATGTTCGCTGTTAGCACTCACTGCTAACGAGTGCTAATGATATGGGCGAGGCGGGTGCATTTCAAGAGCTGGGCGGGGTTGTCGTTGGCCATTCATCTCTGGAGCTTTGCCATTCATGTCTGGAGCGCAGGTCTAGCGCCAGCGCGGTGTCGGGGCGTCTCGGTGCCGCTCAGGCCCGCAGAATCTTCTGAAAAGCAAACGCCCCGCTAAACAGGAACTCCCTGTTTGCGTGTGTTGGCAGCCTGCAAGTGTGGATTTGCTCCGCCCGTGAGGCGCATCCTCTGAGCGTGCATTGGCGGTGCTTGGATAGGCTGCGTGCGGATTTCCTGGGGCAGCTTGGACCAAAGCTGCCAACTGGTCACGTTTGGATGGATACGCAGAGTCTGGACGTGTGTCTCGTTTCGTTGCCTCTCCCGGAGCGGTCTACGCACGAAATGACGAGTGGCAAGATTGGAGAAATCACCCTTTCTGAGCATGGGGAGCAAGTTTTTCTATCTATATTCGGTATAGCAGTATTATTCGCTGTACAGAGAATATCGATAAATGACCGAATATATCTCTCCTGGTTGTGCTCTGATCGAGCGATTCGTGGCCACGCTTGAGGCGCTGCCAAATGTAGACGTCGAGTCGGTCCTGTGGGACTCTTCCTTGGCCTGCCTCAGGCAGATAGTCGCGGAAGTCCGACTCCGCACCACGGTCGAGCCGGTCGTAGTCGCCATTACGACGAAAAAAACTGCTTGCCCACGAGACGTACGTCAACTGCTATCGCAATTCAAAGAACTACGTTCGGTGTACCGAGCCGATGTCCAATTTCTTCTAGCTGCCGAATCGCTGTCGCCCGGGGCGAAGGAACTACTTCAGGCGGAGCATGTCGGCTACTACGACAGTGGCGGTAGCCTGTTTCTGTCGGCTCCGGGGGTCTATGTACTTATCGACAAGCCGCAACCAAAGCCCCAGGAGAAGACAGTGCGATCGCTGTTCTCTGGGCGGCGCGCAAATGTTCTACATGCGCTTCTGATTCACCCGCAGGACTGGTTTGGCGTTACAGACGTATCCTTGCGTGCCCAAGTGGCGCCCTCTACAGCGTCCGATGTTTTGGGCGAGTTGGAACGGTTCGATTGGCTTGCGTCTCGCGGAAAAGGACCAGGCAAGGAGCGCCACTTACGCGAGCCGGGCGAATTGTTAAACGCATGGGCTGAACGGCTTGCGGGCTCAACCGTGCCGATATCGCGTCGCTATTACGTACCCGGGCTGAAGTCCGATGCGCAGATCCAGCGCCTGGGGCGGGTTTTCGATGAGCATCAGGTCGTCTATGCGGTGAGCTTCGAAGCCGCCGCGCAACGCTATGCGCCGTTTTTATCCAGCGTATCGCAGGTGCGCGCTTGGCTAATACCCAGCCCTGGCGCGGATGCGGCATTTGCAGAGCTGGATGCACGCTTTGTCACCGAAGGAGCAAACCTCACTGTCATCGAGACGAAAACTGCAGGAGAACTACTGTTTCGCGAGCAAGTCAATGGCCTCTGGTTGGCTAGCCCCGTGCAGGTTTATCTTGACCTGCTGCGCGGCGAGGGGCGCGCCAAGGAGATGGCTGAGCATCTGCGCAGGGAAAGGATCGGATTCTGATGGCCAAGCCAACGACATTCGACGGCTACAACGACCAATGCACGTATGACTGCGAGCGCGTCCTCGTAACGCTATTGCGCGGGTTGGGCCCTTGGAAGGAGTCGGTCTATCTCGTAGGGGGACTCACGCCTCGTTATCTAGTGAAGGGTCGCCCCCCTACGGTACCAGCGCACGCAGGAACGACGGACGTCGATATCGTGATCGACCTGCAGATACTGGCCAACACGGATGCCTACCACACGCTCGAAGAGAATCTGAAGAAGATGGGTTTCGAGCGAGCTGAAAACGACAAGCAACAAAAGCTCTCCTGGCGTTGGCAGGCCCGTACCGAGCATGGAGCCTCATGGTGCTGGAATTTCTGACGGACGCGCCAGAGATTGCGGGAGGCCGGGTACAACCACTGCCAACAGAGGGGGCAATCTCGGCCATAAACATCCCGCACTCGTCCATCGTATTCGATCTGTATGAGGTCGCCGAAATCAAGGCTGAGCTGCTGGGTGGTGACGGAATTGCCGTCGAAAGGATCAAGCATGCCGATCTGGTCAGCTTTACGTGCCTGAAAGCGTTCGCGTTTGACCAGCGTTTCGAACGTAAGGATGCACATGACCTGGTCTATTGCCTGGAGCATGCTTTTGAAAGCACAGACGCGATGGCGCAGAAGTTTCGCCAAGCACTTGGCGGCAAGCATCGCGAAGTCGTGAAAGACGCCTTGGACCTATTGCGAATCCGCTTTGCGCGGGATGCCAATACCGAGGGCTATCTCAAGGATGGTCCGGTCGCCGTGGCAAAGTTCGAGTTGGGCGAAGGCGGCGAACCGGCACAACGAGAGGCGCGGATATTACGCCAGCGCGAAGCCAGTGAAGTCATCGAACAATTACTTGTACGTATTGGATAGAGACGGGACGCCGCCGAGCATTGGCAGGCTGGTGAGAAACCCACTACCTGTAGTACCGCGATGCCGACACCGCATCGTTGCGACAGGTAAAAATTCGGCATAATCACATTATTCGCTGCGCAGCGAATTTCATAGTATGACCGAATTTACCTCCCCGTGCGCTAAGCCACCTCAAGCTTGGTTCTGGCTGCTTCGAAGAAGGGGTGGGCCGTCCCAGCCAAACTGGCACATGGTACGCCGCTTCACGTCGAAGGTTGGCTAGGTGGTATCCCTAGTGCACCATGCGGCAAGTTTCTGCGTTGGCGTCACGGCTTCGGTTTCAGACGAAAGGCATTGTTTTGTATAGATAAAGTTGGTAATGTTCGCGGTCTTGCGCCCCTGAAAGACTGTTTTGACGACTGTTGTCCTGCTTCCTCGAAATATCCAGGCCTCCTGTTCTGGCGCGATGACGGCCAGCTTGCGTTTCCACTATCGTCGTCCGATCCCGGTAAGCGATATGAGCCAGCGCACTCACATGATGCGCCATACGGCATGTCGGAGATGCCCATAAACCGGTTCCCCGCTCCGAAAGTAATGGCTTGCGCGTAATGCAGGCTGATCGCTTGATGCGGAGTGAGATGGGTTTAAACCCATTTCGAACCCATGGTTAGGCGCAATACTTTCTTGTTAATTTACAGGTAAATATTTCATGTCATTTGGCGAATCGATTTGGACGCCCTTTGTTTGGGTTGTCAATTTTATGGGGCCGATATATTGGACCGTAGCAATAACAGTTTTGCTGTTTGCTTGGTTGTTTCCAAAAACGCTGTGGGTGAAGTGTCTGGGCACAATTTTGGTGGTGCTGGTGTTTGGATATTTACCCATCACGTGGGGGCTGCATGATTATCGTGAAAAAACGAAAAGTGCTGCCACAGCGGCCGCCGCTAAGGCATTGTATGAGAGTCGCTGCAAAGGCGCGGGGGAGAAAATCTACCGTAAGGTAAGTGGTGTAGATGGAATATTCCTAATGAAACTTCGGCCGGAGGGTGTGAACTTCCAAGACCAATTCGCGCTGAATGATCCATATGGCGCTGATTTTGATGGGGAAGCCTACCCTCGAAGCTTTCTTCGAGGGCATTACATATATCCTTTTCCCCTTCCTCTTGGTTGGCCGCCTAGAACAGGATACTTATATGTTGACGCAATTGATAAGAAAGATGGCTTGCGTTATCGCTATACGGGATACAGAAAAGCAGATCCAGCACCCTTCGCTGACCCGGGAAGCACCATTTTTATATCGGATAAAATGTTAACCAAAGTTACGCCTCCTCGTTATGGTGTGATCTATGACGACATTTCCACGCGTGAAGATAGGAAATACTGGATCGCGGGTAGCTCGCTACGGGTGGTTGATATGGAGACGAAAGAAGTTATTGCCGAGCGCATTGGTTACATGATTGATCTCGGGCAAGGTAGTAATAGTGGTGGGCGCTCGCCCTGGGGATTTGCTGCGGATACAGCGTGCCCGGGGTTCGATCGAAAACCTGGTCGGCTGGAAAAGTATCGGGGTTTTTCCGCGCAGATCTATCAAACTCTTGATTTTGTTGAAAAAGTTTTAATTCCTACTGGAGAATAAGTAATACCGGCAGTTTCGGACCTGTTAAAATATGCCAACTTGCAAATGGCTGCTGAGGCTTTCCTTTCGGAAGGTAATGTATTAAAGATTGGGGATGCCTTTAAGCCCGCGTTGGTTTGGGGTAATGGCCACGCCAGTAAGTTCACAGGTATTCAGGCGCAGAAATTTATCGATGAAGGTTGGGTTGTAAAGACCCAGAAAGAAAACACCGCAACGGGTTTCAGTGGGACGCTATTCCACAACACTAAAACCGGCGAAAACGTCCTGTCGTTTCGCTCCACCGAATTTATCGACGACGCCGCCCGCGACAATCAAGCCACCAATTCGATGGAAATCAAGGATAAAGGCTGGGCATTTGGTCAAATCGCGGACATGGAGAATTGGTACGCGGAACTAAGTAAGGACGGCGGCCCTTTGCAGGGGCAGCAGTTCGCGGTGACCGGCTATTCGCTTGGGGGGCACCTCGCGACCGCGTTCAATCTGCTGCACCAGGGGCCGATCACGGCAACTTACACCTTCAATGGCGCGGGTGTCGGCAAGATCAAGGTCGGCGATTTTCTGTCGGATATTATTGCCGATTTTGATAGGCAGCGAAAAAATACCGATGGTAATCAAATTGTATTTAAAGATGCGGCGCTAAACGAGGTCTATGGCATTCTTCGTCAGGAGCTCAAGCCTGGCACGGCGGTAAGTACTCTCAATATTGCGAGAGTTGGTACAATGAAGGGTATGGTTGATGATGCAGACTGGGCTGTGTTGTACAAAGCCTTGGAAAATATCAATCTTATTCTGTCCGAAAACGATCGGGTAGGGCTGTTAGTCGACAGCGGTAACCAGCGAAATATCAAGCCGCCGCAAAAAATCAACATAGAAAGCGCGCGATTGGATTACCAGATTGCCGCTTTGTTGGCGGCGAGACGTACCGAAAGTGTTTCTGCGTTCAATTTCCTTGACTCTACGTCGGGGGTGCGTAATGTAATCAGTGGCGATCGGAATACCTACAAAGGAGGGGTGATCGCTAATTTCTATGACGTCTACGGCGACACTTACCCTAGTATGGTAGCGAATTCTCAAGTGCATTACGGGAAACCTACTCCTGTTTTCATAGAGGATCAGCCAAATTACCGTGGTAACGTTCTTGGTGAAGTATATGACGCTTTCAGACTTAGCCAAGGCGCTGATGGCCTGAAGCTGCTTGTGAACGGGTATGATAAAAATGATTTCGGCGATACGCATAGTCTCGTACTGGCGATTGATTCGCTGAGTGTGCAAAATGCATTTTCGCAGCTGGATGGTGGTGCAGACGCGGTTTTGCTGGGCAAAGTGCTCGGTGCATTTGATAAGAGCACGGCAAAAAAAGGGAATATTGATGGCGAGACGGATAATCAAGGTACTGCCCAAGGTGACGTGCTCGAAAAGGCTGTGAATGCGCTTGCCAAGCTGCTAGGCGTAAAGCTTGATAAGGATCTGAAGGGTAGTCTTGCCGGCAATACCTGGCATATCATAAGCGATGTTGGAACTTACACCGGTAGGGAAAGCTTTCATGCTGCATTGGATAAGATCAGCAAAAGCGATGCTTTCACCACGCTCGCAGGTAATGTAAAGCTTGTCCTCGCTGACGGCGGCGTTGCATTGAATCCGCGTACGGAATTTGGCGCCTTCCTTGCGCTGATTCAATTGTCACCGTTTGCCTTGCTGGGCGAGGCTGCGCTGCCTGTGCTGAAGGATGCGCACGCCGAACTGGCGGCATTGTGGGAAGAAGATAAAGTCGATACCGAAACCAAGCGTAAAGACGGCAATCTGAACTTTACCGATATGTATCTGGCGGATCGTGCCGCCATGCTGTCATGGTTGATCAAGGGCAACCAACTCAATCTCGACCATCTTCGCAATGCCGCGCCGGAGTCTTGGACATTCCGCGACGAGCTTCTCGATCAAACGTTCGTTGTCGAGGGTAAGCCCGGCTCGATTCAGTTCGCCAAGCTCAATCAAGTTACGTTTGCGGAGAATGGCGGCAAAGACCTGAAGGGCGCGAACTTCGCCGATCACTTCTATGGCGGCAAAGGAAACGATACCTTCAATGGCGGGGGAGACAACGACTATCTCGAAGGCGGCGATGGCAACGACAGCCTGATCGGCGAGCTTGGCGACGACACGCTATATGGCATGGCGGGTGACGACATTCTGGAAGGCGGCCACGGTCGCGATGCGCTTTACGGTGGCAAGGGCAAGGATCAATTGCGCGGCGGAGACGGTGGTGATGCCCTGTATGGCGGCGTGGGTGAAGACCGTCAGTGGGGCGGTGCCGGCGCCGACTGGCTGGAAGGGGGCGCCGAAAAGGACGAACTCTACGGCGAGGACGATGAGGATGAACTGCGCGGTGGCGACGGCGGCGATTTGCTCGATGGCGGCGCCAAGCACGATGTGCTCCGCGGCGATGCAGGCGACGATACCCTGTTGGGCGGCGATGGCAACGATGCCTTGTACGGTGGCGATGGCGTCGATGCGCTGAACGGCGGCAAGCTCAACGACTGGCTGGAAGGCGGCGTGGGCGCCGACAACTATACGGTGGCGGCTGGCGATGGCAATGATGTCATTGTCGATGCCGATGGCCTGGGCACGCTGACCTTTGCCGGAAAATTGGTTGATGGTGCCGGGGTGCAGAAAGTCGAAGATCGATACTGGGTGGGTGGCGACGACTCGCCGTTTACCTATACCTTGGTCCCCGGTGCAAATGGCAGCAATACCCTGATCGTTGGCCTGAAGGATTCCAAGCAATTCGTCGAAATCCGCGGTTGGCAGCCGGGCTGCTTGCAGATTAGTTTGAGTGACGCCAAACCGGAACAAGCCAACGGCGCGATTGTCGGCGACCTGGCGCCCGAGCTAGACGCACAGGGCAATCTCAAGACCAACGCACAAGGTAATCTGGTCGTTACGCAAACCAAGAAAGAATTCTTCTTCGACAATCTGCAGGGCGGAAGAGGCGTTGATACCCTCCTTGGCTTGGGCGGTAATGATCTTCTGAATGGCCGCGACGGCAATGATGTGCTCGATGGCGGCTCCGGCAGCGATCTGCTGGCCGGCGGTTTAGGGCGCGACACCCTGATCGGTGGCGATGGGCACGACGTCATCTTCGGCGCCAACAGCGCGGAGCTGGATCAGGTTGCGGTAGGCGAATCGCCCGAGACCACGGATGGATTCCGTGTACTTGAGGAAGGGCGTGGATGGAAGATCGAGGTCCAGGCCGGCCAAGGTAAAAACATCCTGAATATCGAAGGGCCTGGACGGCGCGCCCTCAATGATCCCCTCGCTGACGAAGGCAATCTGATTGGTGCGGGTGCGGGCGACGATAGGGTTTTTGCCGGTGGTGGCGACGACCATGTCATGGGCGAAGCGGGCACAGACATACTTTACGGCATGGGCGGCGCGGATTTGCTGTCCGGTGGGTCGGGCGACGATCTCGTGCGGGGCGACGGTACTGCCGACACCCGGCCCTTGGCGGGTTGGTGGGGGCGGACGGCGCTGGCACAGCAGGGCAATGACAGCTTGTTCGGCGACGAGGGAAAAGATTTCCTGATTGGACAAGGCGGCGCCGATGAGCTTTACGGCGGCGACGATGACGATCAATTGCAGGGCGACTTTTGGGCGCAAGACGCCGATGAAGCGGCCGTGGGCACTGCGGCTTTATGGGCGGCAGCCGGTAATGACTGGCTGGATGGTGGCAGAGGCAAGGATATGCTCCTTGGCCAGGCCGGCAGCGACACGCTGCTGGGGGCGAAGACGACGATCGCCTGGTAGGCGATGGTGATGAAGTCAATCTTGTCCCCTCCGACCGTCATGCCGCCGACTACCTTGATGGCGGCAGCGGGGCCGATATCTTGATAGGCGGTGCTGGCGCGGACACGCTGAACGGCGGAACCGGCGCGGACTTCGTGCTGGGCGATCTCGACAACCTTGGCGTCTTGCCGTTCGACCAGCATGGCAACGACACCCTCAACGGCGGCGATGGCAACGACACCTTGTATGGCAACGGCGGTGCCGATTCCTTGCTGGGCGGCAGCGGCGACGACTGGTTGGCGGGCGATCGTGCTTCCGACGTGGGTGAGGAGGGGGCGGAGGGTAAGAGCGATACCTTGCTGGGCGGCGAAGGCAAGGACACGCTGGAGGGCAATCTTGGCGACGATCTACTCGAAGGAGGTAGCGACAGCGATTTCCTGTTCGGTGGCAAGGGCGCCGACTCGCTGGTGGGCGGTAGCGGCAACGACGAACTGACAGGTGACCGCGCCGCTTATGTGAGCGGAGAGGCGTCCGAAGGTGGCAACGACACCTTGCAGGGCGGCGAGGGCGATGACATCTTGCGCGGCGAGGCGGGTGCCGATTCGCTCGATGCTGGCGACGGCAAGGACCTGCTGTTCGGTGGCGATGACGCCGATATGCTGTTGGGCGGCGGGGGCGACGATACCTTGCAAGGCGGCAAGGGCAACGACATGCTGATCGGTGGGGTCGGCAGGGATGATTTGTTTGGCGAAGACGGCGATGACACGCTCGACGGCGGCAGCGAAGCGAATGCCCTGCATGGCGGCGCAGGTGATGACACCTATTTGATGAGCTTCGCCAGCCCGGATGGTGGTTCGACCTTGGTGTCGTCCATCGTCGATACCCAAGGCAGCAACCGTATCGTGCTAGGCGCGGCATTGCCGGATACGGATATCCGTCGCCAGGGCAAGGACCTGATCTTTACTACTCCCACTAGCAAGTTCGCGTTAATGGGTGGTCTGAAAAGCGGCAAGTTCCGTTTCTCTGTCCTGCCAACAGACCCGTCTACTTCCGGAAAAATCGTCGCCGCCATGCGCACGAATGTGGCAGCGGATGTGGCTACGGCGAGTGATGACGGCGCGAATGCCGGTATAGAGCTGTCATTCAAGGAATTGATGAATACCGCCTTTGCCGAGGCCATTGAGCTGGATTTCGCGGACGACGAACAAGCGGATGGATTCTTTGGCAGCCAACTTAATGACTCGGTGGCTGGGTCCTTGCTGGGCGACCAGCTCGATGGCAACGGTGGCGACGATACGCTGCTCGGCGATGCCGGTAATGACACGCTAAGCGGTGACGGCGGTAGCGACCGGATCGAAGGCGGTAACGGCGACGATATTCTGGACGGCGGCAAGGGCGACGATACTTATATCTACCAGCGTGGCGATGGTTTGGACAGGATCGATGATCTTGACGGCAAGGACACCCTTGTTTTCGAGGGAGATATCCGTGCCTCTGACCTTAATTTCAGTCATGACACTGATAGCGGCGATTTAACTATCCTACTAAATGGACAGGATCAACTCCTAATCCGAAATGGTTTGGACAGTGCAATCGAACGGGTCCAATTTAGCGATGGTACTAATTTATCACTCGATAATATTTTGGACGATGGCCAAAACGAAACAGGGGATGGCGCTGACCTCTTACTGGGCAGCGCTTCGGCGGACACGCTACGCGGCTTTGGCGGCGACGATAGTTTGAAGGGGTATGAAGGCCATGACCTGCTTGATGGGGGCAAGGGTAACGATACGCTAGTCGGCGATGCCGGCAACGACTCGCTCAACGGTGACGACGGTAGCGACCGGCTAGTGGGCGGCGTCGGGGACGATAGGCTTGATGGTGGTAAGGGCGATGATACCTATAGCTACCGGCTTGGAGATGGGAAGGACCAGATCGTCGATTTGGGTGGCAAGGATATCTTGCAGCTCCAGGGGGGGATTCGCATCGAAGATATCTCTTTCTCGCTGACCCCCAATAGCCGCGATCTGACAATCTACTTTAACGACCATGATCAGATCCTGATCAAAAATGGGCAGGATAGTGCCATCGAGAAGCTGCAGCTCGACGACGGTTCGATCTTTCGACTGTATGAAGCGTACGAGCCATCGAATGGGACCGAAGGTTCCGATCTACTGATCGGCAGTACCGGCGCCGACACCTTGAGTGGACTAGGAGGTAACGATAGCCTGTCCGGTCGCCGGGGAGACGATTTGCTCGAAGGCGGCGACGGTAACGATATCTTGTACGGTGGTGCCGGCAACGACGTGGTGCAAGGCGGACAGGGCATTAACACCTACCGTATGGCCCGGCTGGATGGCATCGACGTGCTTTCCGATCTGGTGGGTGAAAACAACCGGCTGGTATTCGAAGGTGTCGCTAGCCAGGAGGTAGTCGCCAGCTACCGGGAGGATGAGAGCGGCAATCGTTGGTTGGATATTCGCTACGACGAAGGCAGGGGTGGGGTGTCCATCCAGAATGGTATGGATGGCGTTGTGGGTCGATTCAGTTTCGATGGACAGTCTTTGTCCTTGGAGGAATTGCTCGACGCTTGTTTCAAGGGAGACAGGGTTCGGCATGGCACTACCGGTAATGATTCGCTGGCAGGTGGTACGGGCAATGACTCGTTGTATGGCGGTGCGGGCAACGACAGATTGACGGGCAAGGAAGGCGACGACTGGTTGGCGGGCGAGGGCGGCAACGACACCTTGCTCGGTGGCGCGGGTAATGACTCCTATCTCTGGGGTGGTTCGGCGGGGATCAGCCGATTGAGCGATTCGGGTAGCAATACCTTGGTATTGGATGCCGGACTCCGTGCGGCCGATTTGACGGTAACCCGACGCGGCAAAAACTTGCTGTTGATTGTAAAAAGAACCGGTGCGCAGGCCATCGTGCAGGACTATTTCAGTATGCCGAATGGCGCATCGTCGCAGAAATGGCGGCTAAAGACCGATGAAGCGGCGGCGGTACCATTAGCTGACGTGGTTCCTGCCCATTTGTTTTCGAAGTTTGGTTTGGAACCAGTAAACATTGAGAGTTTGCGCGACGCGTTCATCGAACGGGCCAAGGAGTCATCGTTAGCCAAGGCGCAGTTCGCTTATGAGCTGAATGGCGGCCTAGGTGTTCTTTTGCCGGTGTCGACAATTTCCCGTGCCGATAATTTCACGTTGATCAATGGTGCGACGGCGTTCGACCCCGTTACCTATCCAATAGATCCCATGTACAAGCTGACTACCCGTCGAGCTAATCCCGCAAGGCGGGTCCCTAGGGACGCGGTTATAACGGTGGATACTAGAAATCCACTATGGATAGACGTTTCCGGCCAGGTGCGTAGTGGCGCGCATCCGTATGGAGGGAGTACCTTATATGGTGGTTACGTCGAGGAGACCACAACGGTTGATGGAGGGTGGGCAAACGCCGTCGAGACCGTGGTCGAGGCCGTTCCAATACCGCCCGAAAGCTACAAGGTGACGCTTGAAATTTTGAGCAGTGGAGATAGTTCAAGCACGATCTATTTGAATGACCCAATGCATGTGGTCGATGCCGGGAAAGGTGACGATTTTATTGCGGTGCATCCAGTGGAGGCGATACCGGCGGCACGGATAGACTCGGGCACATTAACAAATATGCACGCGGGTGGACCTGACTTCCCTACCATGCTGCTGGCTTTACAGTTCGAGCAGCATTCATTGAACCATGTGCTGCAAGGTTACAACCTGTTCCTTCCAAATGGTGCTGGCAGCTTTGTGTATGGTAACGATGGTAACGATACCATTTTGGGGACCAACTACCAGGATGAGGTGATCGGCGGGGATGGCGACGACTTTCTTAATGGTGGTGCCGGTGCGGATAGTTATTATGTGTTTACCGACAACGAATCAGGTTGGGATACCATCGCCGATACGGGGTTTTACGATAGCAACTTCTATACAAGCTTTATCGAAGAGGATGAACTTGCAGGAAGCTTTATTGATGGGAATCCTGAAAGCGCAAATTGGGATTCCGTTGCCGACACGATCTACCTTCAAGGCGCCATCCGCGCAGAACACTTGCAATTGAGCTGGATCAGGCTAGCCGACGGGAATGACTACCTGAATATATCCTGGGGCAGCAATAGGGGTATCCATCTATTGGCGCCGACCGAAGAAACGCCGCACGGGCTGGGCATCGAATGGCTGATATTCGGCGATGGAAGCGGTCTGTCTTGGGCAGATCTAGAGGGCATGGCGCCGCCGCGCGGTACCGACCATGACAATGCTTTGGTCGGGACCGCCCGTGGCGAAGCCATCAGTGGTTTCGGTGGCAACGATCAGCTAGATGGCGGTGTGGGTGCGGATACCCTGCATGGCGGTGGTGGCAACGACAGCTATGTGGTGGATAACGCAGCCGATGTGGTGAGCGAACTTGCGGACGACGGTATCGACACCGTAAATTCGTCGGTTACCTACCAGTTGGGCGAACAGGTGGAAAACCTGAGCCTGACCGGTTCCGAGCAGATCGACGGCATCGGCAATGACTTGGCGAATACCTTGGTGGGCAATTCGGCGAGCAACGCACTCAACGGCCGTCTCGGCAACGACACCCTCCGCGGCGAAGCCGGTATCGACACCCTGATGGGCGACGAAGGCGACGACTGGCTGTACGGCGGCGACGGCGACGACACCATGCGTGGCGGTGCCGGTAACGACAAGCTGTTCGGCGAGCTGGGCAACGACCTGATCGACGGCGGTTCGGGCGACAACACCCTGACCGGCGGGCTGGGCCACGACTTCTATATCGTCAACAACGGCCGCGATGTGATCGTGGAAAAGGCCGGCGAAGGCAGCGATACCGTCATCACCGGCGCCAGCTTCACCCTGGCCGACAATGTCGAAAACCTCACGCTGGTGGCAGGCACCGCCGCCATCACCGGTAACGCCCTGAACAACCTGATGACCGGCAACAACGGCGCCAATCGCATGGATGCCGGGATCGGCAGCGATACCTACGTCCTGGCCAAGGGCGGTGGCGCCGACGTGATCCGTGATTTCGATACCACGGCGAACAACGTCGATACCATCCAGTTCAACGACGTGAAATCGACCGAGATCAGCGCGGTACAACGGGTCGGCAGCAATCTGGTGCTGAAGTACGGCGCCAGCGACAAGGTGACGGTCGAGAACTACTTCGACGCCGCCAATGCCGCCGGCTACCGCATCGAGCGCTTCAAATTCAGCGATGGCGCAATCTGGTATGACGCCCATATCCAGATCAAGGCGGTAACCGTGGCGGGCATGCAGGCCGATGCGGGCGAAACCGCACAGGGGCGCCCTGCCATGGTCGCCCAAACCATCTCGATCGATCAGCAACTGGCCGGCATGATTGGCGCCATGGCAGCGTTCGCGCCGCAGGATGCGGCCTCGCTGCAACAGAACGTTCCGACGCATGAGTTGCATACGCCGATGCTTACGGCGAATCGTTTGATGTAAAGGGTTGGGGGTGCCGGCATAAGCCGGTACCCCCGCGGTCCAAATCAATCCGCTCCTGCCTTGTACAAATCCGGAAGCGAACAGGCGATCAACAGGGTAACCGAGTGAGCGAATTGACCTCGTTTACACATCTCGGCCGAGTTGCATTTGATAACCAAGCTAGATAGTTAACAGGAGCCAAGATTTTGTAGCGGTAATCATGACGAGATACAATGTATCTCAAGTGATCAATATTGGAGTCCGTTATGGCCGCTACCACATCTATGGTGCACGTCCGTGTGGACGAGAAACTCAAAGCGCAGGCGACGGAGACGTTGGCCTCGATGGGTCTTTCAGTTTCCGACGCGATTCGTGTTTTTCTTACTCGCGTCGTGGCTGACCAGGAGCTGCCGTTTGACATTAAGGCACCGAATGCAAGAAGCCGCGTTGCAATTGCTGAGGCCCGCGAGATCATCAAGAGCCGCAGTGCTCGCTTCGCCTCCGGGGATGCCCTGATCGATGACATCGAAAAAGCCAGCCGCGAGTAAACGGACCAACCTGCCCCGCGTGTCGGACTACACCAAGGACTTCCTAAAGGATTGGCAGCGCCTGTCCCATTCCGGCCGGTATGACATGAACCGGCTCAAGGAAGCCATGACGCTGCTCATCGTGAACGATGGGCCGCTTCCTCCTGAATGGCTGGATCACCCGTTAAAGGGCGACTGGGCAGGCCACCGGGAGTGCCACATCGGTGGGGATTTCCTGCTTGTCTATACCCTCGACGATTCAGGTAGAAGCAGTATGGTGGTGTTCGTTCGCAGTGGCACACACGCTGAACTGTTTTCATAGCCTCGGAAAAAGCTCCTCATCGATTAGTCCACGGCTTCCGTTTTTCGGCGGCTAGGTGACCGGCCCACCCACCCACCAAAACTTGCCAGCTCAGTCCGCTCTGGTCTAGAACGGATGCACCATAACAAGCGCCGCCATGACGGCGCGGGTGCCGGATGCAGGAGGAAATCCATGCTGTTCCCATTGGCCGATTTACCGGCGAACGCGCTTTGCGCTGTCGCTGACGGAACGGTTTACCTGCTCGCTCCCAAGGAAATGCCCGCCTGCCACCCGTAGGCCGTGCACTGCTGCTTGCCGCGCCATCCCGCTCCCGCGACGGATCCTGGCGCAGGTCAAGACGGCCAGCGCCCAGGAGGAGCCGACCCGTCGTCTCCGCCGCATGCCCTGGCTCGCCGATGCCCGCCTTTTATGGGACCGGCCTGCTGATGAAATCGCCGTTTCCGTCGGATTTCTCCAAGGAGCATGCATATGGCCAAGCACTACAGTATTCATCCCAAGATCGGCATCGCGCGGGTGGGCAATAGCCCGCAGGGCTTCTACATCGGTCCGGAAACGACCGGCGGCCTGCCGATCGAATGCGATAAGCACGGCAATGCCATCCTGTGCGATGGCAAGCCCGTCCATACCGATCGTTTCAAGGACGCGGCCGGCGCCATCAAGCGCCAGGCGGCGCGGTTCAAGGTGTTCGAGCACGGTGGAGGCGCACCGCGCGAGCTGTCGCTGCAGGACGGTTCGGTGGCCAGCATCTGCTGGACCGTGCATATCGCCAACAAGAAGGCGGTCTGGTACTCGTTCGCCGAGCTGAACGGCGACCTGATGTTCGGTGCCGACAATAGCTACGAGGCGCAGCACGTGCCGCTGCGCAATCCCGATATTCCCAATGCCGCCGTGCCCAACCGGCAGCAATACATCATCGATCCGGGGCCGCGTTCGGTCAGCCAGCCAGGGCAGCGGAACAGTTTCAGCCGCTACAACATCCCGAAAGAGTACACCAAGGGTGCGTTTCCACCGGTCGCGCTCTCGACCGGCATCGACACGCTGGGCGACCTGATGATGGACGATGCCGGCAACCTGCTGGTGCTGGGCGGCTTCGGCGTGGCCGGTGGTCAGGGCGATATCTCCTCGTTCGCCGGCGCCAACAACTGGTTCGATGATGTGTCGGATGGCTATGTGCTTGCCCGGCTGACGCTGAAGGATGGCAGCACCATCGACCTGGAACCGGCCTGGCTGGTGGTGGGCAGTCCCAAGTACGCGCCGGAACTGATCAATATCATTACCCTGGACGACACCGTGTACGACGTTGCGGTACGCAATCTGCAGTATGACCCGCAGTTGTACGATCCAGCCTGCCACCCGATCAAGCATGACGGCGGCTATAACCCGATCGCCGGCTTCAATCCGAACTACCAGCCCAACTACGAGCGCGATATCAAACCCATCATCGTGCGGCCGCAGTCCTATCGCTGGGTGGCGAATGTGCCGTCGATGATCGATTTCTCGCGTCCCGATTTCGATACCAGCGACCCCTCGGAAGCCAACCGTGCGCTGCGGGAGGAATATTTCAGCTATTACCGTGTGCCGGTGCCGGCCGAGAGCTATCGCTATATCAACGAGATCAAGAATGGCCCCAACCAGCTGTTTAGCGACGACGGCTTACCGCTGATGCCGCTCAACTCGGGCGACAACTCGGTCACCAACGACATCATCTACAAGTTCCTGACGCTGACGCCGACCCAGTATTTCTTTATGCACCAGTGGGCCAAGGGCAAGTTCAGTACCGGGCCGGCGGCGTCCGACGACCGGCATGGCGTGACGGCCTTGGACCGAGAAACGATCGGTAATTGCGTAGGCGGGCCATTCAGCCCCGGTATCGAGGTGACCTGGATCGTGCGCAATCCGCTGCTGTACTCGAAGCCCTTCCAGGTCCGCATCGCCCATTGGCAAGGCAGCAACCTCAAGCTGGAGGAGTATTACTACGCCGAGGGCCTCAGCACCACCAGCGATCCGCAGAACGGCCAGGGCACCGAACCGGGCGACCTGACCAAGCGTATGGCCATCCCCTGGCAGGCCGATTTCTTCGATTGCACGGTGCAGACGCCCAATATCACCAATCCGGCCATCAACCAGAGCCCGGCCGACGATGGTATCCAGGTGCCGCCGGCGTACTACGTGTATTGGTGGCCGCCACAAAGCCCGATGCAGGTCTACGCGGGGTCGGTCGACCCCGCCGACCAGGCTTTGGATGGTTTCGTCAGCAACGCGCCGGTCAGCAGGCCGAATGCGAACGGGGTGTTCCAGGTGCTCGATACTTATTCCATCGTGGCGGCCGGCACCAGCGTCAACTACCAGCGGGGCATCAATAGTTTCAACCAGATGGTGGTGTCGTGGCAGGACCTGGGTTTTATCGTCAACAAGGGCACGGAGCGTTATCCGTATTTCGTCGAATCGGAGCGCAATACCACCTACCTGGCCCAGGGCACGGCGACCGGCATCAAATGAGTGCAAGGGAAAGCGATTCCGGCGGGCCGGCCCGATACGATGTGGTGGTGATGGGCGGTGGCGCGGCCGGCCTCAGCGTGGGGCTGACCTTGCGCCACCATACCGGCCTCTCGGTGCTGGTGCTGGAGCGCTCGGATTACCGGGTGGTCCGCACCGGCGAAACCCTGTCGCCGGGTGCGCAGGGCCTGCTGGAATACCTGCGGGTCTGGCCGGCTTTCCTGGCCGATGCGCACCAGCCATCCTATTCATCACGGGCCACCTGGGGCGATGAGCGCATGCAGACGCGCGACTTTATCCTGTCGCCCCACGGCCTGGGCTGGCATCTGGACCGCGCCCGCTTCGACGGCACGCTGGCCCGTTGCTTCGAGTCTGCCGGCGGCGTGCTGTGGCGCCGGGCCCAACTGATGGCGGCCGTGCGCGACGAGGACGGGTGGCGCTTGCGCGTGCGGCGTAGCGGCGGTGCCAGCACCGTGCGCGCCCGTTTCGTGGTGGATGCCAGCGGCAAGGCGGCGGCCTTCGGGCGTTTGTTGGGTGTCAAGCGCTTGCGGCACGATAGGCTGGCGGCGGTGATCGCCACCTTCCAGTTCGGCGAAGGCGAGGCGGAAGACGCGTCCACGCTGGTGGAAACCTATGCGGGCGGCTGGTTCTACAGTGCCAAGCAGCCGGGGAACCGGCTGGTGGCCGCGCTGATGAGCGACTCGGACCTGGTGCATGCCGGTCGCCTGGCTAGTCCCGATCGCTGGCAGGCGGCGCTGGCGCAGCTCCCACACAGTCAGGCGCGGTTGCAGCGCGGCCGGATGCTGGGGCGGCTGCGGGTCTGTTCGGCCCATTCCGGGCAATTGGAGCAACTGGCCGACCCGGGCTGGCTGGCGGTCGGCGATGCCGCCACCTCGCACGATCCCTTGTCATCCAGTGGCATACCACAGGCACTCAATTCCGGCATTCATGCCGGCTGCGCCATCCATGCCTTGCTGACGCGCGGCGATGGCAAATTGCTGGACGACTACCAGGCCAGGATGAAGTTGGACTTCGAACACTACCGCCAGATGCAGCAGCAGTACTACGCCATGGAACAGCGCTGGTCCGGTGCACCGTTCTGGGCCCGGCGCCATGGTTTCACAGCGTCAATTCATACACCGTTCCGCGCGGCAGATCCTCGATGAAACCCAGCTTCTGGTGAAATCGCATCGAAGCTGGATTGGCACTGGAAACCAAGGCCTTCAAGCGGTCCATGCCGCGTTGCGCCAAGTTGGCCCTGGCATATTGGTAGATCAGCTCAGCCAGGCCGCTGCCGCGCAGCGCATCGTCCACGCCCACGGCATTGACGTGGCCTTCCTCGATCAAGGCAAAGCCCCGATAGTGGCCGTCGGCGTCGGCAAACACGCAGCTGGCCAAGCCGTCCGCCCGCGCCCAGTCGTCCGCGATATTCAGCGCATCGCGCGGCGGCGAGTTGGGTACGTGGCGGAAGGTGGCGTTGTATAGCGCGGCCAGCTGGGTCCAATCGAGCTGGTCCTGCGCTACGAGCTGCCAGCGATTGGCGCGAAGGTCCGGCGACTGCGCACCGGCGGTATCGATGGCGAAATTCACCCATTCGAATAGCGGCTCAAAGCCCGCCGCGACCAGGGCGACAGCCTTGTCCCGTTCTCCGGCCCAGGCGCTGATGCGTATTTGGCGGGCATTCAAGTGCTGGGCGATCTGCCGCAACTGCACGATCAGCCCGGCCGCCGCTTCGCCATCCGTCGCCAACAAAGGCGCGCCATAGAGCCGGCCGCTGTGGGCCACTTCCTCGCTTACCCAGCCAAGACAGGCAACCGGCACATCGGCCCGCCAAGCCACCATCACGTGTTGGCCATGGCCGCGGGCAAAATCGGTCAGTTCTTGAGATAAAGGCGGCACACCGGGGCGGACGGTTTGATAGTGCGGCTGGAGTACCGCCAGCGCCGGCATATCGATGGGGCCGAACCACAAGTGCGAGTCATTCGGTGAGTGATCAACCACGGCGCGCTACATCGCACTGCGCCACTTGCGTGGTGGCATGCTTGGCCAGCATCTGTTGTTCGGCGTGGGCAGGTGCTTGCAGCGCGCCCAGCAAACCACCTGCGAACAGAACGGCCACGCCGAGGAACAGGGTGGTTTCGAACAGGGCGTTGATTTGATTGCGTTGCATGGTGTGGCTCCGGTGTGATGGTTGGGCTGGGCGGTGTTGCCCGGCTGGTATGGATGCATCTTCGTCGATTGCTTGTCTCGTCGCGATGGCAAAGGGACCGGCTGTCGGTCGGGCAGGACGAAATGCAGCCGGGCGCGATGAAACTCCACCCGGCGGGAAAACTGGCAAGCATTTGTCCGCTGAACTAGAACGGATGCACCACAGCAAGTGCCGCAACGACGGTACCGCCGCGGTTTCAGGAGGATGTCTTGCCACTGCCGTGTTCGCCCAGGCGGCCGGAAGTGGGTCCACGCAGTTCACCGAAGTGGTAGGGATTTTTCCGCATGCTCCCGTTTGGACGCAGGGCAATCAAGTAGCCATGGAAGGCGTCATGAGCGATAGCCGCCAGTTGCTGGTATTCCGTCTTGATGCACGGCGTATTGCCCTGGATCTGGCGGTGGTCGAGCGCGTTATCCGGGCGGTGGCGATTACGCCGCTGCCGGCCGCGCCGGAGGGCGTGTGCGGGGTGATACAGCTGCATGGCAAGGTGGTGCCGATCTTCGATATACGGCAACGCTTCGGTCTGCCCGGCCGCACGCTGCGCCTGAGCGACCAGATCGTGATCGCGCGGACGGACCGGCCGGTGGGATTGTGTGTGGACGAAATCGAGGCGGTGGCGGCCTACCCGGTCGAGCGGATCGTCGCGGCGGATAGCGTGCTGGAAGGATTGGCCCATGTGCAGGGCGTGGTGAGCCTGGATGACGGCTTGTTGCTGGTGCACGACCTGGCGGGTTTTCTATCGCTTGAAGAGGCGCGGCAATTGGGTTCGGCGCTGGCCCAGCTGCCTGCCGCTTAGATTTTTGGGAGGCTTGCCGCAGTCGAGCCGAATCGCGCAACCTTGGATTTGCCCTTGCCCGCAATGGAACAACTCGCCCGCGATACCGCCCTGCCGCGCTTTCTCGACTTCCTTGCAACGTCGCTGGGCTGGTCCTTTCCGCACAATCGCAGCGAGGTGGTCCGGCGCGCCATGGCGGAGGTGGCGCGCGAGCTGGGGTACCCCGATGCGGAAAGCTGCATGCGGGCGCTGCTGCAGGCGCCCTTGGGCCGCCGCCAGATCGATGCGCTGGCGGCCAAGCTGACCGTGGGGGAAACCTATTTCTACCGCGAGCCGGCGGTGTTCTTCGCTTTGGAAACCGAGGTCCTGCCCGCGCTGATCCAGGCCCGCCGACTGGCCGGCAATCGCACGCTGCGGATTTGGAGCGCGGCCTGTTGCAGCGGCGAGGAAGCGTATTCCTTGGCCATCCTGCTGCATCGGCTACTGCCCGATCTGGAAAACTGGCGCATTCACCTGCTGGGGACCGATATCAACCCGCTCGCGTTGCAGCGCGCCGAAGCGGCCCGCTATTCGCAGTGGTCGTTCCGCAATGCGCCGCCCTGGCTGCTTGGTAGCTACTTCGAGCCGGCCGGACCGGGGCGCTTTGCGGTGCTGCCCCATATTCGTCGCATGGTGCGCTTCGCCCAGCACAATCTGATGGCGGAAGCGGGGCCGGAACGCGAGACGGCGGCTATGGATCTGATCCTGTGCCGCAATGCCCTGATGTATTTCGAACGGCGGCACGCGCACCGCGCCGTGCAGTTGCTGCGCCGTAGCCTGCGCCAGGGCGGCTGGCTGGTGGTCGGGTCGGCCGAAGCGGACCAGGGCTTATTCAAGGCGTTCGCGCCGGTGAGCTTTCCGGGCTGTTTGTTCTATTGCAATGAAGAACGTCCCGTAGCGGCGCTGCCGCGCTGGTCGGCGGAAGAACAACTGCCCGAAACCGTGTTTGCGGCCCCCTTGCCCATTCCGCCGGCGTCCCCGCCCAAACCCGTGGTGGAGTTGCCCCCGGCGCCCCCACCCGAACCGGTCGCGACACCGTACGAGCGGGCCTTGGCGGCCCGGCAGCGCGGCGACCATGCCGAGGCCGAAGTCTTGCTGGCCGGCCTGCCGGACGATGCGGCTGCCCTGCTGTTGCTGGCGCGGCTGCTGGCGGGACAGGGGCGGCTGGATGAGGCGGGGCAGTGCTGCGACCGGGCGATCGCGGCGGATCGCATCAATCCTGCCGGCCAATATCTGCGCGCCCTGATCCACGAAGAGCAGGGGCGCGTCGATGAGGCGATCCAGGCCTTGAAGCGGACGCTTTACCTGGAGCCGGGCTTTATCCTGGCGCATATGGCACTGGGCAATCTGAGCGCGAGCTTGGGCCGGCCGGACGCCGACCGGCATTACCGGCACGCGCTGGAACTGCTGGCGGCCCACGCACCGAATGAGGCGCTGCCGGAGTCGGATGGGCTGAGCGCAGGCGAGCTGGCACACATGATCAAGACGCGGAGGACGGCATGAACCCGGACAAGCCCAAGACCGGCATAGATTGGACCAGTGTGCACGCGCAGATGGCGCGGGCCGAACAGGCGCTGCAACGCGAATTCGAGCCTGACGAGGCGGTGCGCGATGCGGTGCTGCAGGCACGCGCCCGTGCCTTGGCGCAAGTGCCGGCCGCCGAGGGGGTGGAGGGCGAGCAAATGGAGCTGGTGGAGTTCCGCCTGGCGCACGAGCACTACGGCTTGGAGACCCGCCTGGTCCGCGAGGTATATCCATTGCGCGAGTTGGGTCTGCTGCCCTGCGTGCCGCCATTCGTGCTGGGCATCATCAATCTACGTGGCCAGATCGTGTCGGTCATCGACCTCAAGCGCTTCTTCGGCCTGCCGCTGCAAGGCCTGCCCGATATGAACAAGGTCATTCTGCTGGAAGACGGCGCCATGCGCTTCGGACTGCTCGCCGATCAGATCATCGGCGTGCGCAGCGTGGCCTTGGCCGATCTGCAGCCGTCCCTGCCCACGCTCAATGGCGTGCGGGCGGAATACCTGCGAGGGGTGGCGCCGGATCGCCTGGTGGTGCTGGATGCATTGAAACTGATTCACGACCCGGCCCTGCTGGTGGATGAGGAAGTGCCGTCCTAGCCCCGTTGCGGCTTTTTGCTCGGTGAGCGGATTTACCTACTACAAATGGTGCTGGCCCTGGCATGACGCGTGGGCAACTAAAAGCACAAGGATTCAGGAGGAGAAGGGATGAAACTTTCCATCGGCTCGAAACTGTGGGCGAGCTTTATCGGCATCCTGTTGATCATCGTCACGGTCAGCGCCATCACTTACCAGAACACCCGCACGATGGTAGACACGGCCCAATGGGTGACCCACACCCGCGAGGTGCAGTCGCACTTGGTCAGCCTGCTATCGACCCTGCTGGAGGCCGAGTCATCCCAGCGGGGTTTTGTCATTACCGGCGACGACAACTATCTGGCACCCTATCTGCAATCGATCCAGCAGCTGAAGCCGGCGGTGCAGAAGCTCAAGAGCCTGACCGCGGACAATCCGATCCAGCAACAGCGGGTAGACAGGCTGGGGCCCCTGGTGCACGACAAGCAGATCATCCTGCAGGAGACCATCGATCTTCGACGTGCCAAGGGCTTTGACGCAACGCGAGAACTGATCCGCACCGATAAGGGCAAGCGGCTCACCGATGAGATCCGTGCCCTGGTGATGGAGATGACCGCAACGGAGAACCAGCTGCAGGAGATGCGCGACACCGAGGCGGCACGCAGTGTGCAGACCGCGATGTTGAGCCTGCTGTTGGGCCTGCTGGCTTCCGGTGGGTTGGCGATCGGCGGCGCCTTGTTCCTGACCAGCCATATCGCCCGGCCCCTGCGCGAGATCAGCGCCATCGCCACCAGGATAGGGGGCGGCGATTTGTCGGTGAGCGTGCCCGTCAGTGCCCGTGGCGACGAGGTGGGTGTGTTGCAGGCGAGCTTTGCCCGCATGCTGCAATCGCTGCGCGACATGGCCGGGGTAGCCCGCCAGATCGCGGTGGGCGACCTGACCGTCGAAGTCACGCCGCAGTCCGAGCGGGATGTGCTGGGCAATGCCTTTGCCGAGATGTTGCGGGATCTGCGCCAGATCAACCTGGAAATCCGTGGCGGCATCGCGATCCTTACCACCTCGGCTAGCGAGATTCTCACCGGTGCCACCCAGATCGCCACCGGCACCGAGGAGACCGCGGTATCGGTGAGCGAGACCACCACCACGGTGGAGGAGGTCAAGCAGACCGCGCTGGTATCCAGCCAGAAGGCCAAGTACATGTCGGAGACGGCGCAGAAGGCCGCCCAGGTGTCGCAGAGCGGCAAGCGGGCGGTGGAGGATGCCATCGAGGGCATGCAGCGCATCCACGACCAGATGGCGCTGATCGCGGAAAGCATCGTGCGCCTGTCGGAACAGACCCAGGCCATCGGCGAGATCATCGCCACCGTCAATGATCTGGCCGAGCAATCCAATCTGCTGGCCGTCAATGCCTCCATCGAGGCGGCCAAGGCCGGCGAGCACGGCAAGGGCTTTGCCGTGGTGGCGCAGGAGGTGAAGAGCCTGGCCGAGCAATCCAAACAGGCCACCGTGCAGGTGCGCGGCATCCTGGGCGAGATCCAGCGCGCGACCACCAGCGCGGTGTTGGCAACCGAGCAAGGCGGGAAGGCGGTGGAATCGGGCGTGAAACAATCGAACGAGGCCAGCGAGGCCATCCGCTCGCTCAGCGAGAGCATCGTGGAAAGCGCCCAGGCTTCCACCCAGATCGCCGTTTCGTCGCAGCAGCAGCTGGCGGGGATGGACCAGTTGGCCTCGGCGATGGAAAACATCCGTATCGCCAGCACCCAGAATATGGCCAGTTCCAAGCAGGCCGAGACCGCCGCGCAGAATCTGCATGAATTGGGCCAGAAACTACAGGAGATGCTGGCGCGGTTCCGCGTCTAGGGAGCGTTGAAAAAGCTACGTGTCACTGAACACGCGGATAAAAAAACGGCGATGACCGGGAGGGCGAATGGCCGAAAACGAAGCGCGTTTTCTGGAACGATTGATGGCGACCTTTCTGGTCGAGGCGGACGAGCATCTGCAAGCCATGGTGGCGGCGTTGCTGGAGTTGGAACGGGACAGCGATAGCGGCCGGCGCCAGGCCTTGGTGGAGGAGTTGTTCCGCGAGGCGCACAGCCTCAAGGGGGCGGCACGCTCGGTCAGCCGCCATGATCTGGAGCGGCTTTGCAGCCGGATGGAAACGCGCCTGGCCGAACTGAAGCATGGCCAGGCCGAACTGTCGCCGGAGGTGTTCGAGGCTTGCTATCAGGATCTGACGGTACTGGAAAGCATACTGCATCCCGTGCTGGTGCCCGCGTCAAGCGCGGCCGCCACGCCGGGCACCGTGTCGGCGCCGCTGCCCGAACCACCGCTCGCCAAGCCGGCAACGTCCGTGGGTCCACCCAACCCGGCGGCGACCGCCGCACCCGCGGACGAGACGGTCCGTGTCTCGACCAGCAAGCTCAATACCCTGCTGAACCAGGCCGAGGAGTTGCTGTCGCTGAAATTCAGCGCCGCCCATCTGCTGGAAGAACTGGCTGAGCTGAACCGCGAGTTGAGCGACTGGAAAAAAGAGCGCAACAAGACGGTGCGCGAGCTGCGCGCCCTGCGCCGCGCCTGGGGCCGCCGGCAGGATGGCCTGGATGAGACGCGGCTGGCGCAGTTGCACCGTTTGCTGGATGTGGTGGATGGCGACGAGTTGCGCTTGCGCCTGCTGGAAGAGCGGGTACTACGCCTGCGCAATAGCCGCGAACAGGAGCGGCGCGCGCTGACGGGCATGGTCGATGGGCTGCTGGACGATATGAAGCAGGCCTCGATGCTGCCCCTTTCGTCGCTGTTGGCGCTGCTGCCCAAGCTGGTACGCGATCAGGCCAAGGATAGCGGCAAGGAGGTGGAGCTGACGCTGACCGGCGGTTCGCTGGAGATAGACCGGCGCATCCTGGAGCAGTTGAAGGACCCGCTGATCCACCTGCTGCGCAATGCGGTCGATCACGGTATCGAAGCGCCACGGCTGCGCCAGCAGCAGGGTAAGCCGGAGCGTGGCAGCATCGAGGTGGCCGCCAGTCCCCGCGACGGTAATCAGATCGAGCTGACCATCCGTGACGACGGCGCCGGTATCCGGCTCGATAGCGTTCGCCAGTCGGCTCGCCGCATGGGCTTGCTGGGGCCGGACGATGCGGGCACCGAAAGCATGCTGCTCAATCTGGTATTCGAGTCCGGCCTCTCCACCAGTCCCATCCTGACCGATATCTCCGGCCGTGGCCTGGGCCTGGCCATCGTGCGCGAAAAGGTCGAAAAGCTGGGCGGCAGCGTGCGGGTGGAGGCGGGCGAGGAGGGCGGGAGTTGCTTTCGCATCTTGCTGCCCACCACGCTGGCGACCTTTCGGGGCATGTTGGTGCGCGCGGGCGAGCAGCAATTCGTGCTGCCGTCCACCAGTGTGGAACGGGCCGTGCGGGTGGATAGGCAATCCATCCTGACCGTGGAGAACCGCGAGACCATCACGCTGGAAGGTAGCGTGCTGGGGGTGGTCTGGCTGGTGGATATCCTGGAGATGCCGCGCAAGGAAAGCACGTCGGCCGTCTCGCCCTATCTGCAGGCGGTGGTGCTGGGGGCGGGGCAAAGGCGCATCGCCTTTATCGTCGATGAGATCGTCGATGACCGCGAGGTCTTGGTCAAAGGCCTGGGGCCGCAGCTGCAGCGGGTCCGCAACGTGGCCGGCGCCACCGTGCTGGGGGCCGGCAGGGTCGTGCCCATTCTCAACGTGGGCGACCTGCTCAAGTCGGCTGTCCGCTACGTGCCCGTCACGGCCGCACCGACCGCGACGGTCCGGGCCGAACGCAAATCGGTGCTGGTGGCGGAGGATTCGATCACTTCGCGCTCCTTGCTGAAAAACATCCTCGAATCGGCCGGCTATGCCACCACCACCGCCGTGGACGGGATCGATGCGCTGACCCTCCTGCGCACCTCGGCATTCGATTTGCTGGTGTCGGATGTGGAGATGCCGCGCATGGATGGCTTCGACCTGATCAGCCGCATCCGCCAGGAACCCAAGCTGCGCGAGCTGCCGGTGATCCTGGTGACCGCGCTGGATTCGCGCGAGGACCGCGAGCGCGGTATCGATGTCGGCGCCAATGCCTATATTGTGAAAGGCGGCTTTGATCAGAGCAATCTGCTCGATGCGATTCGGAGATTGATATGACCGTCGTTCAAAAGGCCCGCGCACAGCGGCAAGGTGGTCGATGACCACGACCGAGCCACGCACCCAAGGCCTGCCTGCCGGCAGCCGGCCTAGTCCGATCCGCATTCTGGTGGTGGATGACTCCATCGTCGTGCGTGAGCTGCTGGTGTATATCCTCAATAGCGATCCCGATCTGGAGGTGGTGGGCTTGGCCGCCGACGGCGATGCCGCCCTGGCCGCCGCCGTGCGGCTGCAGCCGGACGTGATCACCATGGATATCCATATGCCGCGCATGGATGGCTTTACCGCTACCCGCTGCATCATGGAAGCCTGCCCGACCCGCATCATCATGGTGACCGACACGGCCCAGCCGCAACATGTGGCCGCCACGTTCCGCGCCCTCGAAGCGGGGGCGCTGACGGTGTTGGCCCGGCCCCCCGGTCCTGCTTCGTCGGACTTTGCCGCGCTGGCGAAGTCGCTGACCGATACCATCAAGCTGATGGCCGAGGTCCAGGTCATCCGGCGCTGGAGCCGGGCCCCCCTGGCGGCTGCGCCGGTCAATGGCGCGCCGGTGATGATCAACCCTCATCAGGGCAATGGCCGCTTGGTGGCGATCGGGGCCTCGACCGGCGGTCCGCTGGCCTTGCAAGCCATTTTGTCGTCCCTGCCCAAGAATTTCCCCGCGCCCATCGCCATCGTGCAACACATCAGCCCCGGCTTTGCCCTGGGCTTTGCCAAATGGCTGGCGCAGGCCAGCGGCTATTCCGTGCGGGTGGCCAGACAAGGCGAGACGATGCTGGCAGGTCATGCCTATGTCGCGCCCGACGGCTTGCAAATGCATGTGGGAGGCAATGCCGAGGTCATCCTGGTAAGCGACGGGGTCGGGCAGGGCCTGCGGCCGTCGGTGGCGCATCTGTTCAGTTCGGTGGCGCGGGCCTACGGCAGCCGGGCCATCGGGGTGTTGCTGACCGGCATGGGTTGCGATGGCGCGCAGGAATTGTTGCAGATGAAGATGGCCGGCGCCGTCACGGTGGCGCAGGAGGGTAAGAGCGCCGTCGTCAACGGGATGCCCGGCGAGGCGGTCAAGCTGGGGGCCGCGCGTTTCGTGCTGACCCCGGAAGAAATGCCGACCGTACTCTGCCGCTGGGCCGACGGGCTTTGAAGTCCGAAAAAAAACCAAACAAGGCGTCCGTTGGAGGAAGTCATGGCAAGCCAGGCAACCAATCTGTTTCAGGGCGTAACGATCCTGATCGCCGAAGATAGCCCTACCCAGGCCGAGCAGCTGCGTTTCCTGCTGGAAGCGCACGAGTTCGTGGTGTTGCTGGCCGGCAATGGCAAGGATGCGCTGGCACTGGCCACCGCCCACCGCCCCACGCTGGTCATCACCGATGTGGTCATGCCGGAAATGGACGGTTACCAGCTGTGCACCGCCATCAAGGCGGATCCGGAACTGAAGGAAACCCCGGTGGTGATCGTCACCTCGCTGGCCGGCTTGCAGGATATCGCCCGCAGCCTGGAGTGCGGGGCGGACAACTTCCTGCGTAAACCGTATGACCCGGCCATGCTGATTTCGCGCATCAACTACATCTTGCTCAACCGCAATCTGCGCAAATCCAGCAAGGTGCAGATCGGTGCCGAACTCTATCTGGAGGGCAAGCGCCACTTTATTACCGCCGAACGGGAGCAGATCGTCGATCTATTGGTTTCCACCTATGAGGAAGCCATGCATATGAACGATGAGCTGCAACAGCAGCAGCAGGCCCTGGCCCGTTCCAACCAGATGTTGCGGGTCTTGTACCGGGTGGCGGAAAGCCTGATGCATGCCCTGACCGAAGCGGAAGTATGCGAAAACGCCTTGCAGGGCATCATGGAGCTGGCTTGCTTCCGGGCCGGCTGGATCTATCTGAACGATGGCCCGGCCGGCTGGCGTTATGGCGGCGATTGCAATCTGCCGGCCGGGCTGCCCACCGAGCTGCTGGAAGCCGGCCATAAGCTTTGCCAGATGTCGCCAAAGCCGGGCGAGGCGGGCGTGGAGGTCGCCCTGCGGGTGTGTGAGCAGCTTATCGGAACGGCGCGCTTCAACCATGCCAGCGTGCCTTTGCTGATCGGCGAGCATTGCCTGGGGGTGGTCAATATCCTGATTGATACCACCCAGCCGGCGGACGATGAGGATTTGAAGGTCTTCAAGGCGATTGCCAATGAGGTGGCCATCGCGCTGGAACGGGTCCGCCTGGTGGCCAATCTGGCACTGCGGGCCAGCCAGCTGGAGGCGGCCAACAAGGAGCTGGAAAGCTTCAGCTATTCGGTCTCGCATGACCTGCAGGCGCCCTTGCGGGCCATCGACGGCTTTGCCGGCATGCTGGCCCGGCGGGCCGATGCGCGCCTGGAGCCCGAGGACAAGCGCCTGCTGAGCGTGGTGCGCGAGAATAGTACGACCATGCGCCAGCTGATCCAGGAGTTGCTGGCGTTCTCCCGCATGGGCAATTCCCCCATCAATGCCTCCCGCGTCGATATGACTGCCCAGGCACAAGAGGTCTTCGACAGCCTGCAGGCCGCCAACGGCGAGCGTGAGATCGTCTTCGAGCTGGCGGAGCTGCCGAAGGCCTGGGGTGATCGGACCTTGATCCGCCAGGTCTGGGCCAACCTGATCGGCAATGCCATGAAGTATTCCAGCCGCAAGGACCATCCCAGGATCGTCATCGACAGCACGGCGGAAAACGGCGAAAACATCTATCGGATACGCGACAACGGCGCCGGATTCGATATGCACTACAGCAACCGCCTGTTCGGCGTTTTCCAGCGCCTGCACAGCCAGGAGGAGTTCCCCGGCAGCGGCGTGGGCCTCGCCAATGTCCAGCGCATCGTCAGCCGACACGGCGGGCGGGTCTGGGCGGAAGGGTGGGTGGGTGAAGGCGCCGTATTCTATTTCGCCCTGCCTACGGTTTAGCTGCCGTGCCGGTCAGGCCGCCGGCGCATGACCTTCCCGCCAAGCCCCCAGCGCCAGGCAAAACCAGCCGGCCAGCAGGGCCACGCCGCCCAGCGGGGTGATCATGCCCAAGGGGCGGATGCCGCTCAGGGCCAGTAGATAGAGGCTGCCTGAGAACAAAACCGTCCCGACGACAAAGCAGCGGCCCGTCCAGCGGAACAGGCTGCTGTCATGCTGGCGTAGCAACACGGCCAGCCCCAGCAGCGCCAGGCTATGCAGCAGCTGGTATTGCACGCCGGTCTGGAAAACCGCCAGTTGCGCCGGGGCGAGGCTGTTTTTCAGGCCATGCGCGCCGAATGCGCCCAAGGCAACGCCGGTGAAGCCGCCGATTGCGGCGATAAACAAGCTGGCTTGCTTCATCGTATGATCTCCTCCTTTATTGCAAAGCGCCCAGCATAAACGCCTGGCACAAGGAGCGCGAACGGATGAGCATGAGCGAGCAAGCGAATCAGGAGTGGCTGGCACGTAGCCGGCGGGCGGTATGGCATCCCTGTACCCAGATGAAGCGGCATGAAACCCTGCCCATCGTGCCGATCGCGCGGGGCGAGGGTGTCTGGCTGATCGATTTCGAGGGCAAGCGTTATCTGGATGGCGTCAGCAGCTGGTGGGTGAACCTGTTCGGTCACGCCAATCCGCGCATGAACGCGGCCATCGCCGATCAGTTGAACCGGCTGGAGCATGTCATCCTGGCCGGTTTTACCCAGCAGCCGGTGGTGGAACTGTCCGAGCAATTGGGTGAATTGACCGGGCTGGGGCATGCTTTTTACGGTTCGGATGGCGCCAGCGCCACCGAGATCGCCCTCAAGATGAGCTATCACTATTGGCGCAATCACGGCCAGACCGGCAAGACCGAATTCGTCAGCCTGCAAAATAGTTACCACGGCGAGACCTTGGGTGCCTTGGCGGTGACCGATGTGCCGCTGTTCAGTGCCACCTACGCGCCGCTGCTGCGGGCCAGCCATCGGGTGTGCTCGCCGGACTGGCGCCTGGCGGCGGCGGGCGAGGGGGCCGAGGCCTATGCCCTGCGGGCAGCCGAGGATATCGAGCGGCTGTTCCAGGCGCGCGCGCCGCAGCTGGCGGCCTTGATCGTCGAGCCCTTATGCCAGGGCGCCGCCGGCATGGCCATGTACCACCCGGCCTATCTACGGCGGGCCCGCGCCCTTTGCGACCAGTATGGCGTACACCTGATCGCCGACGAGATCGCCATGGGCTTCGGCCGCACCGGTAGCATGTTCGCCTGCGAGCAGGCCGGTATCCGGCCGGACTTTATCTGCCTGTCCAAAGGCATTACCGGCGGCTATCTGCCCTTGTCGGTGGTGCTCAGCAGCGACGAAATCTATGCGGCCTTCTATGATGAAGACGTAACGCGGGGTTTCCTGCATTCCCACAGCTATACCGGCAACGCCCTGGCTTGCCGGGCGGCGCTGGAGGTGCTGGCGATTTTCCGCGACGACAAGGTATTGGCGGGCAATCGCGCCAAGGTGGAGGCCGTCGCAGCCGACTTCGCCCTGCTTGCCGCCCATCCCCGGGTAGCGGACGCCCGTCAGCTGGGCATGATCTGGGCGTTCGAGGTGAAGGAGGCGGCGGCAGGGTTTTCCAGCCGCTTCTTCAGCGCGGCGCTGGCCAAGGGGCTGCTGCTTCGGCCGGTGAACAATACGGTCTACCTGATGCCGCCGTACGTCATCAGCGTGGAGGAACTGCAACAGGTATTCGCGACGCTGCGCGCCTTGCTGGATGAGGGAGTCGCGTAGCGGCGAGCGGGAGGCGATGGTCGCAGCGGGTGCGAATATCGCCTATACAAAAATCACAGCCAAGCACGCGAAAGCACATGTCGCTCGTTCTCAACCTCCCGGAACCGATTACCGGCTATTCGCTCAGTGTCGAAACCAACCCGAAAGCCTTGCGTGCCTGGTTGATTTCACTGCCGCCCGGCAATCTGATGGAAAGCGCGCGAGCGATTTTCGACGCGCTGACCACGCTCAACCGCATCAAGCTCGATGCGGATGTCCGCCTCAAGCTGCTGGAGCATTACCAGCTGGCCGTCGATATGCTGGATGCGCCCTTGGAGGCGGCCTATACCTCGGCGGCGGTGCCGGCCAAGGAAAAGAACAAGCAATCCATGGCGCTGGCGCGCAATCTGCAATTGGAACTGGCCAATGGCTACAAGCTGGTCCTGTCGGAACGGCTCAACGCCCGCTTCAGCCTGGGCAACCGGCATATTCCCGAACTGATCCAGAAGCTGCTGATCACCTATCAGAAGCTGATGTGGGTATGTTGCAAGAGCTACGCGCAAATACCCGCCGGCGTCTGGCAGGAGGCGCACACGCTGTTCCGCTATGCGATCCAGCATAAGCAGATCGACCTGCCGGAAGGGGTGGACCATCCGATCAAGACCATAGGCGGCTACTACAAGCAGATTCTGCTGTTGTCGCTGGCCGATCCTTATCGCTATCACCCGGTCGAGCACGACAAGATCCAGGACCTGATCAAGAACTATGGCGCGGCGGCGCTGTTCCAGCCTTTGGGCAACACCCCCAATCCGGCCGGATTCTTCCTGGTGCGGCTGGACGCCGACGTAGCGCCGGCTTTTCTGGGCCAACGCCCGCTGGATGTCGAACCCAGCAGCGCCATCCTGCTCGATACCATGGAGATGGCTAAACACCTGCACAAAGCCCTGCACTCGGTCGAACAGAAGCTGCCGGGCGCCAGCGACCGGTCCAAGGCGCAGGCCTGGATAGATTTACTGCGGCGGGTTACCCGGCAGTGGAGCATCACCCCCAAGCGCGTCTTCCAGCGTATACGGGCCAACACGCGCGTCAATATGGTGGTGGGCCTGCGCATGACCGCCTTCTATCTGAACGATGGCAAGCCCTTGCTGCAACCGGTGGTGCTGGACGATACGGTGGTGGTCGACGGCGAGGGGCCGCTGAGCGTATCCGGCGCCGGCTATAGCCCGGCCGACGATTGGCTGGTCATCAACGAAAGCCCTGGCGGTTTTGCGCTGCGGATGGAGCCGGTACCGCAGAATTGCGTCTACCGGGTGGGTGATATGGTCGGCTTGCGTGCCAAGCCGGGCGATGAATGGATGGTGGCTTGCGTGCGCTGGCTGCAGGCGCCGGACGATGGCGAAGCCGTCGAGATCGGTGTGCAGGTGCTGGCGCCCAAGGGCGAGCCGGCCATGCTCCGGCCCACGATCTCCCATGCCGGCGCCAGTTTCCAACCCTGCGTGATCCTGCCCGAAGTCTCCGCGCTCAAGCAGCCGCCGCTGATCGTGGCGCCGCGCGGCAGCTTTTCTCCCATGCGCGAACTGGCGATCTACACCGATCACGGCGAACGCATGGTGCGCTCGGTACGCCTGCATGAGCAGGCGGTGGGGTTTGAACTGTTTGAATACGTAAACAGTTAATTCCTCACGGCACCCTGGCCCGGCGGTTTTTCCTCGGTAGCGTCCGCATGCCGCAACTGGCGGGCCAGGTCCGCCAGACTGATGTCCAGACTGGCGTCGATCTGGCCGAAACGCTCGTTCAGGATATGGTGCAAGCCGTCGATCGCCCGTGGTGGCGCCACCGGGCGGGTGACCAGCAGGTGATAGAGCTCGCGCAAGGTGATGCGTTCCAGCGCGGTAGCCAGCAGCCAGCCATTGCTGCGGGTGGGCTGCGTCCAGCCGCGCTGCGATAGCCGTTCCAGCAATTCATGCAGTTCGTCCTGTCCCAGCGCCAGCGTGTTGCGCAGCTTGCCCAGCGAGAGCGTGGCGCCCTCGCGGCGGGCATCATCCAGTTTCAGCAGCAGGCGCACGGCGTCATACAGGCGCTGGCCGGGGTGGACCCGCCGGCGCCAGGCTTCGCCATGCCAGTAGGAGAGGCTGGCGGTCAGCACGGCGCCGGCCAGCACCACCAGCCACATCAGGTAGAGCCACAGCAGGAAGATGGGAAAGCTGGCAAAGGCGCCGTAGATCAGCTTGAAAGTGGCGAATTTCTTCACATAAAGGCCGAACAAGCCTTTCAGCAGGGTCAAAGCCAGGGTGCTGAAGGTCGCGGCGATCAGGGCGTGCGAATTCGGCACCGGGCAGTTGGGCACCACCCGGTACAACAAGGTGAAGCCGGCGAGCGCCAGCAGGATGCCGCTGCCGCTCAATACCACCGCCAAGGCGCCGTTGCCGGCGCTGTCGGCCAACCAGCTGGTCAAGGTCAGGGCCAGGCCCAGCAACAGCGGACCCAGGGTCAGCACGCTCCAGTAGGTCAGCATCTTGATCATCCAGGGCCGTTGCCGGTGGATGCGCCAGATGCGGTTGAATGTGCGGTCCATGGTGCTCATCATGGCCAGCGCCGTGATGCCGAGCGAGGCCATCCCCAGGGTGGTCAGCTTGCCGGTGTTCTCGGTGAACTGCCGCATATAGACGGTGATGACACGGCTGGCCGAGTCCGGGACCAGGTTGCTCAGCAGGAAGAGCTTGAAGCTGCTGGAGAAGTCCTCGAACATCGGAAAGGCCGATACCACCATCAGCGCAATGGTCAGGAAAGGCACCAAGGCCAGCAAGGTGGTGAAGGTCAGGCTGCCGGCCGCATCCAGGCAGCGGTCGTCGCGCAGCCGGCGCACGACGAATAGGGCGAAATCCAGCGGCGCGGGCAGGCGGCTGATGACGTTGCGGCGATAATCCGAGAGAGAAGGCATCGAATGGTGCGTACGGCTTAAGCCGGAGTGGGCAAGGCCCTATAATAGCGCACCCTCATCCACGAGCCCGTCCGATGGCCGACTTGCTAGTCCTCTATTATTCACGCCATGGCGCCACCCGGCAGCTGGCACAGATGCTTGCGCGCGGAATCGAATCCGTGCCCGGCTGCCAAGCCCGCCTGCGTACCGTGCCGGCGGTATCGACCGTGGCGGAAGCCACCGCGCCCGCCATCCCGGACGAGGGCGCACCCTATGCCGAACTGAGCGACTTCAAGGAATGCATCGGCCTGGCGCTGGGCAGTCCTACCCGCTTCGGCAATATGGCGGCGCCGCTCAAGTATTTTCTTGACGGCAGCAGTGCCGATTGGCTGGCGGGTACCCTGGTCGGGAAGCCGGCGGCGGTATTCACCAGTACCGCCAGCCCGCATGGCGGCAATGAAGCCACCCTACTCACCATGATGCTGCCCTTGCTGCACCACGGCATGACCCTGGTCGGCATACCCTACAGCGAAGCAGGGCTGACCCTGACCGAAGGCGGCGGTACCCCTTACGGCGCCAGCCACGTCGCCGGTGCGGACGGGCGCCGCCCCATCGATGCGCATGAAAAAGCGCTGGCGATCGCCCTGGGCAAGCGCCTGGCGGTGACGGCACTGCAACTGGCGAGGCCGCTATGAAGGCCTACTTTTCTACCCAGGCGGGGATGGATCAACTGGTCAGGCAAAGCCGCAACGGTACCTTGGCAGGCCTGCTGGCGCTGTTCGCGCTGTGCCTGCTGTGGGAGGCCGTCCTGGCGCCGCTGCGGCCCGGCTCGCTGCTGTGGGTCAAGGCGCTGCCCTTGCTATTGCCGCTGGCGGGGGTTCTGCGGGGCCGCCGTTATACGTACCAGTGGCTGAGCATGTTTATCCTGGCCTGGTTTATCGAAGGGGTCATGCGCGCGTGGGCGGATCATGGCGCGATACGCTACCTGGCCTCGCTGGAAGTGGCCTTGAGCGTCTGGATATTTGTCTGCACCGTGGTATTCGCGCGCTTTACCCGGGTAGCGGCGGACTGACGATGAATCCCTTCGTCTGCTTGCGCCTGCTCGATCACGAACACTTCCGTCCCGGTCCCGAGCTGGCCGAAGCCTTGGGGATATCCCGCGCCAGCGTGTCGCTGGCCATGAAGGGGGCCGCCGAGCTGGGCGTGGAAGTCCACACCGTCAAGGGACGCGGCTACCGGCTGGCGCGGCCGATCGCCTGGCTGGACGAAGCGACGGTGGCCGGCCATCTGGGCGAGCGGGCGCGCTTCTTCGATCTACGCGTATTCGACGAAATCGGTTCCACCAACACCGAGCTGATGGCCGCCGCCACCCAGGGCGCCCCGGCCGGCCTAGTCTATGCCGCCGAGCGGCAACATGCCGGTCGCGGCAGGCGGGGGCGGCGCTGGCAGGGGGAACCCGGCGATGCCTTGATGTTCTCGTTGCTGTGGCGCTTCAATCTGGGCGTGGCCGACTTGTCCGGCCTCAGTCTGGCGGTGGGCCTGGCGGTGGCGCGGGCATTGGCCGTATTGGGCGTGCCGGAGGCGCTGCTGAAGTGGCCGAACGATATCGTGACCGCTACCGGCGCCAAGCTGGGCGGGATCCTGATCGAGCTGGCCGGCGAGGCGCATGGGCCATCCAGCGTGGTGATCGGCATCGGCCTCAATATGCGGCTGTCCGAGTCGGTGCGCCTCGGTCTGGATCAACCGGCCGAATCCTTGGCGCTGCTGGGCTACAGCGGCGATCGCAACCGCTTGCTGGCGGCGGTGCTGGCGGAACTGGCCGTGCTGCTGCCGGCCTTCGAACAAACCGGTTTTGCCCCTTTGCTGCCGGAGTGGGAAAGCCGCCACGCCATGCAGGGCGTGCCCGCCCGCTTGCTGATGCCGAATGGCGAACAGCTCGATGGCCTGGCGCTGGGCGTGGCCAACGATGGTGCCTTGCGTTTCCAGACCCGGGCGGGCGAGCGGCAGGTGCATGCCGGCGAAGTCAGCCTGCGGAGAGCGCAGTGAACGCCCCGATCCTGTTGCTGGATGCCGGCAATAGCCGGCTCAAGTGGGCTTTGCAGCTACCGGACGGACCTATCGCGCAAGGGATGGCGTACTACACCGATCTGGCGGCATGGGTGGCGGACTTGGCCGGCTGGCCGGCGCCGCTTCGGGTTTTGGGGTGCAATGTGGCCGGACCGGCCATTGCCGAACAATTGGCGGAGCGGGTCGCGCCGGCCGTCCGCTGGCTAAAGCCCACCGCGGAGCTGGCGGGACTGCGTAACGGCTATCTGCAGCCCGGCCAGTTGGGTGCGGACCGGTGGGCCGCGATGTTGGGCGCGCGCGCCCTTTGCCAAGGGGATGCCATCGTGGTCATGGCAGGGACCGCCATGACGGTCGATGCGCTGACCGCCGAGGGCGACTTCCTCGGTGGCGTCATCGTGCCGGGCTTTGGTCTGATGCGAACGGCCCTGGCCCAGGGCACCGCCGACCTGGGGCTGCCCGACGGCGAGGCGGTCGCTTTTCCCCGCGCGACCGGCCAGGCCATCGTCAATGGTGCGCTGCTGGCGCTCGCCGGCACGGTCGAATCGATGTTGCGCCGCCTGGAAGCGCACACCGGCAGGCCGGCCACGGTGTTGCTGTCAGGCGGTGATGCGGCGCGGCTGGCGCCCTTATTGGCCGATACGCTGGCGGAGCGGCTGGTGGCCGTTGATAATCTGGTGCTGCGCGGCCTGGCCAGGCTCGCCTTTGCCGAATTGGAACCCTGAACCATGAAGTGGCTGTTTATTCTGCTGGTCATCGCCAATCTGCTCTTCTATGGCTACACCAAACTGGCCGAGCCGCCCGCGCCCATCGATTGGAAGGCGCGCGAAGTCAAGGCGGATGCCTTGAAGACCGTCGGTAGCGAACCCAAGCCGGTGGTCGCCCAGTCGGAGGCCGATGCGACGGAAGCTGCCGCTGCGCCGGTGGCCCCGCCGGAAAAACCGGCCGACAGCACGGGCAAGCAGGCGCTGAGCTGTTTTGTCTGGCGCGGCATCCTGCCCGAGGATATGCCCAATGCCCGCAAGAAACTGGCTGCACTCAAGCTGGGTGGCGAAGTGAAGGTCGAAACCAGCGAGCCCGACACGCCCAAGCGTTACTGGGTGTTTATTCCGCCACGTCCGTCGGCCGAGGACGCGCAAAAGAAAGCCGAACAACTGAAGGCGATCGGGGTGGAGGATTTCTTCGTGGTCAGCGATGGATCCCGTTGGAACCATGCGATTTCGCTGGGGCTGTTCTCCAGCCAGGAGGCGGCGGAACGGCGGCTGGAAGGTGTGCGGCAGAAGGGGGTACGCACCGCCATCAGCCGTGAGCGGAACGAAGCAAGCGCCACCCGCAACCTGGTGCTGCGCCATATCGGCAAGCAGGCCCGCATGCCGCTGAGCGAAGCCGCTACCGGTTTCAAGGGCAGTACCGTGGTGGAAACCGGCTGTTAATAGCAAAGGGCGAGTATACGAGGCACTCGCCCTTTTTGCATGCCGGTACTCAGCGCTTGATAAACATCAAATCCCACACGCCATGGCCCAGGTTCAGGCCACGCTGCTCGAACTTGGTCAGCGGCCGCCATTCCGGGCGCGGAGCATAGCCGTCCGCGCTGTTGCGCAGGTCCGGGTTGGCGCTCAGCACCTCCAGCATCTGTGCCGCGTAATCTTCCCAGTCGGTCGCCATATGGATATAGGCGCCTGGCTTGAGGCGGCTGACGATATGGGCGAGGAAGGCCGGCTGCACCAGGCGGCGCTTGTGATGGCGCTTTTTCGGCCAGGGATCGGGGAAGTAGAGGTGGAAGCCGTCCAGGCTGTTCTCGCCCAGCATATGGGCCAGCACCTCGACTGCGTCGTGGCGGACAATGCGTATATTGTTCAGCTGCTTTTCTTCTATCAGCTTGAGCATATTACCCACGCCCGGACCATGAACCTCGATGCCGAGGAAGTCGGTATCCGGCCGCGCGGCGGCGATCTCGGCGGTGGCGCCGCCCATGCCGAAGCCGATTTCCAGCACCTTGGGTGCTTCACGGCCGAAGGCGGCTGCCAGGTCCAGCCGTTCATGGCGATATTCGACACCCCAGCGCGGCATGCCGTCTTCCATGGCTCGCGTCTGCGCCTCGGAAAAATGCCCCTGGCGCAGCACAAAGCTGCGGATATGGCGGTGTTGCGGATTTTCCATACTTAAAAACTTTCTGTCAGGCGATCATGCCGCTGGTAGGGGAGCTGGGGCTGGCGCTATAGAACTTGCGCGGCATACGGCCGGCCAGGAAGGCTTCGCGGCCGGCTTCCACGCCCTTTTTCATTGCGCTGGCCATCAGGATAGGGTCCTGCGCCAGGGCGATGGCGGTATTCATCAATACGCCATCACAGCCCAGTTCCATGGCGATGGCCGCATCGGAGGCGGTGCCGACACCGGCATCGACAATGACGGGTACCTTGCTCTGCTCAATGATCAGCTTGAGGTTCCAGGGGTTCAGGATGCCCATGCCCGAACCGATCAGGCTGGCCAGCGGCATGATGGCGCAACAGCCGATTTCTTCCAGCTGACGTGCCACGATGGGGTCGTCGGAGGTATAGACCATCACGTCGAAGCCATCCTTGACCAGCACCTCGGCCGCCTTGAGGGTATCGAGCACATTGGGGTAGAGGCTGTGCGGATCGCCCAGCACTTCCAGCTTCACCAGCTTGTGGCCATCCAGCAGTTCGCGCGCCAGGCGCAAGGTGCGAATGGCATCGTCGGCGGTATAGCAGCCGGCGGTATTGGGCAGATAGGTGAATTCGCTGGCGGGCAGGTAGTCGAGCAGGCTGGGCTGGCTGGCATCCTGGCCCAGATTGACCCGCCGAATGGCAACGGTGACGATCTCGGCGCCGGCCGCATCGATAGCGGCGCGGGTTTGTTGGAAATCGCGATATTTACCGGTGCCTACCAGCAGTCGGGAGCCAAAGTCGCGGCCGGCGATGGAAAGGGGCGAGTTCATAAGCTTGTCCGTGGCGAAAGAGTGGGGCGCTGTTTGGGCGCCATGATCAGGGTGGTGCAGTAATCGAGAAAGCCGACCGAGCGCCAGAAAGCGAGCGCCCGTTCATTACTGGTCAGCACATCGACGCTGAGCCGCTTGCCGTCCGGCCAGTACTCTTCGAACAGCACCGCCAGGGCACGCCGTCCCAGGCCCAGCCGGCGGCGGTTCTTGGCGACAAAGAACTGGCGCAGATAGATCGATGCGTTCTGTTCCCGATACAGCGCATAGGCGACGACCTCGCCCTCATGCTCGAAAAGTACCGCCGCATATTCGCCGCTGCTCAGCCAATCCAGCATGCGTGCCTTGATCTTGGCCGGCGTGGTGGCACCGCCGCTGGCGTCATCGCGTAACAATTCCAGATTTAGCTCGGTCAGTACCTCGGCGTCGAAAGGGGTGGCGCGACGGCTTTGCAGCTTGGCTTCCATGCTGGATCTACCCTCCGCCCACCGCAACGACGATTTCCAATTTGTCGCCAGCCGCCAAGGGCGTTTGCGCGTGCTGGCTGCGCGGAACGATGGCGCCATTCTGCTCGATGGCGATACGCCGGCCTTGGTGGCCGAGCTGTTCTATCAATTGGGCAAGGTTCAAGCCAGCCGGCAGCTGGCGAGACTCGCCGTTCAGGATGATGGTGATCACGGCAGGTCTGCGGATAAGAAGCTGACGGCAATTCTACCATTGCGCAGCGACGGATATATGGCAACGCACCGTTAGGAAGCTCTGCAGAAACCCACTAACGAGCGATAGCGAGGCTCCCTCGCGGCGGGTGCGTGGTTGTTGCCCCTTTAGGGGCATACAACCACGGCCTACTCTTTACGGGTGCGAGGGCGGGGGAGTGGGATAAAACAGCGAGGAATCGTCGATTTACCACGGTCCGTGAACACCCGGCTCCGCCGGGTGCTGATACAAACATCCAGGCTTCACCCTTGCTCAGAGCTTCCCCGTCAGGATTTGAGGCGGGTAATGCGGACCACGCTTTCCAGCGAGCGCAGTGTCTGCATTACCTGGGCCAGGTGCTGGCGGTTTTCCACCTGCACGGTAAAGCTGATCTCGATATAGCGATCGCCTTCCGCTTCGCTGTCCATTCGGACGTTTTCGATATTGGCGGCGGCATCCGAGATGGCGGCGGCGACCTGGGCCAGCACGCCGCGCTCGTGCATGGCCAGTACCTTGATCTGGACATCGAACAATTTGCCGGCCGGCACATCCCATTCCACTTCCAGCAGCTTGTCGGGATCGACCCGGCCCTGCCGGCCGACCGCCTGCGGGCAGTCGTGGGTATGGATGACCAGGCCTTGCCCCTGCTTGATGATGCCGATGATGGGGTCGCCGGGGATGGGATTGCAGCAGCGCGAGAATTGCACCGCCACGCCTTCGGTGCCACGGATGAGGATGGGACCGCTCTTGGCCTCGCCTTCGGCCAGAAGGCCGGACAGGATCAGCAGGCGCTGTCCCACCACGACGCCCAGGCGCTTGCCCAGGCCAATGTCGGACAGGATCTCGTCGCGCCGCGATGGCGCGTTTTCGCGCAGATAGCGTTCCCAGCCTTCGGCCGGCACCTCGGTGCTCTGGTTGATCAATGCCCGCACCGCCTGGTTCAGCATACGCTCGCCCAGCTGCACCGATTCCTCGTAGCGCATGGTCTTGAGGAAGTGGCGGATATGCGAGCGGGCCTTGCCGGTCACCACGAAATTGAGCCAATTCGGATTGGGGCGAGCCGTGGTCGCGGTAATGATTTCGACCTGGTCGCCGGTCTTCAAGGCCGTGCGCAAGGGCATCAAATCGTAGTTGATGCGGGCGGCGATGCAGCAATTGCCCACGTCGGAGTGTACGGCATAGGCGAAATCGACCGCGGTGGCGCCCTGCGGCAAGGTGAAGATCTTGCCCTTGGGGGTAAAGACATATACTTCGCCGGGAAACAGGTCGACCTTGATATGTTCCAGGAATTCGATGGAATCGCCCGACATGGATTGGATCTCGAGCAGCGACTGCAGCCACTGGTGCGTCTTGCTCTGCACGTCGCTGACGCCGTCGTCGCCCGATTTGTACATCCAGTGCGAGGCCACCCCCGCCTGCGCCACCTTGTGCATATCGTGGGTGCGCACCTGCACCTCGATCGGCGTGCCGTACGGGCCGGAAAGCGCCGTATGCAGGCTTTGGTAGCCGTTAGGCTTGGGTATGGCGATGTAGTCCTTGAAAGTGCCGGGGCGGGGCTTGTAGAGGCCGTGCAGCGCGCCTAGCACCAGGTAGCAGGTCGAGACGTCGCGGACGATCACGCGGAAGCCGTAGATATCCAGTACCTCGGAGAAGCTCAGGTGCTTTTCCTGCATTTTGCGATAGATGCTGGCCAGGTGTTTCTCGCGGCCATAGACCGTGGCTTCGATCTGCGTATCGGCCAGCTTGTGCTTGATCGCTTCCAGGATCTTGCTGACCACCTCGCGCCGATTGCCGCGGGCCGATTTGAGCGCCTTGCCCAATACCTCGTAGCGCATCGGATGCAGGTAGCGGAAGCTCCAGTCTTCCAGCTCCTGGTAGATGGCGTGCAGGCCGATGCGGTTGGCGATGGGCGCGTAGATCTCCAGCGTTTCGGCGGCAATGCGCTTTTGCTTGTCCTCGCGCATATGGTCCAGCGTGCGCATATTGTGCAAACGGTCCGCCAGCTTGACCAGGATAACGCGGACATCGCGCGCCATGGCCATCAGCATCTTGCGGAAGTTTTCCGCCTGCGCTTCTTCCTTGCTCTGGAACTCCAGTTTTTCCAGCTTGGAAAGGCCGTCCACCAGTTCGGCGATCGGCTTGCCGAAGCGGTCGGTCAGCTCCAGCTTGGTCACGCCGGTGTCTTCCATGGTGTCGTGCAGGAAGGCAGCCATCAGCGCCTGGGCGTCGAGATGGTGATCGGCCAGGATATCGGCCACCGCCAAGGGGTGGGTGATATAAGGCTCGCCGCTCTTGCGGAACTGGGATTTATGGCATTCGGCGCTGAACTTGAAGGCGGCCAGCAGCTGCGGCAGGTCTTCCGGTTTCAGGTAGCCGGCCACCTTGGCGAACAGGGTGTTCGCGTCCCGCGCCAATTGCACGGCGTATTCATCGGGAACGGGGAGGTCGGCGGCGTCGAGCATGGTGTGGGTATAACATGAAAAACACTTGGCTAGCCCCACCGAAAAAACAGGGGCCCCCTCGTGAAGGCGGGATTTAACGCGCGATCGAGCCCCGGAGTGGGTACGCGCGATATTTCGATACGGCCAGAGGCAAAAAAGCGGGCTGAGCCCGCTTTCTGTTCTGCAATCGCCAGCCTAGCTGCGGGCGCGGTGCAGGATTTCGACGCCGACCTTGCCCGCCGCCATTTCGCGCAGGGCCAGTACCGTGGGTTTGTCGCGGCCGGCGGTTTCCACCAGCGGCGAGGAGCCGTTGGCCAGTTGGCGGGCGCGGTAGGCGGCCGCCAGGGTCAGGTCGAAGCGGTTGGGGATACGTTCAATGATGTCTTCTACGGTGATACGGGCCATGGTCATTTACTCCGGTGTAACGGCCGGCATGGCAGCCGGCGCGCATAGGGTTGGGTAACTCAGCCCTTGAGGCTGGTGATCAGTGCCTGGTGGCGCTCGCTCTGCGCCGCCAAGCGGCAGCGTTCGGCGCGGACGATGCCGATAATGTCGCGGACGGCCTGGTCGATATGTTCATTGACGATCACATAGTCGAATTCCTCGACCCGCGAGATTTCTTCGCGGGCGTTGGCCAGGCGCCGAACGATGGCGTCTTCGCTCTCGGTACCGCGGTTACGCAGGCGCTGCTCCAGGATGTCGCCCGAGGGCGGCAGGATAAAGATGCCGACGGCTTCCTTGAACAGCCGCCGCACCTGCTGGGCGCCCTGCACATCGATCTCCAACAGGATATCGAGGCCGCTGGCCATGGAATCGGTAATCCATTTCTGCGACGTACCGTACAGATTGCCGTGTACCTCGGCGTGTTCGAGGAACTCGCCACGGTTCACCCTGGCGAGGAAATCCTCGCGGCTGACGAAATGGTAGTCACGGCCGTCCTGCTCACCTTCGCGCGGGGCGCGGCTGGTGAAGGAAACCGACAGCTGTACCTTTGCGTCGGCCGCCAGCAGGGCATGCACCAATGTGGCCTTGCCGGCGCCCGAGGGGCCGGCGACGACGAAAAGCTTGCCTTTGCTCATGGGTATATCTCGTTCTCAAACGATTTCACGGCAGCGTAACACATTGGCCGCCGTATATCAGCGGCGGATTATTCGATGTTCTGTACTTGAATACTACATTGGTCGCGTAAGTATTAGATTTATATGGAAAATTGTGGAGTGTCCGTGAATTCGCCTCACGATTTTCCCCGAGAAATACATGGTCTGCCGTGAGGGTGGACTTCCCCGTGAACGGTAGGCATCTGGCACGGGTCGCCGAAGTTGCAGCCCGGCTCCAGCGTCTCGGGACGCAGCCTTTGCAAGTGGGTTGGGGCCGTGACATCCGCCAACAGCGAGAAGCAGGCGGTAGACCTGATCGAGGCGAGACCAGAGATCCTGCGCCTTCGTGCGCAATCGCGCGGAAATGCACAATGTCTAATTTGGTGATCTATAGTGGTAAAAACGCATGTGATAATTATATTCAGGGAATATTGGCGCATCGCTATATTCCTCGTTGGTGTTTCTGCATCCTCTCTGCCTATCCATTTGGGGGGAATTCATCTGGCACCCCATTGAAATCGCTGTAGCGTGTTCGCGCCAAAGATGCCGGCGGCTGTTGCGGTTCACCAGAGAAGGATCTGCCATGAAGCGAGCGTCTTCGTCGCCCCCGATAGTCGCAAAGGCATTGACTGGCGTCACTGGCCTGAATGAAATGACTGGGGGCGGATTGCCGAGCGGACGAACGACCTTGCTCGCAGGCGGGCCCGGTTCCGGAAAAACGATCTTGTCCTTGCAGTTCCTGGTGCATGGCGCCCGCCATTGTGACGAACCAGGCATATTCGTCGCTTACGAGGAAGCATCGTCGCGCATTCTTGCCAACGCCGACGGATTTGGCTGGAAACTGACGCAGTTACAGGCAGAGAACAAACTTTATTTTGTCGACGCGCAGCCTCCCCCCGATCTGGTGCTCGCCGGGGCCTTCGACCTGAGCGGCATGCTCGCCGCACTGGAGGGGCAGGCCGAGGCCATGAAGGCGAAACGCATCGTCATCGACGCGATCGACATCGTGCTTGCGCTGTTGCCGGACGACGTCTCGAGGCGACGCGAAATTTGCCGGTTGCACGATTGGCTTATCCAACATGAATTGACGGCAATTTTAACGGCCAAGAGCGGCGGCTACGAAGCGGGTAGCTTGATGCCGCAGTCATTCGGTTTCATGCAATTCATGGTGGATTGCTCCATCCTTTTGAACCACAGCGTGGTAATGGGCGTCTCGCAACGCAATCTGCGGGTGCAGAAATTCCGCGGTTCGGCCTTCGACGAAGACGAGGCGCCATTTTTGATCAGCAAGCGCGGCTTCGAGGTGGCCGTCGCGCGCACGCTGGGGCGCGTCGATGCCAATGTCACCAACGAACGCGTCTCGAGTGGCGTTGCGCGGCTCGATGCCATGCTTGGCGGCGGCTACTTCCGCGGCGCCAGCGTACTTATCACGGGTTTCCCAGGCACAGCCAAGACCACGCTAAGCGGCGCATTCGCGGAAGAGGCTTGTCGTCGTGGCGAACGCACCATGTTCCTCAGCTTTGATTCGGACGGCTCGGAGGTGGTTCGCAATCTCTCATCGGTCGGCATCCGGCTGCAGCCCTACGTCGATAACGGTACCCTGAGCATTATCTCGGCCCGCACCATCTCCGGCAGTGCGGAGACTTACCTCGTGCGCATCAAGGTTTTGGCGGAAGAACACCAGGCACGCTGCCTGGTCATCGATCCGGTTTCGACACTGTCTAAAACGGGCAATGAACTGACGGCGCACAGCGTGGCCGAGCGCCTGATCGACTGGTCCAAGTCACGGGGCACGACGCTTGTGTGCACCAGTTTGCTCGCTGATATGGGCAGCCAGTCCGAGGGTGGCTCTCCGCTGCAGATTTCAACCCTGGCCGACACCTGGATCCATCTCAACTACCTGGTCCAGGCCGGCGAGCGCAACCGCGGTATTTCGATCATCAAGTCGCGTGGCACTGCGCACTCGAACCAGGTGCGCGAACTTATGCTCAGCGATACCGGCGTTACCCTGGCCGACGCCTATACGGCAGGTGGCGAGGTCTTGATGGGCACTTTGCGCTGGGAAAAAGAGAGTGCCGAGCGGGTGTCTATCGAATTGGCGGAAATGGCTGCCAAGCTCAAGCACGTCAGGCTCGACGCCGAAGAGGCCGAACTGGAGGTGCGCCTCAAGTCCTTGCAGACGGAACTGGTCGCCAAGCAGGTTGAGAAAGCGTTGCTGACGCGCACGAGCGAAAGCCAGGAGCGCGAACTGGCGCTCGGACGCGGCCGAATGGCCGAGATGCGCGGGGCGGACCCCGCCCATCCGCAATAGGAGGAGGCAAATATGAATCGCACCGATATTTTCCAGTTTCGCCTGTATGTGGCGGGCGAGGCGCAGAACTCCGTCCAAGCCAGGGTCAATCTGCATTCCTTGTGCGAAACCCATTTGGCGAAGCGTTACGAGATCGAAGTGATCGATGTGTTCCGCGAGCAAAAGCGGGCGCTTGACGACAGCGTTTTCATGACGCCGACCTTGCTCAAACTGGCACCACCAATCACCCGCAGGATTGTGGGGACCCTCAGCCAGACCGATGACGTGCTGCTGGCCCTGGGCGTCGATCCGGCCTTCGCGCCGTGAGGTAGAGCCGGCGCCACAGGAGAAAAGCGATGGATGTGAGCCAGCTAATCGCAGCCCTGCAAGCAAACGTGGAGCAACTGGAACAGCTGACCGGTGGCCAAATCGATGCGATCACGGATCAGCAAGGCCGGCCCTTTCTTTTGCAACGCGCCCAGGAGCAAATGCGCCGGAACGAGGCGGCGCAGCGCAACGCCATGCTCAATGCGCTGCCCGCGCATATCGCGATGCTCGACCGCGATGGCATCATCATGTCCGTCAACGATGCCTGGCGCTCCTGCGCCAGGATGTCAGCCGTTCAAGCTCCCGGCCACGAAGTTGGAAAAAATTATCTGCAGCTGTGTGAACAGGAAGGGGGGGAGGGCGCCGCTGAAGCAAAAGTGATCGCGGCCGGCATTCGGGCCGTGCTGCGTGGCCAGACGCCCAATTGCAGCTTCGAGTACGCTTGCATGTCGCAGGACGTGCACTTCTGCTTCTTGCTGACGGTTACACCTCTAGCGGCACTGTCGGGCCATGGCGCGGTTGTCATGCACATGGACATCACCGAGCGCAAGCGCGGCGAGGAAGAGTTGCGTCGTTTCCGTACCGCGATGGATTGCACCGCCGATGCCATCTTTCTGATTCGTCGCGCCAGCATGCGCTTCGTCGAAGTCAATGCGACCGCCTGCACCATGCTGGGCTATACGCGCGACGAACTGCTGCAACTCGGGCCGGTGCCTATCAGCACCGCCCAGCCGGTCCAGCACGCGGCCCTATACGACAGGCTCACTGAAAAGGGGGGCAATGAATGCGGCGAAATCCAGTTGCGCCGCAAGGATGGCTCATTGCTGCAAGTCGAGATTCATCGTCAGGCATTGCAGTCAGGTCCTGACTGGATCATCGTCGGGGTCGTACGCGACATTACCGAGCGCAGGCAGGCACAACAGCAGTTGCAGCACCTGGCCCATCACGACGGCCTCACCGGGCTACCCAACCGCACCCTTTTTTACGACATTCTCACGAAAATGTTGGAGCAGGCCGAACAGAACGGCTGGGTGATCGCCGTACTGTTTCTCGATCTCGACAACTTCAAGTCGGTTAACGATACCTTGGGCCATTCCTTCGGTGATGAGCTCCTGGTCCAGTTCAGCAATCGGCTGCTGGAATGCGTCCGTGTGCGCGACGCCGTCGGACGACTTGGCGGGGATGAGTTCGCGGTGGTTGTCTTGATAAAGGAGGGTCCAAACACTGCCGCGGCCGTGGCGAACAAGATTCGCGATTTGTTGCGCGCGCCGTTCACCTTGGGTGGGCACGAGGTGCGTGTGACGGCAAGTATTGGCATCACGATGTACCCGGCCGACGCGTCGTTGCCCGACGAACTGATCAAGTACGCGGACACGGCGATGTACCGGGCCAAACAGGCCGGACGCGATACTTTTCGCTTCTTCACCGCGCAGATGAATACCGATGTGCTGAACCGGCTGGAACTGGAAGTTGCGTTGCGCAAGGCGTTTGAAAATGAAGAGTTTGTCCTGCACTACCAGCCAAAGGTGCTGCTTGCCAGTGGTCGGATCACCGGCCTCGAAGCGTTGCTGCGTTGGGAGCGGCCAGGTCACGGACTCGTGTCGCCGGCGCTCTTCATTCCGATGCTCGAAGAGACCGGGCTGATCGTAGGTGTCGGGAGTTGGGTGATCGCCACAGCGTGTCGTCAGATCGGGCAGTGGCTGCAATCGCCGATCGGCGCTGTGAGCGTGTCGGTCAATGTTGCAGGGCGCCAGTTCCTTGAGGGGGACGTTCAATCCGATGTTGTTACCGCGCTAGAGGTCAATGGCGTGCCAGCGGAACTGCTGGAACTGGAACTGACCGAAAGTTCGATGATGGCCAACGTCGAAAAGACCATAAGCACCTTGCAAAGTCTGAAGCGGCTCGGTGTGAAAATTTCCATCGATGACTTTGGAACCGGCTACTCGAGTTTGGCCTACCTGCGCCGCTTCCCGATTGACATGCTAAAGATCGATATCGCGTTCATCCGGGAGGTAACGAGTAATCCGGATGACGCTGCCATCGCACTCGCCATTCTCAGCATGGCCCATAGTCTGAAGCTTCAGGTGGTTGCTGAAGGTGTGGAAACGTCCGCCCAGGTGGCATTTCTGATACGCCATCACTGCGATCAAATCCAAGGGTATTTCTTCAGTCGACCATTGGCGGCGTCGGCCGTGGAACAACTGCTGCTGGAGGATTTGCGCCTTCGGCTGCCACCTGGACCTCTGCCACAGAAGACCCTGCTGCTGGTCGATGACGACCCCAATATCCTGTCGTCATTGCACCGTCTGCTGCGCGCCGATGGCTACCGCATTCTTTGTGCCGGCTCGGCGGCTGAAGGTTTTGAACTGTTGGCACAGCACGCTGTGCAAGTGATCCTGTGCGACCAACGCATGCCGAACATGAACGGCACCGAATTCCTCGATCGCGTTAAGGAAATATATCCAGACACTTTCCGCATCATCCTGTCCGGCTATACCGATCTGGAAACCATCGTGCAGGCTGTCAACCACAGCGCGATTTACCGCTTCTTCACCAAACCGTGGGACAGCAATGTCCTGCGCAAGGAGTTGCGCGCCGCATTTCAGCACTACTGCCTGCTATATGACGTCGTACTTTCCGGCGTTGATGGCGCCCTTCCCGACGCGCCGATTGAAGCACCGGGAAGTGCAATACGGCACCAGCCAAGATGAGCGTTTGGACTGTATGCGTAAACCGCGTCTGCCGTACCATGTTACAAGACGCTCTCATCGGGTCCAAGCGACTACAGGTCGGTCAATCTAGGATTTAGTTCAAGCATGTTGTATGGCTTAAACCCTACTCCAGATTCTGGACCTGTTCGCGCATCTGTTCGATCAGGACCTTCAGCTCCAAGGAGGCCTGCGAGGTTTCCACCGCGACCGACTTCGAGCCGAGGGTATTGGCTTCGCGGTGCAATTCCTGCATCAGGAAGTCCAGTCGCTTGCCTACCGCGCCGCCGGTTTTCAGGATGCGGCGCAATTCCAGCAGGTGGGTGCTCAGGCGGGTCAGTTCTTCCGCTACGTCGATCTTCTGGGCGAACAGTGCGACTTCCTGGCGTACCCGGTCATCGTCGGCGCTGCCCAGGGCTTCGAGCAGGCGCTGCTTGAGTTTTTCGTCATAGGCGGCCACGATGGCAGGCAGGCGCGGTTGTACTTCGGCAACAATGATCTCGATCTTGGCGATGCGCTCCAGCATGGACTCCGCCAGCTTGCCGCCTTCGCGGCCGCGCGTGGCGGAGAAATCGGCCAGCGCCAGTTCGAGCAGTTCCATGGCGGTCTGCTGCATGGTTTCCGGGGTGATCGAATCGGTCGCCAGCACGCCGGGCCAGCGCAGCAGTTCGCCCATTTTCAGATCGCCGGCTTGCGGAGCGATTTGGCGAGCCTGGTTCGCCAGGGCCGCCAATTGGGTCAGCAATTCGGTGTTGAGCTGTAATTTGGTCTGGGCTTCATTGCGGGCGGAAAAGCCGATCCGGCAGTCCAGCTTGCCGCGCGACACCCGTCCGGCCAGCTTTTCGCGGATCAGATTCTCGATTTGCCGCAGCTCTTCCGGCAGGCGTAGATTGAGGTCGAGGAAGCGATGGTTTACCGCGCGAAGCTCGACGCTGAGCAGGCCGCCAGCTAGTTCTCGCGTGGCGACGGCATAGCCGGTCATACTTAGTATCATGGGAGCTCCAGGCAGAAGATTTCGAGCGCGCTTTGACTTTGTCGCGGCCCAAAACCACAATTCGGTGGAACAACCCGCATGTCATTAACAAGTACGGGCTGAAATCAGGCCCGAATTTTAGCACACCGCGTCAAGACGCCCCCGATGCCACCACCCAGCAATTTCCCGCTAGCACGCGGTTACCAGCTGCTCAACTACACCATCGTCAAGCAATTGTCGGCCGGTGGGTTCTCGATCGTCTATCTGGCCCATGACGAGCACGACCAGCCGGTAGCCATCAAGGAATACCTGCCCAATGCGCTGGCACTACGCAGCGAGGGGGAGCGGGTGATGGCGACCTCGGCAGACAATCTGGCCCTGTTCCGGCACGGCATGAAGTGCTTCTTTGAAGAGGGGAAGACCCTGGCGCAGATCCGCCACCCCAATATCGTCAAGGTGGTGAACTTCTTCCGGGCCAATGAAACGGTCTACATGGTGATGGAGTATGAGCGAGGCCGGACCCTGCAAAAGGAAATCCAGCTGACCGATGGTGGCGTGAAGGAGAATTTGATTCTCTACGTGTTTGCCCACCTGTTGAACGGCTTGCGCGAGGTGCATTTGAATAAGATGCTGCACCTCGATATCAAGCCCGCCAATCTCTATATCCGCCGCGATGGCTCGCCGGTGCTGCTCGACTTCGGCTCGGCACGCGATGCCCTCAGCCCTTCCATCAATAAATTCACCCCCATGTACACGCCGGGGTTCGCCTCGCCTGAGCAATACGCCGATCGCGACAAGCTAGGCCCGTGGAGCGATATCTACAGCGTGGGCGCCAGTATTTTCGCCTGTATGAGCGGACTTGCGCCGCAGGCGGCCGATCAGCGCGCCAAGGAAGACAAGTACCAGTCGGTCAAGAAGATGTGGGCCGGCCGCTATTCGGAAAGCCTGCTTGAGCTGGTGGACTGGTGCCTGATGCTGGACCCGCTGGCACGCCCGCAGAGCGTGCGCGATGTGCAGAAGGCGCTGGTCCAGACGGCCAATGAGCCACAAGCCAAGCCCAGCCGCTTTGCCGGTATCAAGGGGAGCCTGGCACGTTTCAGCCGCATGGAAATCAAGCTGGGTGGTGGTAAAGGAGAAAGAAAATGAAATTCACCATATTCCAGGAAACCCGACAGGGCGCGCGGCAATATAACCAAGACCGCATGTGCTATTCCTATAGCCGCGATTCGCTGCTGATGGTGGTGGCCGACGGAATGGGTGGTCATCTGCACGGTGAAGTGGCGGCACAGATCACCGTTGAATTGTTGGCCGAACTGTTCCAGAAGAAGGCCAGGCCGACCATACAGAATCCGCATCAGTTTATCGCCGACGGCTGCATGAAGTGCCACGACGCGATCTTCAATTACGCCGCCAACCATAGCCTGCTGGAGACGCCGCGCACCACCGTGGTGGCGGCCATCGTGCAGGACGGGGTGCTGTATTGGGCCCATGTGGGCGATTCCCGCATGTACCTGGTCCGCAACAGCCAGGTGGTCGCCCGTACCCGCGATCATTCCAAGGTCCAGCAGATGGTGGACATGGGGCGTCTGTCCGCCGCCGAGGCCGAACGGCACCCTGAGAAGAACAAGATCTACAACTGCCTGGGTTCGATGTTCCCGCCCGAGGTGGAAATCGGCGGCAAGATGCCGTTGATGGATGGCGATACCGTGCTGCTGTGCACCGACGGCATGTGGGGTGGGGTCACCCAGGGCGAGCTGGAGCAGATGCTGACCGGTTACCCGGTGCTCTATGCCTTGCCGCAATTGCTGGACCGGGCCGAAGTACGAGGCGGTACCCATTGCGACAATCTCACCGGCGTGGGCATCAACTGGCACGAGGAAGACGACGTCGCATCCGGCGATAGCCTCTCCACCCGCAAGCTGACCGACGGCGAGGTCACCACCCGTCTCAATACCCTGGCATCCGATAAGGCCTTGAAAGAAAGCAAGGAAGTGACCGAGGCGGATATCGAAGCGGCCATCAACGAAATCCAGAACGCCATCAACAAGTACTCCCGTTAAGGCAAGTACCGGCCGCATCGCGCGGCCGGACCCGCCACCCGGCCGGCCCGTTCGCGACCGGCCCGCTCCATGCCGATTCGGTACCACACCCCATATACAAGGACACCCCATGCGCCCATCAGGCCGCCAGCCCCAGCAACTTCGCCCTGTCGTGATCACCCGCCATTTCACCCGTCACGCCGAGGGTTCCGTCCTGATCGAGATGGGCGATACCAAGGTTATTTGCACCGCCTCGGTGGAAGAAAGCGTGCCGCCCTTTCTCAAGGGCAAGGGCGAAGGCTGGGTGACCGCCGAGTACGGCATGCTGCCCCGCTCCACCAATAGCCGCATGAAGCGCGAAGCGGCCGGTGGCAAGCAAAGCGGCCGTACCCAGGAAATCCAGCGCCTGATCGGCCGTAGCCTGCGCGCCGTGGTTGATCTCAAAGCCTTGGGCGAACGCCAGATCAGCATCGATTGCGATGTGATCCAGGCGGATGGCGGCACCCGCTGCGCCAGCATCACGGGCGCTTTTGTCGCGCTGCAAGATGCCATCGCCGGTTTGATCGCCAGCGGCAAGCTGGCAAGCAACCCTATCCGCGAACATGTCGCGGCCGTCTCGGTCGGCATGGTGCAGGGACAGCCGGTGCTCGACCTGGACTACCTCGAAGATAGCGGCTGCGATACCGATATGAACGTCGTGATGACTGCTGCCGGCGGCTTTGTCGAACTGCAAGGTACCGCCGAAGGCGAGGCGTTCAGCCGTGCGGAAATGAATGCACTGTTGGACCTGGCCGATGCCGGTATCTGTGAGCTGATCGCCGCGCAGCGCAAGGCCTTGGCGGCATAAGCGCTTTGCCGGCCAGGGTGTCGGTTCCATCGGGATATATGCGCCGCCCATCCGGGTTGGACGAGGCCGTTGCCGGCCCTCGTCGGCGCATGCGCCATGTCTTCGAAGCCGGCTCGTTTTCCAGTGCAAGAAACAAATAAATAGGTATTTTTCGAAAGACGGATTCTCTGCTTTATTCTTAACTAATAGATTGGAATATTATTGGCCAATTTAATAGTATAGGAAATCGTCAAGACATGCCCTGCACAACGCTCAGAACCTATGCAAGAGCATTTGAAAGCCCCGCTGAATTGCATATTGCGGCGGGGCGCTGTGAAAATTCAACCGCCAGGAAAATTGTCAAGGGAATCGTCGGAATTATTACCCTTGGCATTGGGTATGGCGTTATAAAATTATACGAATACAGCAAGTCTCGGGATAAGATCCATGAATTTTGCGACAATGCAATGCTGATTCATGATGCATTGAACGATGCATATAAAAGCAATGACTCTGTCGCAAGAATTCGTCTAAATGGCAAAGAAATTACATTCACCCAGGTAGGTGCTAATATCGCGATAACGGATGGCGAAAACAAGGAGAAGCTAAAAGGCATCGATTTTCGGGGCGTGTGTAAAAAAATCCTTGATGATGTCAGCCGGGCGCCTGGGCCATACGTGAATTTCTCGGGTTCGATAAATGAAAAGCGAGCGCTTGGAAGCATCGGTATATTGAGTCTTGGCATTGACTACGGTGCAATTTGGCTGTGCTCGGAATCTGCTGGCATGACCAAAGCGCAAAAAGATGTGTTTTGCGAATATGCGCTATCCATCCATAAAGATTTATATCTGGCGGCATGCAATGAAAAATCCCGAGTAGAAATCAGTTTGGCGAATCATGAGAAAATTACTTTCACCGAGGTAAATGGTGGCGTCATGGTGAAAAGTAGCGAAGGAAAGAAGATAGGGTTGAAAGGTGCAAGCTTCGAGAGTATCTGCAAAAAGCTCAGCGCTGGTTTTCTTGAGAAGGATTTATCAACAGGGCGGCCGTCGGAGTGCCACGGGCTGTTCATTGGCCAGGAGGAATTGTATGGAGAAAATTGCGAGAAAAGAAATGAGTACATGGGGAGGTTTGTGGAAGTCAATCGCTGCTTCGCCGAATCATTGGATGATACCATTGAGAAATTTAAATTAGATGTGCCGCGCACTGCGCTGGAAATAGAGGGGGTCATAAAAGATACATTTGAATATTTTCGGTCCCTTTCGGAGGCCGAACAAGGAAATGCATTGGGCGAGGTAGCAGGCCCCGCTTCCGACGTCTTGGCAGTTTGCTTGGACCAACAATGCTCGCCTCCAGCAGCGATGGAAAAAAGGGAGGTTGACAAGGATGCGGGTAAATACTGTATAGATCTGATTTCGGATAAAGGAAAATTTAAAACCGAAGATATTCTCACCAAAATATTGGAGAAGTGTCCATGCATAACAGATTATCAACTACGCATGCTGATGATTCTGGCTTGCCAGGCGGGCATGACAATCTTGCTGGACGCGGGTTCCTATGTTGATGAAAGATTCGCGACGGTGGCATCTGACGATGGTATTACGTATAGCGTAAAGGTAAAAGTAAGGGCGGATGGAAGAATATTCGTTGCAACAAGTTATGAAAATCGTATCCGTGACGGCGAAGAATATAAGCTGCAGGAGGCGGCGAAAAATAACCTTAGTCGCACGTTGCAAGCCGAGGCCAGCTATATAATTGGCCCGGAAAGCGTTGAATGTACCTCCAGTAAATTTTACCGCGAAGCTCCACCACCCTTGGCGCCCTTCGTCAGATCGCTTGATTTGATTGCTTGAATCGAGCAGGTTCGGGCTGCACGGGTGGTGAGACATTCCGATCACGCTGACGCTGAAGCTTTGTGCAGCTGGGCATGCCAAAAACGGTGCCTCACGCACTATCGAAACTTGACCATCTTTCCCGCCAGAGCCGGAAGACATACAACGAAAGCCAGCATGTTCATTGGAGCCATCTCCAAATTGACGGACGCCTCGCCCAAGGCAATACGTCACTACGAAGCACTCGGTCTGCTCGGCAAGGTGGGGCGTGCCGGCGTCTATCGCATCTATTCGGACGCGAACGTCGAGCAGGTACGGCTGATCAAGCAGGCTCAGGCACTAGGCTTTCGCCTGTCCGAGTTGGGTACGGTGCTTTCGGACGCGGCGCCCGCGCCCGACTGGCAGGGCTTTTTACGGCAGATCGCCGACAAGCGGCGCGCGATTGCAGCCGAGATCGCCAGCTTGCAGGCCGTCGATCTGCAACTGGGCCGCATTGGCGACGAAATCGCCGCCTGTCTCGATAGCCAATCCGGCCACGCACACTGCGATCCTGCCGTCGCTGCCACGCCCAAGCCACCCGCTTGACTCTGTCCCTGGGGGCAAGGCTTAGCCTGCAGCTTTTACCGAGGAGCAGGGCAAATGGGCAAACGGGTATTGGTGGTACTGGGTCATCCTGGCAAGGAGAGTTTTTGTGCGGCCTTGGCCGCGACCTATGCCGCGGCGGCAAGCGAAGCCGGCCATGAGGTCAGACTGCTGCGCCTGGATGCCCTGCAATTCGACCCCATCCTGCACGAGGGCTATCAACGCATACAGGCACTCGAACCCGATCTAAAGGAGGCGCAGGCCGCCATCGTGTGGGCACAGCACCTATGCGTGGTCTATCCAATCTGGTGGGGCGGTGTGCCTGCCTTGCTGAAAGGCTTCCTGGACCGCGTCCTGCTGCCCGGCTTCGCCTTCAGGTACCGGGCCGGTTCGGCTTTCCCGGAGCAATTGCTGAAAGGGCGGACCGCCCATATGCTGGTCACGATGGATACGCCGCCCTGGTATTTCAAGTGGGTCTATCGCATGCCGGCCATCGAACAGATGCGCCGCACCACGCTGGAGTTTTGCGGCATCAAGCCGGTCCGGGTGCATACGGTCGGGCCGCTATTGAAATCCAAACCGGCGCAACGCGATGCCTGGCTTACAAGGGCGGCGGTCGCCGCGAGGCAAATCTAGGGAGGGATGTGTCATTTGACGGGTGACAATGATATTCTTTGCATGTGAATGAAATGGAGGCTCATTTTCGAGCACTCGCTTTTGGGGCCATTTACATGAGTACAAGAGCAAAAGTAGCGTTAGACAAGGCTCAAGTTTTAACGGAAGCGACACTTGCTGCCGCGGAAAAGCTTACGGTGAAGCAAGCTGATCTGGCTGCAATTTTGGGGGTGTCCAGCTCCACCGTGAGCCGTTTGGCGGCTGGTAAGATGACCCTGGAAGGGGATAGGCCGGTAGTCGATTCGGCTGCGACGTTTGTGCTCGTTTATCGCTCGCTGGCTTCCATACTTGGCAGCAACCTGGAACATATGAAAGCATGGCTGACGACCTATAACACCGACTTGGCGTCGGTTCCATTGAAACTCATGCTCCGCCCATCCGGGCTGCATCAAGTTCGGGGGTATTTGGATGCCTATCGCGGCCGTTGTTAACGCTCGTCATCGCCAGCTCCAGTCATGGCGTTCCGTTGAATCCCAGCAGCAGGGAGCAACGCTTGCCTTGGTGGGAAACGACCTGCGGAAACAGCAGCTGCTTGAGGAGTTGCTTGACTTGGCCAAACCGCCGTTGCCGGAAGGGTTTGCAGAGGCAGAGAAGCTGCACTATCTACTCTTCAGCCCATTTCGCTACTGTGCCTCTCGCTATGGCACGCGTTTCGGCAGACCCTTCTCTGCGGGGATTTTCTATGGAGCGGACGCCAAAGAGACGGCCATGGCTGAAACCGGTTATTGGAACAGCCGGTTTGCTCACGCTTCGGAAGGGCTAAGGAGCAAGAGTCAGGCGCTACGGCGGACGTTATTTAAAGTCGTGCTAAAAGGGGCCGCACTGGATTTACGTAAACCCCCTTACGATGCAGATCCGCAAAGGTGGATGAGCGCTGGCGACTATGCAGATACTTGGGCGATAGGAGATGCGGTTCGGGCTGAAGGCGCCATCGATTTGGTGCAGTACAGCTCGGTAAGGGCCCCTCTGCATGGCGGATGCGTAGCGGTATTTAACCCGCGGGCGTTTGCGGAACCGAATCCTATCGAGACGGAGGAATGGGATCTGTACACGGAAGGCAGTATCGCCGTGTTTATTCGAGGTTCGCAGAGAGAAGTATTCGACTTCAACTAGCGGCGATGGACAGCGGCCCCTCTGGACCCGCGCGCCTGGGTAACTTCATTGTAAACTAGCGCCCTCCTTCTTCACTCGCACTGGCCGGATATGTGTGGGTTTGGCCATCCCCTTGCCGGCATAGTAAGCACCATGAATACCGCGATACAGCAAGACCTACCCGCAACCCCCAGCCCCCGCCGCGTCTGCCTGGCACCCATGCTGGACTGGACGGACCGTCACTACCGGTTCTTTCTGCGGCAGATCACGCGCCATACCTTTCTCTATACCGAGATGGTCACCACCGGCGCCATCATCCATGGCGACCGTAGCCGCTTCCTGGATTTTTCCGATTGCGAGCAACCGGTGGCGCTGCAACTGGGCGGGTGCGATCCGGCCGACCTGGCCACTTGCGCCAAGCTGGCGGAGCAGTGGGGTTACGACGAGGTCAATATCAATGTCGGCTGCCCGTCGGAACGGGTGCAGTCGGGGGCCTTCGGGGCTTGCCTGATGGATGAGCCCGGCCTGGTGGCGGATTGCGTCAAGGCCATGCGCGATGCGGTGGGGATAGATGTGACGGTCAAGCATCGCATTGGCATCAATGAAGTAGAGCACTACGAGTACCTGCGCGATTTCGTCGGCACGGTCGCCGATGCCGGTTGCGAGGTATTTATCGCCCACGCCCGCAATGCCATTCTCAAGGGCTTGAGTCCCAAGGAAAATCGCGAGATTCCGCCGCTCAAGTACGATTACGTGCACCGCTTGAAGCGCGACTTCCCTCGGTTGGAAATCATCATCAACGGTGGCATCGATAACTGGCAGACGGTGGATGAGCAGCTACAGCACGTCGATGGCGTGATGATAGGTCGCATGGCCTATCACGATCCCTACCAGTTCGCCGAGGTGGATGCCCGCTATTACGGCGATGGCAGGCCGGTCAGCAGCCGCGTCGAGGTGGCGCGGGCGATGATGCCGTATATCGCCGAGCGCATGGCGACCAGCCGCACGTTGCCCAAGCATGTGGTGCGGCATATTCTGGGGCTGTTCCAGGGCCAGTACGGCGCCCGCAATTGGCGGCGCCTGCTGTCCGACAGCAAGATACTGAACGGCGCCGGTCCGGAAGTGATCGAATTGGCGCTGGCCGAATTGGAATCCAAGATAAAGGTTGCCGAATGAAAACCGCTGTCTGCATGGCTGGCGTCCTTGCATTGTTGCTGAGCCAGGCAGCCCTGGCGGCGGAGCCGGTATTGTTGGCTACCATGGGCAGCAAGGCGTCGGTTTCCTTCGGCGGCAAGCCGATTACCCTCGGTGTGGGGGAGACTCGTGAGGGCGTCAAACTGGTTTCGGTGACGATGGAGTCGGCGGTGTTCGAGTCGGGCGGCAAGCGCAGCACCGTGCGGCTGGGACAGGGTTTCTTCGCCGCGAGCGTCGGCAATGGCAAGGATGCGACTGCCGGTTCCAGCAATACCGCTACGCTGTATGCGGGACGCGGCGGTCATTTCATGGCGCAGATCAGCTCGCGGGGCATTGCCCTGCAGGGGATCATCGATACCGGCGCCACCTATCTGTCGCTATCCGGTCCGGATGCGGTGACCCTGGGGGTCAAGCAGGACCGCAGCAGGCCGGTGCGCATGTCTACGGCGCAGGGTATCAAGAAAGCCTGGTTGACCACAGCGGACGAAATCAAACTGGAAGGCATTACGCTCTACAACGTCAGCGTGGTGGTGAGCGACGGTGATTTTCCGGAAAAGCCGTTGATTGGCATGAGCATGCTCAGTCAGTTGACGATTCAAAATGATGGGGATCGCATGATCCTTAAGAAGAAGTATTGAGCGATATGAAAAGAACCGATGCCTTACGCCAGATGGTGATCTGGCCGCCGGCCCTGCTGGGCCTGATGGTATTGGCGCTGCCGGGCTGGTACCTGGTCAGTCAGGCCGCGCCCACCTGGCTGATGGCCAGTTACGCGGTGGTCGGCGTGGTGCTGGTCTGGTGGTTTGCGCCGCGCATGGGTTACCAGCTATGGCGGGATGGCGATGCGCTGTGCTGGCGCTGGGGTTTTCTGCATCACGATATCGTGCGCCGGCTCCCGCTGGCCGAGATCGCCGCCGTCGAGGTGGGCAGCCTGCCCGATCAGCCTACCCGGCCGCTGCGCAGCGTGGCGGGTGCCGAAGTACATGGCGGCAACTTTACCCCGGCGCTCAATCGCGGTGTCAAGTTGACCACGCAGGACGGCCGGATGATCTGGTTCGGTCTGCCCCAGCCGGAAAAATTCGCCGACGCCCTGCGGCTGGCGGTCGCCGAAACGCGTACCGTGCCGCAGCAAGCGGCGGCAGGACAGGAATGAATACGATGAATAGACTGGTTCTCGCCAGCAATAACGCCGGCAAGCTGAAGGAATTCCAGCGGCTGTTCGCACCGCTGGCCATTGAACTGATTCCGCAGGGGCAGTTGGGTGTGCCGGAAGCAGAAGAACCGCACTGCACTTTCATAGAGAATGCCCTGCTGAAGGCACGCCATGCGGCGGCGGCAACGGGGCTGCCGGCGCTGGCAGACGATTCCGGTATCTGCGTGCCGGCACTGGGCGGTGCGCCTGGCGTCTACTCGGCCCGCTATGCCGGCGAGCCGAAATCGGACCAGCGCAATAACGACAAGCTCTTGGCCGAATTGGCCAGCCATGCGGATAGGCGGGCGTTCTACTACGCGGTGCTGGTGCTGGTGCGCCATGCCGACGATCCCCGCCCGCTGATCGCCGAAGGACGCCTGGATGGCAGGATTCTCGAACAGGCACGCGGCGACGGCGGCTTCGGCTACGATCCGCTGTTCCTGATCCCCGCCCTGGGCAAGACAGCCGCCGAGTTGAGCCCGGCGGAAAAGAATCCCATCAGCCATCGCGGTTTGGCCCTCGCCAATTTGTTGGCCAAATTGACCGAGGACGAGGCCTAGGACCGCGAGGATGTGTGGCGACGCCGTTTCCCACTCTGAAAGGACAGCAATGAGCAAATGGCCCAAATGGCAAAAGGATGACGGCTCGGTGGTGAGCTGCTTCGAAAAGGTCAAGGTAATGGAAGAAAACCTCAACGAGATCCGCCAGCTGGCGCAAGATGCGCTGGAAGACGGCATCCTGATGGAAGTATCGGAAGCACAGATGCGCGTCGCCCTGCATGCCATGGTGGATGAGCTGCACAATCCCTACCGCAAGCCGTGAAAGAAGTTGCCATGTTGTCGCGTAAGCCCGGCCCGCCTGCGAGCCGGTCATGATTCCCATTCATCCCCATACCAGCTATCGGCCGGTCGCGGTGGCGCCGCCAGGCCGTGGCGCATGGCAGCTCAATGCGCTGCCGCCCTTGTCCCTGTATATCCATTTCCCCTGGTGCGTGCGTAAATGCCCGTATTGCGATTTCAATTCGCATGAGTCCAAGGGAGGCTTTGACGAGGCCGCCTATATCGCGGCGCTGTTGACCGATCTGGAGCAGGGTCTGCCGCTTATCTGGGGCCGGCCCATCCATACCATCTTCATGGGTGGCGGTACGCCCAGCCTGTTCTCGGCCGAAGCCATGGATAGCCTGCTGGCGGGTATTCGCGCCCGTACCAAGCTGCTGCCCGATGCGGAGATCACCCTGGAGGCCAATCCGGGCACGGTGGAAGCGGACAAGTTCCGTGGCTATCGGGCGGCGGGCATCAACCGGCTCTCCATCGGTATCCAGAGCTTCAATCCCGAACATCTGGCCGCCATCGGCCGTATCCATGACGGCGAGGAAGCGCGCCGGGCGGCTGCGCTGGCCGGCGAGGTATTCGATACCTTCAACCTGGACCTGATGTTTGCCCTGCCTGGACAAAGCATCGAGCAGGCGCTGGCCGATGTGGAGACGGCGCTGTCGTTTTCGCCGACGCATCTGAGCTGCTACCACCTGACCCTGGAACCCAATACCTATTTCTACCGCTATCCGCCGGCCTTGCCGGACGACGACACGGCGGCGGACATGCATGACGCCATCGAGGCGCGGCTGGCTGCGGCCGGCTTCGTGCATTACGAGACATCGGCCTTCGCCCGGCCCGGCCATCAGGCCAGGCACAATCTGAATTACTGGCAATTCGGTGATTATCTCGGCATCGGCGCGGGTGCGCATGGCAAGCTGAGTTTTCATGACCGCATCGTGCGGCAGGCGCGCTACAAGCAGCCGGCCGCCTATCTGAAGGCCGTGGCGGACGGCAACGCCGTGCAGACGGAAGAGACGGTCGGCCACGACGATCTGCCCTTTGAATTCATGCTCAATGCCTTGCGATTGACGGAAGGCGTGCCGACCGCGTTCTATAGTGAACGGACCGGCTTGCCGCTTGCCACCGTTGCCGCCCGCCTGGAGGCGGCGGTAAAGGCGGGTCTGCTGGAAGCCGATCCGATGCGGCTGGCGCCGTCCCTGCTGGGCCAACGCTATCTGAATCGGCTACAGACGCTGTTTCTGCCGGACGGTACGCCAGGCTAAGGCCGTAGCGATACGGCACCAATCGGGTATGCGCCAGGGGATGGCCCATGGGGTTAAGGCTGTTTTTCGGCTGGCTGGCCATGGCCGCTGCGCTCTACGCACAGGCGGCCGAACCGGTTCGTCTACGGCTGGTGACCGATGAGTGGCGTCCCTACGAGTATGTCGAGCACGGTCAGGTCAAGGGTTACAGCATAGATAAACTGCGGGCCGTCTTGCGCAATATGGATGTGGAGCTGGTGCTGCCGACCAGCAGTATCCCCTGGAAGCGGCTGCTGGCCGTGCTGGCGGCCGGCGAGGCGGATGTGGCGGTGAATGGGGCCTTGCTGGAAGCGGATCGCAGCTATCTACGCTTTCCCGCCACGCCTTTGACCGATACCCATTGGCGCATGTTCATGCGCCGCGCCGAAGCCGCCAGTTACAAGAGCCGGGCCGATCTGGAAGGCAAGACGGCCGGCCTGGTCCACGGCTGGGCCTATGTGCCGGCCATCAACGACTTTATCCGCGATCATGGCCGCGCGGTGGTTTCCTATGACCAGCACAGCAATTTTCGGCGCCTGCTGGCGGGCCAGGTCGATTATGTGATCGAAGAGCGCCATGTCGGCCAGCATCTGATCAACCGCGCCGGCTGGCAGGACGGCATCGCCATGGCGCCGGCGCCGGGTGAAATGGCGCGTTTCTACGCGCTGTTCTCGCGCAAGACGGTCAGCGCCGAACTGGTGGAACGGTTCGACACGGCCCTCAAGGCATTTCAGGGCAGTGCCGAGGATCTTGCCTTGCGCCAGCGCTACGGGATTGCGCCGCCTTGATGGCGCACTTATTTCCAGAGCACTGCATTGGCATCCCAATTGTCCGATAACACGATTTTTGTTTTACCGTGCCAGGCCCTGATCGCGTCGAAAAATTGCTTACGCTTGTCGCTCTTGCCGGCGAGCGCAAATCCAGGCCCATTGGTATTGAAATCCACGATGTGATTCGCGGTGCCGGCAGGTATATTGACGTCCTTCAATTCCTGGGCGTCGGTGGTGGTGAGGATCTGCGGCTTGGCGACGAGCGGCGTCAGTGAGCCCCAATCCCATCTGACTTTTGCTCCGTCGATATCCTGGACCGTTTGATTGATATTCACGCCGGATTTATATGTCTTCGATGCCGCATCGGCAGCCCATTGAGTAGCCGTGAATTTAATGCTGTTGAAGCGGTACAGGTTGGGGTTGTTATTGAGTTCGGTGACGGTAGCAGCCATCGGATCGTTCTTGTAATCGACGGTGGCATCGAAAGTCATAACCACGCCCTCGTCGATGATGGCTTTCTTCAAATCGGTTTCCACGCCATGTTCCATGTCGGAATTGCTTTGGGCCGGCCCCGGAGTGAGATTCCACAGCTCCCCTGGACCGAACACATTGTCGTTGAGCAGGTGCATCTGTTTGTAATTTTTCCCTTCCTTTCCGGGTGCCGCGGCCCGTATCGCCGTCATCAATCGTCCGTCCTTGGAGGGCGAGAAACCTGGGTTGACTCCGTTGATCGATAAGGGGTCGGCATTGACGTAGATGCCCTCGGTAGGATTGGTATTGCTGCCGTAATTGGTCGAGCCGCTCAGATCGACGGCGGGAATGGGGATGTTACTGACGGTTTCCAGAATATCCTTGGCATCTTCCAATGCCTGTCGCAGGGCCCCGCCGGCGATTTTCGAGCGCTTTTTGCCATAGTTCTTCAACTCGGCGGTGATCGTGGTTTGCGCTGCCTTTAGCTTGACGAGTGTTGCGGCCGAGATCGCGATCTTTTCCCATTTCTTGTTTTTGATAATGGTATCGAGGGGAACAGGGTTGGAATGGACGATCACCTCTCCGCTCCTCGGGTCCAGATAGACCAGATGGTTTTCGCCCTCCTTATCGACGAACGAAAGCGACAAGGCCTCGAAGGCGGAAGTCAAACTTGCGATATCGTCGTCCCAGGCAGATTCCTGCTCCAGCGAGGGTTCGACCGTACCGAGCGGCAGGGGCCAGGAAGGCGTGGTGCTGCTACCGATATCCGTGCCACCGGAGCGATAAGGGCCGAAGCTGGAAGGATCGAAGCTTGATGAGCCGAACGTGAAGGGGCTGGGGGTAGTTGGACCAAAGGGCGAAGCGCCGAAGCTGGAGAAACCGGATACGGTCGGAGTAAAGCCAGGCGAATTAAATCCGCTGCCAAAGCTGGTAAAACCAGGGCTGGTTTGGCCGAAGCCACCGAAGCCACCAAACCCGCCGAATCCACCAAACCCACCAAACCCACCAAATGTACTGGGTTGAGTACTTTCGCTCGTGGTTGCGGATATGCGATTGCGTCGTTCCCAAAGAATCTCTTCGCGCTTCTTCTTACGTAATTCGACGGTTTGTTCGAATCTGCGGCGACGGGCTTCATCGGGATCGATGCCGCGCTTGAACTGCGCCTTGCGATGGGCCCAAGGGTCGGGCTTGCGCTCGTCGCCGAATACCCCCTGGATAGGAGCCGCTGCCGGCGGTGCATTGCTGGCGCTGGCCTCCCCGCTCGGGGCGAGAGGCGCTTCCCTGGCAATGGCAGCCCCCATGCGATCCGCCTCGCTTTCCAGCGTGGTGTCGGTATTCACGGCCCGCCCGGCAATGACCGTGTCGGCTTGTACCTGCCCCATCGCTTGTTGCGCCAGGTGCCAGATTTCATGTCCTCTATCGGCATCGTTGCTGACCAGGGCTTGCGTGCCTTGGGCATAGGAGCGGGCGCCGATGGCCTGCAGTCTGGGATCTCCGGCGGGAACGCGCTGCACGCTGGCGCCCAGCGCATGCAGATCGACCCGGCCGCCGCTCAGGCGTTCGACCGCGGCGTTTTCGCCCACGCTGATACCGTTGTGCACGCTGGCCCGGCGTTGCAGCGGGCTGCTGGTGTAGTGCAGCTCCCCCATGGCTTGCAGGCAGGGCCAGGACCCATGCCTATCCAGTTCGGCGGCCCCGGTCGGCGTGGAGGTGGCATAGGTTCGCCTGGAAGGGGTTTCGACAGCCTGCGCATTGACCGGTAAAGCGCTTGTCATCGCTATTCCTCGTGGCTTGCCTGATAAACTACGGGACGAATAAAACCGGCCGGTTGCTTGCCCTCCCGGTCCATAGCTGCCCAACCCAAGAGAGCCTTTCCACCATGCAAAAGACCATCGTACATTCCGACCAGGCACCCAAGGCTATCGGTGCCTACTCGCAAGCCGTCAAGGCCGGCAACACCGTCTACCTGTCGGGCCAATTGGGCATCGACCCCGCCACCGGCGAGCTGGCCGATGGATTCGAGGCGCAGGCCCATCAGATGTTCAAGAATCTGCGTGCTGTCTGCCAGGCCGCCGGCGGCGATCTGCAGGACATCGTCAAGCTGGGCGTGTTTGTGATCGACCTGGCCAATTTCGCCAAGCTCAATGAAATCATGGGCCAGTATTTCGCCGCGCCTTACCCGGCCCGCGCCGCTATCCAGGCTGCCGCGCTACCGAAGGGTGGGCTGGTCGAGGCCGACGGTGTGATGGTACTGGCGTAGCTGATTGTAGGAAAAAATAGACCACCACGTTGCAACAACGTGGTGGTCTGCCGTCCGCTGTTCAGGCAAGCGTGACGGTATTGCGATGGCGAAAGCCGATGCCGCTTACAGCGGATCGGTATTGCGCATCAGCCAGTCGCGGGCCGCACCATCGACCAGGGGCAGCAAGCGCGTCCTGACTTCGGCGTGATAGCCGTCCAGCCAGGCCCGCTCATCCTTCCGTAGCAGCTCGGTGCTGATGCAGCGTCGATCGATAGGGCAAAGCGTCAGGGTTTCGAAGGCGAGGAAGTCGCCGAAGCCCGCTTGTCCTGCCGCGACGCTCAGCATCAGGTTCTCGGTGCGCACCCCCCACTGGCCGGGGCGGTAGATGCCCGGTTCGTTCGAGGTGATCATCCCGGCCAGCATGGCGGTGTGCGGTTCAGGCGCCGTGTAGGGCGAAATGCTTTGCGGGCCTTCGTGCACATTCAGGAAGTAGCCGACGCCATGGCCGGTACCATGGTTGTAATCGATGCTGGCTGCCCAGATCGGCGCACGGGCCAAGGCGTCGAGCTGGGGGCTGCGGGTACCGAGCGGGAAGCGCGCCAGGGAAAGCTGGATCATGCCTTTCAGCACCAGGGTGAAATCATGTCGCTGCGCGTCCGTCGGCGTGCCGATGGCGATGGTACGGGTGATATCGGTGGTGCCGCCCAGATATTGGCCGCCTGAATCGATCAACAGCAGGCCGTCGCCGACGATGGTGGATTGGCTGACAGGGTTGGCGCTGTAATGGGGCATGGCGCCATTGCCGTTGAAGCCGGCGATGGTGGCGAAGCTGGGGCTGACGAAGCCCGGCCGCCGAGCCCGTGCCCCGGTGATCTGGGTATCGATATCCACTTCGGTGACGCGGGCGCCGTCCAGCAGCGACTGCTCCAGCCAGGAGAAGAATTCGCATAGCGCGGCCCCGTCCTGGCTCATGGTGCGCCGGACATGGGTCATTTCCGCTTCGGACTTGATCGACTTGCTCAGCGTGGTGGGGTTGATCGCCTCGATGCAATGCGCCCCGTTGGCACGATTGCCCAGTAGCCCTTGGGTGACGCGGCGCGGATCGATCAGCAGCTTGGCCTGGGCCGGCAGCGCCTGTACGGCGGGGCCGGCTTGTTTGTAGTCGGCGATGGCGACGCCGTCGGCCGCCAGCTTGGTGGCCAACTCTTCCGAGACCTTGCCGGCGGCGAGATACAGTGTGGCCTTTTCCGGGCCGATCAGGGCGTGGGCGGCGAAGACCGGGTTGTAGCTCACATCGCTGCCACGCAAATTGAACAGCCAGGCAATATCGTCCAGGGTCGAGATAAAGTGCCATTCCGCCCCCAGCCGGCTGATTTCACCACGTAGTTGCGCCAGCTTGGTAGCGCGGGAAACCGTAGCGAAGGGTTGCGGGTGCTCATGGACGGCCACGCCGGGCAGGTCCGGCCGCTGATCCCAGATCAGGTTCAGCAGGTCCAGGTCGGTGCGTAGCACGATATGCCGTTCATTGAGCGCGCCCTTCAGCGAGCGCCCCATGGCCAGGCCCAGCACTTCGCCGTCGATGGCGACCACGCTGCCGGCCGGCAGCTTGTTCGCCAGCCAGTCGATATGGGCCGGGCTACTGGCCACGCCGATCTTCATCAAGCTGATGCCGCTGCCGGCCAATTCGGTTTCGGCTTGTACCCAGTAGCGGCCATCCACCCACAGGCCGGCGAAGTCGGCGCAGACGATCAAGGTACCGACCGAGCCGAGAAAACCGCTGAGCCAACGTCGGCCTTGCCAGCGCTCAGGCAGGTATTCGGATAGGTGCGGATCGGCGGATGGAATGATCACGGCACTCAAGCCTTTGGCCTGCATGGCCTGGCGGAGCGCGGCTAGGCGGAAGTGGACGGCGGATTGCGGGGCGTTCATAAACTGCTTCCTGGTAGAGAATAAAAAAAGCGTGGCCGGTGGTTTGGCCACGCATCGGCAAGCCGACGCGTGCAGGTCGCTGGTCCTCGCGCCGGGTAATTGGCAGCCGCCCCAAACGGATAAAAGGAGGCTGGCCAGGTATTACGCCGAAGAGAAATCAAATACCGCTGACGGTTTCCATCACCGACCATTTGCCCTTGTCGGCGCGGTAGACGGTAATGTCGCCATGCTTGAGATCGCCGCGTGCGTCGTAAGCGATCTCGGCCGAAGTGGCGCCGGAATAGCGAGTCTTGGCCAGGAAGGGCAGGTACCTGGCCGGTTCGGTGGAATTGGCCGCCTGCATGGCCTGCACCATCACCATGGTGGCGTCGTAGGAATACGGCGCATAGAAGTCGGCCGCGCCGAAGCGGGCCTTGACCCGTGCCACGAGGGCGGCGCTGCCTGGGGTCTTTTCCATCGGCAGGCCGGCCAGCGAGGCGATAACGCCGTCGGCGGCGTTGCCGGCCAACTTCAGGTAGTTGTCAGTGCGCGTCATCTCGCCCGAGACCAGTTGGGCCTTCATGCCCAGCCGGCGCATTTGCAGGGTGAGGGGGGCGGATTGGGTATCGGCGCCGCCATAGAAGATCACGTCCGGTTGCTTGGCCCGGATGGAGGTCAGGATGCTGGCGAAATCGGTTGCCTTGTCGTTGGTGTATTCGCGCTGCACGATCACGCCGCCGGCCGCCTTGGCCGCCAGCTCGAACTGGTCCGCCAGTCCTTGGCCGTAGGCGGTGCGGTCGTCGATGATGGCGACCTTCTTCAAACCCAGCTTCTTTACCACGAAGCCACCCATCACGCTGCCCTGCTGGGTGTCGCTGGTCATGGCGCGGAATGTGGTCTTGAAGCCCTGTGCCGTGAAGGCCGGCGCGGTGGCCATGGCGATCTGCGGAATACCGGCATCGGCGTAGATGCGCGAGGCAGGGATGGATGTGCCCGAATTGAAATGGCCGATCACGCCGCTGACCTTCTGGTCCACGAAGCGTTGCGCCACACTCGTGGCAGTCTTGGGGTCCGCCTGGTCGTCCTCGGCCAGCAATTCGAATTTGACCGACTTGCCGGCGATCACCGGCGCCTGCTTGTTGACATCCTCAAGCGCCAGCACGATGCCTGCCTTCATATCGGCGCCGTAGTGGGCTTGCGGGCCGGTGAGGGGCGCGGCGAAACCCAGTTTGACCACCTGCGGGGGGGCCGCGTGGGCGGTGAGGGCCAAGTAGGCGGTGGCGATTACGAGACTGCTGCGGCGAAGTGTGGCGTGTGGCATGTCATCCTCTTTTTTTGTGAACGTGCACTGCTTGAACATCGCAAAACATGAAAGAACGCAAAACAGCTTCCAGGACCCGCCGACGCGAGTCGGCGGGGCATCTTTCATTCGGTCCGTTAACGCTGTCTCTCGCCATCGACCAGGCGCCATAGGCCCAAGGGGTTGGCTTGCTGCAAAGCCGGCGGCAGCAGGCTGTCCGGCCAATTCTGGTAGCAGACCGGCCGGGCGAACCGCAGCATGGCGGCGCTGCCGACCGAGGTGCTGCGGCTGTCGGACGCGGCCGGGTACGGACCGCCATGCACCATGGCATGGCAGACTTCGACGCCGGTGGGGTAGCCACCGAACAGCACGCGGCCGGCCTTGGCGGCCAGGCGTTGCGGCAGATCGGGGCAGTCGGCCAGCTCGGTGCTTTCCGCGTGCAGGGTGGCGGTCAACTGACCTTCCAAGCCATCCAGGACCGTCAGCAATTGCGCGGTATCGGCGCAACGCACCAGCAGCGCAGCCGGGCCGAAGGCTTCGTGGGCCAGGCCGGGCTGGCGCAACAGGGCGTCGGCATCGGTTTCCAGCAGGGCGGGACCGATGCGGTAGCCGCTGGCACTGGCGGCTTGCAAATACGTGACGCCAGGCTGCTCGGCCATGCTGGCAACCCGGTCACGGAATTGGCTGGAAATACCGGCAGTCAGCATGGGGGCCGCCGGTACCTGGGCCAGTTGGCTGGATAGGCGGTTGCGTAGCCGGTCATAGCCTTCGCCGTCCACCGCCAGGATCAAGCCGGGGCAAGTGCAGAACTGGCCGTTGCCCTGCGTGATCGAGGCTGCCAGGCCGTCAGCGATTTGCTCGGCCCGTTGCGCCAGCGCCTGCGGCAGCACGATAAAGGGATTGCTACTACCCATTTCGGCGAAGACCGGAATGGGTTCCGGACGTGCGGCGGCGGCATCCATCAAGGCGCGGCCGGCCCGCTGCGAGCCGGTAAAGCCCACTGCGCGGATGCCGGGGTGGCGTACCAGGGCTTGGCCGACGCCGATACCGTCATCGAACAGCAGCGAAAAGACGCCTTCCGGCAGATCGAGCGCGTGTACCGCGTCGCGGATGGCGCTACCCACCAGTTCGCTGGTGGCGGGATGCGCCGGGTGGGCCTTGACGACCACCGGGCAGCCGGCCGCCAGGGCCGAGGCGGTATCGCCGCCGGCCACCGAAAATGCCAGCGGGAAATTGCTGGCGCCGAACACTGCAACCGGGCCGATGGCTTGCAGCATGCTGCGTAGATCCGGGCGAGGCAGTGGCTGACGCAGGGCTTGCGGGGTGTCGATACGGACATCCAGCCATTGCCCATCCCGAGCCTGTGTCGCGAACATGCGCAACTGGCCGGTGGTGCGGGCCAGTTCGCCCCGCACCCGGGCTTCCGGCAGGCCGGTTTCCAGCGGGACGATGGCGACAAGTTGCTCGGCCAGCGCATCCAGGCGTTCGGCGATGGCGGCCAGCAAGGCGCCATGCAGCTGGCCGCCGAGGGCGGCGTAGGCGGGCGCCGCCGCCACGCTCAGGGCGACCGCCCGTTCGACATCCGCTGCGCCGGCGCGGTAAAAGCGCTGCGGCAAGACTTCGCCATTGGCCGGATTGCGGGTGTGGAAGCCATGCGCCTGGCTTTCGCCCAGACCCCGGCCCAGCATGGACAAGCCCTGCAGGATAGGCGCGGTATTCATACTTGTGGACGCTGCGCGAGCGCTTGTTCGATCAAGGCCTGTGCCTCGGCCAGTTCCGCGCCGGCCAGTTCCAGGCGTGGCGGGCGAACACGGCGATGGCAGATGCCCAGTTGTTCCTGCACCAGTTTGATCAATTGCACGAACTTGGGCACGGTATCCAGGCGCAGCAAAGGCAGGAACCAGGCGTAAAGCTTGGCGGCTTCGTCCCACTTGCCGTCGCGGGCCAGTTCGAACAAGCGTACCGACTCTTTCGGCAAGGCATCGACCAGGCCGGCGATCCAGAACTCCGCCCCGGCGGCCACGCCTTCCACCAGGACATCATCGACGCCCACGCCCAGGGTCAGCCTGTCGCCGGCGAGGGCCTTGATGGCGGTGATGCGGCGTACATCGGTGGACGATTCCTTGACGGCCTTGACGTTCTGGAACTCGTTGGCCAGCTCCATGATCTGCGCCGGGCTGAAGTCGGTACGGTAGGCAACCGGATTGTTGTAGACGATGCAGGGCAGCGAAGTGGCCTGGATCACCGCCGCGACGTGGGCCTTCATTTCGCGCCAGTCGCTGGAGTACACATAGGGCGGCAAGACCATCAGGGCACGGGCGCCGTGGGTGACGGCAGCCTTGGCCAGCTCGACCGCCTCATGGGTGGAGAGCGCGGCGATCCCCGGGATGACCGGCACATCGACGGCACGGGCGCAGGTCTCGATCAGGGCCAGCTTCTCGTCGAAAGTCAGGGTAGCGCCTTCACCCAGCGAGCCGCAGGGCACGATGCCGGTACAACCATTGCTCACCAGCCATTGCACATGGGTGGCGAGGGCGCCGTGATCGATGCTGAGATCGGCATTGAACGGTGTGGTGATGGCGGGCATCACGCCCTTGAAGGTCACGGTCATATCAGGTCTGCCTCGGTTTGGTTGGTGTGTGGGTAGGTATGTAGCAGGGTGGCCAGGCGGGCCGGCGAGATCGGCGGCCGGCCCGCGGCCGTTTGCCAGCCATAGAGGGTCTGGCAGGCGGCGCCGCAGATGCGGCCTTGGCAGGGACCCATGCCGCAGCGGGTTTGCAGTTTGGCTTCACGCCAGTTATCAAAGGCCGACAGACGGGCATGGCTGACGTCTTCGCAGCGGCAGACCAGGGTGTCGGGGCGAACCGCCTGCGCAATCTCCGGGCGCAGCGCGAAATGGGTTGCCAGTAGTTCGGCGAAACGCAGATGGCTTGCGCGGCGCGGCGACAAAGCCAGCGCATGGGCGAGCGCGCCGCTGGCGGCCAGGCCGGCGATGCGGCCTTCCAGCACGGCTTTGTCCACGCCGCCCACGCCGGTGGATTCGCCGGCGGTGTAGACCATGGGGTTGCTGGTCTGCTGCGCGGCATCGACGCACGCATGGCCGTCCTCCAGGCGGCATCCCAGGGCCGCCAGCAGTTCGGTATTCGGCAGCAGGCCAAAGCCGACACCCAGCCAGTCGCAGGCTATGTGGCGGACCTCGCCGGCCAGCTTCAGCCGCACGCCTTCCAGCCTGTCCTTGCCCTGGGCCTCGATCACATGGCTGCCGGCCCAATAGGGGATAGAGCGCAATTGCCAAGCCAGACCGGCCGCCTGGCGCAGTTTGGCCGGGTAGGCACGCAGTCCCCAGGCGAAGCGGGCCAGTTGGCGTAGGTCGGCTTGCTCCGCGATCAGCAGCACCTGGGCGCCGGCCTGTTGCAAGGTCTGGGCGGTGGCCAGCAGCAAAGGGCCGCTGCCGGCCAGCACGACCCGCTGGCCGACCGGGTTCAGGCCGGATTTGACCAAGGCTTGCAAGCCGCCGGCACCGGTGACGCCGGGCAGGGTCCAGCCGGGGAAGGGCAGCAGGCGCTCGCGCGCACCGGTGCAGACGATCAGCTTGTCGTAACGCAGGCTGCTGGCCTGGCGTGCGCTTTCGAGCAGTAGCAGGCCAGGCTCGGGCGTGGCCACCACCCTGCTGCCGCTGATCAGACGCACGCGGCTGGCGGCCAGGCTGCGCAGGCTGGCGCGCGCCGCACCGCGCAAGGGCGCGCCGCCCTGTCGCCAGATCTGTCCGCCCGGGGCAGGATTGTCGTCGATCAGGCTGACGTGCTTGCCCTGCTCGGCTGCCGCGATGGCGGCGGCCATGCCGGCCGGGCCCGCGCCGACAATGGCGATATCGGTGTGGTAGTCAGCTTTCATGGCGCACCGTCATACCGTCGCGGGCCAGGATCTGGCAGGCGCGTTGATGAGGCCGTCCATCCACCGTGACGCGGCATTCATAGCACACACCCATACCGCACAGCGGGGCGCGCAGCTGGCCCTCGACCGAGCGGCGGCAACCGTGCTGTGCCAGGACGGCGGCCAAGCTGCTGCCGGCCCGGACATGGCAGGAACCGCCGTTGACGATCAGGCGCAGGGAGGGGCTGTCGGCGGACGGCGCCTGCTCGCGACGGCGTAGCACGGTACGCTTGCAACGTTGCCAAAGGGTCATGGTGTCAGCTCCGCCAGTTCGGCTTGCACGGCCGTGGGAAAGCCAAAACGGGCCGGGTCGTAAGGGCGCGGGTCGAGGGTGGGCGCGCAGTCGCAGAGCAGATCGGCCAGCAACTCGGCGCTGGACAAGGCGGTGGTGATGCCCAAGCCTTCATGGCCGGTGGCCAGCCACAGCCGTTGCTTGCCGGGAACCGGGCCGAGCAGGGGCAATTTGTCCGGGGTGGCCGGCCGAAAGCCGCTCCAGGCCCGAATCGCTTGCAGTTCAGCCAGGCCGGGCAGGTAGTCGAAGGCGCGGCTCAGCATCCGCCGCAGCAGCGGCCAATCGATTTCGCTGTCCTGGTCCTGGTATTGACGGGAGGAGCCCAGCAACAATTGACCGGTCGCGCGCGGTTGCAGATTGAAGGCGACCGAATCGGCGTCGCTGGCGTGCGCGGAGCGGATATAGCCCAACTCGACCAGTTGATGACTGATGGTGGCGGGATAACGCTCGGTAATCAGCAACTGGCCCTTGCGCGGCTTGAGCGGCAGGCCGGGCAGTAGCCTGGTCGATTGATTGCCGGCCGCGACCACGATACGTGGGGCCGAAAACTCCCGGCCATCCACCAGACGCAGCCAGCCTTCGTCGCTGAGCTGGCTGACGGCACAGCCGCGTACCAGCTGTGCGCCCAGCCGGCACGCCTCGGACAGCAGGTAGGCGCTGGCGGCCGGCGGATAGATGACGGCTTCGCCCGGGACCTGCAGGCCGCCGGCCAGATCCTTGGCAAGGGCGGGCTCCTGCTGCTGCAGTTGGCGGGCATTCAGCAGATTGCCGGTGAGGCCGTACTGGCGGTAGCACGCCTGCTTACGTTCGGCCTCGGCCAATTCCTCCTCGTCGCGTGCCAGCCAGAGCGTGCCGCAATTGCGATATTCCGCCGCCGGCGGCAACTCGTCGCGGCGGGCCTGCCAGCGTTGCAGGCCGTCGCGGCTTAGTGCCAGCTCGGCCGGATTGTCGTCCAGCACCACCAGGTGGCCCATGCCGGCCGAGGTGGTGCCGGCGGCGGGAATGCCCGCCTCCAGCACCAGGACCCGCAAGCCGCGCCGGGCACAGCTTTCCGCCAAGGCGCTGCCGATAATGCCGGCGCCGATGATCAGCAGGTCGAAAGTCACCCGCGGATGCCCCAGGCGAAGGGATCGGCCGGATCGATCAACAGGGTGGCTTCGGCGTTGACATAGGCGTGTCCGGCGATGGTCGGATAGAGCAGGCCATCCTGCAGCTGGTAGGATGCTTCAAACAGGCTGCCGATCACGCTTTCCTGGCGCCAGGGCTGGCCGGCCGGCAACTTGCCGTCCGCCGCCAGGCAAGCCAGCTTGGCGCTGGTGCCGGTACCGCAGGGCGAGCGGTCATAAGCCAGGCCCGGACAGAGCACGAAATTGCGCGAATCGCCCAAATCGCTGGGGCCGAACAATTCGATATGGTCGATCTCGGCGCCATCGGCGCCCCGTACGCCTTGCTGTATCAAGGCTTGTCGGATGCGTACGCTGCAGTCGGTCAGTTTGGCGATATTGTCGGCGGCGATGCGCTGGCCATGTCCGCTGACCAGGAAGAACCAGTTGCCGCCCCAGGCGATATCGCCGCTGAGGCAGCCGTAGCCGGGCACATCCACCAGCACATTGGCCGCCAGGCGGTAGCTCGGGACATTGCGCACGCTGACCCGGTTGCCCGCCTCCAGCGTGGCTTCTACCACGCCGACCGGGGTTTCGATACGATGGCTGCCCAGGCCGATGCGACCCAGGTGCGCCAGGGTGACGATCAGCCCGATGGTGCCGTGGCCGCACATGCCGATCGTGCCGATATTATTGAAGAAGATCACCCCGGCGGCGCAGCTGGGGTCCTGGGGTTCGCAGAGCAAGGCGCCCACTACCGGGTCGGCGCCGCGCGGTTCATTGACCACGGCGGAACGGAAATGATCGAAGTCGCTGGTGAAGCGTTCACGCCGTTCCGCCAGGGAGCCCTGGCCCAGCGGCGGACCGCCGGCAATCACCACGCGGGTCGGTTCGCCACCGGTATGGGAGTCGACGATCTGGATACGCTGCAGCTGGGTCATGGGCATCTTCCGGCGGGCTTGCGGCCCGGTTCACAATACCGCCATGCTAAGGGCGAAGGCCGTGGACGATCTTGTGCGATCCGCGCATGAATGGGCTGTTTTTGGCCAAATTGGGTAAGGAGGGTGTGTGGAAGCAAGTACGAAAGCTTGGCGCGATCAGTTTGTCGGCAGTTTGGCGCAGCCGCTGTTCGTCGAAGTGCTGTTCGACCAGATGCCCGATATGGTTTTTTCGGTAAAGGATCGCGATGGGCGCTACGTCTGCATGAGCGAGGCCTGCGCGGACCGCTGCGGCCTGGGCAACAAGCGCGAAGCCATCGGCCGCACTGCCCATGAGCTATGGCCGCCGCATATGGCCGAGCGTTATACCGAGCAGGACGAGCACTTGTTCCGCACCGGCCAGCCGGTCGTGGACAACCTCGATCTGACCCTGTTCAACAATCGCGAACCCGGCTGGTGCCTGAGCAATAAGACGCCCTTATTCAACCGCGAGGGCAAGATCATCGGCCTGGCCTGCCTGTCCCGCGATCTGATCGAGCCCAGCCGTGCGGGCATCGTCGATACCCGCATGGCGGAAGCGGTGGACCGGCTACAGGCGGCCTATGCCGAACCGCTGCACCTGGAGGCGCTGGCGGAGCAGGCGGGGGTATCGCTGGCGCAGTTCGAGCGGCGCATGAAAAAGATTTTCCAGCTGTCGGCCGGCCAGTTCCTGACCAAGACCCGTATCGACGCCGCTGCCCGGCAACTGGCCGGGACCGAGCTGGCCATCTCCGATATTGCGCTGGCGTGTGGTTTCTGCGACCAAAGTGCGCTGTCGCGGCAGTTCCGCCAATTGACCGGCATGACACCGCGCGAATATCGGCTGTGGGCGCGGGAACCGGGGCCGCGTTGAGCCGCCCGGGCGGGCCGTCTAGTCCTTGCGGGGAGCCGGGGCGGGATCCGGCGCGGCCATGATCAGGTGGAAATGCAGATAGCGCACATCCTGCAGTCCCGGCCCATTGGTATAGAAGCGGTAGTGGCGGAAGCCCTTTTCCTGCGCCAGCTTGCGGCTCATGGCCAGGCAATCCAGCACATATGGCTGGTCATCGATGGCGATATCGCCGATATCCTTGATGTCTTTCTTGGGAAAGATCACATAGTGCGATTGCGCCCAGGGGGCCGGATGGCGGATTGCCAGGCAGCGCTCCGTTTCCATCACCACCAAGGGCAGGGCGGCGCCGGCGCGCAATACGCCGGCCGAAGCCAGCAGGCCGGCCAGTTCATTGGGGCGGTAGCAGCCATTGCAGGGTTTGACCGCCATGAAGGAACGCGTCTGCACATCCTTGAATAGATAGCCGCCCAGCAGCATGCCAAGGGCGAGGACCAGCAGGTAGGAAGCGATTTGGATCGGTTTCATGCGGGGATCGCACCGTGCAGGCTTTCGATTTGATCGGCGATCCGTTCGGCCGCTTCACCGGGACGACCCATGGCATGGGCCAATTGTGCGCACGCCTCGGCCTTGCCTGCCAGCGGTAGCAGGGCCTTGGCCCAACGGGTGGCTGCCGCATCGGGCGAGACCGTGCTTGCTACGCCCAGTTTGACGAGCCTGGCGGCATTGTCGAACTGATCGTGGGCGAAGGGGGTAATCATCTGCGGCACACCGGCAGCCAGCGCCTGGGCCAAGGTACCAATGCCGCCGTGATGCACGATGGCGGCCAGGTGCGGCAGCAGCAGATCGAACGGCACATAGCCGACATGATGGGCAAAGGCCGGCAAGCGCGGCGGCATTTGCTCGTTGAATGGGCTGATCAGTACGGCGCGGCGACCCAGGGCGTCGCAGGCGGCCAGGGCGCGTTCAAAAAAGCCGCGGCCGTGCGCCATGGCCGAGCCCGGAGTAAAGGCGATCGGTGGCGGACCCGCTTGCAGAAATCGCATCAGCATGGGGTCGAGCACGCTGCCGGCCGGGGCGGACCAGCGCGGGAAACCCGTGGTGACGGCGCCGGCCGGCCAGTCCGGCTGCGGCGGGGCGAACCAATCCGGAAAAGCGCAGATCACCTTGTCCGGCGAGTTCATCCATTGGCTTAACACCCGGCGGGTAGGCGGCAAAGCCAGGCGGGCACGGAAGGCATTCAGGGTAGGCAAGACCATGGGGTCGAGCACGCCGCGTTCAAGCGCGGCATATAGCGGCCGTAGCAGCCAAGGCGGCAAAGTGGACAGCCACGTGGCCCCGGCCAGTTTCGGCGGTGCGGTGGCGGAAAGCAGGCAGCTGGGAGAAAGATGCACGGTGGCGTGCGGCAGGCCCAGTTTTTCCTGGGCGATACGGGCGTGCCAGGCAAGGGTGCTGCCGACCAGCACGGTCCGGCCGGGACGGACCTGCCGCTCGATGGCCCGGTAGCCTTCTTTCATATGGCGCTGGAATGCCTGCCACACCACATTGAAGCCATGCCTTGCCTGCCAGAGGCGTGGGTCGGCCACGGTGCGCTGATAATCCTCCAAGGTACCGACCGGGACGAAACCCAGTCCGGCACGGACGATGCGGTCCTGGAAGTAGGGTGAGGTCAGCAGTTCGACGGTGTGGCCGCGCCGCTGCAACACTTCACCGATGGCGATAAAGGGATGGACATCGCCGGCGCTGCCGACGCAATTGATCAGGATATGCAAGGGCTGAGGCATGGGGAACGGCGGATTTGCCGCATTGAGTGGATGGGATCAGCCGCAGCCGGCTGGCGATGGCAAGTAGGCAAACTGCGCCCGATTTTACTCCTTCGCGTTTACCCTGGCAGCAGGGAGCCGAAATAGCGAAGCAGTGGCGAGTTTCCAACCCCGATGGCGACATCGAAATGGAAGCGCCCGTTCTCCTGCCATTCCCGCGCGCCGACTTGTAGTGCCAGGACGGCCGGCAAAGGGATACCGCAAAAACGGGTGCGAACACTCCGTTGCCGCAATTCGCCATTGTCGACCCGGCTCTCCAATAGCAGGGTGAAGGGACCAAAGCGTTCGCACAAGCCGTCGCGGGTCAAATATTGGCGCGATGCCATCAGCCGGCCGGCAAAGTTGCGTTGCCAATGCTCGACGGCTCCGTTCTCCCTTACCTCCACCCGCAAGCTACGATCCTGACCCTCGTGGGGTAGTCGCCCCAAACCCAGCAAGATGCGCAGCATTGCCTGCCGGGGCCAGCTAACATCGACGCAGCCTTGCCAGGGGACGCACGGCTCGCGGTGGAATTGGCGCAGAAGTGGGGATAGTCGCTCGAAATCGTCGCCAAGTGCCGTTTGGTACAGCGATGTCATGATCAGCCTCAAATCAGGTCGAGGAGTGCGCTGCGCAGGGTGGGGTGGCGGTAGTTGAAACCAGCCGCCAGCAACCGTTTTGGCCGCACCTGCTGGCCATCGAAGAACAGTTGCGCCATCTCGCCTAGCAGCAGGCGCACTGGCGCCGCCGGCACGGGCATCCAGTTGGGGCGGTGCAGCAGTCGTGCCGCCATCCGGGCGAATTCGGCCTGGCTGACGGATTCCGGCGCGACGGCGTTGTAGACGCCTTGCATTTGGCCATTGCCCAGCCCGGCAGCGACCAGGGCCAGGACATCATCCAGATGTATCCAGCTCATCATCTGCAGACCGTTTCCCATGCGCCCGCCCAGGCCCAGGCGGAAAGGCCGCAGCAAGGACGGCAAGGCGCCACCATGACCGAATACCAGGCCCAATCGCAGCGTGACCAGGCGTAGCCCGTGGCCGGTTGCAGCTTGCGCGCAATCTTCCCAGCGGCGGCACAGCTCGCTCATAAACCCTTCGCCCGGGCTGCTGTCTTCGTCCAGGGCTTCGGCGGGAGGCCGCACGCCATAAAAACCGATGGCGGAAGCCTGTATCCAAACGGACGGCTTATGCTCGGCCCGCTTTAGCCAGGCCAACAGTCCCTCGGTGCAGCCCAGGCGGCTGGCCAGCAGTTTTGCCTTGCGTGCCGGGCTCCAGCGTGGTCCGACGACCGGCGCGCCGGCCAGGTTGATGATGGCATCGAAGCGCTCGCCGGCATGCAGTTGTTCCAAGGTGTTTACACAGCCAACCCGGGCTTGGAACTGATAGGCGGCCTTAAGTGGATCGCGTGCCAGCAGCGTTACGGCATGACCGGCAGCCAGCAATTGGCCGAGCAGGGCTTCGCCGATAAAACCGGTACCACCGGTTACCAGGATGCGTTGATGCGGTAGCGCGGCGAAAGGGTTGGCCGCACCGCCGAGTTGTTCGCGCAGCCGCCCCAATTGGTAGGCGGCCCAGCCGTCACGCAGGCCCGATGCCGCCACGCCGGCAGCCATCAGGCTCAACACCGCCGTTTTCCAGCCATGCGGTGCTACTTGCAGGGTGGAAGTCAGTGCGAACCAGTCGACCAATTGCCAGGCGTACAAGCCGAACAATGCGCCGCCATTGATGGCAAGCACGGTATGCAGCACCCGTTCGGTTGCCGGTAATTTGCGGCTGGCATCCTCCTGCACAAAGTCCCACAGGGTAAGGCCGATTTCCACCAATACCAGCGCGGCGATGGCAAGGGTCCAGTAACCATGGAATTCAAACCAGGCCATGCCGGCGAATACCAAGCCGTACAGCATGGCGCGAACGGCATGGATGGACAACTCCGTGCGGGCGCCGATGCGGCGGGGCAAACCCTCGGTGAGTTCATGATGGTAAAGCGTGTCGAAGGCGCCCATAAGGCCCTGCAACAGCAGAAGATTCAATACCCAATCCAGCGGCGTGGTCAGCATGATTGCGATCTCAAAAAACGTGTGGAGTCACGGCCGCCGCCTGCGGCAGCGGCTTTTAAATATCTACTTGGGCGGTACTACATGGGCTTATGGACCATGAGCCAATAGACCACCAGCAGGGCGCCGAAGGCCGGGAAACCCAAGGCGGTCCAGCACCGTTCATAGAACCAATAGCGTGGCGGCAGGGCGGTATCATCCCGTGCGGCTTGCGCCGCCATATCGCGCATGCGCAATTGCAGCCATACCACCGGCAACCAGCAGATGCCGGCCAGGGCGTAGAGCGCCAGCGAGGTTACGATCCAGTAGGCATCGAGCGGGAACCCGGCCAGGCGGATCAGGGCATAGCCGCTCAGCGGTTGGACGATCACCGCCGGGGTGGTGAACCACCAATCGGCCCTGACCACCCAGCGGCTGACCACCGCGATGGCTTGCACATTACCGCTGCGATTGGCCACAAACATATAGAAGGCCGTGCCAAAGCCGGTACCGAATAGAAAGGTGGCCGAGAGGATGTGCAGCCATTTGAGCGCGAGATAGTCCATGATTTGCTCCTGTTATCCAGTTACAACCAATGGAGTTGGGAAAGAGTGGGCATGATTTTCCATTCGGTTGTTTCTGAATTTACAGAAATAATAAGTTAAAAAAACGATCAGCGGACGCGCGCGGCACAGACGCCATCTTTACAGCCATAGCCCAAAAGCTGGCTTGCGCGGTAACGGTTGCGGGCGAACCAGCGGTAAAGCGTGCGCATCAGTGGCCGGGACAAGCCGAAGCGCAGCGGCCAGGTCAACCAGGCCAAGCCCACCGCGGCATAGGCGGCGGCGACGGCATCGATGCCGACCAGCATCCGGCCATCGGCCCGTAAGCCGTGCAGCTCGGCATCCATGGCGGCCAGGGTCGTACCGTAGGCCGCGGCATCGAAACCTTCACCGCGCATATCGATGTAACCGAGCCGGCCGTGGCGGTCGCGCTGGGCCAGGCGACGCATCTCGGCGGCGCAGAGTGGGCAGCGGCTATCGAAGAATAGGGTCAGGTCGGTCATATGTCTTCCTTGTCGTCAGTACCGAGAAAGCGTGCGATCTTGCCGCCCGTCTTCAAGAAGCGCTGCAGGGTTGCGGGTGGCAGGTGTTTGAAATCGTCATAGGCACGCATCAGGATTTCCAGGAAGGCCAGCACTTCATCCATGCGCTCACGGGTGGCCGCTTCCAACTCGCGATCCTGGGCGGCTTCCAATGCGCATTCGCGCAGCACGGTCAGGGTCGGATCCAGTTCGCGTTTCTTGCGCTCTTCCATGATGATGCGGAAGATTTCCCAGGCATCCTGATGGGCCAGGAAGTGGTCGCGGCGGTCACCCAGCATATGATGGACGCGGATCAGGCCCCAGCTTTGCAACTCCTTGAGGCTGGTGCTGACATTGGAGCGGGCCAGGTTGAGGGTGTCGCAGATTTCCTCGGCATGCAGGGGACGGTTGCTGAGAAACAGCAGGGCATGGATCTGCGCCACGGTACGATTCACGCCCCAGCGGGTACCCATCTCGCCCCAGTGGAGGATGTATTTTTGAGTGGTTGGCGTGAGGTTCATGTCGGCGCATTCGATAATTTCTGTAATTACAGAAATTAAATACGAAACGAGCGAATGCGTCAAGTTCCTGCGGGGCCACACGTCTGGCCGGATGGTGGTTTTGCGCGAAAAAAATGCCCCGGAGGGGCATGTGGCACGAGAGAGGCCGCCTGGGTCCAGGCACCGCTCCCGCGCAATGGGCGTCCTGCCCGGCGCTGAAGTCCCGGCAGGCTTGCCCTGATCAGGCGTTCTGGATCATCAGCTCGCCATTGATATTGGCGATATCACCGCTGCCTTGGACGTAGCGGGTGATGTCCAGCGTGGCCCATTGCCAGCTGCCGTCACGCTTTTGGCAATAAGCGGAGAGCACCACCGAAGCATTTTCGGTGGTTTGCCGGTAGCTGCCATTGGGTACGAAACCCGTGGTAGGGGCAGGATCGTTCTCTGGCTGCAAAGAACCATCCAGATTTTGCAGGCCGCCGGAAAGGTTGGTGATATTGGCGCCAGCCGCGATCCACGACTGATCGCGACGTTGCGATTTCCCGTACAGATTGACATTGATCTGCGAGGCGGTTTTTTGATAGCTACCTGCTGGAACAAATCGAGACATTTTAATTCCCCAAAATGAATAATCAGTACCGCATTTTTATTGCAATTTAATTACCAGCGGCACAAATGGTAAAAAACCGAATAAAGCCGGATCAAAAGGCAAAATAATTATCAATTACAATAGACTATGGAAATCCTGCCGAAAGCTACCCGATCTGGTAGGGATATCTTAGTGAAGCGCCGCGTTTAATCGCCCGAGGAACGCTTCGGCGCAATGCATTGCCGGTTGGGCGCTGTGGGTACGAAGAGAGTGGCCAACAGCGAACACTGCCGAAACGACGTATGGCGATGACGAACAAAATGGGGAAGGATGGTGCCCATGGGCAGATTCGAACTGCCGACCTCTCCCTTACCAAGGGAGTGCTCTACCCCTGAGCTACATGGGCTCCCAACGGGTCATGGCACGATTTTGCATGGACAACAGCAAAGTGGCACAACCCGGAAGAAGATACGGCCTCCCGTGCAGGAGACCGTTCAAAATCTGGATGCTGGCGGTGAAGTAGACCTCACCACAGCGGACCGCAAGTTAACGGAAATCCCCATTGCTGAGGGATAAAGTTCCGTACTGGGCCAAGAACGACGCGCATCATAGTCGAATCATGGCCCAAGCGTCCACTCTTTAATGAGGAGATGCGTGTGGCCAAGCGTTCTACATGGCAGGGCATGGTGCCTTGTTGCTTACAGGTCCGTGAGGTAAGCAAGCAGGGTTGCTCGCTGCGCCAGGAACGGTGGCAGCAGCGGTTCAATCGACCGGACGTACACAAGTGCATGATTTAGCGAGCATTGCACTTCAAATTTGAATTCCCTTAATGGCGTTGTAGCCCAACCAGCCGGCAACCGCCGCGCCTATCCCCACCAATATTGGCGCGCCAACAGCTGCGCCTGCGCCGGATACGGTCAAGCCCAGGCAAACGGCTGGGGCGGCAATACCGATTGCAGCCACCGCGAGACGGATTTTCGCCCAAATATCTAGTTCCCTTTGTGTGATGAGCGCATTATCGTGCTTGTCTTGCAAATGCTTAAGGGTGTAGTCATATAGATGGTAGATGCGCTTACATGCTTGAGCGGCGCCATACTTTAATGCCGCAATTCTTTCGCCGCTGACGGGCTGGCTGCGAATTTCGCCCACCTCTCTGGCGACGCCGGCTGCACGCTGCACTACACTGGCCGGTTGGCGAGAGCGGCCAGCGCTGGTGGAATCCCCCTTCATCAGCTTATATAGGTTTTCATACGACCCACCTGGCTGTGGTGCAGGCCTGTTCTCCTGCAAGCGGATCGGGCATGCATCGACCTTTAGGAGTGGTGCTTTCATTCCCAGAAGCGTGTTCCGAGCCTTAAGCGCGTTCCGAAGATCAAGCGGCGTCAGTATGATCGGGGCAAAGTGATCCAGATGCCTTGGCGCGGGCGCTTCCGGGGGCGTGCTGACGGAAAGTGGCTGCTTATTCGCCAATTGGGTTGAGCGCCCTGTGGCGGCGGTTATTGGGGAATGCCGGGACTCATCTTGCTGCATAAAGATCTTCTCGCCCGTGTCGTACTTCTTATTGCTGGCGACGATTTCCCGCATGATGCTAAAAAATTGGACCACGCCGACCAAGCCAACGCCTATGGGGGTAAGACCGATCGTGATCGGCAAATACTTATAAACCGTATAAATCCTGCTTGGCTTGCCGAAGTTCATGATGTTGGGCATGGTTGGGGGGGTGAACATCGAGGCGATTATGTCTGCGATTTCGGAGGGATACGATTTGAAACAAGACTTGCCGGATGGTCTTCCGCCGGTGGGTCTGGGTTCCGATGATCTGCAATTGGGTGTTGCGGTATGGAACGCTGAAATGCCCATGACAAGGACTCCTTCGCAGTAGAGTTGCGCCTGTATGCGTTCACGTATACGGCAACTTACTTACTAGTTTCTTGCCATGCTGCGGCGCCACCAGAAAATAGCCTGAACTTTCGGTTTTCGACGAAGTGAAACTCGATGAACTGGCCGTGGCAGGTAGCGGCCGCGCGCGATGCCGGGGTGGGCTAAAAGGAGGGCGGTCCGCCGCCAGGAAATGACGATTCGCAAAGGTGGAATGCATAAGGCCTCCCGGTCGGGAGGCCTTATAGATACTGGTGGCCAGTCGCGGAATCGAACCACGGACACGCGGATTTTCAATCCGCTGCTCTACCAACTGAGCTAACTGGCCTTCGTGAAGAGCGCGCATTAAACCGGAAAGCCGCGAGTGCGTCAAGTATCTTTCGCTCAAGATTTTTTCGGGGGGGTGTTTTTCCCGTCTGGCGGGGCCTTGCCCTTGTCTTTGCCTTCCGCCTTTTGCGGGGGCGGCGGTCCGCGGCGCGACAGCAGTTGCAGCAGCTGGTTGAGTTCCTGCGGCGGGCGCTGGTAGACCTCGCGCAGATTGCCGCCCGCCGGGTCCAGTGTCTGGCCAACCTTCAGCACCATCTCGCGCGGATCGGGCGCCGGCATGCTGATCAGCATGGTGCTGGCGGAGAGGGCGGCCGGCGCGATCCGTGCGCCGGCGATATCGTGGCCCTTGTAGCGGCTGCCGTTGATCCACAGCAGGGGCGGTTCGCCGTTTTTCTGGACGATGCCATTGAGCTCCAGGGTGCGGGCATGTCTGGCGTCGCTGTTATCGAGCACGCCCACCCTTATGCGGTCCAGCTCGTCTCGTTCCGCCGCCGTGAAGAACAGGCGGTTCAGGGCGGGCGTGGCGGGTGCCGCCGGCTCGGCGGCAAAGGCGAGCGTACTCAGCAAAACGGCGCAGCAGGAGAGGGGGGGGCGCATGGCGGTTCTCTATTGGGCGGCTTCGGCCGGCGGGGCATCCAGGGTGATGATATCGCCGCTGCATTCCATTTCCAGCAGGTAGGGCCGGACACTGGCCGCGCCCTGGGCGCGCTTGATCTCGCACAGGCGGATGATGGCGGCGCCCTGCAGGTCATGGAGCCGCTGCAGCAGTTGGATGGCATCGCCTTCGTGCAGGAGTTTGGCGCTGAGTATCAATTTGCTGGCGTAGAACTGGAGGTTTTCCAGGGGCTCGGGTGATTCGGGCGGGTCTTCCAGGCTGCGGCGCGGTTCGATCTTCAATTCCAGCTCGGCGGGATTGCCGCTCTCGCTGCGGCTGGTGAAGTACTCCACCCATGGCAGGCGCTGCTCCATACCTATCACGGACCGTTGCTTGAGCTGGTCGAAGCGGGCTTGGTAAGCGGCCAGGTTGGCACGGTCGGCCATGGCGGCGCTGGCGCGTGTTTCCGCCTCGCCCGTGGTATTGGCGGCGAGGGAGCTGCGTTGTTGTGCCCGGTCGCGCAGCCACCAGGCCCCGCCTGTCAGCGCGAGCGCCAGCAAGGCGCTGAGGCCGGCGGCCAGCAACGGGGCGCGAACCCTGCGCAAGTCTTGTTTTTGCCAGCTCATGCCGGGGCCTCCTCGGTGGTCCGGGCGGGGAGGGGCAGGACGATCTTCAAGCTGAAAGGCGCGCCGGCAATGTCGTTGACCTTGTCATTGGCCAGATCGATCGCGCTCTCCGGGCGGACATCGATAGGTAGCTGCAATTTCTCCACGCTGACGCCTGGACGCAGCACAAAGGCCTTGGCCAACTCATCGACCAGGGCCAGGGCCTCGCGATAGCGGTGTTCGTAGTCGAGCAAACGACCCTTGATGGCAATGATCACATAGCGTGGCGCGGCACCCGCCACGGGGTTGCCGTCGGCATCCACGGCGGGTTCCGGTTCGGCCACCGTTTGCTTGTCGGCATCGGTGCCGGCGAAGCCAGCGGGGACGATCCTGGGGTTGTCGCTGACCTGCCAGGCCAGCGCGTCCAATTCCAGCATCGGATAGCGGTTCACCACCGCCGAGATGTCGATCAGGCTGGCGGCGAGCGTGGGCCAGCGTTCGACCAATTGCTGGTAGGCGTTCACGACATTTTTCATGCCGGTGGGGGTGAGTTGTCCCTCCTTCACCTGCGGCACATTGGCGCGGTATGTGCGCTCGGCGTTCAGGCGGCGCTGATCCAGCGCGGTCGCCTGCTGGTCCAACTGATGGGCGGATTGGCTCAGCGAGGCGGCGGTAAGCACGCCGCCCAGCAGCAACAGTACCGCCATGACCCATAGGGCGCGGCCGGCTTGCCAGGCCTGGTAGGGCTTGAGCTGGTCGGCGGTGGCGTATTGATTGGCAGGTCGCTTGGCGGCGATAAAGCGCAGCCACAGCGGTTCAACCGTCTCCACTTCCGCTTCCGTGTACACGCCCAGGGCGGCGCCCACCTGCTCGAGGGGGAGGAAGCTGAATTGGATCAACTCGGTATCGGGGCAGGCGGCCCGCAGGGCGGCCAGTTCCTGGGTGCCGCAGAGGGTGACCACCTGCAAGGCCTCGTTGCGTTCCACCGCGCGCAGGCTGGCGAGGAATTGGCGGGCGCGGGCAGCCTCGGCGCTGAGTTGGGCCGCCAGGCCATCGGGACCGTTTTCTTCCAGTGCGGTCAGCCGCGAGAAACGCAGATTGCCGTCCGCCAGATAGGTCTGGCGCAGGCCGCTGCCGCTCTGGCGGCTGACGATCAGGGCGCGGGCGGGAATTTCCGGGACGAGATTGATATGGTGGGCGGTCAGCAGCGCGACCGAATAGACGCCGACGATTCTGGCGTCCCGCTCGAGCAGGGGTCGTAGCCACAGGTCCAGCGGCATGGGGTTGGTCAAGGCGGCGAACAACAGGCGATCGTCGCGCCGGCCGCCCTCCTCGCGACCTTGCAGGGTCGCACTGCGATAGCGCGATTCGCGGTAGAGCTGGTCGAGCCGCCGCCGGACGACCAGTTTGTGGTCGCGGGCATTGACGTGCGGGATCGTCTCGATGCGGTAGTCTTCTTCCTGCAAGTCCAGCAGCACGAACCATTGCACGGTGGGGTGGCTGGCGATCAGCAGTTCGAACTCGGCCACGCCGCTGCTATCGGCGCTGAAGCGGATGGCTTGGGCCAGCTTGTCGGCCTCGCCCTGCCAAAGCGTCAGGGCGATGTCGGTGACGAAGAGATAGAAGCGTTCGATGGCCATCAGAATTTGATCTTGGTCAGCAGGTCATAGATCGGGCCCAGTACCGACAGCATGACAAAGCCGATGATAAAACCAAGGAATACCGTCATCATCGGTTCGATCAGGGCTTGTACCCTTTCGATCGATTCCTTTACTTCGCGGTTGTAGAAATATGCGACGTTTTGCAGTGATTTATCCAGCGCGCCGGTGTTCTCGCCCACCCGCAACATGCGGATGACCAGCGGCGGGAATAGCCGCACCCGCTCGAAACTGGCCGCGACACCTTGCCCCTCGGCGATCTGCGCCCGCACTTCCTGCATGCCCTTGGCCAACATCTGATTGCCGACCACTCCTTCGAGTATGCGGATGCTGTCGAGAATGGCGATGCCGGCGTCGTACATCAGCGCGAAATAGCTGGCGAAACGGGCCAGGACGATTTTTTCCAGTATCGGCCCGATATACGGCAGGCGCAGCTTGAGCCGGTCCACCTTGAACTGATAGCGTGGGTCGCTGATTTTCCAGGCCCACCAGCCGCCGAATCCGGCGGCAATGACCAGCAGCACCACATACCACCGCTGCACCGCGAAATCGGATAGGGCAATCAGCAGCCGGGTGTTCCACGGCAGTTCCTGCTGCATGGTCTGGATAAAGCCGACCAGCTTGGGGACCAGCCAGACCAGCAGGAAGATCACCACGCACATCACCACCGAACCGACGAAGAGTGGATACATCATCAGTTTCTTGGCCTGGGCCGCCAACTCGTCCTGCCATTTCAGCGTCTCGACCAGGTTGAGGAAGACGTCCGGCAGACGGCCGGTGGCTTCGCCCGCCTGGATCAGATTGACGAATACGGTAGGGAACACCAGCGGGTGGTTGGCCAACGCCTGCGATAACTGCAAACCCCCTTCGATATCCTCGATCACGTTGGCGATAATGGCCCGGAAGCGGGGGTGGTCCATGGTGTCGCGCAGGTCGGTCAAACCTTCCAGCAGCGGCACGCTGGCGCGGGTCATCTGTTCCATATGGAAGCAGAAGGTGATCAGTTCGCCACGGCCGATACGGGTGCGGGCAAAGAGGCCGGGCCGGGTTTCGTAGGCGCGCGACTCGATCAGGTCCATGCCCAATCGACCCAGCCGTGCTTCCAGATCGACCGCATTGCTGGCGTCCATGCTGCCTTTGTGCAGGCGGCCACTCTGGTCGATCGCGCGGTATTTGAATTGCATGGTTACCTATGGGTGAACGCAGCTAAATTCGATCGGTCAGGTCCACCACCCGAGAGATTTCGTCGAGCGAAGTAATGCCCTCGACGACGCGCCGGATGGCGTCCTCCGCCAGCGGTCGAAAGCCCTTTTCCAGCGCCAGCATGCGCAATTCGCGGGCGGTGGCGCGGTGGGCGATCAATTCATCCATATCGCCATCCATCTTGAGGATTTCCAGTACCGAGATACGGCCCTTGTAACCGCGATGGTCGCAGCGATCGCAGCCGCTGGCCCGATACAACAGCGGCGGACCGCCCTCCCCAAGACCCAGTACCAGGCGTTCGAAGGCGTCGGGCGGATAGCCTTCCTTGCAGTGAGGGCAGAGTTTGCGCACCAGGCGCTGGGCAATGATGCCGATGATATTGCCGGCCATGATGTCCGGCAGTACCCCGATATCGAGCAAGCGGGGGATGGCGCCGACGGCGGAGTTGGTGTGCAGGGTGGAATACACCTGGTGGCCGGTCATGGCGGCGCGGAAAGCCATCTCGGCGGTGTCCTTGTCGCGGATTTCGCCCACCAGGATGACGTCGGGGTCCTGCCGCATCATGGAGCGGATGCCGGAGGCGAAGTCGATTTTTTCGGTGACCGTGGTCTGCCGGATCATGGGCAAGGGGTACTCCACCGGGTCCTCCAGGGTCATGATATTGACCCCCTCGTCATTGATATGGCTGAGGATGGAATACAGCGTGGTGGTTTTGCCCGAGCCGGTGGGTCCGGTCACCAGGATGATGCCTTCGGGGCGGGCGATCATCAGCTTGAGCAGGTTGAGGTTGTCCTCGGGCAAGCCGAGCTGGTCCAGCGGTACCAGCCCCTTCTGCTTGTCGAGTATGCGCAGCACCACGTTTTCGCCATAGACGGTGGGCTGGGCGGCGACACGGAAGTCCAGCTGGCGGCCGGAGATGGTCAGCGAGATGCGGCCGTCCTGCGGCGCGCGCGTCTCGGCGATATTCATATAGCTCATCACCTTCAGCCGCACCACCATGGCCGGCCAGTAGGTCTTGTGCAGGCTACGGATCTGGCGCAGCACGCCGTCGATGCGATAGCGGATGCGGACGAACTGCGGTTCCGGTTCGAAGTGCACATCCGACGCGTTCCGGTGTACCGCATCGGCCAGCAGGGCGTCGATCAGCCGTACCACCGGTTGGCTGTACTCGGCATCGGAGCTGGACAGGCTGGCGTAGTCGATCTGGCCGGTCTCGATTTCGTGCAGGATGCCATCGATGGACAGCTCGAAACCGTAGTATTGATCGATGGCCCGGATGATGTCCGCTTCCGCCGCCAGGACGGGTTCGATCTCGTACGCGTTACGCAGCAGTGCCCTGACCTGGTCCAGTGCCACCAGATTATTGGGATTGGCCATTGCCACGGTGAATTTGCGGTTTTCGGCATCCAGCGATAGCGGCAACATCAGGTTGCGCTTGGCCATATCCTTGGGCAATTGCGCAATCGCGGTGGCGGCGGGAATGATGGTGGCGAGATCGACCGAATCCTGGCCCAGGTTCTCGGACAAGGCCTCGCGCAGGGTGGCATCCGAAACAAAGCCCAGCCGCACCAGCTCCTTGCCCAGTGGCGTGCCGGTCTTTTTCTGCTCGGTCAGCGCGATACGCAGCTGATCGGAGCTGATCACCCCTTTCTGGACCAGCAGCTCTCCCAGCGGCAGTTTCTTGCGCGCTTCTGCCACTAGTTCGCTCCCAGTGCAGCGAGACGTTTACGCACGACGCCGGAATCGAAGCCGGCGGTTTTACCGGTGGCCAGCAGCAAGGCTTTGCCATAGAAGTCGGCCGCCAGCCGCTGCTCGCCCAGCGCATCCAGCGCTACCGCCAGGTTGTAGGCGTAATCGGCCTCGCCGGGTGCCGCCGCATGCGCCTGGAAGTAATAGCCTTGCGCTTCGCGCCAGCGGCCCTGCCTGGCCATCAGGCTGGCCAGGGCGGTAGCGGTTTCGGCATTGGGGCGATTTTCCAGCAGGCGCTTCAGCCTGCCTTCGGCCTGGTCCGCATCGCCGTCGCCGGCCAGGCTGACCAAGGCGCTGCCGGCCAGTTCATCCTTGGGGTTATTGGCCAGTACCCGGCCGTACCACATGCGGGCTTCATCCAATTGCTGGCGCTTGACTGCCGTGGCGGCCATGCCCAGCAGGGCATCCCGATTCTTGTCGTCCTGCTGCAATTGCTGGCGATACAGTTCGGCGGCACGGGCGTAGTCACCCTGTTGAAAGGCCTGGTAGCCCTGTTGCACATTGCGCGGCACACCGGTTTGCACTTCATCGCGGCGGAAATGCACGTCGGTGGCGGCCATTTCCTTGGGTACTTCGACCACGCTGGCCCGGTCGCCCCGTTTGGGCGAAACGGGCGGCTTGGCGGTCGCCGCCGGCGGCGAGGCGATTACTTTGGGCGCTGGGGCATCCGCTATCGCCACTTGCCCCGCCGGCGCGTCGGTCGGTGGCGCCACTTCCTCCGCCGCTGCGGGCGCGTTGCCGGCCAATAGCGTGGTGGGTGGCTGCATCTGCCACCATAACCATCCGCCCGCTGCCAGCAAGCCGACCAACAGTACTCCGCCAATTAGCTGCATGCGCTGTTTTGCCGTTGGTGCCGGACGGGGGCGTTTGCCCTTTCCGTCAATCAGCTGCCTGGTGGCGTCGGCCGAAAGCTTTGCGGGCGGCCGCTCCGCCAAGGGCGGGATGCTGGTGGCTGCGGGGGCGCGTTCCTGTGCGGGAGGTGCGGGCGGGCTGGCCGTACGTGGTGCTTCCTGCTGCGGCGTCGACAAAGGCACCTCGACTGGCCGGGGAGGCGGGGGCGCTGCGGGTGGCGGGGCGTGGTGGGTCGTCGCGGCGACGGGGGCGGGCGGAGTCACCGTCTCGTCGACGACCTCGGCTGCCACCGCCGCGCCGGACCCATCGGCTTCCATATGGCTTAGGGTAGGCGGTTCATCGCTCGCGGGCGCCGGACCCGGCGCCGATGGAGTAGCGTTGTCGCTATCGTCCAGCACCGGCAGCGCGGTCTCGTCGGAGACCAGGCTCAAGCTGCTCTCGCCCGGTACGCCATGATGCGCGGCAAACGCAGACTGTGGAGGCTCGGCCGGCGGGTGCGCCACGCTTGCGTCGAGAGCGGGTTCCGGCCCTGTCGCGGCGGCGGTTTTGAAGGCCGGTACGGATCCGCCGGCCCCGGCCTCGGCCTTGCGCCGCTTGGCTTCCTCGGCTTTTTTCAACGCATCGAGCAATAAACTCATGCTGTCCTCTCAGCGCGCCGGCAGACCGCTCTTGAAGACCGAAAGTTCATCTTTCGGGCTGCTGAAGAAATTATCGGTGGGGACAAACTGGCGGAAATCGGCCAGATCGCCGTTCAAGCTGGCTTCCCGGATAACCACCGGGCGCAGGAAAACGACAAGTTCGGTCTTCTGTGCCCTGTCGTCACGGTAGCTGAACAAATCGCCCACGCCCCAGGGCAGGCGCGATAGCGTGGGCAATCCGTCGCGTTGATTCTGTACCTGGTCCTGGATCAGGCCGCCCAGGATGGCGGCCTGGCCGCTGGCCAACCGCAGGGTCGATTCGACCTCGCGGACCTGGATCTCCGGCACCAGGCTCTGGATTTTTTCCGTGGTGCTGTTGGCTTGCACCAGCGCCACGGCGGGGTCGGCCTTGTAGCCGGTAATGCGGCTGATGGTGGGACGGATATTCAGCGAGACATTGTCGTTGTCGCTGATCTGCGGGGTGACGCTCATCACCATGCCGATGGGGATCGTGTGCAGCTCGCTGGTGTAAGTGCGCTTTTCCGGGGTGGTGGTGGTGGCGGATTCGACGTCCACGGTAATGGTGAAATAGACCTTTTCGTCCACCACCTTGAGCAGCGCGGTCTGGTTGTTGAGCGCCATGATCTTGGGGCTGGACAGCACCTTGGTTTTGCCGAACTGCTCCAGTGCCTTGATGGTGGCGGTGAAATCGGCGCCGTTGAACAGGCTGCTGGCGCGCTTGGTATAGCTGAGCAGGGTAAAGGGCAGTTGGGCCAGGTTGTCGCCCATGGTGGATTGGTTGATATTGAGACGGTTGTCCTGCGCCGTGCCGTTTTCGTCGTTCTTGAACAGCCGCCAATCGATCCCTGTCTGGTAGTGATCGTTCAGGGCCACCTCCACGATGGTGGCCTCGATCAATACCTGGCGGCGTGCACTGGCACTGACGCGGTCGAGGTAGTCCTGGATCTTGGCATGTTCGCGGCTGGTGGCGTTGATGCTCAGGACGCCGGTTTCGGGGTGGACGAAGATATCGTCATTGCTGCCCGCGGCGGCCGGGGCGGCGGCCTTGCCGCCGCTGTCCAGCATGGAGAACAGCGCGGGCGCGCCTGCACCGGCCTGCGCTACCGTCTGGGCTACCTTGAGGCGGTCTTCCTGGCGCTTGGTGTTTTCGGCCTTCTGTTCGGCCATGTCGGCATGGCGCTGCGCATCGTCCTTCGCTTCCATGGCTTCGCGTTCGGTCTTTTCCTCGGCGCTGACGCGGCGAGAAGAGGCCAGCAAGGTGCGGATATTGCCCTCCAGCCGTTCCCAGAACTTGTTTTCGGCCAGATTGCTCACCTCGGTGATGGAGCCGTTTCCCGAACCGCCGCCACCGCCGCCGCCACCGCTTTGGACCGAGCCGCCGGCAGCGGCCACCGAAGTCGAGATGGTGACATTGCTCTTGGTGGTGCGGGCAATGTTGACGTAATCCAGGGCGTAATTCTTGATATAGGGCCGGTCCGGCACAATGGTCAGGACGCCTTTGTCCAGGGTGTAGCGCATATCGACCTGATTGCTGATGCGGTCGAGAATTTGCGGCAGGGTCTGGTTCAAGGCGTTGACCGTCACTGTTCCCCGGATCAGCGGATGTACATCCACATTGAGCTTGGCGTCGCGTGCCAGGGCAAACATCAGGTCGCGTACCGGCACATTGTTGACCACCACGCTATAGGTGTCGGTCTTGGCCTGGGCGCTGGGTTTGGGAAGGAAAACCGGCCGTTCCACCAGCTTGGGCAGGTCCGCCAGGCGAGCGGGCGGGAGGGCGATATGGCGGCCAGGTTCCACCTTGGCGGGCTGGGTAGCGCAGCCGGCGGCGAGTACGGGGGCGAGTAGCAGAAGGTGGCAGCGGCTCATAACTCGACTTGGGTGGGATTGGATATCTATTAAGACACTTGAAATATAGCCCCGAAATTATTGATTTTATGTGTTTATTGAATTGGTACTCCCGTGCTACCCATCACCTTGCGGTCCAGGTGACGCCCTTTTGGCTATCTGCTCGGCGTTTTCACGCAGTTCCTGTTTGATACTACCCACCGTGCGCAATATCGGTTGATTGCGCTGCAGATTGGCCGGCAAACCGGCCTGTGCCTGCAAGGCGGCCGCACGGTCCATGAACAATCCATAGCTGAGTGCCATATAGGGCACGCCCTGCCGGCTGGTAAGCGGGTAGACATAGAGTTGTTCGGCGGACAATTGCCGGGCCGTGCTGGCGAGCATCTTGGCCAGTTCCTGGCGGGCCTGGCGCGGGGTGATGGAGAACTGCACGGTATAGCGTCCGTCCGCCTCGCTATCGAGCATGGCCTGGCTTTGGCTCAGGCGCCGGCTGAGTAGATCGGTTGGCGTGGATTCGGTGCCGGGCAGGGCAGCAGGCGTCTTGGCGGTCGGCGCGCTTGGGGTGACAACTGGCTGGTGCGTGTTTGCGCTGGTGCGTACAGGGCTTGCAAGTCCGCTGGGGGCCTTGGCCAAACCGCTCGCAGGCGGCGTCAGCCAATGCCCGCCCAAGGTACCCAGCAAAATGCCCAGTGCAAGCAAGCCCGCCCCGGCCAGTGGCCAGGCATGCCGCCGCAACCTGCGGCCGCGAAAGGCACTGTCGCGGCAGGCGGCGCGCGCGTCGGTGTCGTTGACCTGGTGGCGATCGGCGGCGAACGAGGCGATCAGCGATTTATCGGCCAGGATATTGATGCGGCGGGTGAGGCCTTCCGACTCGGCGGCGATGCGCCGCACCGCGTGGCGGGTAAAGGGGTCCGGTCCCTTGTAGCCTGCCGTGCGCAAGCGGAATATCAGGTATTCGCCGACATCGGCCTGTCGCAACGGGGCCAGTTCGAAGCTGTGGGTAATGCGTTCGCGCAGCTGGCGCATGGCTTGCGGCGCCAGTTTCTCATCCAGCTCGGGCTGGCCGAACAGCACGATCTGCAGCAGCTTGTGATGGCCGTGTTCGAGATTTGAAAGGAGCCTGACTTCCTCCAGGCTCTCTTCCGGCATTGCGTGGGCCTCATCGATCAGCACCACGACCTGCCTGCCGGCCGCATAGCGCTCGATCAGGGCATCCTGCAGGGCCCGGATCAGCACGCTGGAGCGGGCGCCGGGCAGGTCCAGCTTCAAATCCTCGGCGATGGCCAGCAGGATTTCCTCCTTGCTCATGCTGGGGTTGGCCAGGTAGACCGTGTCGATATCGGCGGGCAAGCCTTCCATCAACACCCGGCACAGCATCGTCTTGCCCGCACCGACCTCGCCGGTGACCTTGACCAGGCCTTCGCCATGCAGGATCGCGTACTGCAGCGCTTCCAGCGTGGCGCCGCGATTGGCGCCACGGTAGAAGAACTCGGTGTGCGGCGTGATGCGGAAGGGGGGCTCCGCCAATCCGTAGTGGTCGAGGTACACAGCGCTATCTCTCTTTGCGATGGCGATCATGCAGGCTGTCGAGCCGGCTATACAGCGTAGTACGGTTTACGCCCAACAGGCGGGCGGCTTGGCTCATATGGCCGTCGGCCATGGCCAGGGCGGCTTCGATGCAGTTTTTTTCCCAGCTCGCCAGCCACTGGTCGAGATTGAAGTCACGGCTTTCCCGCAACAAGCGGGTCGCGGCCTCCAGGTCCGCCTGCTCGAAGCGGCTGGTGGCGGGCAGCAAATCGCTATCGAACTCGTCCACCAGCAGCGTGGCGTCGATGCCCGCCCCGGGGTATTTGGCCAATAGACGGATAATGATGTTGCGAAGTTCGCGCACATTGCCGGGAAAGGGATAATTGTCCCAGCGTTGCCAGGCCGTATCGTCGAAGTGAAAGGGGGTTACCCCCAGTTGCCGGGCGTAGAGCTGCAGGAAATGTGCCAGCAGTACCCGGCGATCCTCGTGCAGATCGCGCAGGGGGGGCGTTTCAAGCGCCAGCACGGATAGACGGTGGTAGAGATCGGCGCGAAATTCACCGCTGCGTGCCAGCCGGCGCAGATCGCGATTGGTGGCGGCCACCACCCGCGCCCGGCTGGTACGGGTCTGGGTTTCGCCCAGGCGCTGGAATTCACCGTTCTCCAGTACCCGCAGCAGCTTGGCTTGCAGGCCCAGCGGCAATTCGCCGATTTCGTCCAGGAACAGGGTGCCTTCGCCCACTTCGTCGAAATAACCGGATTTGGCTGCGATCGCACCGGTGAACGCCCCCTTGGCATGGCCGAACAGGGTGGCTTCGATCAGGCTCTCGGTCAGCGCCGCGCAGTTGAGGGCCAGGAAGGGCTGCCGAGCGCGCGGCGAAGCGGCATGCAGCGCTTTGGCCACCGCCTCCTTGCCTGATCCGGATTCACCGGTGATCAGGACCGGGAAGGGCGAGCCGGCGAACTGATGCACCTGGCGTTTTAGCCGCTCCATGGCCGGGCTGTGCCCGACCAGGCCGGCGACATCCAGTTGCGGTGCGATATCCGCATCCACCTCGCGCCAGTTGAGGGCGCGCTTGAGAATTTCGCGCAGCGCAGCGGCGCTTACCGGCTTGGCGATAAAATCGATGGCCCCCAAGGTACGGGCATGGCGGGCGTTGTGTTCACTGGTTTGGCCGGTCAAGGCCAAGGTCTTGATCGTCGGCACCAGCGCGGCCAGTTCGACGATCAGGCGGAAGCCTTCATCGGGTTGGTGCGGATTGGGCGGCAGGCCCAGGTCGACCAGGGCGAGCGCCGGCCGGAATTCCACCGAACTGGCCCAGGCAACGGCTTCGGGCCGGTTGGCGGCGCTGCGGATATCAAAATCGTCGGCAAGCACGAAGCTCAGCGTATCGCGGATCAGGGGGTCGTCATCGACAAGCAAAAGGCCGGGCTTTGCAGTATCCATAATGATCTGTGCGCCGAAGGTATCCCCATCCTAGCACCGGGCTTTGGATGGGAGAATGCATTCCCGCTGTTGCATTGCAGCATGAAACTGGCATGATTTGTTGTTGTCACATCGCTGCTTACATTAGAATTACGACCCCCAATGCCCCTGAGCGCCCACGCCGTGCCCGCCGATCCGCTTGTCGATATCGACAACGTCACATTCTCATATGGCCGTCGCGCCATCCTTAAAGGCATCAGCCTGTCCATCCCGAAAGGGAAGGTGGTCGCCATCATGGGCGGTTCCGGCTGCGGCAAGACGACGCTGCTGCGCCTGATAGGCGGCCAGATCAAGCCTTCGCGCGGCGAGGTCAAGGTTGCCGGACAGGTCGTGCACGACCTCGATTCCGAAGGCCTTTATCTGCTGCGCCGCAAGATGGGCATGCTGTTCCAATTCGGCGCGCTGTTCACGGATATGTCGGTTTTCGACAACGTGGCGTTCCAGATGCGCGAGCACACCGAGCTGCCCGAGTCGATGATACGCGACCTGGTCATGATGAAACTCAATGCGGTGGGCTTGCGTGGCGCGGCCAAGCTGATGCCCTCCGAATTGTCCGGCGGCATGGCCCGCCGGGTCGCGTTGGCCCGCGCCATCGCCCTCGATCCCATGCTGATGATGTATGACGAGCCCTTCGCCGGTCTCGATCCGATCTCGCTGGGCGTGGTCGGCAAATTGATACGCGACTTGAATGATGCGCTGGGCGCCACCACGGTGATGGTGACCCACTCGGTGGCGGAATCGCTGAGCATCGTGGATTACGTCTATTTCGTGTCGGAAGGCGCGATCGTGGCCGAGGGAACCCCGGAGGAGATCCGGGCGTCCGAAGAACCTTTCGTGCACCAGTTCGTCGGCGGCCTGCCCGACGGTCCGGTGCCATTCCAGTATCCGGCCAAGCCCTATGCGGAAGAATTGATGGGAGTGCGCCGTGCTTAATTGGTTGGATAAGTTGATGCGCACCCTCGGCGAGCCGGTGGTGGATGCGCTGGAAAAACTCGGCTTCGGCTTCCGCTTCCTGATGGCCGTGCTGTGGCATTCCGCGACGGCCTTGCGCCGTTTCAGCCTGGTGGTGCGTGAAATCTATTTCACCGGGGTCTTGTCGCTGCTGATCATCATGGTGTCCGGCCTGTTCGTCGGCATGGTGCTGGGCTTGCAGGGCTACGATACCTTGCAGCGCTTCGGCGCTTCCGAAGCGCTGGGCGTACTGGTTGCGCTGAGCCTGCTGCGCGAATTGGGTCCGGTGGTGGCCGGCTTGCTGTTCGCCAGCCGGGCCGGTTCCGCCATTACCGCCGAGATCGGCCTGATGAAGGCCACCGAGCAACTGGCCGCCATGGAAATGATGGCGGTCAATCCGGTCGCCCGCGTGGTGGCGCCCCGCTTCTGGGCCGGCGTCATCTCGATGCCCATCCTGGCCGCGCTGTTTTCCGCCATGGGCATTTTGGGCGGTTACGTGGTCGGCGTCGTGCTGATCGGGGTGGATGCCGGTTCCTTCTGGGCGCAGATGCAGGCCCAGGTCGATCTTTACAACGATATCGGCAACGGCTTGGTGAAAAGTGTCGTATTCGGTGTCGCTGTATCCATTATCGCGGTGTTCGAAGGTTTCGATGCGCCGCCCACCGCGGAAGGCGTCTCGGGCGCGACCACGCGCACGGTGGTGACGTCTTCGCTCGTTATTCTGGTTCTGGATTTCATCCTGACCGCTTTCATGTTTAGAGGTGTCTGATGAATCGCCGCGTTTACGACTTCTGGGTCGGTGTGTTTGTGATGCTGGGGCTGGCTTCGCTGGCATTCCTGGCCTTGCGGGTCAGCAATGTATCCAATGGCGGCAGCAAGGCCACGTACCGGGTGACCGCGGCCTTCGACAATATCGGTGGCTTGAAGGCGCGTGCGCCGATCAAGAGCGCCGGCGTGCTGGTGGGCCGGGTGGCGGGGATCAGCCTGGATCCGGTGACCTATCGGGCCATGGTTGCCCTGGATATCGAGCAGGGTTACCACTTCAGCCGCGACTCGTCGGCCGAGATCCTTACCTCCGGCATCCTCGGCGATCAGTACATAGGGGTTGAACCTGGCGCGGATGAAACCATGTTAAAGAATGGCGATCGAATCACGCTCACTTCTTCGGCCGTCGTGCTGGAAAAGTTAATCAGTCAGTTCATGTTCAGCAAAGCAGCGGAGAATCCCGCTCAGCCGACTACTGCACCATAACAGGAAGAATCATGCGTAAACTCTTTGCCTTCATCATGCTGGTCGCCGGTTTGACCGCCACCGCGGCAGACGTTCCTGCCCCCGAGCAGCTGGTCCGCAACACCAGCAAGGACGTGCTGGAAGCCATCAAGAAGGACAACCTCACGCCCGCCGACAAGCGTTTCCGTGAGTTGGTCGAGGCCAAGGTGCTGCCCAGCTTCGACTTCAATCGCCTGACCGCACTGGCGGTGGGCCGTTATTGGAAGCAGGCTACACCTGACCAACAGGGTTCGCTGGTGCGCGAATTCCGTACCTTGCTGGTGCGGACCTACTCCACCGCGGTGGGCGCCAACAAGCTGCAGAATATCGACGTCAAGCCGGTCAAGATGGCCGAGTCCGATACCGACGTGACGGTCCGTACCGAAGTGTCGGCTTCCACCGGCCAGCCTTTCCCCATCGACTACCGCCTGATCAAGGTCGGTAGCGACTGGAAGGTATACGATATCGCCGTGGAAGGCGTGAGCCTGGTGACCAACTACCGCACCAGCTTCAACCAGACTATCCAGAAGGACGGCATCGACGGCCTGATCAAGGCCCTGGCCGACCGTAACGCGGCACAACCGGCCAAGACGCCGTCAAAGTAAGTGGATCATGAGCGAATCTGTCAAACTCAGCGGCGCCCTCACGCTCGATTCGATTTGCCGGGTCCAGCGCGAGGTTGCCGACAAGCTGACTGCGCCGGCCTTGGTGCTGGATCTGTCCGAAGTGAGCGAGATCGATTCGACCGCGGTCA